>JAQXEN010000077.1 GCA_029250825.1 Porticoccaceae bacterium
CAAGGCCGCTGCTGATGCCGCTAAAGCCGCAGAAGCACCAGCAGAAGAAGCTGCTGAACCAGCGAAAAGCGAGGGAGAAGAATAATGGCTAAGTTTGTACGTCGTAGAAAGTTTTGTCGTTTCAGTGCCGAAGGCGCACCTGAGATCGATTATAAAGATTTAGACACTTTGAAAGGCTATGTTTCAGAGAGCGGCAAGATTGTACCTAGCCGTATCACTGGCACTAAAGCCCGCTACCAGCGTCAATTGGCAGAAGCTATTAAACGCGCTCGTTACATCGCGCTGCTGCCATACACTGATAGCCATAAGTAATAGAGGTTAAGTCCTTTGCGAGCCCTAGCAGAACTAATTATGCGTGGGCGTGCTCAGGCCTCTGGCGTTGCGGTATTCGGTAGCTTGCTACCATTGATAAGCCCAGCGACCATCGGTCTGGTCACCCTTCGTAAAGATAGCTCAGAAGGTTTAATTGTTGCACTTTGGGCATTGTTGCCCTGGTTGGCACTTTACCTAACTGGCAGTATGAGCCCCCTGTTAACTCTGGCTCCATCTGCGGCACTGGTGGTTATAGTGGTCGCAGCCAATGTTTTACGTACCACGGCTTCGTGGCAGTGGACATTGATTGGAGTAGGTTTCTGCAGTGCTGTAGCAGTGTCCATAGTTGGATTTGTTGCCAGTGCAGATATTGATCAGGTAGTGGCAGAGGTTGCCGAGCTGGTTGCACAGATTAGTGCACAGGCCGGTGTGTCGGAGGAGCTGAGTCTGGTTCCCGACAGAACATTTGTGCTGGGTTTGTTGGCATGGATGATCGCTCTTACTGTGGTCTGTGGCTTGTTAGTTGCTAGGTGGTGGCAGGCGCTGTTATTTAATCCCGGCGGATTTCGCGAAGAATTCCACGGTTTTCGATTAGAGCAGCGGGTTGCGGTTATCTTGTTTGCGATTGTTGTTGCTGGTGTGACGTTGCCCCGTGAGTACACGCCTTGGATTGAATTGTTGTCGCTGCCGCTTTTACTAGCTGGCGTGGCACTGGTTCATTCAACGGTGAAACTGATGGGATGGGGTGGGCACTGGCTTGGATTAATGTACTTCGGACTGTTTTTTATCGGTCCAACAGGTACTGTGTTGGTCGGCCTTGGATTGGTTGATAGCATATTGAATTTACGCTCTCGTCTTGCGGCATTTAAAAACCGCGGCTCCTGAGCCAAGTATGAAAAGAGGATATTAAGATGGAAGTCATTCTGTTAGAAAAGATCGGCAAGTTGGGCAACATTGGTGACAAGGCTACTGTTAAAGCTGGCTTTGGCCGCAACTACCTGATCCCACAGGGCAAGGCTGTATTTGCTACAGCGTCAAATATTGCTGACTTCGAACTGCGTCGCGCAGATCTCGAAGCCGCTGCAGCCTCTAAGTTGGCCGCAGCTCAAGCACGTGGTGCCGCACTGGCTGCAATCGGTTCAGTGACTATCACTGCGGTTGCCGGTGACGAAGGCAAGTTGTTTGGTTCAGTGGGTATTCGTGAGTTGGAAGATGCTCTGGCCACTGCAGGCAGCGATATCAATAAGAGCGAAATCAGCATGCCAGACGGTCCAATCCGTTTTGTTGGCGAGTTCTCTATTGAGTGCCAGTTGCACGTAGACGTTACTCAAAGCTTCACTGTTGTGGTTGAAGCTGAATAAATCTCCGCTAAGAACGGGAATTTATTGCAAAACGGCACTGCTTCTGAATAAGATGCAGTGCCGTTTTGGTATCTACTAGCCTCTGATTATCAGTTAAAACTATGAACGAAGCATTATTTGCAGAACCCACAGCCAGTCAGCCACTGCCCCATTCGATTGAGGCAGAGCAGGCCGTACTCGGCGGTTTGATGCTAAAAAATGATGCCTTTGATGCAGTTGCAACGGCGCTATCGGATACAGATTTTTACAGCCAAGACCATCAGCTTATTTTTAATGCGATGGCGAGACTATCGGAAGAGGGCCAGCCCTTCGATGCCATTACCCTCAGTGAGTCCCTGCTCAACAGCAATGAATTGGCCAGTATTGGTGGTGCCGAGTATCTAATCGATCTCGCCAGTAGCACGCCTAGCTCGGCGAATATTCCCGCCTATACCCAGATTGTTCTGGAACGCTCGATTGTCCGCCAGCTGATTGGCGCGGCCAGTGAGACGGTGCGTAAAGGTTATAACCCCTTAGGTTGGGATAGTGCTCAGCTGCTCGCAGAAGCCGAGAGTCGGCTGCAAGAAATTATTGAAAATCGGCCAAAAAAGGGCGGTTTTAAAGAGGTTAACGCCTTGCTTAAAGAGGCGGTTGAACGTCTCGATGAGCTGTTTAAAAATGATGCCGATATCACTGGTATGGGCACCGGCTTTAAAGACCTCGATGATATGACCTCCGGTTGGCAGAAGTCTGACCTGGTGATTGTGGCAGGGCGACCCTCTATGGGTAAGACAGCCTTTGCCATGAATATGGTGGAGTATGCGACACTAAACCAGAATCGTCCGGTTCTGGTCTTCTCTCTCGAGATGCCAGCCAGCCAGCTGATTATTCGACTGCTCTCATCCATCGGTAAGATCGATCAAACGCGTATGCGTTCCGGTAACCTCACTGAAGATGATTGGCCGCGCCTCAGTAGCGCCGCACAGCGTCTTAAAGATCGTCCCCTGTTTATCGATGATACCTCCGGTATCACTCCGCTGGGCATGCGCAATCAAATTAAGCAGTTCACTCGGGAACGGGTTGAGCAGCTGCGTCAGGAATGGCATCAGGAACATGGTGCGGATACCCCCGCTGATACCGAAGCACTTTACGCTCAGGCCCAGCCTGGATTGATTATGGTGGATTACCTGCAGCTGATGAGCGGTAATAATCCGGCGGATGGACGAGTGCAGGAGATCTCGCAGATTTCTCGTGAACTGAAGAATCTGGCTCGTGAATACGAATGTCCCATGATTGCTTTGTCACAGCTAAGTCGTAATCTGGAACAGCGTCCCAACAAGCGGCCGATCAATTCGGACCTGAGAGAATCGGGCGCCATTGAGCAGGATGCTGACGTGATTGTATTCCTCTATCGCGATGAGGTTTACAACGAAGACAGTCCCGACAAGGGCAGTGCCGAAATCATTATCGGCAAGCAGCGAAATGGTCCCATCGGCACCTGCCGACTGGCCTTTCTCGGCAAGTACACGCGCTTCGAAAATCTCGCTGGCGATTACTTCAGCGAAAACTAATTGTCTACAGATACACTTCCACAGGGTAATCGATCATGAGAATCTTCCACACCGTTAGTGGTCTTCGAGACGCGTTGACTGTTCATCGCCGTGAAGGTTTGCGTATTGGTTTTATACCGACCATGGGTAATCTGCATCAGGGACATCTGGCATTGGTAGAGCAGGCTCGCCAGAGCTGCGATATCGTGGTCTGTTCAATCTTTGTCAATGCCCTGCAGTTCGGCCTCAATGAAGACTGGGACAAGTATCCACGCACCTACCAGATGGATTGCGACAAACTTACCGCAGCCGGCTGTGACTATCTTTTTCATCCCGATGACACTGAAATGTACCCCAATGGCCTCGACACCCAGAGCCGCGTTATCTGTCCGACTATGACCGATGTTCTCTGCGGTGCCAGTCGCCCCGGCCATTTCGAAGGTGTGACCACGGTGGTGTCTAAGCTGTTTAATATTGTGCAGCCGGATGAGGCCATTTTTGGGATAAAAGATTATCAGCAGTTAGCGGTGATTCGGCGTATGGCCGAGGACCTCTGTATGCCTGTGGAGATCACTGCGGCACCGATCCATCGCGAAGCTGATGGCCTGGCCATGAGTTCGCGCAATAGTTATATCACCGAGGAAGAGCGTCCCAAGGTTGTGATACTAAAAGACAGTCTTGAGTGGATTGCACAGCAGGTTCAAGGGGGGGCGCGCAATTTTCGCGAGTTGGAGATCATGGCTATTCAACGTATTGCCGAGGTCGGTTTTAAAGTCGATTATATTACCCTGAGCAATAGCAAAACCTTGGATCCGGCGGCGGAAGACGATCTGGAAATCACTATTCTGGGTGCTATCTTTACTGAGTCTGCACGACTGATTGATAACCTCAGTATTCGTCTCGATTGAGAGCGTTTGTTTAAAAATACTTATTTAGGAGAAAAAGGATGTTGTCCACGTATCTAAAGGCCAAGCTGCATATGGGGTCTGTGACTCAAGCCGAGCTTTGGTATGACGGCTCCTGCGCCATAGATGCGGAACTATTAGAGCTCTCCGGAATGCGGGAATTTGAGCAGATTGATATTTACAATGTGACCAACGGCGAACGCTTTACTACCTATGTAATTGTCGCTGAAGCCGGTAGCGGAATTATTTCAATGAACGGCGGTGCCGCACGGAAATGTCAGGTCGGCGATCGCATTATTATTGCCAGCTATGGCCAGTTTACGGACCAAGAGGCGGCTGAGCACAAACCCAAGCTGGTCTATCTCAATCAAGACAATACGGTCGAGCGCAGTGCCAACACAATTCCGGTGCAGTTGGCGGAATAGCGCGAGAACCGCGGGGCCTTTCTTTTAGTCTATTAGTTACTCTGCTTTATAGACCCGGTTGCCAGCCAGCCAGGTTTCTAATACCTGGGTCTTCCATAAATCCTCCGGCGCGATATGGTAGATATCCCGATCCAGCAAAATAAAGTCAGCCCATTTCCCGGGGGTCAGTCCACCCAGAGTCGCTTCCTGATGAGCGGCCCAAGCGGCATCGATACTAAAGCTGCGCATGGTTTCCTTTATGGTCATGGATTCTTCCGCAATCCAGCCACCCTCGGGCTGATTGGCTTTGTTCTGTCGGGTTACGGCGGCATGAATGCCATCGAAAGGAGCTGCCAATTCAACCGGGAAGTCAGAGCCTGAGACTACACGGCTGCCCTGATTGAGAAAGCTGCGCCAAGCATAGGCACCCTGCAGACGTTCGGCACCAATTCTATCTTCAGCCATATTCATATCGCTGGTGGCGTGAGTCGGCTGCATCGAGGGAATAACATCGAGGCTCTTAAAGCGAGGGATATCACTGAGTGCCACCACTTGGGAGTGCTCTATACGATGACGCAGATGACGACCGCCCAGAGTACTGTAGACATGTTCGATTTCATCTAGAGCGATGCGATTGCCCCTGTCGCCAATGGCGTGAATCGCCACCTGAAATTCAGCCTCTGTGGCGAGACTAAATAGCTTGCGTAACTGCTCGGCACTGGTGAGCAACAGGCCGCTGTGATCGGGACGATCCTTATAGGGTTCTAGCATGGCAGCGCCACGGCTGCCGAGGGCGCCATCGGTATAAATTTTAATACTGCGGACACTGTACATATCCTTGCTGTCTTGACTGTGGCCAGCGGCGAGGATCTGCTCAAGTTCGGGGTCAGTAGATGAGATCATGCCGTAAAGGCGCACCTGCATGGCACCACTATCGGCCAGCTCACGGTACAGGGAATGCTCAGTGGCACTGACGCCAGCATCGTGAGTTGAAGTAATGCCAAGGCTGAGTAGATGTTTGCTGACGGTATCCAGTGCAACGCTAATTTCATCAGCGCTGGGCGCGGGTATGGCTTGCTCGATCAGGCTCATGGCGTTGTCGATAAATACACCGCTGGGGTTGCCTTGCGCATCGCGGAGTATTTCGCCCCCCTCAGGAGAGTTTGTACTGCCATTTATACCTGCCGCTTCCATGGCCGCACTGTTGGCCCAGCCAGCATGACCATCAATACGTGTCAGCCATACCGGACGATCGTCAATATATTGGTCGAGTACTGCGGCGTTGGGAAATTGCTGGCCTGGCCAGAGAACCTGATTCCAGCCGCGACCTTTTATCCACTGCAGTTGAGGTTGTTGGGCAGCGTAGTCGGCGACTTTTTCAGCCGCCAGCAGGGCGGATTCTAGACCCCGTACATCAGTGCTTAAGAGTGTGAAGCCGAGGCTCGAAACATGGCCGTGGGCATCAATAATGCCGGGTATCAGGGTTTTTCCCTGGCCATCTATATGCTCTGCTCTGGGATAGTTTTTTGAGAGTTGCGAATCACCCGTAGCCAGAACTTTGCCGTCTCTGATGGCCAGTGCGGTAAAGTTAAATAACTCCCGCTGATCGTCAAAGCTATAGCCTTGAATATTGTCGATCAGCAGAATGTCTGGCGGTTCAGATTGAGAGCAACTTGCGAGCAGAGTTATCAGTAGTGCGCAGGGTAAGAATCGGTACAGGGTGCTCATGGTTAGGCTCCGTGATATCTGTTTTTATTATTATTTTTCGAGCTATTTTAACCTTGGCTAAGCAACAAATGTTGCTAACGGCCGCAATCATCTTGGATATAGTCTCTCATCTCCTGTATTTGTGCGAGCTTTACTTCGTCTGGCAGGTAGATGTAGTCGCCGCTGTCCGGGTCTAGCTGTCGAACTCGGCCGGCATTTTCCAGTGCCTGAAGGTTGCTCTCTGCCATGGCGCAGTTTTTCTGTTGAACTGCTAATTGCTCTACCGTTAAGGCTGTCTCGACCTCAAGTTGTGGCTGCAGCGCTTTACTGCTCGGCAATATGGTCTTTGGCTGCTGAGGTTTGCTCTCAAACCGATAGGGGATAATATTAATGATTGCGGTCTTTTTATGGTTTGGCGCCTGCTCGCTGTAATGGGTAATACCCTGTTGATCGACCCATTTATAGATTTTTTCTGCCGTGGCTGAGAGCCCAAAGCAACCAGTGCCGATAATTATCAGGGTGCAGAGAAAGTGTTTCATTGGGGCTTCCTTTCGCCAGTTAGTCTGAATTGATCACTTATAGATGTGATATATAGTTTGAATGTCGCTATAGATACAGCCTAGTGTGGATAGGCTAGCTGCTCAATTGATCGTTGACTAATTGTTGGAAACTGTTAAATTGTCCCCGTTCTGCACGTATTGATGCAGAAATTTGGACCCAGTACCAGAATGGCGTTATCCGTGCCGCTGGTCATCAACAGAGATAGTGCAGCTAATACCTTTAGCTCTGAGCTGAATTTCAGCCGTAAGCACTGAATGCAGTCTTAAGCACGTACCTGTGTGACTGAAGTTTTCCGCCTTCGCGGAATCTATCTTGATGTAACAGCCGCTTGCCACTGAGAACCGTCCTGCCACTAAACAGCGATGAGGAAGTATTGTGGAATTATTATCCGGCGGTGAAATTATTATCCGTGCTTTAAAAGATGCAGGTATTAAGCATGTCTGGGGTTATCCCGGCGGTGCTGCGCTGCATATCTATGACGCTCTGTATCGACAGGACGATGTCCACCATTTGTTAGTTCGCCACGAGCAGGCTGCTGTACACGCCGCCGATGGCTACTCTCGTTCCACTGGTGAAGTGGGTACTGCCCTCGTGACCTCTGGTCCCGGTGCCACCAATGCCATCACTGGTATTGCCACTGCCTATATGGATTCCATCCCTATGGTGGTTATCTCGGGTCAGGTGCCGTTGACCAAAATTGGTCAGGACGCCTTTCAAGAGACTGATATGGTCGGTGTTTCTCGTCCTATCGTTAAACACAGTTTTTTGGTGACTCGTGCTGAAGATATCGCCGAGACAATTGCCAAAGCCTATTTTATTGCTGCCAGCGGCCGTCCCGGTCCAGTGGTGGTTGATATCCCCAAGGATGTCACAGACCCCAGCTATAAAGTCGCTTATGAATATCCCGCTGAGATAAAAATGCGCTCTTATCAGCCCTCTGATAAAGGCCATCGCGGGCAGATTCGCCGTGCCGTGCAGACTCTGATCGGCGCTAAGCGCCCGGTTCTCTACACTGGCGGTGGCGTGGTGCTAGATAATGCCTCTGAGCACCTTATTGCTTTGGCGAAGATCCTTAATTACCCAGTCACTAATACCCTTATGGGTCTCGGTGGCTACCCCGGCACCGACCCCCAGTATCTCGGTATGCTCGGCATGCACGGCACCTACGAAGCCAATACGGCCATGCACCATGCGGATGTGATCTTTGCCATCGGCGCGCGCTTTGATGATCGGGTGACCAATGATCTAGAAAAGTTCTGCCCCCATGCAACGGTTATTCATATCGATGTGGATCCCACTTCGGTATCGAAAAATATCGAGGCGCATATCCCTATAGTTGGCACCTGTAATTCTGTGCTACCGGAAATGATCGGCCTTATTGAGCAGTCTGATTCCAAGCCTGACAGCGATGCAATCGCCGAGTGGTGGCAGCAGATCGACCAGTGGCGCGCGGACCAAGGTATTTATACCGCCAGTCGTTATGAAGAGAGTTCAGGCAACTGCATCAAGCCTCAAGACGTGATCAAGATGCTCTACAAGGTCACCGAAGGTAAGGCGATTGTCACCTCCGACGTAGGCCAGCATCAGATGTTTGCCGCTCAGTACTATCTGTTCGACAAGCCGCGCACCTGGATCAACTCCGGGGGTCTCGGCACCATGGGCTTCGGTTTACCCGCGGCCATGGGCTGCAAGCTGGCGTTCCCGGATTGTGACGTTGCCTGTGTTACCGGCGAAGGCAGTATCCAGATGAATATTCAGGAGCTCTCTACCTGCAGTCAGCACAATTTGCCGGTGAAGATTATTAATCTCAATAATGCAGCTCTGGGCATGGTGCGTCAGTGGCAGGATATGAACTACAGCAGCCGCTACTCAGAGAGTGTTTATGAGGAGTCACTGCCAGACTTTGTTAAGTTGGCTGAAGCCTACGGTCATGTGGGTATGAAAATCACCCATATCGATGAACTCGAAGAGAAGATGCGTGAGTGTTTTGCGATGAAGGACCGTGTGGTATTTATGGATATCGATGTCGATCGCTCTGAGCACGTTTACCCAATGCAAATGCCGGGCGGCTCGATGCGCGACCTGTGGCTAAACAAGACGGAGAGAACCTAATGAAGCGGATAATCTCTATTTTGATGGAAAATGAATCCGGTGCACTGTCCCGCGTAGTCGGCCTGTTTGCCCAGCGCGGTTACAATATTGATACATTGACTGTGGCGCCCACGGATGACGACACTCTGTCTCGTTTAACCCTGACCACTCAGGGTGATGACCATATGGCGGAGCAGATTGTGAAGCAGCTGCACAAGTTGATCGACACGATTAAGGTTGTGGATTTGACTCAGGGTGCGCACATAGAGCGTGAGCTGATGCTGGTTAAAATCAAAGCTAGTGAAAGTGATATTCGTCACGAGCTAAAGAGCTGTGTTGAAATTTTTCGCGGCCATATTATCGATGTGACGCCTCAGACCTATACAGTGCAGTTGGCCGGTGACAGTGAAAAGCTCGATGCCTTTATTGAAGCAGTCGGCGAGATGGGTATTATGGAAGTTGTGCGCAGCGGTGTTTCCGGTATCGCCCGCGGCGAAAAGTTTTTACGGGTTTAATACTCAGGCTGTAACTCTGTGAAAAACAATCAAAAGCGGCTCGCTACCCAGTGGGCCGTTTTCGTTTTAGGCGGATATTTTAAATGGTTTTTGGTCGGTTTTTGGTTGGCTTTTGATTGGCTTCTAGCCGGTTGTACTAGCGATAATAAAAAAATAACAAAGTAGGTAAGGGGGCAAAATGTCAGTAGCTGAGCGTCAAACTAGAGTCGTCAAGCTCGATGGTGGAATTAACTTTCGCGATATTGGTGGTTACACAAACACTCAGGGTCGCACTGTTAAATGGCGCAAAATTATGCGCTGTGGGCATCTGGCGCGTCTCAGTGATGGTGATCTCGATACCCTCGAGGCTATTGGCGTCAGCAAGATTCATGATTTTCGGCGCACCGAGGAGCAAGAGCAGTCTCCCAGCTGTGCCGTGCGCGCGGACTTTATCGATGACTACCAAATTCATATCGGCGATATTTCGCGCTTTTGGGAATTTCTGTTTGGCGGTGAATTAACCGCGGACTCGTCTCATCAATTGGTGGTGAATTCCTACCGATCCTGCATCGAGGCGGTGATTCCTGCCTTTAGTCGGTTTATGCGTCATATAGTCGACAATGCAGACAGCGCCTCGGTATTTCACTGCTCTGCGGGTAAAGATCGCACCGGTATGGCGGCGGCTTTGATTCTCTCGGCATTGGATGTGCCGCGACAGACGATTGTCGATGACTATATGCTGACCATCGAACACTATGATTCAGATGCCTTAATTGAAATTGTCGAGGGGCACCTGCGCGCAGCCAAGGTTGAGAGCTGGGATCGCGACTGGTTGATTCCCTATTGCTCTGTGCACCAGGACAATATTGAGGCTTTTCTCGAGGCTATCGATAGTCAGTACGGCGATGTTAAAACCTATTTGACCAGCGCCCTAGGTCTGTCAGCCGCGGATATAGATAAAATGCAGAGCTGCTATTTGGAAGGTTAAAAGCCTATAATGGCCCCTTAAGAGTTGCAGTAGCCACTGAGAGTAATGCTTGTATGATCAAAAAAGCCGATACCCCAGAGAATGTAGTCAATCTCAAGACGCCACCTGCGGATGATGTTCCGGCGCGTCGCAAAGGTATCTATCTGCTCCCCAACCTGCTGACCACCGGCGCATTATTTGGGGGTTTCTACGCAGTGCTATCGGGCTTTAGTGGCAATTACGAATGGGCTGCAATGGCTATCTTCACGGCGATGTTTTTTGATGGCCTAGATGGTCGCGTAGCGCGCATGACCAATACCCAGAGTGACTTTGGTGTCCAGTACGATAGCCTCTCGGATATGGTCTCCTTTGGTGTTGCACCAGCGGTGGTGGCCTATGGTTGGGGTGTCAGTGATCTGGGCACAGTGGGTCTGGCCGCCGCATTTGTCTATGCCTCCTGTGCTGCCCTGCGTCTTGCACGTTTTAATGTGCAGGCTGAGTCATCGGACAATAAAAGCTTTACCGGACTGCCCAGTCCAGTAGCAGCCGCTTTGGTAGCCGGTTTTATCTGGTCCGCCTATGAACTCGATTCATCATTTTGGCTGTCGGTTAGCGGCGCTCTGCTAACTGCGGTTGCCGGTCTGTTAATGGTGTCCAATCTCAAGTACCCAAGTTTTAAAGATATAGATCTGCGCGGCAAGGTACCCTTTATGGTGATCCTGTCTGTGGTTATGGGCTTTGTGGTGATCACTATTGATCCGCCGCGTATCCTGTTTGCTATGGCCGCGGTGTTCAGTTTTTATGCTCCGGCGGTCTGGCTGTTGCGCAAGCTGCGCTATGTTGGCGGCACGCCATCAGACGAGGCTTAAATAGTCGTTGGCAGCAGCATTAAAATCTGTTTGAATACCGAGATGAATATCCACTCTTTCAAAAGCGCTGTCCACTCCGGTCTTACGACTGTTGTTTGCGCTCGTGGACTACTTCTTCTCCTGCCCTGAGGGGCATCTATCGTTATACCTCATCAAAACTCCGTGCATTGGCTAAATGTAGTCAGATTAAAAGCTTATTAGTTAAAAATGCAGTGAAATTCTGACCCCACCGCGGTCCGATCCGTTTTACAATGAGTCCTTAAATTAGTTAACCCAAAGTTGATTAGCTAAACAGCATGGCTCCCTTTAGGAAGAGAAGACAGTATGAACAGCTCAGAGCAAGCCAAAGAAAAATTAGTGATTTTTGATACTACGTTGCGTGACGGTGAACAGAGCCCCGGCGCATCCATGACCAAAGATGAAAAAGTCCGTATCGCCGTCGCCCTGGAAAAAATGCGTGTCGATGTTATCGAAGCCGGTTTTGCGATTTCCAGTCAAGGTGATTTTGAAGCTATTCAGGCGATCGCCAATAGCGTCACAGAAAGCCGTATCTGCAGCCTGTCTCGCGCCGTACGCGGCGATATAGAACGAGCGGCAGAAGCCCTTGAAGGTGCCAATGCTGGCCGCATCCACACTTTTATCGCCACCTCCCCGATCCATATGAAGCACAAGCTGCAGATGGAGCCGGATCAGGTTTTGGAGCAGGCGGTTGGCGCGGTCAAAATTGCTCGCACTTTGATCGATGATGTGGAATTTTCATTGGAAGATGCCAGTCGCACCGAGTTTGAATTTATGTGCCGCATCACCGAGGCGGTGATCAATGCGGGTGCACGGACAATCAATTTGCCCGACACCGTTGGTTACTCGGATCCCAGCGAATACGCATCGATGATTAAACGCCTTATGAATACTGTGCCGAATGCTGATAAAGCCATCTTTTCGGTGCACTGCCACAATGACTTAGGCTTGGCTGTAGCCAATAGTCTGGCAGCCATCCAGAGCGGTGCCCGTCAGGTTGAATGTACTATCAATGGCCTTGGAGAACGTGCAGGCAACGCCGCTCTTGAGGAGTTGGTAATGGCGATTCGTACTCGCCGAGATGTGTTTCCAGTTGAAACTAATATAGATGCGACCCATATAGTGCCAACCTCCCGTCTTGTCTCCAGCATCACTGGTTTTCCAGTGCAGCCGAACAAAGCGATTGTCGGTGCCAATGCCTTCGCCCATGAGTCGGGTATTCACCAAGACGGTATTTTGAAGTTCCGCGAGACTTACGAAATTATGAGTGCTGAAGATGTTGGCTGGAGCACTAACAAGTTGTCTCTGGGCAAATTATCCGGCCGCGCGGCACTGGCTTCACGGCTTGAAGAACTGGGCATTAAGTTTGATAGCAAAACAGAATTTAACGATCTGTTTTTACGCTTTAAAGCCTTGGCCGATAAGAAGCGCGAAATTTTTGATGAAGATTTACAGGCGCTGGTTTCCGATGCCCAGATGGGTACTGAGGCGGATGCTTTGACCCTGATTGACTTAGAAGTGTTGTCAAAGTCAGGCCAGGCACCGGCATCAAAAATCGTTGTCGCCTATCAAGACAAACAACATAGTGCCGAAGCCTCCGGCGACGGTGCCGTGGACGCGATCTTTAATGCGATTGAAAAACTGGTTAGCAGTGGCAGTAAGTTGCAGCTCTATTCGGTCAATGCCGTTACTGAAGGCACTGACTCACAGGGCGGCGTGACTGTGCGACTGGAAAAGGATGGCCGCATTATCAATGGGCAGGGCGCCGATACCGATATTCTGGTGGCCAGTGCCAAGGCCTATTTGAATGCCTTGACGCTAATGCGTAATCCGGGTCGTCTGCACCCACAGATGGGCGGCATCTGATGCAACCGAGCCAGCAGGCCTACTACTTACAGACTCTCGGCATAGTGCAATATGTGCCGAAAGACTCTGTGCTAGTAGTTAAAGATGCGCCTGCTGCGTTCAATGATCTCTCCTTAGATTCAGGCTCAGCCCCAGCCCTAGCGGCAGAGGAGCGTAAAAACGTCGATGTGGCCGCGCGTATAAACCTAAACTTCGATAAGCCGGCGGCGAGTGAGAAAGTCACGCCGCCAGTTTCTCCGGCAAAGTCTGTTGTTCCCAGGGTTGCAGCTACTGTTCGAGAGACACCAGCGGCACTGATCGAGGTTAAATTCTCCCTCTGGCAGCCCAATTCAGAAGTGTTGGTTTGCAGTGCAGTTGAAGGTCCACTGGCCGACACCAATGAAATGCAACTGCTGACCAATATTCTAAATGCTGTGGGCTGCGGTATTCACCGACTGCCGCAGATGGAACTAGTGGAGTGGCCACCCTATCCCAACGCCGATGGGGATGAGAATGAGGTGCGGGAGTTTCTCGCAACCCTGCTGCAAGCAAGACTCAATGCACGGCCGGTGAAGTATATTTTGCTGCTTGGTGAGCCCGCGGCTGAGTGGCTGCTAAGTCCGCAGCAGCGCAGTGAACAGCCAAACTTTGGTCAGTTGGCTCTAAGCCAAGAGACCGCGGCACTGATAGTGCCGGCACTGAGTAGTATGATCGATACCCCAGAGCTTAAAGCCACTGCTTGGCAACTGCTCAAGTCAGTTTCTTTTGCCCCAGAAACCGCCTAGTTTTAGTGCCTATACTGCTGTGACAGCCCCTCTCATAGACTCCGAAAATAACAATATTCTGATTCGGCGAATGGTCCTAGAGGATCTTGCTCAGGTGGTTGCTATTGAAAGGGAAGTGACCGCGGCACCCTGGAACCACAGGCAGTTTCACCAGAGCCTCGAAGAGCACCAGTGTTGGGTTATATGTCATCAGGGTTCTGATGATTGCTTACCGATCGGCTATCTGATCACAGCCTCGGTAGTGGACCAAGCGGAGATTCTTAATATCGCTATTGACCCTCAGTATCAGGGGCATCGGTTGGGTTCTCAGTTATTGCGCCATACTTTGCAATCCCTTGACGATGCCATCGAGTCGGTTTTATTGGAAGTTCGGGTGAGTAATTTTCCCGCCATTCGTCTGTATCTCAACTATGGCTTTATGGAGGTGGGGCGCAGGCGCGACTACTATAGAACTGAATTTGGTCGTGAAGATGCTATATTGATGACCCTGCGGCGATCTGCTGAAGAGGGATTGTAAAAGGGACGCTTGAGCAATAATCTGAGCGGGTAGGCTGTTGGGGACAAGCTATTTAGGACAAGCTATTGAGGACATACTATGGAATTTGAACTGTTGTATTGGCACTGGCTAATATTGGGCATGCTGTTAGTTGCTGGAGAGATATTTATTCCCAGTTTTACCATCTTCTGGTTTGGTTTGGGCGCCATCGTTGTGGGACTTTTGATGACAGTAGTGGATCTTAACTTCACTGCACAGATACTGATCTGGACGATTTCCTCAGTGGCCTTCACAGTGCTCTGGTTTAAGTATTTCAAACCCAAGATGACCGACAGAACCACTGCCGGAATCAGCCGTGATGCGGCCATAGGTGAGGCGGGGCAGGTGATTAAAGCGCCCACTGAGCACAGCCGCGGTCAGGTGCGTTTTACCACTCCGGTGCTGGGTGATGATGAATGGGATTTTATCTGCGATGAAGAAGTGGGTATTGGCGATCGTATTTATATTAAAGAGATCGCTGGCAATACCTTGATTGTCGTGAAGCTGCGTTAAATATTAATTTAGCCGTTAGCCTCGGTGGCTGCGGCGCAACTCGATAAGGGAGTAAACATAATGGAAGGTCCAATTGTAGTAATAGGTGTCTTATTGCTGGTTCTGATAACCCTTTTAAAAGGTGTACGTCTGGTTCCTCAGGGGTCTAAGTGGGTGGTGCAACGACTGGGTAAATATCATATTTCATTAAAGCCGGGCCTCAATATTATTGTCCCCTATATAGATAATGTGGCATTCAAAGTAACCACCAAAGATATCGTTTTGGATATTCCCTCTCAGGAAGTGATCACACTGGATAATGTGGTGATCGTCGCCAATGCAGTGGCCTATATCAATATAGTCTCGCCGGAAAAAGCCGTTTATGGAGTTGAAGACTACGAACTGGCCATCCGCACGCTGGTACAGACGTCCCTGCGTTCGATTGTCGGTGAGATGAAGCTCGATGATGCCCTGTCTTCACGGGATCAGATTAAGGCCAAGCTCAAGACATCGATCTCCGATGATATCGCCGACTGGGGTATCACTCTAAAGACTGTCGAAATTCAGGATATTAACCCCTCTGGCACTATGCAGGCGGCAATGGAAGAACAGGCCGCCGCCGAGCGTCAGCGTCGCGCCACAGTAACTCGTGCTGAGGGCGATAAAAGTGCCGCCATTCTCACCGCTGATGGCCGTCTTGAGGCATCCCGTCGTGATGCTGAAGCCCAAGTAGTACTGGCTGAAGCGACCAAAACGGCGCTGACCAAAGTCAGTGACGCGATTCAGGATAAGGAGCTGCCGGCCATGTATCTGCTCGGGGAAAAGTATGTCGAGGCCATGCGTCAAATGGGTCAGTCAGATAATGCCAAGGTTGTGGTGCTGCCCGCGGATATTCCCGCAGCGGTGCGCGGCATTATGAACAACGCTAAGTAGTTATTGGCCTCAGTGTTATTCCACTGTTGTAGGTCAACCAAGTGATCGGTAGGGCGTTGGTACAGAGAATGTTTCAATTGAAGGGGTTACTTATGAAAATATATAGCATGTCATTACTCGGATTGGCTGTAGTGGTTTTAATCACCAGCGGCTGTGTTAACGGCCATCGCGGCTATGGTGCAGCGAAAGAGATTATTATTGATACCAAGGGAGTCGATATGAATGACTATTACGATGACCTTGGGGATTGTGAGCACTATGCGCAACATGTGGATGTTGGCGCTGAGACCGCAGAGGGTGCGGTCGAAGGGGCTGTGCTTGGGGGTGTTCTCGGTGCCGTGTTAGGTAACAGCAAAACCGCCGAACGCAGTGCCGGTGCTGGTGCCGTATTGGGTGGTGTAAAAGGAAATAAGCGCGCGCGATATGAGCAAGAACGCATTGTTAGACGCTGTTTGTCTGGCCGCGGTTACAAAGTACTTAACTAAACGGGTTCACCAAGCGCTTTCCACTCAAGAGCTTTCCAACCAACAGCTCTGCAATCAAACCCCTGCTATTCAATCTAGGCCGCTCAGTTTCTGACCGGCCTTTTTTGTAATTTGCGCTGCAGTGTTCTGCGGTGCATACCCAATGTCTTTGCCGTGGCGGAAATATTGCCCTCATGCTGATTCAGTACTTTTTGAATATGCTCCCACTCCAGTCGATTGACCGAGGGCGGTGAATCCTGCAGTGGCACTTCGCCGGGCTTTAGGCTGCGGGTTTCAAAGGCAGCAATAATCTCCTCTACTCCTGCCGGCTTGCACAGATAGTTGATCGCGCCCAGTTTTATCGCCTCCACGGTGGTGGAGATACTCGAGTAGCCGGTCAATATAACCACCTCCAGAGAGGGTTGGCACTCCAGCAGTTGCTGCAAGATGGCAAGCCCAGATTCCTGTTCAAGCTTTAAATCTAAAACCACCCGATCAATTGTTTCACCCTCGAGCTGTGCGATCGCTTGCTGACCATCACTCGCGGTAAAAGCCTGCTCCCCACGGCGCTTCAATACGCGAGCAAGCACCGAGCTAAAGGCTGTGTCGTCATCCACTAAGAGATAGTTCACGATGCTTCAGCTGCGATTAAAAGAAGCAGAGATATCTGGGTGAGGGTGCCGCCCTCTGCAGCGTTCTGCAGGATCACGGATCCGCCAAAACGGGTCAGTGTGGCCTGGGATAAAAATAGACCCAAACCGAGACCACCAGCTTTATGGGTAACAAAGGGCTGCCCCAAGGTTCCTGCTTTCTCGGCATCCAGACCAGCGCCGAAGTCGCGGATATTAATCGTTGCAGTATCGGTATTCCAACTGATATTGATATCGACCTGTTCACTTGCATCCGCGGCATTGTTCAGTAGGTTGAGAATTGACTGGGCAATGGTGGGATGAAATATGGCACTAATATCCGGGCAATCAGTGAATTCAATACGGGTTTTTAGCAGCGGTCGCAGTAGTTGCCAGCGGGCCAAAATATTATCCAGGTAGAGTCGCACCGACTGCGCTTCGAGTTGATTAGACTGGGATTCTTCCGCGGTGGTAAGCAGCTGTTTGAGAGTGGTTTTACACTGTTCGATCTGCTGATTAAGCAGCACAACATCGGCCTGATTATCTGTGTCTAGCAGCATTTCATCGACAATCAGCTTCATGGTATTAAGCGGCGTGCCAAGCTCGTGAGCTGTGCCTGCAGCTAGGGTGCCAACCGCCAGTAGTTGCTCATCGCGAAGCTGAGCATCGCGACGCATGGCAATTTCCTGTTCCTGCTGTTTTAGGGTGGTGGCCATGCGGCTGATAAAGTAAATAATAATCGCAGCGCTGATAGCAAAGTTGGCCCACATTCCAAGAATATGCAAACTGTTATCCGCCACCTGATGGTGCCCAGGTGCAATCGCACTGATGGCCACATAGTACTTTAATAATAGGCTGTAACAGAGCAGGGCTGCTGCTGCCAAAGCAATACTGTAAGGCCGTGTCAGAGTGATTGCGGCAATACTAATCGGTATCAGCATATAGGAGACAAAGGGATTGGAGGCGCCGCCACTAAAAAATAGCAGAATCGAAAAGAACGCAATATCCGCAAGCAGGTGAATAAAAAATTCTGTATTCCCTATGGGCACAGGGCGCCGACTGCGCAGCCAAACAGCCGCGGTCAGAGAAGCGTAGACACTGAGTACAAAGGCAATTTCAGCTACCGGCAGGCCAATCGGTTGTAGCCAGGTGAAAAATATCAGTGCCAGTATCTGACCGAGCAGGGCAACGCCGCGAATCAAGCTGAGAACATATAAGTTCTCCCTGGTTGCGGCGCTGTTGTTATTCGGTTGGGCTTTTTGCATAGGCCAAATGGTACTAGAAATTTATCGCCATTGAGAGATAAAACGCACGGCCGAGACCGGGGATTGCTTCACCTATGGCAATATCACTGTCGCCGGCGCGATTGCGGCCACTCAAATGAGTGCTATAAAAGCGATCAAAGAGATTTTTAACCCCGGAGCGCAGCTTAATGTTCTCCGTTGGAGACCAGTTGGCGCCCATATTAACAATGCCAAAACCACTAGATTGGGCTTCATTGTTATAGCCGGCAACATGCTTTTGTCGGGCGTAAATCACCGACTCTAGCATCAGTTCAAGCGTCCCTTGATCCGGTTGGTAGCGTAGACTAAAACGACCATTGGCCGGTGCAATACGATAGAGATCATCGGTGATATCAGTGCGCTTGCCACGCACATAGCTGACCACACCATCGGCTGACCAGTTGTGATTGATACGATAATTCCAATTGGCATCGGCACCGTAGATCTCAGCATCGGTATTCTCATAGCGCAGGGCATCGGCTCCGCTCATCATATTGCTAACCATATTGGCGGTCATATCCATGCTCGCGACACCCTGAATATAGTCATCGATCTGGCGATAAAAGATCTGTGGATAAATACTAAAGCCTTCAGTTTTTTTACTTAAACCAATACTGATCTCAGTGGCGGTTTCATTATTTAGCGCTAAGTTGCCCGTATAGCTGCGTCCATCGGCGAGGCCGGCGGTGATTGGCAGAGGTAGCCAGAGAAAGGTTTCCTGATAGGAAGGGGCGCGATTCTTAATCCCCAAATCGATGGTCAGGGCAGTCTCAGAGTCGAGGCTGCGATTTAACTTGAGCACCAGATCGGTGCTGCTGTAATCGAGCTTGCGGTCTGCCTGATTAAACTGCATGGCGAGCATATTGGCAGCACTGCCCATCATTCCCATCATGCCAGAAGAAGCTACTTCACCAGTCTCTAGCGTAGTGCGATTCTGCCTGATGCCAGCCTGATAACCCCAGTCGCCAATATCGCCATTGAGTTCCGCAAACAGACCGATGATATCCCGCTCAGTGCCATTGAAGTTAAGCAGTTGGAACATGGCGTTAGTGGGGTTGCTAATGGTGGAGTCATGGCTGCTGAGGTTGCCATCAGTCCCGATTTTTAATTCACCAAAGGCCAGTGGCAGCTGTGCGTTGAGGCTCCAGGAGAGATTGTCGGCGGTGGCCAAATTAGTTCGGTAACCCATCTCCATGGCCGGGGCAGTGCGCAGGCTAAAGTTGTTCATTGAGTGAGTGACATCCGCCGTGGCCAGCGACAGATTAATCCGTGCCTTATCCAGCTGGCTGTTCAGGGTCATGCCGGCAAGATCGCTTTCCACCGTGACAATATCCATGGCCAGCGCTGGGGTGCCACTGTTGCTAATATCCAACTGACCGGCAAATAGCGTCAACTCGGTGGCATCTGACTTCCAGGCATAGGCGAGATCGAAACGGTCGCGCTGATGCTGACTGCCGGCCACGGTTTTATTGTCGCCTGAATCAATATTATCACCCTCATTATGGGAGCTGAGCCATGACAGCTTATGCTGATTATTGGCAAAAACTACCTGAGTATCAGCTCTCGACTGATTGCCGTTGTCGGTGAACTGGCCACTGGCAAAGCCACTGACTTCAAATGCTGTTTCGGCGCTAAAATCACCACGATTAAACTGCGCCACCATATGTCCGCCAATACTCTCCTGCGCTTCACTGACCGGGGTGATGCCGCGGTAGACAGTCAACTCTTGGAGCAGGCCTGCAGGGGCATAGGCCAGTGGTGCGTCCATCGCATTGGGTCCTCCACTGAGAGTCGGTGCCTGGTCTAATTTCACTGAGACTCGATCGCCATACATACCGCGATACTGAGCGATGCCGGTGATCACACCATTGGTATTATTGTTGGCGCCGGGAATGCGTTTTAGCAGTTCGGCACTGTCTGGGCTGTGCAGGGGATTAGTGCGGGGAGAACCGCCTATTTGGCTTGCGAGAGGGAAGGCCTGAATAGTGATTTCTTGCATTGCTGGGCTGTGATCGGCCAGAGCCAAAGTGCCAGATAAGGCAGCCGCAAAGACGGCGACAGCAGAGATAGTTTTAACGTGCATATTGAGAACCAGCGGGTGAATAAACAGAGGCGCAATTTTAGGCAGTTGGTCGCTGCCGAACAATGTGACAAATTGTCGCAGTCAGTTGTTTACTGTGGCCCTCAGGGCATGACTTCTGTTGTACCAGAGCCGAGATTACAGTTGGGGGAAAACCAAAAAGCGAGTACCATGCGCGACTGTTAACTTGCTTGCGAGCTGTAGTCATGGAATCACTGTCTGAAGATCTTCAGGAAAACCTCGATCGCATGATCGTTGAGAGTCTGGAAACCGGTTGCGTCTGGGGATTAAAAGACGCGGATGACAATTGGGCACTGGTTGGCTCAACCGATAGCGACACTATTGACGTTATTCCATTTTGGTCAAATCAAGAATTTGCTCAGGCTCTGTGCAATGGCGATTGGGATGTCTACACGCCGGTTGCCATTGATATGGAGGAGTTTCTCGACGATTGGCTGCCGGGCATGCACAGCGATGTGTTGATGGTCGGCGTCAACTGGACAGCGGATCTTGAAGGTCAGGAGATGGAGCCATTGGATCTGTTGGAAGAGTTTGAAGCAGAATTGGATTAGAGATCAGTATGTTCTTACAGCCGTTTTATACTCCAGATGAATCCGCCGCCAACCTTTCTATCAGTGCCGAGCAGGGCAGCGGCTTTGCCAAAACTATCAGCAATGACTTTAATCCGATTCACGATGTCGACAGCAAACGTTTCTGTGTGCCAGGGGATCTGCTATTTGCCTTGGTATTAGAGCGTTATGGCCTTAGCCAGCAGATGCGCTTTGAGTTTTCCGGCATGGTCTCGGCGGATACGCCGCTGGTTTTTCCCCAGTCGCCAGCGCATCAGTTTGAGATTGCCGATGCCCGTGAAAAGACTTATCTAAAAGTATCCAGGACGGGTGATCAGCTTCAAGATCAGCAGGTGTTAGAAAGTTTGATTAAAAACTATGTGTTGTTTTCGGGGCAAAATTTCCCCCATATTCTGGTGCCATTAATGGCCGAAAAAAATGTCATGATCAATCCCCAGCGACCGCTGGTGATCTATGAGTCTATGTCATTGCAGTTGGATACTCTGGCGTTGCAACAGCCCAGTGTTGAACTGGCGGGTACCAGTCTCGAGGTGGATGGCAAGCGCGGCAATGCCGAATTTAAGTTTAATCTGACGGACGCCGGCAAGATCGTTGGCACCGGTGTGAAAACGTTGATTCTCAGTGGCCTGCGTGAATATCAGCAACAAGCCATTGATCTTATGGTTTTAACTTATCTGGATAATCAGGCCCGTCACAGTCAAGCCTGATGGGTTCTCGGTATTTAAGCCGGGCAGGGCAGAGGCCTTATGCCAGGGCTTTCGACTTGAGCATGTCCTTTAAGAAATGACCGGTGTGTGAGCCTTTGATTGTCGATACTGTCTCCGGTGTTCCCTCGGCAATAATCATTCCGCCCCCAGAACCCCCTTCAGGGCCCAGATCCACAATCCAATCTGCCGTCTTAATCACATCCAGATTATGCTCAATCACCACCATAGTATTGCCCTGATCCCGAAGTCTATGGAGTACCGCAAGCAGCTGCTCTATATCGTGGAAGTGCAGGCCGGTGGTTGGCTCATCGAGAATATACAGGGTCTTGCCAGTATCCCGTTTGGAGAGTTCTTTTGATAACTTGATACGCTGGGCTTCACCACCGGATAGGGTGGTCGCCGACTGGCCCAGTTTGATATAGGAGAGGCCCACATCCATAAGGGTTTGCAGCTTGCGGGCTACGGCGGGAATCGGGTCAAAAAATACTCGAGCATCTTCTACGGTCATATCCAAAACCTGATGAATATTTTTGCCTTTAAAGTGGATGTCGAGGGTTTCGCGGTTATAGCGCTTGCTCTTGCACACATCACAGGGCACATAGATATCCGGCAGGAAGTGCATCTCAACCTTGGTTACGCCATCACCCTGACAGGCTTCACAGCGACCGCCTTTAACATTAAAGCTAAAGCGCCCGGGATTGTAGCCCCGTGAGCGGGCTTCCTGAGTGGCGGCAAACAATTCGCGAATGGGCGTAAAAATACCGGTGTAGGTGGCTGGGTTTGAGCGCGGTGTACGACCGATGGGGCTCTGATCTATATCGATGCACTTATCGAGATGATTGAGACCGGTAATTGTATCGTGGGCGGCAGACTTTAATGTGGTTGCCTTGTTAAGGGCCACCGCTGCAGCGGGATAGAGAGTGCCATTGATCAGTGTCGATTTGCCGGAGCCGGAAACGCCGGTAATGCAGGTAAACAAACCAATAGGAATCTGCAGATCGACATTTTTTAGGTTATTGCCACAGGCACCGGTGACATCGATAAACTTGCCCTTGGGTTGATTGCGTTTGGCCGGCACTTTGATGCCGCGGACGCCGGACAAAAACTGACCAGTGACCGAATTGGGATTGTCGTGAATCTGCTTTGCAGTGCCTTCGGCAACCACTTCACCACCATGAACACCGGCACCTGGGCCGATATCGACAATATAGTCAGCGGCGGCAATTGCCTCTTCATCATGTTCAACAACAATCACGGTATTGCCGAGGTCGCGCAGGCGCACCAAGGTTTTTAGTAGCCGTTCATTGTCCCGCTGGTGCAGACCGATGGAGGGTTCATCGAGGATATACATCACCCCAACCAGACCAGCGCCAA
This sequence comes from Porticoccaceae bacterium, assembly GCA_029250825.1. Taxonomy (GTDB): domain Bacteria; phylum Pseudomonadota; class Gammaproteobacteria; order Pseudomonadales; family Porticoccaceae; genus HTCC2207. Next base: position 22,936 of record JAQXEN010000077.1, read on the forward strand.
TCTGACTGGCTAGACGAATACGCTGAGCCTCACCACCGGAGAGAGTGTCGGCGCTGCGGTTTAGTGACAGATAGTTGAGTCCAACATCCACCAAAAAGCGGAAGCGCTGGCTAATTTCTTTAATAATCTTTTCGGCAATTTCACCCTGACGACCTTCTAGCTCGATGTTATCGAAGTAATCACAGCAGTCTCCCACTGGCATGCTGACAATATCTTCAATGCGTTGGTTGTCGATAAATACATGTCGAGCTGACTTGCGCAGTCGTGTGCCATCGCACTCCGGGCAGTGGGAGCTGGTCATATACTTGCCCAGCTCTTCCCGCACTGAGCCTGACTCAGTTTCTCGGAAGCGGCGCTCCATGTTATTGATCACACCCTCAAAGGTATGTTCACGGCGAAACATGGTGCCGCGGTCATTTACATAGCTAAAGGTGATCTCTTCTTTGCCACTGCCATAGAGGATTTTATTGCGATGGTCTGCACTCAAGGCTTCCCAGGGCGAATCTATATCAAAATCATAATGAGCCGCCAGCGAGATGAGCATATTGTAGTAATACAGTGTGCGGCGATCCCAGCCGCGGATCGCGCCCTCAGAAATGGAGGCCTCTGGATGTTGCACTACCCGATCAATATCAAAAAATTGATGCATACCCAAACCATCACAGGTAGGACAAGCGCCCACCGGATTGTTAAAGGAAAACAATCGCGGCTCCAGCTCATTTAAGCTGTAATTACACACCGAACAGGCAAATTTGGCCGAGAACATCTGATCCGGTTCATCGCTGTCCATAAAGCTAATGCCGGCAAGTCCCTCAGCCAGTGTCAGGGCAGTTTCAAAAGATTCCGCTAGGCGGATTCCGATATCCGCTTTTACTTTAAAGCGATCGACTACCACTTCAATATCGTGTTTTTGCTTTTTATTGAGTGCTGGGGCCTCGTCTAAATCACAGACCAAACCATCGATTCTGGCGCGGATAAAACCCTGTCTGCGCAGACTCTCAAAAAGATGCAGATGCTCGCCCTTGCGGCCTTTAACAATCGGTGCCAAGAGCATTAGCTTGGTGTTCTCCGGCATCGCCAATACTTGGTCGACCATCTGGCTGACGGTCTGGGCTTTTAGAGGCTGATTGTGCTCCGGACAGCGGGGCTCGCCAGCGCGGGCAAACAATAGGCGCAGGTAGTCATAGATCTCGGTGATCGTGCCCACCGTTGAACGGGGATTGTGCGAGGTGGATTTTTGCTCAATGGAGATCGCTGGAGAGAGTCCCTCAATATGATCCACATCGGGCTTTTCCATCATCGACAAAAATTGACGGGCGTAGGTCGAGAGGGATTCTACGTAGCGACGCTGACCCTCAGCGTAGAGAGTATCAAAGGCCAAAGAGGACTTGCCGGACCCGGACAGGCCAGTAATCACGACTAATTTATCCCGTGGAATATCAAGATCAATATTTTTGAGATTGTGTGTGCGGGCGCCGCGTACCTGAATGGTATCCATTGAGACTTCTTTTGGTTGTGTTAAACGATCGATTATAGAGTGCTGTTGGTGCGCTCGGCAAAGTGAATCTGTAAATTACTAAAACTATTACGAATAGGCCGCGGCGACAGACTGCAATAGCCGCAAAAAAGTTTCTTAGAATCTTGTCGCTAGGGATCGAAATTAGACCGTGCACTGTGCCCCAGCGCTGTTAAGATACGCAACTTATTAATGGCCTGAAACTGACTTGATTAATTCCTCCTTATTTTCCCCTCTAGAGAAGCGCGCGGTGGCCTCACTGGCCAGCCTTTATGGCTTTAGAATGCTCGGCCTATTTATGGTGCTGCCGATACTCGCCCTCTACATGGATGACTATCCGGGTTCCAGCCCTCTATTGCTCGGCATTACGCTTGGAATCTATGGCCTCACTCAGGCGGCATTGCAAATTCCCCTGGGACTGCTGTCCGACAAAATAGGTCGCAGACCAGTGATTATTGGAGGGCTGTTAGTTTTTGTTGCGGGCAGTTTGGTGGCCGCAGCTGCGGAGACTACGACAGCGTTGATTGTCGGTCGAGCTATTCAGGGGGCAGGTGCTATCGCCAGCACATTGATGGCCCTGGTCAGTGATCTCACCAGCGAGGAGAATCGCACCAAGGCTATGGCAACCATTGGCGCCAGTATCGGCATGTCCTTTATCTTGGCCATGATCGCAGGTCCCTTGATCGCCTCGGCACTGGGATTGCCCGGCGTGTTTTGGGTCACCGCAGGTCTCGGTTGTCTGGGTATTGTTATCTTTATGCGCTGGGTGCCAAAAGCGCTATCGGTGCAACGCAACCGTGAAGCCGAGACAGATTTGCAACAGATTAGCGGTCTCTTAAAAAATCCCAATTTGCTGCGTCTTAACCTTGGGGTTTTTGCTCTGCACCTGATTTTAATGGCAGCCTTTGTGGTGATTCCCAAGCTGCTTGCAGAAGAACTGGGGGTGGTGGGAGATGATCTCTGGTGGGTCTATCTGTTGCTGCTGGGGGGTGGCTTTGTGGCCATGTTGCCAGCGATGATTGCCGGTGAAAAATTGCAGCGCCAAAAACTCAGTTTCACCGCCGCCGTTGCCTGCGTGACCATGGCTATGTTGCTGCTGGCTCTGATTAGAAGTCCATTGCTGATCTCGATTATGTTGCTACTATTTTTTGCTGCGTTTAATCTTCTAGAGGCGTCTCTGCCCTCATGGTTGAGCAAAGTCTGTCCCGCTGGGCAGAAGGGCACGGCGATGGGGATCTATTCCACCAGTCAATTTTTCGGTGCCTTTGTCGGCGGTGTGCTGGGTGGCTGGAGTTTGCAGCAGTTTGGTGTCGATAGTTTATTCTTACTTCTAGCCGCGATTGGCTTCGTCTGGTGGCTTGCGGCGCTGGGCTTGGAAGCTCCGAAAGCATTGCAAACTGTGGTTCTAAATACGGGTGATATGGCGCATGAGGATTTTGCGAAATTAATCTTAAATGTTACCGGCGTAGAGGATATACTCGTGGTTCGAGGTGAACAGCTGGCTTATGCCAAAGTGAACAAGAAGACCGTGGATATGTCCGGTCTAAAGCCTTACTTTAATCGATAATGAACAGGGGAAGAAAATGGCGCGCGGAATTAATAAAGTAATAATAGTAGGTAACTGTGGTCAAGACCCGGAGACTCGCTATTTGCCTTCAGGCGGTGCTGTCACCAATATAAGCCTGGCGACATCAGAATCTTGGAAGGACAAAAATACCGGTGAGCAGCAAGAGCGTACAGAGTGGCACAAGGTGGTATTTTACAATCGTCTCGGCGAAATTGCCGGCGAGTATTTAAAGAAAGGCTCCAAGGTCTATGTTGAAGGCTCTCTGCGCACCCGCAAGTGGCAGGGGCAAGATGGTTCCGATCGCTACACTACAGAAGTTATCGCCAATGAAATGCAGATGCTCGACAGTCGCGGTGGTCAGGAAGGTGGCGGTGGTGGTGGATATCAGCAAAATCGTCCACAGCAGAATCAGGGTCAGCAAAACCAGGGCCAGATGCAAAATCAAGGTCAGCAGCAAAATCACAATCCGGCTCCCAAGCCACAAGCGCCACAGGGTATGGAAACCTTTGATGACGATATTCCGTTCTAGAGTCAACGCGCTGTTAAGCAAAATTATTTAGATTTCCTTAACACTGACATTTAAATGTCACTGTTAAAACTTACTATTACGAGGTTGTTATGACGATTCAAGTTGGCGATAAAATCCCCGAAGGCATGTTTACTGTAATGGGCGCAGAAGGTCCTACTGGTGTTAGCACTGCTGATATTTTCACTGGCAAAAAAGTTGTACTATTTGCTGTTCCCGGTGCTTTCACACCGACCTGTTCTGCGGCACATCTGCCGGGTTTTGTTGTCCATGTTGACGATATTAAAGCCAAAGGCGTTGATACCGTAGCCTGCATGTCAGTGAACGATGTATTTGTTATGCACGCTTGGGGCCAGTCTGCCAATGCTGAACATCTAATGATGTTGGCCGATGGCAATGCGACTTTTACTGAAGCTCTGGGTCTGGTATTGGACGGCAGTGGTTTTGGTATGGGCACTCGCAGTCAGCGTTTCGCTATGATTGTCGATGACGGTGTGGTGAGCTTGCTGAATGTTGATGCTGGGGCGCTAGAAGCCTCAAGTGCAGAGGCGATTTTAGCGGCCTTGTAATTTGCTCTAAGATCCTTCGAAAAGGGAGCTGTTAAGTCAGCTCCCTTTTTTGTGTCTGGTGGTTTCTAATTATGCTGTGTCCCTATCAGGTGTTGGGGTTCCACTTATCCAAGATCACGGCCCGGGATTTCACTCGAATTCAATTGACCTTATGTCTTTTGAATCTTTCGGTATAGTTTAAGGTAAGCAAAGCCCCAAGAGCAGAAGTTTGAAGAATACTGGGGGCGGATGTTGCTAACAGTATAAAAGCAGCGGGCACAAAAAAAGGCGACCGAGGCCGCCTTTTTTAAACTCTGACAAAAATTAGCCAGTGTAACGTTGCATAATCAACGTGGCGTTGGTGCCGCCAAAACCAAAACTGTTGGACATAATGCAGTTCAACTTCTTCTCTTTGGTTTCCAGGAGGATTGGCAGACCTACAGCCTGCTCATCCAGCTCATCGATATGGGCAGAGCCAGCGACAAAATCATTTTGCATCATCAGCATGCAGTAAATCGCTTCGTGAACGCCAGCAGCACCAAGGCTGTGACCCGAGAGTGATTTAGTTGAGCTGATATCCGGGCAGTTCTCAGGGAAAGTGTTGCGAATCGCGCCCAGTTCGGCCACATCACCCACCGGCGTACTGGTGCCGTGGGTGTTGATATAGTCGATTGGAGCGGAAGCCGTTTCCATTGCCATTTTCATGCAGCGCTCAGCGCCTTCCCCTGAAGGGGAGACCATATCGGCACCATCAGATGTAGCACCGTAGCCGGTTACTTCACAGATAATATTGGCGCCGCGAGCCAGAGCGTGCTCGAGTTCTTCAACTACCACGGTCCCAGCGCCCAGTCCCGGGGCAAAGCCATCCCGCTGTGCGTCATAGGCACGTGAGGCAATTTCAGGTGTGTCGTTGTACTTGCTGGTCAGAGCGCCCATAGCGTCAAACATGCCGGCCATTGACCAGTGCATATCTTCAGAGCCACCGGCCAGCAGCACATCTTGCTTGCCCAGTTGAATTAACTCTACGGCGTGACCGATACAGTGAGCGCTTGTAGCGCAGGCAGAGGCGATGGAATAGTTCACGCCCTTAATTTTAAACGGTGTGGCAACACAGGCAGAGACGGTGCTGGCCATAATCTGTGTGACTCGATAGGGGCCGGCACGCTTGATGCCGCGATCGCGCATAACATCTATTGATTCGGTGAACATTTCACCAGACACGCCGCCGGAACCCATCACTAGGCCAGTGCGGTGGTTGGAGACCATCTCAGGTGTCAAGCCGGCATCGGCGATAGCACGATCTGTGGCGATATAGGCGTAGGACGCCGAGGGGCCCATAAAACGCAGGATTTTGCGATCAATATGGTCTTTTGGATCTATATCTAACACCGCGCCAACATTGCAGCGCAGACCCATTTCGGCGAAGTCTTCACGACGACGAATACCGGAGATTCCTTGTTTTAAGGAGTGAGCGACGCTTTCTTTATCGTTGCCCAGGCATGAAACAATACCAAGTCCCGTAATTACTGCACGTTTCATCAGTGATCCTCTTGAATTGGATGTTTAGTGTGACAATTAGTGTGGCATTTAATAGCGTAGGGAAAAGCAGCAATTCAGATTAAAAGTGATCTGTGCTTTCGAAGAGACCGACTTTTAAGTCTTTAGCGGAGTAGATTTCTCGTCCATCCACTTCAACTGAACCGTTTGCGATACCCATAACCAGCTTGCGCTGAATAAGGCGTGTCAGTTCGAGTTTGTAGGTAACTTTTTTGGCTGTAGGCAGTACCTGACCAAAAAATTTCACTTCCCCGGCGCCGAGCGCGCGACCGCGGCCACTGTTGCCATTCCAGACCAAGAAGAAGCCAACCAACTGCCAGAGTGCGTCGAGACCGAGGCAACCGGGCATTACTGGATCCCCTTCAAAATGACAACCGAAGAACCACAGATCCGGGTTGATATCGAGCTCGGCAATGATCTGACCTTTGCCGAAGGCACCGCCAGTGTTGTTGATTTCAACAATACGATCAGCCATCAGCATATTGGGTGCTGGCAGCCTTGCATTGCCTGGGCCGAACAGCTCGCCACGTGAGCAGGCGAGGATTTCTTCACGGTTATAAGACGACTGGGGTTGGAATGACATAGGATCCTTTACGATAAGCCAGAAAGGCGTGCATCGTACCCAGTTATGGCTTTAGCGGCAACTTTTAGCGCCTGTTTGACCTAAATATAGGACGGAATGGTCATGCTTTTTGGTCATCAAATCTATTTTCGGTTGACAGTTTAGCGGTAGCTCCCTAGCATGCCCCGTGTCTCATAACCTCGACTTCAAAGCCTTCATGCTGCCATTTCACAAAGCTGTTGAAAGCGACTTCTCAGCAGTCAACGACTTGATCATTGCCAATCTCCACTCCAACGTCGGTTTGGTGGAGAATATCGGCCACTATATTGTCGGTTCTGGCGGCAAGCGTTTGCGTCCAGTGGTGGTGCTGTTGAGTGCTCTGGCAAATGGCTATAAAGGTAAGCAGCACCTGACTATGGCTGCTGTGATTGAGTTTATTCACACCGCTACGCTATTACATGATGATGTGGTTGATGTCTCGGCCCTGCGCCGCGGCCGCGAGACCGCCAATAACCAGTGGGGCAATGCACCCAGTGTACTGGTGGGGGACTTTATTTATTCTCGGGCCTTTCAAATGCTCGTTGAGGTGGGTGATATGCCGATTATGGGTGTTATTGCCGATGCGACTAACGTAATCTCCGAAGGTGAAGTCCAGCAGATGGGCAACGCCGGCAACTCTGCCATCGATGAAGCCACCTATTACGAAGTGATCTATCGCAAAACCGCAAAGTTATTTGAAGCCGCGGGCCGTATTGGCGCTATGTTGGCGGCTAAGGAAAACCATAACGCCGATCGCGATGTCCATGGTAGCGATGCAATGGCCGCTTACGGCAAACACCTTGGGCTAGCGTTTCAGATTGCCGATGATGTCTTGGACTATCAAGGTGACAGTGAGGAGACCGGCAAGAATGTTGGCGACGATCTGGCTGAAGGAAAAATGACTCTGCCGCTGATTCATGCCCGGGATCACCTCGGCGAAGAGCAGAAGCAGTTAATTTGCGCTGCTATTGAAAGTAAGAGCGCCGAGCATTTCGAAAAAATTCTCGAGGCAGTGCGTCAGTCATCGAGTCTTGATTACTCTGTTATACAAGCTCAAGAGCAGGCCGAGCTAGCCAAACAATCTCTGGCAAGGCTGCCAGAGAGCAAGCTGAAAACAGTGTTGTTTGATCTTGCTGACTTTGCAGTTGCGCGCATCTCTTAGATTCCCTCTGTACTTGATTTAGCTAATTTTCGCGCTCATTTGGGATATGTTGTGCCCTAAATCCTTTTTAGTATTCATCTACCCGCATAGCTTTACCTAATAATGGCTATACAGTTAAATAAAGCTATCGATCTTTGCTACTATAACCGCTCTTTAAGTAGTCAAACCTTTCATATAATAACAAGGAGAATTGAGTGATCATCGGAATTCCGGCGGAAATTAAAACCGCAGAAAAACGAGTCGCCATGTCCCCTGCCAATGTTCAGTCTCTGACTGACAAAGGCGTCAAGGTGCTTTTTCAAACTAACGCAGGAGATGCTGCAGGTTATCCCGATACGCAGTACACCGCGGCGGGAGCCACCATTAGCAGCGATCGTGCAGAGATATTTGCCCAGGCCGATATTATTCTGCAGGTGCAATCCTTTGGCTCTAATAACGACAACAGCGAAGCCGATCTCGCCAGCTTGCGCAGTGGGCAACTGGTTATTGGCATGATGGACCCGCTGGCTTCACCCCAGGCTGCCCAAGCTGTGGCAGATAAAGGCGCAACCGCGATTGCGCTGGAACTGGTGCCGCGCATCAGTCGCGCGCAGAGTATGGATGTGCTGTCGTCCATGGCCACACTGGCGGGTTATAAAGCCGTATTGATGGGCGCTTCCGCTGCACCGCGAATATTCCCTATGTTGATGACCGCCGCTGGCACTTTGCAGCCAGCGCGAGTGTTGATTATGGGTGTAGGTGTTGCCGGTCTTCAGGCCTGCGCCACCGCCAAGCGTCTTGGTGCTGTGGTTGAAGCCTACGATGTCCGCCCCGCGGCTCGCGAGCAGATTATCTCAGTGGGTGCTAAGCCGGTTGAGCTGGATCTGGATACCGGTGAGTCTGAGGGTGCTGGTGGTTACGCCAAAGCTCAGGGCGAAGACTTCTTGCAGCGTCAGCGTGAGTTGATGACCGCAGTGGTTGCCCAGCAAGATATTATTATTACCACAGCGGCTATTCCCGGTGCCAAATCGCCCATTCTGGTGACTGAAGATATGGTCAAAGCCATGAAGCCTGGGGCAGTGATTGTTGATCTGGCGGCAGAGCGCGGCGGCAACTGCGATCTCACCGAACAGGGCAAAACTGTTGTCGCCCACGGTGTGACTATTTTGGGTCCCGAAAATGTGCCCTCAGAACTGGCTTATCACGCTAGTCAGATGTACGGCAAAAACATGCAGACATTACTTGAGTTAATTATTGACGAAGAGGGCAACCTCAATCTCGATTTTAACGATGAGATTGTTGCCGGTACGGTTGTTGCCCATCAGGGCGAGATTCCACACCCGCACATGCGCAAGCTGCTGGGACTGCCAGAACTCAATGCACCAGAACAAGAAAAACAAGGGGAATAAAACACATGGATATCTTAATTCTTTTATTAGCGTTGTTTGTGCTGTCGCTATTTCTCGGTGTTGAGCTGATTACCAAAGTGCCACCGACTCTGCACACCCCACTGATGTCAGGAACCAATGCGGTTTCCGGTATCACTCTTGTGGGTGCCTTGTTGGCCGCGGGCAATGACGGTTCACCGATGATGGTGAATATTTTGGGCTTTATTGCCGTGACGCTGGCGACCATCAATGTAGTGGGTGGTTACCTTGTTACTAATCGCATGCTTGCCATGTTTAAGAGGAAGTAAGCGATGAATGAGAATATTGTAAATTTTGTTTACCTGATTGCCGGTGTGCTGTTTATTCTCGGCATTAAAGGCCTGACCAAACCCAAGACTGCTGTGCGAGGCAATATGCTCTCGGCACTGGGTATGCTGATCGCTGTGGTCGTGACTCTGTTGAATATGAATACCATTGACTACAGCTACATAGTTGCCGGTGTTTTGGTGGGTTCTATAGTGGGCAGCATTATGGCGCTGCGTATTCAGATGACGTCGATGCCGCAGATGGTCGCTTTGCTCAATGGTTTTGGTGGTGGTGCTTCACTGACCATCGCACTGGCTGAGTACTACACCAAACTGGGTACTACGCCGGCATCCTTTGCCGAGCTGTTGAATCCTGTTGTCGCCGATAGCGCTGCTTTTGGTGCTGGACCCGAGGGTACTGTTGCGCTGCTGGCTATTGGCCTAACGGTATTGATTGGTGCTCTGACCCTGACTGGTAGTCTGGTGGCATTTGCCAAGCTGCAAGAGTTGATGAAGAAGAGCTATGGTCTCCCCGGCGGCCCGATTGGCAACGCGCTATTTTTGATTGCGGCGTTAGTTGCTGTGGCGCTGGTGGTGGTCAATCCCGGTAATGTTGCCGCTATGGTCGCTGTAGTTGCCCTGGCGCTGCTGCTCGGTCTGTTCCTGGTAATGCCAATCGGCGGTGCCGATATGCCGGTTGTGATTGCACTGTTGAATTCCTACTCTGGTATCGCAGCCGCTCTGGCAGGTTTTATTCTCGGTAACACGGTTTTGATTATTGCCGGCTCGCTGGTGGGAACCTCGGGTCTGATTCTAACGCGGATTATGTGTGTCGCCATGAATCGCTCACTGGCCAATGTGCTATTTGGTAAAATGGCCGCAGGCGGTGAGACTATCGATGCGGATGAAGTCTATGCCGGCAAGGTCACCAGTGCTCAGCCCGATGAAGTGGCTATGCTGCTCGAAACCGCTCAGAGAGTTGTTATCGTGCCCGGTTATGGCATGGCAATGGCTCAGGCACAGCACGCAGTGCGCGAGCTGGCTGACGCCATGGAAGCCAAGGGTGTTGAAGTTGAATACGGTATTCATCCGGTAGCGGGGCGTATGCCTGGCCATATGAATGTACTGTTGGCTGAAGCTGAAGTTCCCTACGATAATCTTGTGGAGATGGACAGAATCAACCCGACTTTTGAAGACACTGATGTGGTGATCGTAATTGGTGCCAACGATGTGACCAATCCGATGGCGAGGGATGTTGAGGGTAGCCCGATCTACGGCATGCCAATTCTCAATGTCGACAAAGCCAAGACGGTTGTGGTGATCAAGCGTTCACTGAGTCCCGGTTTTGCCGGTCTGCCCAATCCGCTGTTTGCAATGGACCACACATTGATGGTCTATGGCGATGGCAAGAAAGCAGTCGTTGAAATGACCACGGCGCTGAATCAGGCCTAAGTCTTTTAGCATAACTTAAAACCCCGTCAATTGGCGGGGTTTTTTTATGGGGTTTTAAAAGCTGCAAATAAAGACCGCTAAAGGGCCTTGGTATAAATCCCAGGCATAAAAAAACCGGCTGATGCCGGTCTTTTTACTGCTGATTAATAAGTAACTATTAACCCAGCGCCTTAACTTTAGTGTTTAGACGGCTCTTATGGCGAGCGGCTTTGTTCTTGTGAAGAATGCCTTTATCTGCCATACGGTCTAAAACTGGAACAGCAGCTGTATAGGCCTGCTGAGCGTCAGCTTGAACGCCACTCTCAATTGCTGCATCAACTTTTTTCAAATAGGTGCGAACCATCGAGCGCAAGCTGGCATTATGCTGTCGGCGTTTCTCGTTCTGTCGTGCGCGTTTCTTAGCTTGTACTGAATTTGCCACTTGTTGTACTCCTCTCAAAGGGTCTCACTGAAGGCGCGGAAATATACAGGGTTTATAGGTTACATTCAACCCAATTGTCGAAGCAATATAATTACTTTGCACTGTCATTGAAGCCCAAGGCGTCAGCCTAGCGTACAAGGCTTTTCAGTATTCACTTGGAGAAGGGCATAGAGGTGGTTAAACTGCTGTGAAACGCCCCTGTTAATCGAGAGAATAATTGAGTCAAGAACAAGGCAATCATTCGTCAGAGCAGCCTAAGGAATCCGCAAAGACGCCGGTGAAAGCCGATGGCGGACTGCTGCGTTCCAGCGGCGTGGTCAGCTTCTTCACCATGTTGTCTCGAGTTCTCGGTTTGGCGCGGGATATTATCTTTGCTCGGGTGATCGGTGCCGAGGCGCTGGCCGATGTGTTTTTTGTTGCCTTTAAAATCCCCAACTTTTTTCGCCGTCTCTTTGCTGAGGGTGCCTTTGCCCAAGCATTTGTTCCGGTGCTCGGGGAGTATCGCCAAAACGGCAGTCAGGCCGCGCTAAAAGAACTTATCAATCGTGTCTTCGGCACACTGGGTATGGCGCTGCTGCTGCTAACTCTGGTGATCGTGGTTGCCGCACCTTTTTTCGCCGCGCTGTTTGCGCCCAAGTGGTATCTCAACGATCCGTTTAAATTTAATGCCACCGCCGACATGCTGCGCATTACCTTTCCCTATCTGCTGTTTATCTCCATGACTGGCGTTGCCGGCGGCATCTTAAATAGCTATGACCGTTTTGCGGTGCCCGCATTTACCCCGGTGTTGCTTAATATTTCGTTAATCTTTGCCGCCTTAATCGCCGCCCCTTGGTTTGATCAGCCCACCTATGCTTTGGCTTGGGGTGTGTTTGCCGCGGGAGCGATTCAGTTTTGCTTTCAATTGCCGTTTTTGGCGCGCATCCATATGCTGCCGGTACCAGTGGTTGACTGGCGCCATCCTGGGGTTAAAAAAATTCTCAAATTGATGGGGCCGGCAATCTTTGGTGTATCCGTCAGTCAGATCAATCTGATGCTAGACACTATGTTGGCAACCTTTCTGCCCACTGGCAGTGTGTCTTGGCTGTATTACTCAGACCGCCTTTCGGAATTGCCTCTGGGGGTCTTTGCGGTGGCCATTGCCACAGTGATACTGCCTAACCTATCGCGCCATCATGCCGCCAGTTCCACAGAGGCTTACTCTCAGACACTGGATTGGGCTCTGCGCATGGTGCTGGTGATTGCCATACCTGCCGCCGCTGCTCTTATGCTGCTGGCCGAGCCGATTCTCGCCACACTATTTCTCTATGGCGATGTGATGACCCCCCGAGATATGTCTATGGCGGCGCTAAGTCTGCGGGCCTACTCTCTGGGGCTGGTAGCCTTTATGTTGATTAAAGTGTTGGCGCCGGGCTTTTTTGCGCGACAGGATATGCGCACGCCAGTGCGTATTGGCGTGATTGCCATGGTCTCGAATATGGCGCTCAACTTGATTCTGGTAATACCCCTGCACTTCTATTGGCAGGTGGGCCATGTAGGTCTGGCACTGGCGACTTCGTTGTCGGCATTTTTAAATGCACTGCTATTGTTCTTCGCTCTGCGCAGCAAGGCTATCTATGTTCCCGGTCGCGCCTGGCTGCGATTTATCCTCAGTCTACTGTTGGCCGTGCTGCTGATGGTTGCCACATTGATCTGGCTGGGTACTCAGTTTAACGCCTTTGACGCCAGTCTCTGGCAGCAGCTGAGTTGGTGGCAGCGCAGCACTGCTATTGCCTGTATCTGCTTGGCGGGTCTGGGTGTTTATCTTGCTGTTCTCGGGGTCGGCGGCATGCGTCTCAGAGATTTAAAAGGGCCTGTCAAAGCGACCACCTCCAGCGATTAAATTTGGCCGCTTTAAAGTGTAGTTTACGGGCCTATTTATTTAGCTGTCAGGGGCCGGTTAATTGGCTACAGTGCCTTACCTTTCTGGGCTCAGCTAGGTATACTCGACAACTATTTTGAACAGTGAAAGCGTGCCTGTGCCACATTCCAAGTTGACCTTTGTTCGCGGTTTGCACAACCTGCATACCCCAGACGAAAAATCGGTGGTCACCATCGGTTCTTTTGATGGTGTGCATATTGGTCATCAGGCAATTTTGCGTCAGGTAAAAGAGGCCTCTCAGCGTTTGCAGCTACCTTCGGTGGCTATGACCTTTGAGCCGCAGCCCAAAGAGTATTTTTCTGCCGAGAAGGCGCCGGCGCGATTGATGAGGTTGCGTGAAAAAATGGATGCGTTGCTGGAGTCCGGCGTGGACCGAGTGGTTTGTCTGCAGTTTAATCGTCAACTGCGCAATCTCTCTGCAGCAGATTTTATTGACCAGGTGTTGGTTCGCGGCTTGGCAGTAAGACATCTAATTGTCGGTGATGATTTTCATTTTGGCTGTGATCGCAGTGGTGACTTTGCCCGTTTGCAACAAAAGGGTATGCAGTGCGGGTTTGATGTGCAGGACACCGCCACGGTTGAAGTGGAAGGGCAGCGGGTGAGCAGCACATTGGTGCGCGAAGTGGTCGAAAAGGCGGACTTTGTCCGCGCTGCGGAGTTGCTGGGACGACCCTTTTCCATCAGTGGCGTGGTGGGTTATGGCCAACAGCTCGGACGTGAACTAGGCTTTCCCACGGCTAATGTACAGTTAAACCGCTTTAGTGCGCCTCTCTCTGGGGTCTTTGCGGTAAAGGTTAATATTGCCGGAACAGTCTACTGCGGTGCCGCCAATGTCGGTTTGCGGCCAACCGTGGGTGATCTGTTAAAGCCCATTTTAGAGGTCCACCTGCTCGACTTTGCCGGGGACTTATACGGTCAGCGAATCGCCGTGGAGTTTGTTCACAAAATTCGCGATGAAGTAAAATTTACCACGGTTGAAAAATTGGTGGCGACAATCACTGGGGATATACAGAGAATTCGCGAGTGGTTTTTGCAGGCTGGCACCTAAACTCGCCTAGATAGATATTTTATAAACAATAAACTGATATAGGGTTGACCGCTGCGGTCAAAAAAACACCAATGACTGACTACAAAACAACACTGAACTTGCCCAAGACGGCTTTTCCCATGCGCGCCAATCTGGCTCAGCGGGAGCCGGGAATGTTAAAAGAGTGGCAGGACAGTAATCTCTATCAGCAGATTCGCGAGGCCCGTGCCGGTCGCGAGCAATATATTCTTCACGATGGCCCTCCCTATGCCAACGGTGAGATTCACCTGGGTCATGCGGTGAATAAAACCCTTAAAGATATTATCGTTAAAGCGCGTACTATGAGCGGCTTTGATGCGCCTTATATTCCCGGCTGGGACTGTCACGGTCTGCCTATTGAACACAATGTTGAAAAGAAGATTGGCAAGGCCGGGGTCAAGGTTGAGTACTCTACGTTCCGCAAGAAATGTCGCGAATACGCCATGAAGCAGGTGGATGGTCAGCGTCAGGGTTTTGTTCGTCTGGGTATTTTTGGCGATTGGGAACGTCCCTACCTGACCATGAACTATCAGGTTGAAGCGGACACGATTCGCGCACTGGGTAAAATCGCTGCCAACGGTCATCTGGTGAAAGGCTACAAGCCGGTCTACTGGAGTGTGGTGGGCGGTTCAGCGCTGGCTGAAGCGGAAGTGGAATATCAGGACAAAACCTCTTACACCATAGACGTGGCCTATGCCGTAACCGACTCCGCCCAGTTGCAGAGAGTCTCTGACGCCTTTGGTGGTCTGCCGGGAGATGGTGAGATCAATATGTTGATCTGGACCACCACTCCCTGGACGCTGCCCAGCAGTCAGGCAATTTCTGTGGGTGCCGATCTGGACTATGTACTGGTGCAGATAAATGGGCAAGATGGACCTCGGCGTTTGGTCTGCTCAGCACTCTTGCTTGAATCCGTGATGCAGCGCCTAGAGATTGACGACTACCAGCAACTGGCCAGCTGTCAGGGCCAGCAGTTGGAAAATATTGTTGCACGACACCCGTTCTATGATCGGGATATTCCGGTATTGCTCGGTGAGCATGTGACCACCGATGCCGGTACCGGCTGTGTTCACACTGCTCCAGATCACGGTATGGAAGATTTTGTGGTAGCCAAACAGTATGGCATTGGCACCATCAATTATATTTTGGACAACGGCCTGTTTGCCGACGATGTGGAGCTATTTGCTGGTCAGCATGTCTACAAGGTCGACGATTCAGTGCTTGAGGTTTTGCGCGAGCAGAAACGTCTGTTGAGCTGCGGTCAATTTGTCCACAGCTATGCCCACTGCTGGCGTACCAAAACTCCTTTGATTTATCGCGCCACACCCCAGTGGTTTATCTCTATGGATAAAAATGGTCTGCTGGCCAACGCCAAGGCCGCGGTCAAAGATGTTAGCTGGCACCCGGACTGGGGGCAGGCGCGTATCGAAGGCATGCTCGACAATAGCCCGGATTGGTGTATCTCCCGTCAGCGTACCTGGGGCGTGCCCATTGCCCTGTTTGTTCATAAACAGACAGGAGAATTGCACCCCAACACTACTCAATTAATTGAGCAGGTGGCTCTGCGCGTTGAGCAACAGGGCATTGAAGCCTGGTTTGAGCTGGAGGCCGCTGAGCTAATTGGCGAGGATATTGCCGACTACCAAAAGGTTACTGATACCCTGGATGTGTGGTTTGATTCCGGTGTCACCCACGAGTCCGTAGTCAATGCTAGGCAGGAACTGCGCTATCCCGCAGACCTCTACCTGGAAGGCTCGGATCAGCACCGTGGCTGGTTCCAGTCGTCCCTTAAAACTGCTATCGCAATTAACGGCACGGCCCCTTACAAGGCAGTGCTGACCCACGGCTTTACCGTTGATGAACACGGCCGCAAGATGTCCAAGTCCATTGGCAATGTAATTTCTCCGCAAAAAGTGATCAATGAGATGGGCGCCGATGTGCTGCGTCTGTGGATTGCCTCGGCTGACTTTAGCAGTGAGATGACCGTCTCTGACGAAATCTTAAGTCGCGCCGGTGATTCTTATCGGCGGATTCGCAACACTGCACGCTATTTTCTCTCTAATATTGACGGCTTTGAACCCGCTGAACACGGTGTCGCCAATGATGAAATGTTGGCTTTGGATCGCTGGGCGGTGGACTGTGCCGCAATTCTGCAGGAAGAAATTATTACTGCCTACGATGAGTTCCAGTTTCATCTGATCTACCAAAAGTTGCACAACTTCTGTGTCCGGGATATGGGTGGTTTCTATCTCGATATTATTAAAGATCGCATCTATACCTGTCCGGAAAATAGCGTGTCGCGCCGTTCCGCACAGACTGCTTTGCACCATATTGCCGAAGCCTTTACCCGCTGGATCGCGCCGATTCTGAGCTTTACCGCCAGTGAACTCTGGGGCTTTATGCCCGGTGATCGCGAGTCCTCGGTATTTGTTGCCGAATGGTATTCACTGCCACGCCTTTCTGGTGGCGATGCCATTAGTTCAGCGGATTGGGCGGCGATAATGCAGGCCAAAGAGGCGATCAATAAGGTCATTGAAGATCAGCGTAACCAGGGCGTGGTAAAGGGATCTCTGGGTGCCGACATACAGCTCTATGCGGCCCCTGAGCTACATCAGTCTCTCGCCAAGTTGGGCGATGAATTGCGCTTTGTGACAATTACCTCGAAGGCAACACTGCTGCCCTTGGAACAGGGTGTCGATGCCAATGAGTCTATGCTTGAAGGCTTGAAAGTCGGCTTGCAGCGGTCCACTGCAGAGAAATGTGTACGCTGCTGGCACTTTATTGACGATGTTGGCAGCCATGCTGAGCACCCTGAGATCTGTGGGCGCTGTGTCACTAACCTCTCAGATACTGGTGAGACTCGTCACTATGCCTAAAACAGTGAGCTCTGAGACATTAATAGTCCCAGGGGGAAGAACATTGCCCTGGTTAAAATGGTTTGCTCTGGCGGCAACCGTAGTGCTGCTGGATCAGCTCACCAAACTCTGGATTGTGGGCCAGTTTAGTCTCGGTGAGAGTCGTTATGTGAGTGGCATTTTTAATCTGGTTCGCGCTCACAATGAAGGGGCTGCCTTTAGCTTTCTTAGTGATGCCGGTGGCTGGCAGCGTTGGTTATTTAGCATTATCTCGATTGTTGTGAGTGTGGTTATTGCTGTCTGGTTGACCCGACTGCCGCGGCAGCGCGTACTTGAAGGACTGGCACTGTCACTTATTCTCGGCGGTGCCCTAGGGAATCTCTACGATCGATTGACCCTCGGTTATGTGGTGGATTTTCTCGACTTTCATTGGGCCGGCTGGCACTTCGCGGCTTTTAATGTTGCCGATATGGCTATCTCTGTTGGCGCAGTACTGATTATTATTGATGGGCTGTTTTTTCCGCAGGCAAACGAGACCGATGACTCCTCTGGTACTAAACTGAATAAAAAGTAGTTGGAGCAATCAATCTCAAGCCGCGGTTTAAATCGCCGTTTTAAATACTTTTAAGAGCTTATAAATGACAATACCTATAGATACAGGCACCACCGTTACCTTACATTTTGCCCTGGCATTGGAAGATGGCGCGGTAGTGGATTCAAATTTTGAAGGCAAGCCGGCAACGTTCTCAATTGGCGACGGCAGCCTTTTACCCGGTTTTGAAGAGACATTGCTGGGCCTGAGAGCCACCGATGAGCGTGAGTTTGTCGTGCCACCTGAAAAAGCCTTTGGTCAGCACAATGAACAAAATGTCCAGCCGGTGGCTATGGATAATTTTGACGCTCTGGAGATTGAAGTGGGCGCCATGTTCTCGTTTCAAAATGGCGACGGTGAGCTGCCAGGTGTGATTACCGATATAGTCGATGGCGAAGTGATGGTGGATTTTAATCACCCACTAGCGGGTAAAAATATTGTCTTTCAAGTGAAAATTATCGGCGTAACCCCGGAGAACTTGCACTGATGGATATCAAGCTGGCCAATCCGCGGGGCTTTTGCGCCGGCGTTGACCGTGCCATTGATATTGTTAATCGCGCTCTGGAAGTCTTTGGCGCGCCGATCTATGTGCGCCACGAAGTGGTACACAATAAGTTTGTTGTGGATGACCTGCGCAATCGCGGTGCCGTGTTTGTCGATGAACTGGATGAAATTCCCGATGACGTAATCGTTATCTTCAGTGCCCACGGTGTGTCGATGGCCGTGCAGGACGAGGCGCGCCGCCGCAGCCTGAAAGTGTTTGATGCCACCTGCCCTCTGGTGACTAAGGTCCATATGGAAGTCGCCAAGTTCAGTCTCGAGGGTATGGAGTCGGTGCTGATTGGCCATGCCGGTCACCCTGAAGTGGAAGGCACCATGGGTCAGTATGACTACTCCAGGGGTGGCGATATTTATCTGGTGGAAGATGAGGATGATGTGGCTAAGCTTGAGGTCAAAGATCCCTCAAGGCTGGCCTTTGTCACACAGACCACATTGTCTATGGATGATACCGCTAAAGTTATTGATGCTCTGCGACTGAAATTCCCCGCTATCGAAGGGCCGCGCAAAGACGATATCTGTTACGCCACGCAAAATCGCCAGGATGCGGTCAAGCAATTGGCGATAGAATCGGATTTAATTTTGGTGGTGGGCTCGGTTGCCAGCTCTAACTCCAATCGTCTCCGGGAGTTAGCGGAACGCTGTGGTTGCACGGCGTATCTAATTGATGGCCCAGAGGATATAGACATTGAATGGCTTGTCCAGAGCAAAGCCATTGGCATCACCGCAGGTGCATCGGCACCGGATGTGCTGGTCCGCGATGTGATTGCGCGACTGGTGGAGTTGGGTGCCAACGCCCCTCAAGAACTGAGTGGCGTGGTTGAAAATGTCACCTTTTCCCTGCCAAAAGAGCTGCGCATCTAGTCTAGAGCGCAGCTTATCTGGCAGTTCGATTTATCCCTCTAGTCTTGGCACTTCTCAATATGAGCAAACAGAGCCGTGGTTGAAGGATCTAACTCAGCCTGATCCGCAGAATCTGAAGCCAACAACTGATTGGCCATCTTCTTACCCAGTTCGACTCCCCACTGGTCAAAAGAATTAATATTCCAAATGCTTCCCTGAACAAATACCTTGTGCTCATAAAGCGCGATCAGTGCACCAAAATTCTTTGGTGTCAGTTGGTCCAGCAGCAGCACATTTGATGGCTTGTTGCCGGGGTAGTAGCGGTAGGGTTCACCTTCAGGGGCATCTTGGCCACACATCAAGGCTGAGGCCTGAGCCAGCATATTGCCAAGCAGTACCCGGTGATGCTCCTCATTGCTGAGGTTATCGACGGCGGCGGCAACAAAGTCTATGGGTACCATGCGTGTGCCCTGATGCAACAGCTGGAAAAACGCGTGCTGGCCATTGGTACCGGTTTGGCCCCAGAGAATAGCGCCGGTCTGATAATCGATCGACTGGCCATCCAGAGTTGTGGACTTGCCATTGCTCTCCATGTCTAGCTGCTGAAGATAGGACGGCAGTAACAGCAGGCGCTCGCAATAGGGAATCACTGCGGTGGACTGTGCATCGAGGAAGTTGCTGTACCAGATACCCAGCAGAGCCATGATAACGGGCATATTTTCCGCTAGGGGAGCCTCTTGGAAATGCAGATCCATCTCACGGGCGCCGGCTAGCATTTCGACAAATTTTTCATAGCCAATAGAGATAGCAATAGAGAGACCGATACTTGACCAGAGTGAGTAGCGTCCGCCAACCCATTCAGCAAATTCGAGAATCTGATCTGCCGGTATGCCATAGGCTAGGGCATTGGCGCGATTCGCGGTAAGGCCGACAAAGTGGCTGCTGGACTGGGCATCCTCAAGACCCAGTGTCTCGGCGAACCAGTTGCGCGCGGTCTTGGCATTTAACAATGTCTCGTGGGTGGTAAAGGTCTTGCTGGCGAGAGCCACCAGAGTGGTCTCTGGATTGAGCTTATTTAAAGTGGTGAGGATCTCGGCGCCATCTACATTGGATATAAAGTGCAGTTTGATATCTTTGTGAGCAAACTCTTGTAGCCCACTGCAGGCCAATTTGGGGCCTAAGTCAGAGCCGCCAATACCAATATTCACTACATCGGTAATCGCTTTGCCGGTGCTGCCAAGCCACTCACCACAGCGAATTTTTTCACTGACCATTTCCACATCCGCGAGCTGCTGCTTCACCAGGCTGACCCGTTGATCTGATTCCGCTGCGGCGGAGGTGACAGTCTGGTCGCCAATCTCGGCTCTCAGAGCTCCATGCAATACTGCGCGACCTTCGGTGGTATTAATCTTTTCTCCAGAGAACATTGCAGCACGATGCTGTTCCAGAGGCGACTGAGCCGCCAGCTCTAGCAGCGCCTGCCAGGTTTCATCGCTGACCAGATTCTTTGAGTAGTCGAGAAAAATTCCGCCACTCTGGACTGACATCTGGCTGCTGCGCTGGGCATTCTTGTGAAAAAAGCCACTGATACTTTGCTGTTGGGCTGTTGCCGCCTGTTGTTCAAGTGTCTTCCATGCTGGGGTATTGGTCGGCTGGTACTGAGTTGCCTGATTGGGCATGTCGCTGCTGGAGGTCATCTATCCAAATTCCTGTGTTTAATTAGTCTGTATAGGCCGTTTAATTGGTGTCGGCGAAGGCGTAAACTGCGGGGGCTTTTGATGCCGCCCCAGTAGAGAGTGCCGCTGCCCTAACATCGAGTGCCGCCGCTCCTAATGATGAGTGTCGCCGCCCTAATAATGAGTGTCGCCACAATAGCCTATTTAAAACGGCGTTGCCGCAACAAATCATTAATGTAATAAAATTACGATAATTGCCCAAATTATACATTGAGTCTGGTTAAATTCCGTAATTTTGTTACAATTGACAGCTAATATAAAGGGAGCCGCTATTGAGCGGAGTCACCATGATCCAATTGAATACCACAGTTGCTGAAGTCACTCAGCGCATCATCGAACGCAGCAGCAGTCTGAGAGCTGACTACCTGCGTCAAGTCAAAGAAGATCACAGTAATCGTCCTGAGCGCGGCAAGTTAAGTTGTGGCAATTTGGCGCACGGTTTTGCGGCCTGCGGCGAAGAAGACAAGAACAGTTTGCGACTGATGGAAGCCAGTAATATCGCCATCGTCAGCTCTTACAACGACATGCTTTCAGCCCATCAGCCCTATGCGGTCTACCCAGATATGATCAAGCAGGCAATGCGCGAAATTGGTTGTACAGCTCAGGTTGCCGGTGGTGTTCCCGCCATGTGCGATGGTGTTACCCAGGGCCAAGACGGCATGGAGCTGAGCTTGCTGAGCCGCGATTTGATCGCCCAGTGTACCGCCATGTCTCTGTCTCACCAGATGTTTGACGGCGTTTTAGCGCTGGGCATCTGTGACAAGATTGTTCCCGGACTATTGATGGGTGTACTCAGCTTCGGTTACTTGCCCGCGCTATTTGTACCTGCGGGTCCAATGCAGTCCGGCTTGCCCAATAAAGAGAAGCAGCGCATTCGCCAGTTGTTTGCCGAAGGCAAAATTGGTCGCGAAGAACTGTTACAGGCGGAATCTGACTCTTACCACAGTGCAGGCACCTGTACTTTTTATGGCACTGCTAATAGTAACCAAGTTGTGCTTGAAGCTATGGGCTTGCAGTTGCCCGGCAGCTCCTTTGTCAATCCAGACAATCCACTGCGCGACAAACTCACGGTTGAGACCTGTCATCAAATGGCTCGCATCACTGCCCTCGGCAATGATTATCGTCCAGTGGGCGAAATTGTCGATGAGCGCACTATGGTCAATGCCACGATTGCACTCTTAGCCTCTGGCGGCTCCACTAATCACACCATGCACCTGGTGGCGATCGCGCGAGCGGCAGGCATTATTCTCAACTGGGATGATATCTCTGAGTTATCTGCGGCTGTGCCCCTGTTGGCCCGGGTCTACCCCAATGGTCATGCAGATGTGAACCATTTCCACGCTGCCGGCGGCACTAGCTGCATGTTCCGTCAGTTGCTGGCCGGTGGCTTTATGCACGCCGATGCCAAGACCTCTTGGGGAACCGACTTTGGTGACTTCACCCAACAGGCTTTCCTCGATAACGACAAAGTGGTTTGGCATCAGTCACCCACAACGCCTCTGGATCCAGAAGTCCTGACCACAGTAGACAAGCCCTTTTCCCCCGAGGGCGGCTTGCGACTCCTGCAGGGTAACTTGGGTCGCGGTGTGATTAAGGTTTCTGCGGTTGCCGAGCAACATCGAATTGTCGAAGCACCAGCTGTAGTTATTGAAGCTCAGGATGATCTTGCGGCGATCTTTGAATCCGGTCAGCTAAATCGTGACTGCGTTGTAGTTGTTCGTTTCCAGGGCCCCAAGGCGCTGGGTATGCCGGAGCTGCACAAGTTGACCCCCATGTTAGGTATTTTGCAGGACAAAGGTTACAAAGTGGCACTGGTGACCGATGGTCGTATGTCCGGTGCATCGGGCAAGGTTCCCGCAGCGATTCACTTGGTTCCTGAAGCAGCCAATGGCGGCCTCCTGTCCAAGGTCAAAGATGGCGATGTCATCCGCGTCAATGCGGTTACTGGGGAATTGCAATTTATTGGTGATATGTCTGAGCTTGAAGCTCGCGATGCCTCACCTCAGCCAGATGCGGGTCAGCGTGGCTGCGGACGTGAATACTTCGCCGTCAATCGCGACAATATAAGCAATGCGGAGCAGGGCGCTTCCTTCTTGTTTGGGGGTGTCTAGTCATGACTGAGTCACGTTGGAATTTAGTTGCTGATATAGGTGGCACCAATGCACGCTTTGCGGCGCTGCGTGAGGGCCAGCTGGAAAGTGAGTTTGAGTTCTACCACTCGGTGGAAGAATATCCCCAGTTTAGCGATCTGATTGTTAAGTTGAGAGACGAAATTGCTCTGGCAACCGGTTTTGTCGGCGCGCCACAGAGCGTCTGTCTGGCGGTGGCCTGTCCCGCGGATGTGGAGCATATTTCTTTTACCAATAGTCACTGGGAGTTTACCAAGACCGATTTGGTGCAGTGGTTTGGTTGCGAACAGCTGGTGGTTATCAATGATTTTGAAGCCGTGGCTCACGGTATCACTGAACTGGGTGCAGATGACTGCATTAAGATCGGTGGTGGTGAACCTCAGGCTCACAAACCAGTCGGTATTTTGGGTGCAGGTACTGGCCTCGGCATGGCCGCACTCATTTCCCATAGCGATGGTTATCATGTCTTGGACACCGAGGGTGGTCATGCGGACTTCGCCCCTGTAGGTCAGCGTCAGATGGAAGTTTTGACCTGCCTGCGTCAGAGTTTTAAGCGGGTATCCCTAGAGCGTGTTCTATCCGGCAAAGGGATCGTCAATATTTACAACGCGATCTGCCAGATGGAAAGCGCTGATCCGACTCTGGCGACGCCGCCGGATGTGGTGGCAGCTGCGCTGGATAACAGCAATCCCCAAGCACTCACGGCCCTTGACACTTTTTGTGAATCTATGGGTGCCGCGGCAGGCAATCTTGGCCTGACCTTGGGTGCCAAGGGCGGCATCTATATTGCCGGTGGTGTGGTGCCGCGATTTAGTGAGTTTTTTGTCAATAGCGGCTTTCGCGAAAAGTTTGAAGACAAGGGTCGCTTTGCCTCCTATTTGGAGCCAATTCCAGTCTATCTAGTCATGCGCAACAACCTTGGGTTGTTGGGTGCGGCGAAAAAATTACATAACGCTTAAACACAGAGAAGCTGCGTAAAAAGCGTTTTTATTGAAAACTTAAGGAGTAATAAGTGCGAGATCTTTTGGCCGGTAATACGGTAATCCCAGTAATTGTTATCGATCGTGTTGAAGATGCTGTGCCTCTGGCAAAGGCATTGATAGCCGGTGGTTTAAATGTGCTTGAAGTGACTCTGAGAACAGCCGCTTCTGAAGAGGGCATTCGCCAAATTGTGCAGCATGTACCTGACGCGATTGTCGGTACTGGAACGGTTTGCAGCGCTGATCAGGTAAAACTGTCAGAAGATATGGGTTGCCAGTTTATGGTCTCCCCAGGCAGCACCGACAAGTTGTTGGATGCAGCCGCACAGTCTTCCATTGATCTGTTGCCAGGTATTTCCTCGGCCAGTGAAATGATGCGCTGCATGGAACATGGCTACCGTGACTTTAAGTTTTTCCCTGCGGAAGCTGCAGGCGGTGCCGCGATGATTAAATCCCTCTACGGTCCCTTTAGTGAAGCAAGAATTTGCCCCACCGGCGGTATTGGTTTGCACAATGTAATGGAATATCTGTCGCTGCCAAATGTACTATGTGTCGGCGGTTCTTGGATCTGTCCTGCGCAGTTGGTCCGCGATCAGCGCTGGGACGAAATTGAGCAGTTGGCCCGCGAGGCCAGCCAGCTGGGTCAGTGATTAATAAAAAAATAATTAACAGCATATTAGTGCAGCTCGGCGCTGACACCCTTTGCTGTAAATCGGAGCTTTATGATGAACAATAATATTGATTTGGTACTCTTTGGCGCCAAGGGCGACCTCTCTGAGCGTAAACTCTATCCCGCGCTCTATCAGTTGGATCGCGCTGGCTTACTGGGCGACAGTGTGCGTATCGCCGGTTTGGCGCGCCAAGATATCAGCAGCAATGAATTTATTGTTACGGTTGAAGAAAGTTTAAAAACCCACATTCCCGAGTCCGATTGGGACGATGCCACATGGCGCAGATTCAGTCGCCGTCTGAGCTATATGAAAATCGATTTCTCTCAGAAAAAAGATTTTTTGACCTTAAAAGAGTGGCTGGTTGAGAAGCGTACAGCGATCTATTACCTGGCGACGCCGCCAAGCCTCTATGGTTCTATCTGTAATCATTTGGATGCCGCGGGCTGCGTTGATAAGTTGGCGCGCATCGTTTTAGAAAAGCCCATCGGTAAAGATCTCGACAGTTCACGGGCGGTTAACGCCACTGTCGGCGAACACTTTGATGAGCGCAATATTTACCGCATTGATCACTATCTGGGCAAAGAGACCGTTCAAAACCTGTTGGCACTGCGTTTTGCCAACCGCATGATCAACTCCCAGTGGGACAATACCTGTGTCGACCATGTACAGATCACGGTTGCTGAAACAGTCGGTATCGAAGGCCGCTGGGGCTACTATGACAATGTCGGTCAGCTCCGGGATATGATTCAGAACCACCTCCTGCAACTGCTTTGCATGGTTGCGATGGAGCCGCCAAATTCACTACAGGCAGATGAGATTCGCGCGGAAAAGGTCAAGATACTGCGCGCCCTCAAGCCTATTGATAGCAACAATGTTCTCGAGCAGTCGGTGCGTGGCCAGTACTCTGCTGGCTGGATTTCCGGCGAGCCAGTGGTTGGCTATATGGAAGAAGAGGGCAGCAAAGAGAGCAGCAATGACACTGAGACCTTTGTCGCACTAAAAGCCTATATCGACAATTGGCGCTGGGCTGGCGTGCCATTTTATCTGCGTACCGGCAAGCGTATGCAAGACAAAGTGACTCAGGTGGTGATTACCTATAAGGAAATCCCCCATGCGATCTTCCCTGACAAAGGCGGCGAAGCACAAAATCGCCTGGTTATTCGTCTGCAGCCAAATGAAGGCATTGAACTGGAAATGTTTTCTAAAAAGCAGAGCCTTAAAGAGCGTCTCAGTCTTGAGAAGCGCACTTTGAATCTCGATTTCTTTGATTCATCTGGTGAGTCCCGTATTGCCGATGCCTATGAGCGTTTATTTTTAGAAGTGATCAAAGGTGATCAGTGGCTGTTTGTTAGCCGCGATGAAATTGAAGCCTCTTGGCGCTGGTGTGATCAGCTGTTAGATTCCTGGGCCGATAAAAATGTTGGCACCAAAGCCTACAGCGCTGGAACCTGGGGTCCATCTAAGGCGGATATGCTGATGGAAAAAGATCAGCGCAGCTGGTACGAAGCTTAAGTTAGACCCTTGAAATAGGCGTTGAAAATAAACGTGTAAAAAGTATATAAGTAAAAGGTTAGTTTGATGTCGATGCTTAAATTTGAAAATACCTCAGCACTGGATGGGGCGCTGTCGGCCAAGGTCAGTGATCTGTTGGCCGCGGCCATTGCCGCGGAAGGCGAAGCTTCTCTGGTTGTCTCTGGTGGGCGCACGCCGGTGGGTTTCTTTCACCTGTTATCCCAGAGTGAACTGGACTGGTCCAAAGTCACAATTGCCCTTGCCGATGAGCGCTGGGTCGACCCTGACCATGCTGCCAGCAATGAGAAATTGGTACGGGAGAACTTGCTGATTAATGAAGCTCACAAAGCGAACTATTTGGCGCTAAAAAACACGGCTGACAATGCGCTTGATGGCGAGGTGGAATGTCAGCGACGGTTAGATGCCATTGGGCGCTTTACCGTGGTTATCTTGGGTATGGGCGACGATGGTCATACCGCTTCTCTGTTTCCCGGCTCTGAGACATTAGAGCGCGGTCTCGATATGCATTCCGGCGCCGACTGTATTGCGGTAACCCCGCTGGATGCGCCCCACCAGCGTATGAGCATGACCTTGCCGCGACTATTGAATACCCAGTCTCTGGTTATCCATATCAGTGGTGCCAGCAAGCAGCAGGTACTGACTCAGGCCAATGCTGGAGATGATGTAATGGAATTGCCGATTCGGGCGATTTTGCAGCAGCACACAACACCGGTGTCGATTTACTGGGCTCAGTAAAAGGCTTAACGGACCGGCTTCCCTGTCCTCATTGCTGGCCCGTAGACTGAACTCCCGTTTAGATTCTGTGGCCAGCAAAAAAACAGAGACTACTAGAAACTGTTATAAAGAGCTGAAAAGTGTAAATGGCCTCTACAGTTTAAAATTTCGCGTCCAATATACGCGTAGTATTATTTCCTCCTTACCTTCCTTATGGCCTGTCTGTGGGCCACCTCTGATCAATATCATCTGCTCTACAATATGAGTGTTTGTTCCTATTTTAACGGTTGATATATGGATTAGGATTGCGGCGCCTCGAATGATATGAGGCTCCCTAAAAATAAGAATTCAACAAGGAAATCGTTATGGCTCTTGCAAAAGCAATTAGTAAAAACGCGTTATCACTGGCAGTTAAGCAGACTTCTTATAAAGAAAATGTGGTGGCTGTGAACACCTTAGTCACAAGTGTTCTGTCCTCAAGCTTACC
Source organism: Porticoccaceae bacterium (assembly GCA_029250825.1). GTDB lineage: Bacteria > Pseudomonadota > Gammaproteobacteria > Pseudomonadales > Porticoccaceae > HTCC2207. Next base: position 50,043 of record JAQXEN010000077.1, read on the forward strand.
GACTCTCAACACCAATCCACCAGACTGGAAAGAATTTACCGCGGCTTTTGAAGCAGCCGATGCCGGGGCACTGACCTGGGTCAATAATGTTATGGCGCGACTGTTAAATGTGCCTGATGAAGTTAAGAGCTATAACGCGACGATTACTCAATTGTTGGCCGATGCCAAGAATCAGGCCCTGACTCTGGAAGCCGACCCCACTAATAAAACCGCATTGCAAACACTGAATACAGATCTCACTAATGTAAACAGCACCTTGAGCTTGGTTGTAACCTTTATTAGTGGTGCACTCACTGCGGTTAAAAACTTTAAAGATGAGCTGCCAACACTGGCGACCAATCTGCAGACTATTGCCACTAAGTCAGCGGCAGATGCAAAGGCTGATCAGGCGCAAATCGACAAGCTCAATAGCGATATCGATAGTCTGAAAGCGGAGATCAAAAGCCTCACTGCTTCAATTGTTGCCCTGGCGATTGTCGATGGTATTGCCCTGACGCTGGGTATAGTTGCCACCATTGCAGCCTTCCCTGAAGGTGCGCTGGTATGGTTTGTGTTGGGGCCGGCGGTGATTGCTGCCACTGCGGTGATTGCCATCGATGGTGTCAAAATCAAGGCAGATAATGATCTGATTAAGTCAGACGAAGCTCAGATAACCGGCTTGACTGCGGATGTTGCCGCGCTGCAGATTTTGTCGAAAAACTTTACTGCTATGGCTACTGAAGCTGACGATATTGAGGCAAACCTGCAAGCTATTCTGGTTGAATGGCAGGCTTTGGAATCCGATGTGGCATTGGCGGTCAACGATATTAAAACTGCGGTTACAGATGCTGGTTCAGCTAACTTTACTGCTGTGGTATCTGATCTCGATGATGCCATAGTTGAGTGGGCTGCTGCCTACAAGCAGGCTGGAGACTTACATCTTGAGCTAAATGTTAACAATGCCCAGTTGGAAGTGGGTATGACTCAGGCAGAGGTTTTGGCCGCGACTGGCGCTGCTCCTACAGTGGACATCATCACCTATTACAATCAGGTGCAAAACAGTCAAGTGGAAGCCGCCGCGGCAATAGCAGATGCGATGGCTTAATAACCAAAAGACTGAAGGAGTAAGTATAAAAGGGCTGGGAAACTGGCCCTTTTTAAATATGTTCTAGAAGGACTGGTTTAGAAGAACTGGTTTAAGAAGAAGGGAAAATTAAGTGGCCATCCATGGCCTGGAAGAGACGGTTTTTCGTGCTGGCTACTGAATAACGTCGCCAACTCGAACAATTTTTAAAGTATTGGTGCCGCCGTGGACATTGACAAAATCCCCTTTGGTAATCAGCACCAGATCGCCATCATCAACAGCGTTGTGCGCGCGCAGGGTCTCCACTGCACGGTGATTAACCTCTGATGGGTCTAGCTCTGACGCGTGAAAGGGTACTGGTATCACACCTTTATAGAGTGAAGTGATCTCACAGGTACCGTGTTTCTCAGCCATCGCATAAATCGGCAGTGAAGAGGTAATACGCGACATAATCAGTGGAGCAAAACCGGTGGCTGTCATGCAGATAACGGCTTTAACACCCTCTAAATGGTTGGCCACATACATAGCCGCCAGAGCCAGTGATTCATCGATGCTGGCAAAAGTCTGATGCATTCTGTGCTTGGAGCGCTGGGCCAGAGGATGCAATTCTGCCCCTTCGATAATGCGCACCATCGCCTTTACTGTTTCGATGGGGTACATGCCCACAGCACTCTCTGCTGAGAGCATCACGGCATCGGTGCCGTCGAGTACCGCATTGGCCACATCGAATACCTCTGCGCGAGTGGGTGTCGAGGCGGTAATCATCGACTCCATCATTTGGGTTGCGGTAATAACAACCTTGTTGGCTGCATTGGCCGCTTCAATAAGTTGTTTCTGCACGGCTACTAGATTGGCATCACCAATCTCAACACCCAGGTCTCCTCGGGCAACCATCACGCCATCGGCGCTGGCGATAATGCCGGGCAAAAATTCATCGGTAATCGCTTCTGCCCGTTCAATCTTGGCAATAATATGGGCGCCGCTGCCGGCTGCAACTAGCAGTTCACGAGTCTCTTCAATATCCTCTTTTGAGCGAACAAAGGAGATTGCCAGATAATCGGTGTTGAGTGCTGCTGCAGTCTTGATATCGGCCTTGTCTTTTTCTGTGAGCGCGGGAGCGGAGAGGCCGCCACCGAACTTGTTGACGCCTTTCTTGCTCGATAAGACACCGCCCTGAATTACGCGACAGGTCACCGAGTGGGAGTTGCGTGAGTCGACTAGGAAGGTCATGCGACCATCGTCCAGCAACAATGTGTCCCCAGCATCTATATCGTTGAGCAGGTCACTGTCGATATGCACGCCGTTTTGATCGCCGCAATCAACGCCGATCTGGCTGTTGAGGACAAAGTTATCATTCTCTGCAAGATCGATTTTCATATCATCGGTGAAGCTGCCGATACGAATTTTCGGGCCCTGCATATCGCAGAGAATACCAACAGGGATTGCCAGTTCGAGAGCAATTTGGCGAATCATAGCTGCGCGCATGGAATGCTCTGCGGCGCTGCCGTGGGAGAAGTTCAAACGGAACACATTGACGCCAGCTAAAATTAGCCCGCGAATGCCCTTTTCATCGTGAGTGGCGGGGCCGAGTGTGGCGAGAATTTTGGTTCTACGTGGCATCTTTTTTCTCCGCAGCACTAGAGAGTAGTACCAAGGAGTTGTCGAGCATGCGGTTAGAGAAGCCCCACTCATTGTCGTACCAGGCCATGACTTTGACCAGCGAACCATTGACGCGAGTCTGGGTGGCGTCAAAGTTACAGGAGAAGGGTGTGTGATTAAAATCGACCGAGACCAGTGGCTTGTCGTTATAGCAGAGCACTGACTTAAGTGCGCCTTGCGAGGCTTTAAGCAGTAACTCATTGACTTCTGTAGCGGTGGTTTCGCGACCGGCATTAAAAGTCAGATCAACCAGAGAGACATTAATAGTGGGTACACGCACGGCGAGGCCATCGAGTTTTCCTGCCAGTTCTGGCAGAACCAGACCGATCGCCACTGCGGCGCCAGTTTTGGTTGGGATCATCGACTGGGTGGCAGATCTGGAGCGGTAGACATCTGAGTGGCACACATCGCTGAGCTGCTGGTCGTTGGTGTAGGCGTGCACAGTGGTCATATAACCGCTGAGAATGCCGATGCTTTCCTGCAGTGGTTGAACCATAGGTGCCAGGCAGTTAGTGGTGCAGGAGGCGTTTGAAATAATCTCTTGAGAGCCATCCAATACACTGTCATTGACGCCGTAAACCACGGTTGCGTCAACATTGGCGCCAGGTGCTGAAATAATGACCTTCTTCGCGCCAGCTTCTAAATGCAGTGCGGCTTTTTCGCGGCTAGTGAATACACCGGTGCACTCACAGACCAGATCCACAGCTAGGTCAGACCAGGGCAGATCCACTGGGTTGCGCTCGCTGGACCAGTTGATCACATCGCCGTTAATAACAATGGCGTTGTCGGTGACTTCAACCTGTTGGTTAAAGCGGCCGTGAACTGTATCGAACTGCAGCAAGTGTGCGCTAATTTCGAGGCTGCCAAGATCATTGATCGCAACGATTTGGATCTGCTCGCGAAGCTCTGGGCGTTCGTAGAGGGCGCGGACAATATTGCGGCCAATGCGACCAAAACCGTTAATGGCGATTCTATACATGATGGTGTCTCTTTATTTGTAGTAAACTTACGTAAATTATAGGCTTTTGTGAGTTATTAGGCAATCGCAAGGCTTCTTAAGTAAGTAAAAGAACGTATTAATCTGGTTTGAAGGGGGTTTTATAGGATGTGGCGACCCTTGGGATGAAATTTTCTTACCAACTTCTTCGCTGAAAACGGACATTGAGGTTTAAAAACCTTAAACTGGCGCGGTTATTACGGATAAAGACGAACAGCTAAAAGGCTTGTAGCTATGCATTCACAAAATTTGATCAATATTATCTCGGACCAGTTGCCCAACCTGAATAAGTCTGAGAGCAAGGTGGCTCGCGTTATTCTTGCGGATCCGGATAGTGCCACCCGATCGAGTATTGCCGCATTGGCCAAGGCGGCGGAGGTCAGTGAGCCCAGCGTCAACCGCTTTTGTAAGCGCTTTAATGCGGCGGGGTTTCCCGACTTCAAGCTTAAGCTGGCGAAAGCGCTGGTTAGCGGTGTGCGCTTTGTTAATCGCAATGTGGATCCCGATGATGAGGTCAGTAGTTACACGCCAAAGATATTTGATGGCACGATTAATAACTTGGCGATGGTGCGGGATAAAATCAGTCACAGCCGCGTTAATCAGGTGGTGGATAAGTTAATTCAAGCCAAGCGTATCTACTTTTTTGGCGTCGGTGCCTCGGGTTCGGTAGCCAGAGACGCGGAAAATAAATTCTTTCGGTTTAATCTGCCGGTGTCATTTCATGACGATGTTTTAATGCAGCGTATGCTGGCTTCAACCGGCAGTACTGGCGATGTCTTCTTCTTTATCTCCCATACCGGCCGCACCAAAGAGGTGGTTGAGATCGCCGAGATCGCCAGAGCCAGTGGATCAACCGTTATCGGTTTAACTGCGCCTGACTCACCGCTGGCTCAGGTCAGCAGTGTCACCTTAGATGTAGAGGTCCCGGAGAACACCGATGAATATATGCCAATGACCTCGCGTATTGTCCATCTGGTGATACTCGATGTGTTGGCAACCGGTGTGACCCTGCGCCGTGGCCCGGACTTCCTGCCCCACTTGGAAAAGATCAAAAACAGCCTTAAGCCAACCCGCTATCCCCGCAGCAACTAGTAAGGCCTAGTAAGGCCTAGTTAGATAAGTGATTGCAGTGAGACATCGCCATTCACGACATAAACTTGCACCGCTGTGGCTTTCCACTAAACTACCGATCATATAATCAGTGCCGCTAAATATTCGATGTAGCTTCTGAGCCCTGTGGCTTCTGAACTCTGTGGCTATACATGCACCTATAGATAAGGTTGTCGCGCAATGACGGATTTTCCAACGCATCCAGTTCCCCAGCAATGGTCAGATTCAGCTTGGATTGACGAGGCGACCTACAGTGCCATGTACAGCCAGTCGGTGGATAATCCGGAACAGTTTTGGGGTGATCAGGCGGCGCAATTTTTAACTTGGGAGAAGCCTTGGGATACCGTGAGTCGCAGCGATATCTCTCAGGGCCAGGCAGCTTGGTTCGAGGGTGGCAAGCTCAATGTGGCCGTCAACTGTATCGATCGTCATCTGGTTGATCGATCCGATCAAACTGCAATTATCTGGGAGGGAGACGACCCCTCAGATGATGCCAATATTAGCTATGCTCAACTCCATGAGCAGGTCTCGCGGCTGGGTAATGTGCTGCGTCAGCGGGGTGTCAAAAAAGGCGACCGGGTATGTATCTATATGTCAATGATTCCCGAGGCTGCCTATGCAATGCTCGCCTGTGCACGCATTGGCGCCGTACACTCCGTGGTGTTTGGTGGTTTTTCTCCAGAGGCGTTAAAAGACCGTATTCTTGATTCCGACTGTCAGCTGGTGATTACCGCTGATGAGGGCCTGCGCGCAGGCAAGGGGATTCCACTAAAGGCCAATGCCGATAAAGCTCTGGCAAATTGTCCCGATGTTCATACCTGTCTCGTTATTCGCCGCACTGGTGGCAACATAGACTGGCAGGATGGCCGGGATATCTGGTATCAAGAGGCGATGGAGTCTGTGTCACAAGATTGCGCGCCAGAAATTATGGATGCCGAAGACCCGCTGTTTATACTCTATACCTCTGGCTCAACTGGCAAACCGAAAGGGGTTGTGCACAGCACCGGTGGTTATCTGCTGATGGCTGCCATGACCCACAAATACACCTTCGACTATAAAGAGGGGGATGTATTTTGGTGTACTGCAGATGTTGGCTGGGTTACTGGCCACAGTTATATTGTCTATGGGCCGCTGTGTAATGGCGCCATTACCCTGATGTTTGAAGGGGTACCAACCTATCCCGATGCCTCACGCTTTTGGCAGGTTATCGACAAGCATCAGGTCAATCAGTTTTATACTGCTCCTACTGCTATTAGAGCCTTGATGGCCTCTGGCGATAGCTTTGTTAGCAGCACATCCCGTAGTTCGTTGAAATTGCTTGGCACCGTGGGCGAGCCTATTAATCCCGAAGCTTGGGATTGGTATCACCGAGTAGTGGGTGAATCCCGCTGTCCGATTGTAGATACTTGGTGGCAAACTGAGACCGGCGCGCAAATGTTGACGCCGCTGCCTGGGGCCACGGCCCTAAAGCCCGGTTCTGCAACAAGACCCTTTTTTGGTGTGCAGCCAGTCCTGCTAGATGCAGATAACCGTGAGATTGATGGTGCCGGGGAGGGGCTGTTAATGATCAAGGCATCTTGGCCCAGTCAAATCCGCACTATTTATGGTGATCACCAACGTTTTGTTGAGACCTACTTTCAGCCCTATGGCGGCTATTATTTTACCGGTGATGGTGCCCGTCGAGATGAAGATGGCTACTACTGGATTACCGGCCGTGTCGATGATGTGTTGAATATTTCAGGTCATCGCATGGGTACCGCTGAGGTTGAGAGCGCTCTGGTGTTACATGCAAAAATCGCCGAGGCGGCGGTTGTCGGCTGTCCTCACGATATTAAAGGGCAGGGTATCTACTGCTATGTCACCCCGATGAATGGTGTTGAACCAGATGAGGCATTGCGCCTTGAGTTGATTGCTCTCTGTGTCAAAGAGATTGGACCAATTGCCAAGCCAGATATTATTCAATGGGCGCCGGGCCTGCCCAAGACTCGTTCGGGGAAGATTATGCGTAGGATTTTACGTAAAGTGGCGGCTAATGAGTTGGACAATTTGGGCGATACTTCGACTCTGGCTGATCCTGCCGTGGTTGAGGAGTTGATTGCCAATCGAAAGAATCGGTAGGCTTATAAAGATAATTTGATGAACTTATTTGAGTAAAGGTATATCAATATACCTTTAATTAAGTAATTATACCTGCTCCGGTAAAGATTGATTGTTCTACACGTTGGTTTAGTGATATTTAGCGCACCAAAAAAGTGCGGAAAAAGTATATGCATAAATCTTTTTACATAGTCCTGTGCCTGTTACTGGTTTACGGAATGCTCCTTATGCTGCCCGGCTATGGCCGTGTGCAGTCTATACCTTTCTATCAGCATCAAGGTTTCAATAACATTGCTCATGGCACTGGTCGTGAGCTTATGCCTGGCAATACCCTCGAAGGCGCATTCAATGCAGTGGCTGTGGGTGCCGATATAATCGAATTGGATGTCCATTTAACGCTGGATAAGATTGTGGTGGTTAGGCATGATGCCACCATCGATGCGACCACCAATGGCAGTGGTTGGATTGCGGATATGACCCTGGCTGAGCTAGAGGCCTACGATGTGGGCTTTCATGAAACCGACTATGGCGACAAGTTGGCCGCCGATGGAATACGTATCCCCACGCTTGAGTCACTATTTGTCGCCCTGCCGGACAAGCGATTTTTAATTGAGCTCAAGCCCGATGATATTGAGACCGGTATCCAACTCTGTCAGTTGGTGTTGGCCTATGGCCTCAGTGACCAAGTTGTGGTGGGTTCCTTCTATTCATCGGTATTGGAGGATTTTCGTCAGGGTTGTCCTGAGGTACCCACGTCCCTTGGCGAAGAAGAAGTACTGACTTTTGTTTTGCTGAGTTGGATTGGTTTAGGGCACCTGTATAAGCCGCCTGGATATTCTATGCAGCTGCCATTTGAATACTATGGTGTAGAGCTGATTTCTAGGCCTTTGATTAGAGCGGCAAACGAGCTTAATTTGGTTGTCGATGTTTGGACAGTTAACGATTCACAAGAGATGCTGAAACTGATTGAATTGGGAGTCGGTGGTATTATCACTGATCGACCTGATATTTTGCATGCTATTGATATTTAAATAGAAAAGATGCTTTAACCAGTATTAAGAAACTGGAAAAAAGCGTGTATTTCGACTAAAAATAATACATCAATGGATAGTGAAGCAGTTCATAATCGCGGAATGAGAGAATCTATGAGTACAGAACTAGCAAGATTAATGAAGCAGGAAGGAATTTCCCAAAGTGGGCTGTCGCGAGCTACTGGAGTTCCTCAGCCGACCATTAATCGCATTCTTAGTCAGGTCACGCAAGATCCACGTCGTGACTCAATGATTAGTATCGCCAACTATTTTGGTGTGCCTCTAGAGTCACTCTATAGCAGTTCGGCTCCGCAGAAATCTTCAAAGAAAGATACCAAGGCGATTGAAGACGTGTTTAACCGAATTTTAGGTTTGTCTGTGGCCGAGCGCAAAGCGCTATTTGGTCAGGTTGCCGAAAAGTTTAATGAAGAGTAATAGCCTCTAGAGCTGCAAATCTTAGGCTGATCCGCAATCCGATTTTGCAATAACGCTTGTCCGTGGTTTTAGCCAGCGTTCCATGCTGGCTTTCTTAATATCAACTCCCTGATTTTTTGCCTATCCTTTGACCCTCTTGATTACGACCTTTCCGATTTACTGTCGAGATGCGAAGATATCATTGATTATTGTCTCCATTATATCGATCAGACGATCTTTCTCATGCACATCCACGGTGCGCAAAAGTGCCTTAAAGTTACTTAGTCCCGTGTCGAAATTCTCTTCCAGATCAAATGCGCTTATCAACATTCTGTCGGCAGTCTCGAGCTTTAGTGCTTGCATGTGATGTCCCAGCTTTTTTTGATGGCGTTAGGTTTATAGCTGCTATTCTTGTGGATTCTATTCATTATTGAAATAGCCCTGAAGGACTAATACTTTAGTATTAGCTGAATTTAGATTTTCTTTAGCGAGCCAAATCTGTATAAAAGAGCTTTCAGTCAACAATACAAAGGTATTTATGGACGCCGTATTTTGGTTTTCAGTGACACTGGCCTGTCTTTTGGGTGCAATGTCTCCCGGACCTAGCTTGGCGGTGATCGGCAGCGTAACCCTTAATCAGGGACGCCTGGCTGGCATAGTTTCTGCTCTGGCTCATGGGTTGACGATTGCGGCCTTTGCTTTGATTACGGCCTTGGGATTGGTCGTGGTTATGAGCAGTTATGCCATTATCTTTAATCTGCTACAACTGATTGGCTGTATCTATCTGGTGTGGATGGCGCTCAAGTTACTCTTCGCTGCACCGGGGTCGAGTCCTGAACTAACAGTCTTAGCTGGTGGCTCCTACTGGGCGGCGGCTCGAGACGGCTTCTTGGTGGCGTTGGTAAACCCAAAAATTATTATTTTCTTTACTGCACTGTTCAGTCAATTTGTTACGGTTGAGGGTGAACTCTGGGTAAAACTGCTTATGGCCGCAATTGCTGGGGTGGTGGACACACTCTGGTATATGCTGGTGGCAGTGATCATTTCTCAGCCCGGTGCTTTAGTCCGTTATCAGAACAGCAGTGCTTGGCTGAATAAGGTTTTTGGTTTGGTACTACTGGGGATTGTTGCAGGCATCGTTGTCGAGCTGGTGGCTTAGGGCTGCTTTTGCCTAAGTCTTTTAATAGTGCTGCTGAATAGATTCATGCACTGAATAAATTGAACTGATAGGTCAGATTGTGTCTCACGCACGTATCAAAGCTAACCTAAAAGTCTGTGAAATAATCGCGCCGGGGATTCCCATTGAAAACAACCTATAAAAATATCTATCAATTGGCAGCTAAAAATCGCGGTGGTGTCGAGCATCTAGAAGCCAGTTTGCCGCGCCCCAAGAGCCCAGCACAGTTGGCGGAGCAGGGGGATGATCGCTATCTGTCGATGATGACCCGCTGCGTTTTTCGCGCCGGGTTTGTATGGCGGGTGATCGATAATAAATGGCCAGGATTTGAAGCGGCCTTTTCCGGTTTTAATCCTCTCGCTATCGCTCACTACAGTGATGAAAAGCTCGAAGAACTGGCCAAAGATACCCGTATTGTGCGCAATTTCACCAAAATTGTCTCGGTGCGGCACAATGCCATGTATGTGTTAGATAAGCAGCACAGCCACGGTAGCTTTGCTCAGTTTGTTGCGGAATGGCCCGAGACTGATATTGTCGGTCTGTGGTTAGAACTGAAGAAAAAGGGTTCGCGACTGGGGGGCAATTCGGGACCCGGCATGCTGCGCAGTATGGGCAAAGATACCTTTCTGTTGACCAAAGATGTCTGCGATGCGCTAGTGAATCAGGGGCTGATGAAGAAATTTAGCCCAACGGCACAGCGGGATCTGCGCCTAGTTGAACAGGTGTTTGCGGATCTTCGGGAGCAATCGGGCCGCTCTCTCTGTGAGCTGAGCCGAATACTCGCTTTTACAGTTTAATATTCGCTGGCTAACTAGCTAGCTGGCAGTTAATGATCTATCTCAAGTCCGAGGAGGTTTTTCTGCCAGTCGCAGAAAAATCTTCAAGCCCGATATATATTGCTCAAACGCGGTGCTATGATGCCCGCGCTATCCTAAGGGGCGGCCGTTTTATTGGCCTGAGAAGTACCCTTTGAACCTGATCCGGATTATGCCGGCGTAGGAATAGGAAATCTTGATTGTCACCTTTCTTCGTCATTTGTTTCCGGGTCTCCTTAACGTTTAATCTTGTTACTGAGGCTCTATATGAACTGCTACAAAATATTTACCCCATTTGTTTCCTCCCTAGTCGCTGCTCTGTCCGTGACGGTTTTGTCGACCTCTGCAATTGCCGATTCGGTAATCGACAACAGTGCAATTGAAGAAATCATTGTCACTTCCGACTTTCGTGATAGTGCGCTGTTAAAAACCCCAGCCAGTGTCACGGTTATTGATAGTGTGGCTATTGCTCAGCGCCAGGCGCGACATCTTGAGCAGGTGCTCAATTTGGCCCCCAATGTGAATTTCGCCAGCGGTGCGTCCCGGGGACGCTTTATTCAGATTCGCGGTATCGGTGAGCGCAGTCAGTTTATCGAGCCGTTAAATCCCTCTGTGGGAACACTGGTCGACGGCATTGATTTCACCGGTATTGCCGGCGCGGCTACGACTATGGATATAGCGCAGATTGAGATATTGCGTGGACCTCAGGGTACGCTCTACGGCGCCAATGCGCTGGCAGGCCTGATCAGTCTCCGATCTAATCAGCCCACTGAGCAGGTACAGGGCAATATGCAGGTCTCTGTCGGTGACTACGATACGCGGACGGTGAGTGGGGCAGTGGGTGGCCCAATCAGCGAGTCATTGGGTTATCGAGTCGCAGTGCAAAAACACAGTAGCGATGGTTATATAGAGAATGACTTCCTCAAGCGTGATGATACCAATAATATTGATGAGCTTAGTCTGAGAACCATTTTGGATTGGCAGGCTACTGAGGATTTAGAGTTGAAATTGACCCTGTTCCACGTGGATGCCGACAATGGTTACGATGGATTTTCTCTGGATAATAGCCGCCATACACTCTCAGACAACCCTGGCCATGACCGCCATAAGGCTACGGCATTGGCCATTGAAAGCAGCTGGCAGAGTACGGAAAATTTTGAAGTGATTAGCTTGTTGAGTTTTGCCGACAATGATCTTGAATATGGCTATGACGAGGACTGGGCGTTTCCCGATATATGCACTGGTCAGCCCTGTGAGGGTTGGGAGTACAACTCTGCTGATAACTATAGACGTCAGCGTGATAATGCCAGTGTTGATATCAAACTTGTCTCAAAGCCCGAAGCGCGAATCTTAAATGGCAGTTCAGACTGGGTGATAGGAATTTACTGGCGAGATCAGGATGAGCAATTATTGCGTCAGCAAACGGGCAATGATAATTTTACCAGTAACTTTGACACGAGTAATAAAGCACTTTACGGACAGCTGGACACACAGCTATCCGACTCACTGAACTTGATCAGTGGTTTGCGACTCGAAGCCCGAGACGCAACTTATAGCGATAGTGATTCAGTCGCTCACAGCGTTGATGAGAGCCTCTGGGGTGGACGACTGGCTCTGCAATACCAGATCACGGACGGTCAAATGATTTATGGCTTGGTCTCGCGGGGCTATAAAGCTGGCGGTGTAAATAGTGACCCCGCTCTGGCGTCTGAAGATCGCGAGTTTGATACTGAATTGATGTGGAATTTTGAGGCAGGTTTTAAAGGTCGCTGGTTGGATGACCGCCTACAAACTCAGGTCGCTGCTTTTTATCAAAAGCGCGATGATATCCAAATTAAACAATCGTTGGTGCAATCACGGGACGATAGCAATGCCGTAGACTTTACTGACTATTTTGGCAATGCTGCAAGCGGTGCTAACTATGGTGTGGAAGTAGAATTTAACTGGCTAGCTACGGACGCTCTGGTTTGGTTTGGTACTCTTGGTTTGTTGTCTGCTGATTATGATATTCCACTGTCGTCTGACCTCAATAAGCGTCAGCAGGCTCAATCACCTGACTATCAATTTGCTCTCGGTGGCAGCTATCAGATTAATGATAAAGTCTCAGTTAGCATTGATATTGAAGGCAAGGATAAGTTTTACCTTTCCTCAAGTCACAATGAGCAAACTCAGGCTTATGAGCTTGTTAATGCCCGAATAAATTATGCTCTGGGCGGTTGGGAACTGTCTCTCTGGGGCCGTAATCTTGCCAATAAAGATGTGATTGTTCGGGGGTTCAATTTTGCAGGTTTCACTGGCAATGAGTTTTATGGCAATGATCCGCGTAAATTTTATGCGACAGAGGGCTACTATCAACTCGGCGAGCCGCGCATGTTCGGCGTCAGCGGTCAATACGACTTTTAAATTAGCAGAGTGAAAAGGAGCTTTATTATGCAAGTCACAATCGATATCAGTATGTATCCCAATCGGGAGGACTTTATTCCTCCCATCGATGGGTTTATTGAGAAGATTAATCAGTTTGAGAATCTGAAAGTTACGACCTTTCCCACTAGCACGGTAGTGCAGGGAGACTATCAGCATGCCATGAATGCTGTTCAGGAGACTATCGCCGCCTGCTATATAGAGTTTAATATGGCCGTCTATGTAGCGAAAATCATTCCCGGTTACGAGGCGCTTTAGAGAATGTTGGATTGGGTCAATCTGGAGACTGTAGCGGTGGCCTTGGCCATCGCTTATCTAGTGCTCGCCATGAAAGAGAGCAGCCTGTGCTGGTACTCTGCGTTCTTTAGCACCGCCATCTATGTGTGGATTTATCGCGATGTCAGTCTCTATATGGAGTCGGCTCTTAATCTCTATTATATGGCTATGGCAGTCTACGGTTGGTATCAGTGGCAACGTGGCGGTGATCAGAATACTGGCCTGAGTATTTCACGCTGGAACCGCAGCCAGCATATAAGGGCAGTATTATTAATTGCCGCCGCCACCGCGATCTCGGGCTACATGCTCGATACCAATAGCGACGCGCGGTTGCCCTATTTAGATTCCTTTACCACCTGGGCCGCGGTGTTGACCACGGTCATGGTGGCGCGCAAAGTCATCGACAACTGGCTCTATTGGATTGTCATTAACGGTGCATCAATCTACCTTTGTTGGGATCGTGAACTCTATCAAACTGCGGCTCTATTAGTGCTGTACATTGTCCTGTCGGTAATCGGTTACCGGTTGTGGCTCAAGAGTTTGCAGCAGCAACATCTTGCCGCCAATTCAATCGTCGATAAGGTTCAGCTCTCCGCCTATGCAACTGCTTCAGCAAACCCTCGCTAACTGGCGTCAGTGGAACACTGATTGCGGCAGTTTAAACGCTCAGCCAACTGTGCTGCGCGAGCTAATTGGCGGCCAGACTAATCGTTCTTTTTTGGTGGCCAGCGGTGAGTTTAAGGCGGTGGTAAGAATCAACGCCATGAACGGCACCAATCTGGGTATTGATCGCCAGCGGGAAGCATTGATCCTTACGCTATTACAGCCAACCGGCGCGGTACCAAAAGTATATTTACACACCGACAAGGTGCTGGTCAGCGCCTTTCATGAAGGCCGGCCCTGGCGTGATGAGGACAGTCGCAGTGCTGAACGGGTGACTGAGCTCAATCAGCTATTACAGCGTATTCAGGCCATTGAAGTCACATCATTAGAGCGGCGTAATTATGTGCAGTACTGTCAGGCTTATATCAATCAGTTGGGCAGTGCCTTCGCCATCGAGGGGCTGCAGCAAACCATACTCACCGCCGCTGCGGCGATCGATGCCGGAGACTGGCCTGCGGTTATCTGCCACCACGATCTGGTGCCTGAAAATATTCTAGTAACCGAGGGTGGGCCGATTATTCTCGACTGGGAATATGCCGCGCTCGGTCATCCGGCATTGGATGCTCTGCGTCTCTATGGAACCGACAGGTCCTCTCAATACGTAAACACAGCACCAGACATCGAGAAGAAGTTTGGCGAGAGTTTAAAACCTCTGGCAATTTTACTCCGGGGGATGGATGATCTCTGGTCACTGGTACAAATCAAATTCTCTGAGGATCGGTATGAGCAAGGCACTTAACCCGCTGACCGCGGAAGAAAAATATGTCATTCAAGACAAGGGTACTGAGCGCCCCTTTGTGGGTGAGTACACCGACACCACTGATGGTGGCCTGTATATCTGCAAGCAGTGCGACGCGCCACTGTACAATTCCGAGCATAAGTTTCCCTCGCACTGTGGCTGGCCGAGTTTTGATGATGAGATTGCCGGTGCGGTGCGCCGCGAGGCAGACAGTGATGGCAGACGCACTGAAATTCTCTGCGCCTCCTGTGATGGGCATCTGGGCCATGTGTTTAGCGGCGAAGGGTTTACCCCAAAGAATATCCGTCACTGCGTGAATTCAATTTCAATGAAGTTTATTGCTCACTAGAGCAGGGTTCTAGTCGGGCTTTCACCGGGGGTGGAGCGACGCCTTAGATAGCCTCTTAGCAACGCCCTACGCAGTCCATTCCCCGGCACTGGTCTGAGTTTCTCACTACCACAGGCTAGCCCAGAGACATAGTATTTCTGGGCGTTTTCCTGTAGGATGCGCGCCATTCAAAAGGGGCCACTCAATTTCGAGCGACGCCCATTCGCAAAAAGACACCTTATGACCACCTTTAAAGACCTGGGCCTATCAGCCCCGATTCTCAAAGCCGTTACCGCTCAGGGCTACGACACTCCCTCACCGATTCAGGCTAAAGCCATACCTGCTGTTCTCGATGGCCGCGATGTTATGGCGGCAGCACAGACTGGCACCGGAAAAACCGCAGGTTTTACCCTGCCCATACTGCAGGTTCTCAGTACCGGCAAGCGCGCCCAAGCCAACCAGGTGCGCACCTTGATTCTGACACCCACCCGTGAGCTAGCAGCTCAGGTCGGCGAGAGCGTCGCCCTTTATGGCAAGCATATGTCGCTGTCCTCGGCAGTGGTTTTTGGCGGTGTAAAAATTAACCCACAGATGATGAAGCTGCGTCGCGGAGTCGATGTCCTGGTGGCCACTCCTGGCCGTCTGATGGATCTTTACAGTCAAAATGCGGTGAAGTTTAGCTACCTAGAAGTGCTGGTACTGGACGAAGCGGATCGCATGTTGGATATGGGTTTTATTCACGATATCAAGCGTATTATCAGTTTGCTGCCGAAGCGCCGCCAGAACCTAATGTTCTCGGCAACCTTTTCCGATGATATCCGCAAATTGGCCAAAGGGCTGGTGAACAACCCCATCGAGATCTCAGTGACCCCGCGCAATGCAACGGCACCCACAGTGACTCAGTCGGTTTACACTGTCGACAAGAAGCAAAAAGCCGCTGTGCTGACCCGTTTGATTCACGATAATAGCTGGAGTCAGGCACTGGTTTTCACCAAGACCAAACACGGCGCCAACAAGCTTACCAAGCACTTGGAATCCGAGGGCATTATTGCCGCGGCGATTCACGGTAACAAAAGCCAGGGAGCGCGAACTAAAGCACTGGCTGGCTTTAAAGCGGGCGAGATTCGTATCCTAGTGGCCACTGATATTGCCGCTCGTGGTTTGGATATTGAACAGCTGCCCCAGGTGGTTAACTTTGACCTGCCCAATGTCGCCGAAGACTATGTTCACCGTATTGGTCGAACCGGTCGAGCAGGCTCTACAGGTACTGCAATTTCACTGGTTAGTGCCGATGAAGTGGATCTGCTTTCGGATATTGAGCGCTTGACCCAAAAACTGCTGCCCCGTGATGTGATGGACGGCTTTGAGCCGACTCACGATGTTCCAGAGACCTTTCTTGATCGACCGGTGAGGACTAACAAGCAGCGCAAGGCGTTGAATAGTGAGACCAATAGCCGTGGTAAGAGCAAGCCGGATCCAAGAGTTAAGCGCGTTAGCACTTATTCTCACGGCCCTAAGCCCGGTGCCAAGCATAAATCCGCTGGTGGCTCTCGGGATGGAAGCAGAGACGGCAACCGAGACAGAGACGGCAATCGCAGTGGCAACAGAGATGGCAACCGCAGTGAAGGGCGTCCAGCTCCGCAGGGTGAGGCGCGTCGCAAAGCGTCCCCACAGGGCGGTCGTGCGAGTGGCCCTTACGCAAACAGCCCCGGTTCCAATACCGGCGGCTCGCGCAGTAACAGCGGTGGCGCCGGAAACCGCAGCGGCAATCGCAGTGCCAGACCTGCTGCACGAGGCGATGCACCCCGAGGTAATAGCCGTCCGCAGCAGCGCGGGCCACGAGGCTAATTTTTTTGAACTAGAAAACCTCTACCGTATCCGCAACGGTTAATAAGTGATTATTAGTCGCTGCGGATTTATTCGTAACAGCAATTGAGTATTAACATGTTTGAGCTTCGTCCCAGTCGAGTTATCTCCTATAGAAACGATCTATTATCCGGTCTTACCGTAGCTCTGGCTCTGGTGCCAGAGGCTGTGGCCTTTGCCTTTGTCGCCGGTGTTGATCCCCTTGTTGGTCTCTATGCTGCCTTTATGGTGGGTCTTATCACAGCTTGTATCGGCGGTCGTCCCGGCATGATTTCCGGTGCTACAGGGGCGCTAGCGGTGGTTATGGTAACTCTGGTTGCCGACCACGGTGTCGAGTATCTTTTTATTACCGTGGTGCTGATGGGGCTGTTGCAGATTCTTGCCGGCGTATTCAAACTCGGTAAGTTTATTCGCATGGTGCCACACCCGGTTATGCTCGGCTTTGTTAATGGTTTGGCGATTGTGATCTTTCTCGCCCAGTTGAGTCAGTTTGGCGTTGCCGGCGAGCCAGGTTGGCTTGAGGGCACCAGCATGCAGGGTTCAATTATCGATGTCGCGTGGATGACTGGCGACGCGCTGTATACGCTACTCGGCTTAGTGCTCTTGACCATGGCAATTATTCACCTCTTACCGCGCTTTACGAAAGCACTGCCTTCCTCATTGGTGGCAATTGTCACGGTGACATTATTGGTGATGTATTTCAATGTGGACACCAAAGTGGTTGGTGATGTTGCGTCCATTGCTGGCGGACTGCCGAGCTTCCATTTACCGATGGTGCCGTTTAATTTTGAAACCCTGTTTATTATCTTGCCCTACGCGATTATTTTGGCTGCGATTGGCCTTATTGAGTCGCTGCTGACTTTGCGCCTGATTGACGAGATTACCGAAACCCGCGGACAGGGCAATCGTGAATGTATCGGTCAGGGTGTTGCCAATACCGTCACTGGATTTTTCGGGGGTATGGGTGGTTGCGCAATGATTGGCCAGAGTATGATCAATGTAAACTCTGGTGGACGTGGACGTCTTTCAGGTATTACTGCGGCTCTATCGCTGTTGGTATTTATCTTAGTGGGCTCTGCGTTGATTGAGATCATTCCACTGGCGGCGCTGATCGGGGTGATGTTTATTGTTGTTATTGGTACCTTTGAGTGGAGTAGTTTCCGCATTATGGGCAAGGTGCCACGCAGTGATGCATTGATTTTGGTGCTGGTCTCTGGGGTTACCGTGGCCACGGATCTAGCGGTGGCCGTAGTGGTAGGCGTGATTGTCTCAGCCTTAGTATTTGCCTGGGAACATGCTAAATATATTCGTATTGAGGCCCGGGAAGACCACAAAGGTTCAACTGTTTACGCCGTGACTGGCCCGCTATTTTTTGGCTCTGTGACCTCATTTCTCGATCGCTTTGATCCCAAACAGGACAATGACGATATCGTGATTGATTTTGCTCGATCACGAGTGGCCGACCACTCAGGTCTCGAGGCCATAGACACGCTGGCTGACCGCTACCTGAGTGCCGGTAAAACCCTGCACCTAGTTCACCTTAGCGATGAATGTCGCAAGCTGTTGAAGAAGGCGGGCAACATGGTTGAAGTCAATGTAATCGAAGATCCCAAGTACTTTGTTGCTGAAGATTCTCTGGGTTAAGATTGTTTAGAAATAGCCCCTTTAGATATAGCCCCCGCCGAGCAGATTTAGGTCAAAGGGGCCCATCTAGATTGGAGCTGACTTAGACTCTGAGAATGAGTGTGCTAACCTCTAGTTAATCAAGGCTAGAGGAGATCATCGTGAATACTATTTTATCCATTATCTTTTTGCTGGTTGCCCTTGGGTTGCTTTGGCGACCACTGGTCAGCGGCGCTGCCGAACGTTTATTAGCTATGCCATCTTGGCGTCCCTTTGTCTGGCTAAACCTTGCCGTCGGCATCAGTCTTATTCTCTGGAGTATTTCAGTCCCCGACTGGTTTCAACAGGTGGAGTGGGTGGTGCTATTTGTTCTTGGCGCCCTTGGGTCACTTAAAGGTCTTAGTCTGTGGATCTTTCCCGACTGGTCTAGGTCTCTCGCGGTCAAATTCATTGATAACTACTGGCGCTTTGCGCTGCCCCTATCCATGCTCTATCTCGCCTTAGCATTGCTGCTTATTCGCTTTGGCTAAAATAGGCAAAATCGCTAAATGACTAAAGTGACCTCGCCGGCCCCGGCCTAGGGGCTGGTAACCACCAGATAACAGACCAGCTCTTTTTTACCGCAGTTCTCTATGGCATGGGACAAATCTGCTCGGTATTGCGCCGAGTCGCCCTCGCTCAATTCAGTGCAGTTATCTCCAGATATCAACTTTGCTTGGCCGCTGGTAATGGTCAGTAGTTCTTTGGTGCCCTCATAGTGGGGAGCGCTGGTTAAACTGGCTCCGGCAGCAATCCGCAACTCATAGAATTCAATGCTCTTTTCCATATGCAGGGGCGACAGAGTGCGGATCTGACACTCACTGTCATTGCGAAAAAAATTGCTCTTATCCTTACCGTGAACCACTTCAATTGTCGATGACTGCCAAGCCTGATCCACTAGTTCACCGATACTCATACCAAATGCCTGAGCGATACGAAAGGTCACAGTAAGGGTAGGGTTGGCCTGACCGCGCTCAATTTGACTCAGCATAGAGCGGCTGACACCGGAAGCGGCAGCCAGCTGATCTAATGTCAGCTTATTTTTTTTTCGCAGTGCAGTGACTCTGCTGGAGAGCGCCTGACTGGCGGGGTCGCTGTCGTGATTGGAATTGCTCATAGACTACCTCAATAAAGTTTTATCACTATACAGGATTTAAATCTTGCATAAAGGAATTATTGTTTCTACGATAGGGGAATAAATTCTTATATATTGCCATTTATCACTGATCAATATTAACCGCTTGGTAGCGAGTAAAAGTAAGGAGCACCATGAAAGCATTAGTCAAAAGGAATTCCATCCCTGGCCTCTGGCTGGAGGATGTACCCAAACCGGAGATGGGTATCAATGATGTCCTGATTAAAATTAAGCGCACGGCCATCTGCGGCACCGATATGCATATCTACAACTGGGACAGTTGGGCTCAGCAGACGATTCCCGTGCCTATGATAGTGGGCCATGAGTTTGTGGGTGAGATCGTTGACATAGGCTCCAATGTGAATGACTTTCGACCTGGGCAAATTGTCTCGGGTGAGGGCCATGTGGTCTGTGGACGCTGCCGCAACTGTCTCGCCGGGCGTCGTCATCTCTGTGCCCACACCAGCGGTATAGGAGTCGATCGCCCCGGCGCCTTTGCTGAATATCTGGCGCTGCCGATGTCCAATGTCTGGGAGCATCGCGCGGATATAGACCTAGATGTGGCCGCGCTATTTGATCCGCTAGGCAATGCGGTGCATACCGCTCTGCAATATGATCTGCTCGGCGAGGACGTACTGATTACTGGGGCTGGTCCAATAGGTGCTATGGCTGCCGCGGTCTGTCGCCATGCCGGCGCGCGCAATGTAGTGATCACCGATATCAATCCCCAGCGTCTCGAGTTGGCGAAAAAGCTGGGCGCTACCTGCACAGTAGATGTGCGTACCGAGAAGCTTGCCGATGTGCAGCGTGCACTGGGCATGTCTGAAGGCTTTGATGTGGGTCTGGAGATGTCGGGCAATCCAGCCGGTTTTCGCGACCTATTAAGTAATATGTGCCATGGCGGCAAGGTGGCAATGCTTGGCATTCCCGCCCAAGAGGTGGCCATCGACTGGAGTCTAGTGATCTTTAATATGCTCACCTTAAAGGGTATCTACGGCCGTGAGATGTATGAGACTTGGTACAAAATGTCGGTGATGATCGAGAGTGGTTTGGATATTTCCTCAGTGATCACTCATCGCTTGGACTACCGCGACTTCCAAAAGGGCTTTGATGCCATGAACGCCGGTGAGGCCAGTAAAGTCATTTTGAACTGGGAATAATGGGCAACAATACCGATTAAGAATTTAAGGAGAGATTATGTACGGCAAATTTCAAGACCATCTGCAAGCAGAGCTACAGCAGATTGAAGATAGCGGCTTAACCAAAAACGAACGTCAAATCACCTCGGCCCAGGGTGCTAGGGTGTCAGTGAATAGCGGCGCGCCAGTGCTCAATCTCTGCGCCAACAATTATCTCGGGCTGGCTCAGCATCCCGAGGTTCAGGCGGCAGCTATACGTGGCTTGGAAGAGTGGGGTTATGGCATGGCCTCGGTGCGCTTTATCTGTGGCACACAGACCATCCACAAGCAGTTGGAAAATGACCTCAGTGCCTTTGTTGGTACTGAAGAGACGATTCTCTATCCCTCCTGTTTTGATGCCAATGCGGGACTTTTTGAAACCTTGCTCGGGGCCGAGGATGCGGTGATCTCCGATGAGTTGAATCACGCCAGTATTATCGACGGTGTGCGCCTCTGTAAAGCCCAACGCTATCGCTACCGCAACTCGGATATGGCTGATCTAGAAAGCCAGCTACAGGCGGCAGACAAGGCCGGGGCACGCTTTAAGTTGATTACCACGGACGGTGTTTTCTCTATGGATGGCACCATCGCTAAATTAGATGAAATCTGCGATCTGGCGGATAAATACAACGCTCTGGTGCATTTTGATGACTGCCATGCCAGCGGTTTTGTCGGCGCCAATGGTCGCGGCACTCACGAACACCACGGCTGTATGGACCGGGTGGATATTATTACCGGTACTCTCGGCAAGGCGCTGGGTGGCGGCAGTGGCGGCTTTACCAGTGCCCGGCGCGAAGTGGTGGATCTATTGCGTCAGCGTTCACGCCCTTATCTATTCTCTAATACCGTTGCGCCGCCAGTAGTTGCTGGAGCCATAAAGGCACTGCAGCTGGTAACTGAATCCAATCAGCTGCAACAGCAGTTAATGGACAATACTGCCTTTTTTCGCGATGGTATGGAAAACTTGGGATTCCGATTGTTGCCTGGTGAACATCCGATCGTTCCGGTGATGTTGGATGATGCGGCGCTGGCGGCCAAGTTTGCCGAAAGAATGCTCGCCCATGGGGTCTATGTGGTGGCCTTTTCCTATCCAGTAGTGGCTCATGGAAAGGCGCGTATTCGCACGCAGATGTCTGCGGCCCACAGCAGAGACGATCTTGAACTGGCCCTTGGCGCTTTTGCGGCAGTGCAAGCCGAGCTGGGGATTTAAGCTTTTTCTCAGGCAAAAAAAGGGCGACTCTTGCGAGTCGCCCTTTCGATACAAAGCCCTAAGCTGGGCCGTGCATAACACAGCATCTAAATACTAGAAGCTTTTTCGTGCAGTAACACCAAAGTAAATTCCCAACAGAGCTTCTGGTCAAAGGCAGAAGCTCCATAAAACATTTCGCTGCAGTCACGAGAGCAACGCATCACACACACGCGCATACACACACGCACAACAGCAGCAGGAGCAGGAGCAGAGGCAGCAGTAGAAGGTACACCACCACCACCACCACAAGCACAAGCACAAGCACAAGCACCAGCACCAGCACCAGCATACA
>JAQXEN010000093.1 GCA_029250825.1 Porticoccaceae bacterium
TGCCATAAAAGCCTACGTCTACGGTGTCTCCGGGGCCAAGCAGATAGTCTGGCGAAACCGGGATCCGCGCAGCCTGTTCAAAATCACTCGGTTCGCCAGCAAATAGATCGTAACCAAAGGGCTTTAACTTGCTGAGTTGTGCACCGTATTCACGCTTTGTCTCAGGACTGGGGACAGCGGCAAGATCTGCGGTGGCTGCAGATGGCGAGCCTTCCCTTGGTGTGACCAGCGGCTCTTCTTCCTCGTCAATGTCGAGAAGCTCGACTAGATCGAGACTACCGCAGAGCTTATCGAGATCATAACCGGCGCTTTTGGCCAGTCGCTTTTCTTGATCACCAATACTGCTGCAGAGTTCTTGGGCTTCTTTTAAACCCTCACTGGCCGCCTCAAGAGAGACTTGCTGAGCCTGCACTGCCATACACAGAGACATCAGGGCGATGCCAAGGTAGAGTAGAAAAGAGCTGTGCCGATCGTTCATAAACTGTTCCCTGTTGTCTGTCTTGCTTCCATTCAAACTATTGCTGCTATGCCAATAAAGTCTCCTGACAAAGGCAGATCAATCATCGTTACCGGAATCCTTAGCCACCAGACTGCTAAATGGCAGTGATGCCGAGACCTGTTGATTCAATAGATTGATTAATACTATAGCGCGCGCATCGCCATCGGGCTGAGAAAATACCGCATTAAGACCGCGAAAGGGTCCGTCGACCACCTGCAGCCTGTCCCCCTGCTTAGGCAGATCAGAGAACAACTCATCATTGCTCGGATCTGTGCGCAGCCGTAACTGAGCAATCAGCGACTCTGGGACTTTTATCGGGGCACCGGCACAGGTGACAAACTGACTGACACCTCGGGTTGAGCGAATACTGCTTGAAGAGACCGATTCATTATCGAAGTTGACGAACAGGTAGCCCGGGAACAGTGCTTCCCGTTTGACTACCCGCGATCCTCGGGAGACTTTCTCGATGCGCATCATCGGACAGAATGAGTGGACCCCTTGTCGTTCTAGGTTCTCTACTGCCCGGCTTTCTTGTTTGGATTTTGTCTGCAACAAAAACCAGTTATCCTTAACCATTCCCATACCCACCATCCTGTGAGAGTTTGTTCATCTGTTTGTTGATACTCAGTCAAGCAGTGCAAGAAGCTCCTGTTGACACTTGGCTAATAGTTCAGTGTCGCCACGGGTTTCAAGATTGAGTCGCACTACCGGTTCGGTGTTGCTCATGCGCAGATTAAAGCGCCACTGAGGGAATTCCATTGAAATGCCATCGCTGTCATCCACGGTCAGGGCACTGGCCTGATAGTGCTCGCGCACGCGCTTTATGGCGGCGGCGGGATCGGCGATTTTGCGGTTGATCTCGCCGGGAGACGGATAGGCTTTAACCATTTCGTCCACCAGAGCTGAAAGCGGTTTGCCGCTGCGTGTAATCAGCTCCATTACCAGCAGCCAAGGGATCATGCCGCTGTCGCAATAAAAGAAGTCACGGAAGTAATGGTGAGCACTCATCTCACCCCCGTAAACCGCATCCTCGGCACGCATGCGCTCTTTGATAAAGGCGTGGCCGGTCTTTGACTGAACTGCACATCCACCACCTTTTTTGGCCACTTCGATAGTGTTCCAAGTAAGGCGTGGATCATGGACAATTTTGGCGCCGGGATTTTTCAGCAAAAAGGCCTCGGCCAACAGACCGACAATATAGTAGCCCTCAATAAAGTTGCCCTTTTCATCCACTAGAAAGCAGCGATCAAAATCACCGTCCCAGGCAATGCCCATATCAGCGCCCTGCTCCAGTACCGCATCAATAGTGGGTGCACGATTTTCATGGAGGATAGGATTGGGGATGCCGTTGGGGAAGGTGCCATCAGGTTGGTTAAAGATTTTAACGATTTCCACCGGCAGCTTGAGTTCGGCAAAACGCTTTTCAATAGCGTCCACCACATGGCCAGCAGCTCCATTACCCGCGTTCATCACCAGTTTAAGGGGGGTAATGGCACTGTTATCGATATAGCCCAAAAGGTGGTCGAGATAGGCATTGAGAATCGAGACCTGCTGATAGTCACCCCGAATGTCGGGGTCTATGGGGGCAAAATTGTTTTCTTCGGCAAGGCGCTTAATGTCCAACAGTCCAGTATCTGAACTGATCGGCCTAGAGCCCTCACGGATCGGCTTCATACCGTTATAGTCAATGGGGTTGTGGCTGGCAGTCACTTCAATACCGCCATCGGCATTTAGATGGGAGGTGGCAAAGTAGACCTCTTCTGTCCCCACCATACCAATATCAATCACATTGGCACCGGCGTCGCGGATGCCCTCACTAAGTGCGGCTTTAAGGGCCTCACTGGTAAGGCGAATATCGCCACCCAGCACAACACTTGTGGGTTTCAGGAATTCGGCGTAAGCGCGGCCGATGCGATAGGCTATTTCTTCATCCAGCTCAGTGCCAAGTTGGCCTCTAATATCATAGGCTTTAAAGCAGGTCAGCTCGGTCATTATTGTCTCTCTTGTGAGGGGCACTGAAAATCAGTTGGCCCCTGATATAAATATTTATAACTGACATCCAGAGCCTTGATCGGCAGGGACAGCAGCCATTGGAAATAGGATTAGGAATTATGCCTTTTAGTATAGCTCAGAATATGCAGATAGTCTGACTAACTAAGGCGACTTAAAGCGGCCAGAACAGTGGCACTAACAATACCACTGTGAGGCCAACCATCAGACTGAGCAAAATACCAACGCGGAAATAGTCGGTAAAATGATACCCCCCCGGCCCTTGAACCATGAGGTTAGTTTGATAGCCGAGCGGCGTCAAGAAACTAGCCGATGCCGCGAACATTATTGTCATCACAAAGGGTAATAGGCTTGCATCCAGCTCAATACTCAACGCCTGAGCCAAGGGAAACATCAGCACCGCGGCGGCATTGTTAGTGATCAATTCGGTCGCGATCACTGTGGCCACATAGAGCAGCACCAGATTCAACAGGGGATTGCCGTCCGCCAGCAGGATAATCCCCTGGGCCGCGAGATCCGCAAGACCGGTTTTTTGTAGGGCAAAGCCCAGTGCCAGGGATGCACCGATGGCCAGCAGCACTCTAAAGTCGATGCTGCGCTGAGCAAACTCCATAGAGATGCATCCCGTTGCCGCCAAGGCCACTACCAGTAACAGTGCGGCAGCGACCAATGACATAAGGCCGGATACAACCACCACCACAAACAGCCCCAGCAACCCCAGAGCAATGGGTGCCTTACTAACATCGGGAATGCTGGCATCATCAATGCGGCTGAGTAGCAGAAAGTCGCGGCTATAGCGGTGGCGGCGAACAAAGCCTCGTGCCGCTTCCAGCAACAGGGTATCACCGGCGCGAAGCACGATGCTGCCGACTTTTTGATTGATTCTGTCGCCATTGCGCGATACCGAGAGAATCACGCCGCCAAACATAGTTCTAAAACTGGAGGCCTTCACCGTCTTGCCAACCAGATTAGACACCGGCGAAATAACTGCTTCAATCAGTGCTCTCGAACTGTAGGGTACATCGAGTTTTAATACCTCACCCTCCGCAGGCACCAAACCACGGAACTGGCGCAACTCACTGACCCCTTCCGGCTGGCCAACAAAGATTAATATATCGTTGCCACTGAGAATTTCCTCGGGACCCACCGCGGGAATAATATGACCCTTGGATTGGATTTCTGACAAAAAGCTAAACTGCAGATGGCGTAACCCGGCATCGGCAATGGACATCCCCGCCAGCGGGCCGCCCTCCTCTACCCGCATACTCACCGCGTATTCACGGGTATCCGGCATGCTTTCCATCACACCGCCGCGATCCGGAAGCAGGCGATGGCCGATTAGAACAAAGTAGGCAATACCCAAGATTACTAACGGAATACCAACCAGCGCCGGGCTAAATAGACTCAGACTATTGGCCTCGGGGGTGCTGTGCAGCATACCCACCACTAATATGTTGGTACTGGTGCCAATCAGCGTGCAGGTGCCGCCCAAAATAGAGGCATAGCTCAATGGAATAAGCAGCTTTGACACCGACAGCTGGTGACGTCGCGCCCAATCCTGAATCAGCGGAATAAAGATCGCCACCACCGGCGTATTGCTGATCATTGAGCTAGAGAGAGCCACCGGCCCCATAATCCGCGGGATAGCTCCTTTGATCGAACCGCTATTGCCGAGCAGGCGCATCACCCACCAATGCAGTGCCCCACTCTCTTTTAGTGCCGAGGCAACCACATAAAAGCAGGCAATAATAAACAGAGCGGGATTGGAGAAGCCGGAAAAAGCCTCATTGGGGGTCAACACACCAAGCACTAACAGCGCCACCATAGCCCCAGCCAGGGCAAAATCGATAGCAAGGCGGCCGCGAATAATGATGCCAAGAAATACCAGCAAAACACCCAGTGTTATTAATGCATCAAAACTCATTGATCGAACTACTCCTCAGTAACCTTTTTCATCCCATAAAAAAATCCGGCCACCTATCTAGGCGACCGGATTATTCTACATGACAAGTCTCTTTATTTGAGCAATATACGTGCAGAATTTTTCTTCAGCGTCCTGCTGCCAATCCCCTTGACCATGGCAATCGATTCCAGACTCTCAAATGCGCCATTGGCCTCGCGATAGGCGACAACCGCCTTAGCGGTCTTGAGCCCGACACCTTTGAGTGTCTTGGCAATATCAACCGCAGAGGCGCTATTGATATTGACCTGATGCTGGGTCTGTTCCGACACCGGCGAACCGGCCTTTTCAGTAGATGCTGCGATCGCCGGTACCGATCCCGCCAGAGCAATTAAAGAAGCCCCGATCAAAAGCATTTTTTTAGTTTTTTCTAACATGGTCTAACTCCTTGTAAGATTATATAAGAATGTCATCGCCGATTATCCCTGTTAAACCGCCAACTGCAGGGTTCGCAGAGCCATCAGAGTCAAGCGGTATGACGCGATAATACTGGCAAAAGTGACTTCCTCTACGGCAAGACTAGATCACAAAAAAACTAATTTGCTCTTAGGTAATTGACAAAATCTTCCGCGGTTACTATAGTTCGCGCCCGCTGTGTGAGCGGCTGCAGGTTTAGGCCTGAAGAGGGTCACAGCAACAGCGGAATTAGACGGTTCCAAGCAGTACTGAGATGGTTAATGCAAGGTTGTCATCTCACAGATAAAGATAGTTTTATTGTTATGCCCAGGTGGCGAAATTGGTAGACGCGCTAGCTTCAGGTGCTAGTCCTCGCAAGGGGGTGGAGGTTCAAGTCCTCTCCTGGGCACCAAACATTTAAGTAACCCATTGTTTTCCTTGTGTATTCTTCCAATTACACAGGTAGGGTAGACAATGCGGTATACACAAAAGCATCCCCAACACACTTATATCAAACGTGATGTGTATTACTTTTCAAGAGTAATTCCTAGTGATTTAAAGCATCACTACAGCAAACCTCGCATCATCCAGAGCCTCAAAACTAAGTCAGCGTATAGAGCTACTGTTGCATCCAAGATGCTTTCAGCAAAGCTGGATGATTATTGGTTAGGCTTAAGACTCAAACAATTAGATGTTCCTGCATCTCATCTGCTGGTAAGCGGTGCTACCGTCAACCTTGAATCAAATCTCCCAACCATTGACGATGCATTAGAGACTTATCTCAATGCTAAAGGACGTGGTAAGTCTGACCTGTTTTTTAGTCACACCAGACGGTCAATAAAATACCTTACGGATTGTCTAGGTTGTCGCTCTTTAGACCAATACACTTCAGCCGATGCTGCACAATTAAGAGACTGGTTTGTCTTACGAGGTTTAGCCATTGCATCAATAAAACGTAACTTTGGCTCTATTAAAGCAGTGGTTAACTTTTTCGTCCTTGAGCAAGGATTAACATGTAACAATCCATTTAATGGCGTTTATCTTCATTCAGACAACTCATCTAAAAAACGTAGGCCTATTGCCACCAACAACCTAAAAGCTATCCAAGCTAGATGCTTGGAATTAGATGATGACTTAAGGCATCTTGTATCGTTAATTAGTGATACTGGCATGAGATTGTCAGAAGCAACAGGCCTAATGAAGTCAGACATTAAGCTTGATTCTGATTATCAGCATATTGTCATTACGCCCTACCCTCACAGGTCTTTAAAAACCCTATCCAGCGAGCGTATTGTTCCGCTAGTAGGTCAATCTCTTTGGGCAGCTAAACGGATTATAGCAAGCACAGAATCTCTTTACTGCTTCCCTCGCTATACATCTAGCTTGGGATGCAATGCCAACTCAGCTAGTGCAGCCATCAACAAATGGATTAAAACAGTGGCTGGCCCTGAGGCAGTTATCCATGGCTTGCGTCATAGCTTTAGAGACAGGCTGAGAGCAGTGGAAGCACCATCAGAAGTAATTGACCAGCTAGGTGGTTGGAGCTTAAAGACTGTAGGGCAAGGATATGGAGATGGTTACAGCGTAGAGATTCTTAGTAAGTGGCTAGAGAAGATTGTCATCTAACAGGCATTGTCTACCCTACCTGTGTAATTGGAAGAATACACAAGGAAAACAATGGGTTACTTAAATGTTTGGTGCCCAGGAGACCAATCATTGCCTTAGATAGGCACCTACAACACCCTT
>JAQXEN010000003.1 GCA_029250825.1 Porticoccaceae bacterium
CAGGTTACCGAGTTTGATTTTGAAACGCCTAATTTAGAGTTTCAGGCACGTTATACCGAAGACTTTATGACGGCTGTCTTTAGTCAGCCGCAGATGACCGGACTGCTTACCTGGACACCGTTTGAGTACGCTAAAAACAGTGTGCCAAAGCCCGACGCGGCGTTGGTTGATCGCAACTTGCAATTAAAGCCCAACGGTCAGGTGTGGCATGACCTAGTCAACACACGCTGGTCTACCGAGATTGAATTACTCACTGATAGTCGAGGAGAGATTAACTTTACCGGTTACAAGGGCCTCTACCATTTACAGGTGCGCGGGGCTAATAAGGGTACCTTTGCAGTGCCATTGAAATCTGACACTGTGAATGCGCAGATTATGCTGACATGAAAAAATTCTCCAGTAACAAACCATTTTGATTACACCCATTAAACAATAAGGCCCTTTACACCGATCATGAAAAAATTATTGCTTAGCTTTACCGGCTTACTGATTTCTACCGCGCCATTGACCTCGATCAGCAGCGAACTCTTGCCCGCCTATCTAGATGCCAGTTTAAGCCCTGAGCAGCGGGTCGCTGATCTCTTGCCGCGGATGACCTTAGAGGAGAAGGTAGGGCAGATGTGTCAGTACGTAGGCATTGATCACACCGCTGAATCAGAGCAGCACATGTCTATTGATGACCTCGCCAAGAGTGATGCCCATGGCTTCTACCCCGATCTGCACTCATCACAGATTCCAGCTTTTATCGAGACCGGCAAAGTGGGTTCATTTCTTCATGTATTGACTGCCACTGAGGCTAACCTATTACAACGTCACGCTGCACAGAGCCGGCTTGGTATCCCTTTGCTGATTGGTATAGATGCGATACACGGCAACGCTATGGTCAGTGGTTCCACGGTCTATCCTGCCCCCCTGAGTATGGCTAGTTCGTGGAACCTTGGCCTCGTTAAACAGGCAAGTGTTGAAACCGCTCGCGAGATGCGTGCCACCGGCTCCCACTGGAGCTTTACACCGAATGTCGATATAGCCCGAGATCCCCGTTGGGGGCGAGTGGGTGAAACCTTTGGCGAAGATCCATTCCTTGTCTCTGAAATGGGTGTGGCGACAATTGAGGGCCTCCAGCAGGGAGACTTTGATGGGCCTCAGAAGGTCATTGCTAACGCCAAACACTGGGTGGCCGGCGGTGATCCGATTAATGGTATTAATCTGTCGCCCATGGATGTTTCTGAGCGCAGTCTGCGCCAGGATTTCTTTCCACCTTTTAAGCGTGCTGTCGATGCCGGTGTCTTTACCTTTATGGCTGCGCACAATGAGATCAATGGCGAACCTGCCCACGGCAGTCGTTATCTGTTAAATGATGTGTTGCGTGCAGAGTGGGGTTTTAAAGGCTTTGTGGTCAGTGATTGGATGGACATCGAACGCTTGCATACCTTTCACCGAGTTGCCACCAGTCAAAAGGAGGCTGTATACCAAACCGTACATGCGGGAATGGATATGCATATGCACGGGCCAGATTTTCTTGAGCCGCTGGTGGAGCTGGTCAATGAAGGCCGACTCTCTGAGAAGCGTATAGATGAATCAGTAGGCCCAATGCTGCTGGCCAAATTCCGTCTTGGATTATTTGAAAACCCCTATGTCGATGAGAGCCAGATTGACCAGTCGGTGTTTACTGCAGCCCATCAGCAAACTGCACTGGAAATGGCGCGTCAGGCGATTGTTCTGTTAACCAACAATAACAGTATTTTACCCTTGCAAAAAAATAGCAAAGTCTTTGTTACCGGCCCCAATGCCGACAACCATACGATTCTCGGTGACTGGGTGCTACAACAGCCAGAGGACAATGTCACAACCGTACTCGAAGGGCTTAGAGCGGTTGCCGCTAGTCCTGAAAATATTGATTTTTACGATGTTGGTAAACAGGTTAAAAACCTTTCTACAGAGGATATTCGCGGCGCAGCTAAGCGCGCAAGACAGTCTCAGGTAGCGGTTGTGGTGGTGGGTGAAAATCCCCTGCGCTACGACAAAAAAGGCAAGACGTCTGGCGAAAATGTTGCTCGATCGTCGATCAATCTTATCGGCAGACAGCTTGA
>JAQXEN010000006.1 GCA_029250825.1 Porticoccaceae bacterium
AGCTCCCAGACATTGCACCGCAGGCTTAAAGAAAGCGCTACCAGCTATCAGAAGATTAAAGATAATTTGCGCCGGGAAGTGGCGATTCAGAAATTGGTCAGCGAGCGGCTCTCAGTTGAACGAGTTGCTGAAATTGTCGGGTTTACCGAGTCGCGTTCATTTACACGGGCGTTTAAGCATTGGACTGGATTGACGCCGCGTGAGTATTGCAAGCGGGAGGCATGAGATCTCTCCTTCCAGTTCTGCGGTCAGACGTAGCCTTTTAAGCTATCACCCTCGACATCGTAAAAAGGCCTCAACAACTAAAACGATGAATCCCCGTTTACCTTCTTAAAATACTCCACCATCCCAGTTATCTCATTGGGTTTAACTTATGACTCTTTCGATGATTTCGATTACATCACATTTGATGCTCATTTTGATCTGTAATATCTAGGCCTCACTGGTAATCAGATTTAATAGTATGTGGTTGCCAATCTTTAATATTGCAGCATTTAGACCAACCCCAGAGTGCAGGTTGAACAGATTAACAATGAGCTTCGCCCATGAAATTGCGCTTCAAGGAACATTAATAGCCGGTAAAAACAGCACACTCATGAAAAAGGGAATTCCTATGAACAAGAAAGTGACCAGCAAAGATATCGCATCAAAAGCCTCTGCCAATCTAAAGTCGAGCAGTACAGGCAAGGCATCAAAGACCGCCTCTGCCAGCGCTCTAGCTCAGGCATCATCACCCAAAAAACAAACTTCCGCAGCAGCGGCTACAGCAGCCTCAAAGGTTCTGCGTGATGGTCGCACCAGTGCCAGCTCAAAGTCGGCAGCGGCAAGTACCTTGGCTCAACGTGGAAAGAAGAGGTGCTAGCGGTTTGAACTAGAGCCAGACACGGCATACTCATGTTTAAAAAGACCTCTCAAGTTAAACCACTTTAGGGGTCTTTTTATAGGTAACCCTATTGCGCAAAGCCTGCTGCCAGCAACAAACCCATGACCTTGTCTAATAAAACAAGTACTCTAGGCCTCTTAATTTTTAGTCATAAAAGAACTCCATGCCCAACGAAAAAATCCGCCTCACCCAATACAGCCACGGCGCCGGCTGCGGCTGTAAAATCGCCCCCGGTGTTCTAAAGAGCATTCTCAAAACCGACTTTGTCGCCCCTGATGATCCGCGCCTACTGGTGGGCAACAACACCAAAGATGATGCGGCAGTCTATGATCTTGGAGATGGCACCGGCGCCATCAGCACCACCGACTTCTTTATGCCGATTGTCGATAACCCCTTTGAGTTTGGCCGTGTCGCGGCGACCAATGCGATCAGCGATATCTACGCCATGGGTGGCACGCCAATGATGGCAATCGCAATTCTCGGTTGGCCGATCAATGTGCTGCCAGCAGAGGTAGCACAGAAAGTGATCGATGGCGGCCGTCATGCCTGTGGCGAGGCGGGTATTCATCTGGCGGGTGGGCATTCAATTGATTCACCAGAACCGATCTTTGGCCTGGCAGTGACAGGTCGTGTGGATCTGGCCAAGCTTAAACAGAACAGCACGGCTCGTGCAGGGGATATTTTATTCCTCAGCAAACCCATAGGTGTAGGTATTCTCACCACCGCCGAAAAGCAGTCTAAGTTGCAGCCAGAGCATGCTCGACTAGCAGTCGAAAGTATGATGAAACCTAATAGTATTGGCGCTGAGCTGGCCAAAATTGATGGTGTCAACGCCATGACTGATGTCACCGGCTTTGGTTTATTGGGACACCTTTTAGAGGTCTGTCAGGGCAGCAACCTGTCAGCCACGATAGACCTGAAAAATGTTCCACTGCTGGACGACGCCGTGATTGACTACCTTGAACAGGGTTGCGTTCCCGGCGGCAGCACCCGCAACTGGCAGAGCATCAGCCAACATATCAGCGGCACCGACCAGCAGAGTCAAACCCTGCTCTGTGATCCACAGACCAGTGGCGGCTTATTGGTGGCGGTGGCGCCGGATCACGCTAATGCAGTAAGTGAACTCTTAAAAGATGCAGGCTGCTATCACCTGCC
>JAQXEN010000022.1 GCA_029250825.1 Porticoccaceae bacterium
CCGGCCAAATTGGCGATGGTGGCGAAAAAATCACTGCTATTAATCAGCGCGCTTTCACGAACATTCTGTCGCGACACACCGGCCCCTGACACCACCATGGGCACCCGCAGCCCACCTTCCATCAAACTGCCTTTGCTACCACTCCCATAGACTGAGCGATCGACCACCCGCCCCGGAGTTCCATTGTCGCCAATATAGAGAATAATCGTGTTGCTTAACTCGGCCTCGGTCATAGCCCCAAGCAAACGGCCAATCTCTGTGTCCATAGCTTCAATGGCTGCAAGGTAATAGGCTCGTGGATTGGCCGCAATATCAGCCTCAGTCCCAGCCAATGTCTGTGTATGAAGCCCTGCAGGCGGCAGATGAAAAGGACTGTGGGGTGCCACATAGGCGAGCCACAGAAACCACGGCTGAGTCTGGTCATCAATCCAGTCAATCGCCAAGTCGGTTATGGCGCTGCTGTGATACTGAGTCGATACACTGGTCTCGCCATTAATGGTGAGATCCCATTCCGCGTAATCGCTAATTGCCCCGCGCAGATTACCGGCAAAGTAATCGACACCCACACTGGAAGGGTGATTCGCATCTGCTGGTATGCCGCTAAGGTGCCACTTGCCAATCACAGCAGATTGATAGTTGTCGGTATTTTCATCGCTAGAGAGAAACTGTTGCAGAGTCACGGCATCAGCGGGCAATTTATCACCCACATCAAGCACCCCAGAATTGATGCCATACTGGCCAGTAATCATCGTGCTACGCGTTGTGGTACAGGCCGGTGTCGCCCAGGCATTATCAAAAACAATGCCGTTAGACGCTAGCTGATTAAGCGTCGGGGTCACAGGCAGATCTGAGCTAAGAGCATATTGTGCAGAGGCATCGATGCCCTGATCGTCGGCAATAATCAATAGAATATTTGGCTGATCTGAGACTGAGCCATGGCTAGAGTTATTACTGCTGTCATCCTCAACAACAGGGTCAGAGACAGTTATTTGATTCCCAGAAACACCGCCTCCACCACTCCCTCCACCACAACCGAGCAACAAAAGTGACAATAGAAATACGCTTAACAGATCTGGCTTTAGCATGAATTATCCTTGCGATAAAAGGTGACTATTATTTTTTATTTAGCGAATTAACGTCATGGCCCGTATTTGGTTGACCTACCAGCTAGATTAGAACCAATACAAATATCAGCCGGCAGAATTTCAAAAATTCAAGCGCAACGATGATGCGGGCCTGTTAATAGGCTCAGTAATTAGATGACTATTTAGAAGGATATTAGTCGACTTGGATCGCCATTTTTGCGGCGCGCTGACGCAGTGCAAATTTCTGCACCTTGCCTGTAGAGGTCTTGAGAATGGGTTCAAAAACATAGTGCCGTGGAACTTTAAAGCCGGCCATATGTTGTCGACACCAACGATCTAAATCTTCGCTACTGAGTTGTGCACCTTCAATAACCTCAATAAAAGCACAGGGCGTTTCTCCCCACTTTTTATCCGGCATGGCAACTACCGCGGCGAAACTTACAGCGGCGTGCTTGTGCAACACTTCTTCAATTTCTATGGATGAGATATTCTCGCCGCCAGAGATAATAATATCCTTGGAGCGATCTTTGAGCTGAATATAATTATCTGGATGAACAACCCCAAGATCACCGGAATGAAACCAACCACCTTTAAACGCTTCATCTGTAGCCTGCTGATTTTTTAGGTAACCTTTCATCACTACATTACCACGAAACATAACCTCACCGAGGGTTTCGCCATCCCGAGGAACTGGCTTCATGGTTTGCGGATCAACCACATCTAGGCCTTCCAAGGCATGATAACGCACTCCCTGACGCGCCTTGACACGGGCCTGCTGCGAGGCTGGCAGCGCTTCCCATTGCTGATTCCAGTCATTGACCACTGCAGGGCCATACACCTCAGTAAGACCATAGAGATGGGTCACGTTAAAGCCCGCCTCGCGCATCTCCGCAAGCACTCCCTCTGGCGGTGGCGCAGCGGCAGTAAAGAAATCAACTACCTGTGACAGAGCCTGTCGGTGCTCTTTTTCTACACCTAAAATGGTCGACATAACCACCGGCGCGCCACAGAGGTGAGTTACCTTATGTTCTATCATAGCGGCCCAGATGGCATCGGCACGTACTTCACGCAAACAGACATGAGTTCCGGTAACCGCCGACATAGTCCAGGGAAAACACCAACCATTGCAGTGGAACATTGGCAGTGTCCACAGATACACCGCATGTTTGGGAATAGAGGCAGTAATCACATTACCCTGAGCCAACAGGGAGGCACCACGATGATGATAAACC
This sequence comes from Porticoccaceae bacterium, assembly GCA_029250825.1. Taxonomy (GTDB): domain Bacteria; phylum Pseudomonadota; class Gammaproteobacteria; order Pseudomonadales; family Porticoccaceae; genus HTCC2207. Next base: position 2,318 of record JAQXEN010000022.1, read on the forward strand.
ACGCCTTTGGGATCGCCGGTGGTGCCCGAGGTGTAGTTGAGAGCTATGGCATCCCACTCATCATCTGGCATCAACCAGTCGAAGTCAGGGTCACCGGACGCAAGCATTGCCTCATAATCATCACCGAGCAACTGACCCTGTTGGGGGAATACTGGGTCCAGATAATCTATAACCAGAGGCTTAACCGCTATCAGTTTGAGTGCAAACTTAACTGTTTGGCTAAACGCTAAGTCAGTAATCAAGACCTTGCTCTCCCCATGGTCGAGCTGAAAAGCAATTACAGATGCATCCAGCCGTGTGTTAATTGCATGGAGCACCGCACCACACATTGGCACCGCATAGTGCACTTCAAGCATCGCAGGCGTGTTGGCCAGCATTACCGATACCGTATCGCCAGAACCTATACCCTGTTCGGTGAGCGCCGAGGCCAAACGGCGGCAGCGTGAATAGAATTGGCCGTAGGTTATTTGCATATCGCCATGAATAATCGCGATATGATCGGGAAAGACTGTAGCCGCACGCTCTAGAAGAGTCAGCGGTGTGAGCGGCTGATAATTGGCCTGATTTTTATCTAGATGCCGATCATAAATACCGTTCATAGGGATTACTGATCTTTCCATTGTGGAGTGCGCTTTTCCACAAAAGCACCAATTCCTTCTTCGGCATCATGCTTGAGCATATTATCGACCATCACCTGAGAGCTATAGTTGTAGGCATCAGGTAAGCTCATTTCAGACTGTCTATAAAAGGCATGCTTGCCCACAGCTAAGGTCATGGCAGATTTGCTGGCGATCTTGGCTGCCATTGCCATCGTCTCAGCCGTAAGTTTTTCAGCTGCTACTGCACGATTGATTAAGCCTATTTCCTCCGCTTTACTGGCACTTACCATATCACCCGTTAGCAGCATTTCCATCGCATGCTTATTGGCTACATTACGCGACAGTGCCACCATAGGGGTTGAGCAGAACAGACCAATATTGACCCCCGGCGTAGCAAACCGAGCAGAGTCTGCAGCTAGCGCCAAATCACAGCTAGCCACTAACTGACAGCCTGCGGCGGTAGCCACTCCCGTCACTTCCGCAATCACAGGCTTGGGATTGCTAACAATTAACTGCATCACCGAGGCGCAGGTATCAAGTAGCTCTGTAAAGTAAGCTTTACCCGCATCCTCGTGAGATCGCGCAGCGGTAATTTCCTTTAGATCATGACCAGCACTAAAAGCTGGGCCCTCAGCAGCTAAAACAATTACCCGAACCTCAGCATTGGTTGCGGCACTGGAAAACACATCGACTAAACGAGCGAGCATATCCTCCGACAAGGCATTGCGGCGTTTTTGATCATTCAGAGTTAGGCGCAGAATACCGCTGTCAAACAACTCGCTGTGTAAAATTCCGTCACTGTGATTTCCCATAACGACACCTGTCTTTAACAATTAAGCCAGCCTGCTAGTCCAATAAGATTTTTGTAACTCTATTTTTGGGCAGCGATTCATCACCACTTTTATGCCAGCGGCTGCTGCCAATTTAGCAGCTTGCTGATTAATGATTTCCAGCTGCATCCAAACAACTTTGGCACCTAAAGCTATAGCCTCCTCAGTGACCTCCAATGCAGCCTCAGAGGAACGAAAGATATCGACCATATCAATCGGCTGCTGAATGCAATCGAGACTAGCATAGCAGTGTTGTCCAAGAATTTCGTTGCCAGCTTCGCGAGGATTAACTGGAAAAACCGTATAACCCTGCTCTAAAAGGACCTGCATGCAGAGATAGCTGTCGCGATGAGCTTTGGGGCTGGCTCCCACCAGAGCAATAGTTTTTACGTCGGTGAGAATCTGCAGAAGATACTCTTCCGAATACTCATCTACCTCTGACGTTGTCGACAAATCGCTTCGTTCAACCATGTTTTATCTGCTTTTTTATTATTGGGCTAGCCGCTAACCAGTTTTTTCTTTGGATCATAAAAAGGTTTTTCTACCACTGTACTAGAACGCGTCTCCATTTGCGTAATAACCTCAAGTTCAGTGCCAATTTCAGTGTGTTCTACAGCCACCATCGCCAAGGCAATATTGGCCTTAAGGCGCGACGAATAGATTGCCGAAGTGACCTTTCCCACCTGCTGTCCAGCTACCATTATGGGCCAGAATTCGTTGTTTGGCCCAGTTAACGGATCGCCATCAATACGCAGACCAACCTGCTTGCGACTGACACCCTGCTGGTAGATTTTCTTTAGCGCCGCCTTGCCAATAAACTCCGCATCCATGTCCAGGTCGACCAATCGACCCAAGCCGAGTTCATAGGGATTAGTGTCTGCATCCATATCCGCATGGTAGGACAACATGCCCGCTTCAATCCGTCGAATTGATGAGGTATGCCCAGGCTTAAGACCAAATTCTTGGCCGGCGGCCATAATTAACTCCCACAGATCGTCACCACGACTCCCATCACGCAGATAGAGTTCATAGCCCAACTCACTGGACCAGCCAGTGCGCGAAACAATAAGAGAAATTCCTTCGAGCTCAAATTCTTCCAGCCAGTAGTAGCGCAGAGTATCGATGCGCTCACCAAATAGACGACGCATAATATGCCCTGACTGAGGGCCCTGTAGCTGCAGAGGCGATACATCCGGTTCGCAGATGGTTACATCTAAACCAGCGTTAATCGCCACACCTCGCGCCCACAACAAAATATCACTATCAGCCAGAGACAACCAAAAGTGGTTCTCTGCCAAGCGCAATAACACCGGGTCATTTAGGATACCGCCGGAGTCATTGGTTAACAGCACATATTTGCACTGGCCAACCGCACATTCAGACAGATTTCTCGGGGTTAATAGCTGCGTAAATACAGCGGCGTCTGGCCCGGTAATCTCTACCTGTCGCTCAACCGCTACATCACTTAGAGTGGCACCATTAACCATATTCCAGAAATTCTGTTCGGCATCACCGAAATCCCGAGGAATATACATATGGTTGTAAACAGAAAAGCCTTTCGCACCCCAGCGAATAGTGGCGTCAAAGTATGGGGATTTACGCACTTGGGTGCCGAAAAAAAACTCAGGGGCTGCAGTATTTTTTTTTAACTCTATCATGGCTCACACTCAATAATATCGGCGCGGTTTGCGCGTCAAATAGGCCCGCATTTTGTGCCCAATTTGGGTATCCTGCATATAATTGGCCGACCATAAAATATGGTTTCGCGACACTCTAAAAAAAATAATATTGAGACATAAAAAAAACCCATAGCAAGGGGCTGTATTACCTATAGATCAGGGGCTTAGGCTACTAAAAAAGTGGTTTTTTAAAAGAGTGCTAATGAGCCATTCCAAAGAATTAAGTAAAGCTGGTCTAGTTCGCTTTCACCCCTTCCTGAATACCTTCAAACCCAAACTTATGTAAATAATGACTGTAATAGATCAAAATCAGGGTCTTGTTCTCAAGGGTTTTCAAATGCGGTCTAGTCAATTACATAACAACAATAAATCAATAACTCGCTTAAAAACATTTGGCCGCGGCGTGGCAGTGCTATTTATCGCCTTATCGCTAAGTGCCTGCGGCGGTGGCGGCAGTTCAGCGGGGGCGTCTGTTACTCCTCCAGTGACGCCTCCCGTGACACCTCCCACTCCCCCAGCGGACAATATCCCGGTAGCCGTGGCTGACAGTTTTAATACCGATCAAAATGCCACTTTAAACGCTAACCTTGCGGCCAATGATTCAGGTCTTGGAGATAGTCCGATAACCTTTAGCATTGATACAGCGCCCAGTAATGGCACCTTGACCCTCACGGAGAGTGGCAGTGCAACCTACATCCCGACCCCGGGCTTTAGCGGTAACGATAGTTTTGGCTATACCATTGTCGATGGGGATGGCGATCAATCCACAGCCATTGTTTCTATTACTGTTGTCACTAACAATGAGCCTTTCTCATGGCCCCAGATCAGTAGTGATGTGACCGACAATGTGGATACCCTTGTCAGCTTATTATTGGCCGAGATGACCACGGCTGAAAAAGTCGGGCAGATGGTTCAGGCGGAAATTAGCAACGTTAACGCGGCTCAGGTGCGTGATTTCAATCTCGGCTCGGTACTCAATGGCGGCGGTACTTGGCCCAATGGCAAGAACTCTAGCATTGCCGATTGGGTTGCCCTTGCAGACAGTTTTTACGAGGCCAGCACAGATATTAGTGATGGCGGTGTGGGTATTCCGGCGATCTGGGGTACCGATGCAGTTCACGGTCATAACAATGTTATTGGCGCGACTATTTTCCCTCACAATATTGGCCTTGGGGCGATGAATAATGCTCCCCTAATGCGCCAGATTGGCGAAACCACTGCTCTCGAAGTAGCGGTGACCGGCATTGATTGGGTGTTTGCGCCAACCCTAGCCGTGGTGCGCAACGACAGCTGGGGTAGAACCTATGAAAGTTATTCCGAAGATCCAGAAATAGTCAGGGCCTATGCCGGTGAGGTGGTCTCCGGTCTTCAGGGTGACGACAGCGATCGCTTTGGCGCCGCCCATGTTATTGCCACGGCAAAGCATTTTATCGGCGATGGCGGCACTCAGAACGGTATCGATCAAGGCAATACGGTGGTGACTGAAGTAGAGTTGCGAGATATCCATGCTCAGGGCTATCTGTCAGCATTGGCTGCTGGTGCACAAACGGTCATGGCCTCCTACAACAGCTGGAATGGGTCAAAATTACACGGCGATGAATATCTGCTTACCGAGGTACTAAAACAAAAGATGGGCTTTGATGGCTTTGTTATCGGTGACTGGAATGGTCATGGCCAGGTACCCGGGTGCAGTGATGGTCAGTGCGCTCAGGCGATTATGGCTGGCGTCGATATGATGATGGTACCCGCTGACTGGCAGGCTTTTATTCAAAACACTATCGCTCAGGTGCAAAATGGCACTATCCCGATGTCGCGTATCGATGATGCAGTCACGCGTATTCTGCGGGTGAAAATGCGCGCCGGATTTCAAGACAAGGTTAAACCCTCTAGTCGTTTACACGCCAATAACAGTTCACTGATCGGCTCCACGGCGCACCGAGATATCGCTCGTCAAGCAGTGCGCGAGTCCCTGGTGCTACTTAAAAATAGCGACAGTATTTTGCCCTTGGCGGCCAATAGCAATGTTCTGGTCGCCGGCAGTGGCGCCAATAATATTGGCATGCAGAGCGGCGGCTGGACATTGAGCTGGCAGGGAACCGGCAATTCCAATAGTGATTTCCCTGGAGCCACTTCGATTTACTCGGGCATTGAGTCTCTGGTTAATGCCGCTGGCGGCACCACAAGATTAAGTGCCAACGGCAGTTTTTCAAGCA
>JAQXEN010000028.1 GCA_029250825.1 Porticoccaceae bacterium
CTTTGGTTACGATCTATTTGCTGGCGAACCGAGTGATTTTGAACAGGCTGCGCGGATCCCGGTTTCGCCAGACTATCTGCTTGGCCCCGGAGACACCGTAGACGTAGGCTTTTATGGCAAGGTCAATGACAGCTTCAGTCTTGAGATCAGTCGCGATGGCTCAATTGATTTTCCCAGCTTAGGGCCGATTAATCTGGCGGGCATGACTTTTAGTGATGCCAAACAGCTACTTCAGCAGCGCATTAAGCGCGAGATGATCGGCGTCGAAGCCGGTATCAGCTTGGGCGAGCTGCGCTCAATACAGGTATTTATGCTCGGTGAGGCCTACAAGCCCGGCAGCTATACCATCTCGGCACTTTCAATCATTACCAATGCACTGTTTGTCTCCGGTGGTATGAGTGATATTGTATCCCTGCGCAATGTGCAGCTAAAGCGCAACGGCAAGCTTATCTCGACCCTTGATCTCTACGACCTGTTATTGCACGGCGACACCTCAAATGACGCGCAGCTGCAATCTGGCGATGCGATTTATATTCCCACAGTGAAAAAGACCGCCTCGGTAGCGGGTTCAGTGCGGCGCCCGGCGATCTATGAGTTAAAGGGCAGCCTAAGCGCCCAGCAGTTGGTGGAACTTGCCGGAGGGCTGAAGCCCAATGCATTTAATCAGAGCGCACGGATTTATCGCGTCGCCAGTTCCGGATTTATGCAGGTGTTAGATTTAGATCTGGCCACGGCCCAGGGAAAGAAAACGCCGATTAAAAGCGGCGATCGATTAATGATTGATCAAACCGTGGATCAACAGGAACTGATTGTTACCCTCTCAGGCCATGTTCACTATCCCGGTGAGTCTCTGTGGAGGGAGGGATTGCGTGTCTCCGATCTGGTGAAAAATCTTAAAGTGTTAAAGCCCGATGTGGATTTAGACTTTGCACTGGTGCGCCGCGAACTGCCACCGGTGGGAAAAATTGAACCGATCTTTGTAGATTTAGGGGCGGTGCTGGCGGATTCTCAGAGTGAATACAATATTAACTTTTTGCCCAAGGACGAATTGATTGTTTTCTCCAATCAAAAAGACCGCGCCTTACGATTACAAGAGCTGGTAGAAGAACTGCGTCTGCAGTCGAAATCCGGAGAGATGGCACGCATTGCCACGGTTGCTGGGACAGTTAGGTCTCCGGGTAAATATCCCCTGACAAAAGGTATGACAGTCACCCAGTTGATTGCTGCCGCTGGTGGGCTTAGTGAGTCCGCTTACGCACAGTTTGTTGAACTCTCGCGCTACGATTTTAGCAATCTAGAACAGAGCTCATCGGATCATTTTACTGTGGCTCTTAGTCAGGCATTTGACGATCCGGATAAAGACCCGAAACTGCAGCCCTATGATGTGGTGTCGGTGCGCAGCATCCCGGAATTTCGTGAAAACCTCAGTCTTGAATTAAAGGGCGAGGTTAGATTTCCCGGGGTCTATACCTTTAAGCGTGGAGAGACCCTAACTCAAGTGATCACTCGGGCCGGTGGATTAACCAAGCTGGCTCATACGGATGCCGCGGTATTTACCCGCAAGGGTCTGCGTGAACAGGAAACTAAACAGCTCGAAGGTTTGCGCCAGCGCCTACGTGCTGAAGTGGCCGCCAGTGGTTTAGAAAAAGCTAACGAGGGAAAGAGTAGCGGTGCGGATATCACCAGTCGTATTGTTGAACAGCTGGATGCCACCCAAGCCCTCGGGCGTCTAATTGTTGATCTCGGCGACATTCTCGATGGCTCGGCGAACGATATTATTCTCAAGGATGGCGATGCCCTAGTGATTCCCGAGTACCATCAGGAGATTTCTGTCGTGGGTGAAATTCAGCATCCGTCATCACATCTGTTCAAAAAGAACCTAGCAATTAAAGAATATATTGAACTCAGCGGCGGTATCAATCGCTATGCGGATGCCAAGCTTATCTATGTTGTAAAGGCGAATGGTTCTGTGGCCTTACCCAAGCGATCGGGATGGTTTAGACATCGGCGCTCGATGATTGAACCCGGCGATACCATTATCGTGCCGCTTGATGTTGATCGCCGTCGCGCGCTTACCGTATGGAGCGAGACCAGCGCCGTGATCTATCAATTGGCGCTGGGTGCTGCAGCGGTTAATAGCTTTTAAAACCTGATCCATATTGAGCAATAACAGTGATAATGACAATGACAGTGGCAATGAAAAAAATTAAAGACTCAGCTCTCTTTCGACTGGTCATTTCAAGCGCGCGCGCACTGGCGCTCTTAATCTGCATGGTCGGCACCGTTGATCTGGTCACCGCTGAGCCCTGGCTGGATGTTCGCAATGCGCCATTGCGAGCGGACATCGAACAGCTGTCCAGGGCAGGAATTATTCAGGTACCAATCAATACTTGGCCATTGATGTGGGCAGGTATTCTCAATGATCTGGAACAGACCGACAGTGCCAGTCGATCGCTAAATCTTAAACTGGAAGATAGCCTTGGTCGAGTCTTAGCCGCCGGGCGCCGAGCCACCAGAACCTATCAGCCAAAGCACTCCCTAACCCTTTCTGTGACAAATCAATCACAGCTGATCAGACAGTTTGGCGATGACAGTCGCGACGAAGCGCAGCTCACTCTGAGCCGCAGCGGTATGACCGAACACCTGGCCTATAACCTCGAAGTCAGCAGAGTCCTGAATCCTTGGGACGATGAGCAAACCCACTATGACAACAGCTACTTTGGCGTTGTCTGGGGTAACTGGATTGCAATGATTGGTAACAGTGAAAAATGGTGGGGTATCTGGTAACTCACGGATACCCCCCCTTCCTGAAAGAGTGTCTTTCTCGTATTTATATGTCCGCTACAAAAAAATCTCACAAAATCTGTAATTTAAATAATATTTTCATATAAATCAATGACTTATAATAAATAAACTTTTGTAGCGTCAAAATTCTATTTTCATCTCGATCTAGCCCTGATTTGACTGGATGGGCTTAAAGCGCAGGCATCAAAGTCTCCAAATGCGCCTCAATCTCCTCTGAAGTCGTTCTAGTAGCATCACCTGCAACCACACCATTAATGAGCGTATCGCCCTGTAAACCGAATAGATAACGCAGAGTGAGCAATCCATCTGTCAAAGCATCTATGTCTCCATTACCATCTATATCTGCAAGTTCGCCAAGAGTGGCAATACGAGATTCAATATCCACTGATTCAGTATAGGCCGCATCAGAAGCAATAGTTCCTGTCACCAGCGCACTTCCGTCTAGTCCAAACATTCCTCTTAATAATAGAAGACCATCTGTCAGGGCGTCATAGTCTTCATTACCATCTATGTCTAAAGAACCTGAAGGGATAGTTCCAGCTAGAAATTCATCTAATGCAGTCACACCATCATTATCTTGGTCACTAGTAGCATCGGAGGCATCGTTTGGATCAAGTCCATAACGAGTTTCCCAAGCATCTGGCATGCCATCAAGGTCACTATCTGCTTTGTATAGAGTATTATTAGGGAAGGCATCAGCGTTATCGCCTATACCATCGCTGTCGCTATCCAACGTTTCAGAAGCATCATTAGGGAAAGCATCAGCGTTATCTCCTACACCATCACCATCCGTGTCGCTTGATTCATTAGCATTCAAGGGGAAGGCATCATCAGCATCCAAAACGGCGTCATTATCATCATCTGTATCAGCATTATTTCCAATCCCATCTCCGTCAGTATCAATCGCCTCGCTTGGATCTAGAGGAAAAGCATCTGTTTCGTCAGGCATAAAGTCATTGTCATCATCAGTATCAGCATTATTACCTATCCCATCAGAATCATTATCCACACTTTCAGAAGCATCTAGCGGGAAGGCATCATCAACATCTAAGACAGAATCATTGTCATCATCAGTATCAGCATTGTTACCAATAAAGTCGAGATCAGAGTCTAAATACTCGAATGGATCGAAAGGAAAGGCATCAAAATTGTTACCTACACCATCACCATCAGAATCAAGCGTCTCAGAGGGATCGGTGGGAAATGCATCTGAATTATCGCCCACACCATCATCGTCAGAGTCAGTAGTTTCAGATGGATCTTTTGGAAATGCATCGGAATAATCATCAACACCATCATTGTCATCATCATTATCTCGAAAATCAGGGGTTCCATCACCATCTGCATCCAATAAGAATAAGCTGTAGAGATCCCAAATATATCCACCCTCTAGTAAACTTTGTGAACCACCATCATATTGTCTGATAATTACATCTGCTATGCCCGATTGCTCAAGTGAACTATCATCCTGTAGTACCACGAATTCTGTGCCTACCAAGTAAACAGTTCTATCAGCCAATGTTAACTTGTAAACGTAGAGGTAACTACAAGGGTCATGATCAGAAAAAAGAAACTCAATCTCGAGGATTTCATTTAGGCTCATTATTCGATCTTGCGATCTTGATTGACTATTAGTTTCGATATAAATGATATCGGTTCCAAAACCGCCATGAGAAACGACATCAATCTCAGAATTCTTTGAGAAAATTAAATCGTCTCCATAGCCTCCACTTACAAGCGCAGTTGTGTCTGATCCCCATGTCTCTATTCGAATATCATCATCGCCATCATTGGCTAACCAAATCTGATCAAAAAGAAGGGCATAGTCGTAATCGAAGAATAATGGGCCAAAGTTCCCGCAGGTGGCAACCCATATTGTGTCTTCATATTCTCTTTGATCTGTTCGATTATTACCCAAAAATGAAAGACTAAAGTAGCTATCACTATTGAGATATTCCCCACTATTAGTGCCCTCATATAGTGAGAAGTTACCATAATATGGGTCCAAACTATCGAAGATAAGTCTTGGATCAGTGGCTTGTATAGCGTCATCACTATTGCCATCACCATCTGAGTCGGCCACGAGTGGATCTGTTCCGTTTACAATTTCATCTTCATCAAGCACTCCATCGTTATCATCATCTACATCAGAGTTATTACCTACCCCATCACCGTCAGAATCTATATTTTCAGTTGAATCCAACGGAAACTCATCAAGACTGTCATTGAATCCGTCTTTATCCGTATCGGCATCAAAAGGATTCGTTCCATTTGTAACCTCATCTTGATCAGATACGCCATCATTGTCATCATCTGTATCTGCGTTATTGCCAATTCCATCAGCATCTGCGTCAGAAATCTCTTCGGAATTGTTTGGGAATACATCAAGATTATCATTCACACCATCATTATCAGTATCAGCATTTAACGGATCAGTGCCGTTCTCTATTTCCGTTTCATCAGGTATGCCGTCGTTATCATCATCTGTATCTGCGTGATTCCCAATACCATCAGAATCTGTATCAATATGTTCGTTTTCGTCCAATGGAAACGCATCAGAAAAATCACTGTGATTATCTCCATCCGTATCCATATTGTGAATACTGGTCCCTATCTCAACCTCTTGAAAATCAGATACTCCGTCTAGGTCAGTATCAATTGGAGTAAGAGCAATAATAAAAGGACAGTCATACAGAGGAACCCATAGATTATATGAGTAAGGATCTTGATTAAATTTCATTTTTTTGTTGGTAATCGTGACATCATCGCTTGAATACCAAGTAACAGTGTTCCATTCAAAGTAGTGAACACAACGCGTCTGAGGCCGCTGATCTCGTATCTCAAAATATTCAGGAGGGGTAAGATTTATCTCGAAGTTCCGTGGCAATTCATTATAGCAACTATGCAGCTTAGATTCAGGGGTTGGAGGAACGTAAGAATGGCAATTAGGGTTGGAGATTTGCCAACCGTTATAAACCGCTAGATTCTGTGTCGCAACAGCTTTGAATCTGCTTGATGGTCCAACATACGAGTGATAGGCGCCATCTCCACCAGTTTCAGGAGCCACAATTGTCCAGAGGGATTCATCATCAGAACTGTAAGAATTGGGGGTCAGCGTATTTGGTGCAGTAGCCTCAAAGCTTATACTTATATCTGAACAGTTGACTCCCTTAACACCTGTCACGCCTCGATCTCTCGCCGATTCGGGAGCGTTCACAAAGGGTCTTATTTGTTCACACCTGATGTAGTCTGAATCTGAAGATAAACCAAGGCTCGAAAACAGCAACAGTGAAAGTAGAAAAAAGATCGGATATAGAAATTTCAATGTCTTTTTTTTCATTTTCCCTTCTCTCTCACCACTTCAACTGAGTATGTCCAAGTAACTGTATAACCTAAACTACTTACTGAAAAAAGAATCAAGAATAGTTTTAGTTTGATATTCATCTGTTAAATTCCCCTTCTAACCCCCTATGTGTGGTAGATATATAAAGGTGTACTATTTGAGTAACAAGGTAACCCCACAAATACGCTGTTCTCGATACTCATTGAGTATACAACCGCGAATAGAATAATCAATTAAACCCTCCATCGATACTCTTTGAGTACCCACTAGTTACGCTTTGAGTAATGGGTGTTTTGATTGCTTTTCCAAGCTAAACTTTCTGGGAGCTGTTGCTGTCGGTCTAAGCTCTAAGTCCTTATCCTCGCATTCATCGATTTTTCGCCACGTCATAGGATATAAAGCGCATCTACTATGTGGATTCTGAAACTTGCCTTCTCGCGTTCTAATAATCAAGTGCGCTTTCATAAGTTCCTTCACAGCATTAGTCAAAGTCGCGCTTCTCTTCCACCCCCGCGCCTTTAATGTGCCAAGAGCCGCCGTCAAATCTCCATTATTCTTCCCGTTATACTGGTGAACCAAATCAACTAGCAGAGCCTTAGACTTGTAGGATAGGCCAACATAATCTGGACTGTTTAAAACGACGTGAGGAAGTTGGGCAAATCGTCCCGATTCTTTTCTATTTTTAGTCTTCTCTCTTCGCTTAGATGGATTCATGACAGAGAGCGTCGCTCAGTAATTCTGAACAGGCGTTTTTTGGCCTTCCAGAGATTTTTCCCGTTGATAAGGCCGCAATCCATGCAAAGGGCAGGAGTAGGACGAACAAGACGAAATAGACTCTTTAAAGCCCTTTTCTAGATGATTTGGAGAGCAACCCATACACTCTGCACATTTAGCCTTAATGGCAAATGCTCTTGATGAAAGATTGTTCTGAAATTGCTCAATGGGATTAAATTTACTCATTTAAAATGTCCTTTAAATAAAAGGGCGACCTGCTACTGCTCCGAGATATTGGCTAACACATCCTGCGTTGTTTCAGTAGCATATAGCCGTTAAGCCATGTGCTCTTCAAACCATGTCTGAAAGCCTTTTGTATTAATAAATAAACGGCCATTAACTTTCTTGCAGTGGGGGTGGAGGCCGTTGCGATGGCGATTACGAATAAGCCACTTTGTGGATTCAGAGCTAAAAATCCCACTTGAGTATTCGCCAAGTTTATTGGCAGGAATGTAGTCGTTAAGAAAGGTGCTCATATGCGTGTTCCTGTATGTTTTTCAATTCAGGAGTAAGTCTATGAGTTAGGCGGTGGCCAAAACACCGAGTTAAATGCTATTTAAGAAGTTTTCTAATTTTAGCTTGGCTTGTATTATATTTTTGGGCAACTAATCTTAAAGCATATCGCTCTGCTTCGCGTCAAATGTGCCTCTTTTCCAATGCTTCTCTGAGATACAGGTTGTAGTCAAGATAAATGGTATTGCGGCTTAAATCTTGTTCGAAAAATTTCCCAATCGCTCTTATACGTTCAGCCAAGTACTTCTCATCCTCGAGGCCTAATTCATCTGCCTTCTCTGCAATGAATTGCTCAGATTTGCCATGAGGGATTGAAGTTGACTGTTTTTCTAAATAGATTCCCAAGTCTCGGATATCTTTTTTCCAATTATCTTTCTTTTCACCTTTGCCTCGCTTTTTATGAGGGCTATTTTTAAGACGCTCTGCTATTTCTTGAGGAATATTAAAATTATGAGCAATTAGATGAGACTCGATATTCTTGAGATTACGGTATGTAACACTTGTATCCTCCTCTAACCAAAGAGCGACAACCTTTGAGAGAGGAATTTCATCTCCATCCCAATTTAAAATGATATCTTCCCAAGATTTATCCATGATCGATATCTCCAAAAACTCGGTCTGTCAGGTTTCGTTTATGCTCTATGCTGAGATGGGCATAGCGTTTGGTTGTTTGAACAGAGCGATGACCCAAGACTTCGCCCGTTTCATAGAGTGTAGCCCCATTCATCACTAAGTGGCTACCTGTGGTGTGACGTAAGTCATGAAATCGGAAACGTTTTGGATGATCTTTGGGGTAGAGTAAGTTGGATTTTTTTAATGCAGTCTCCCAATGTTTTCTGAAGTCTATAGGTTGCCATGGTTTTAGTTTGCTTGGGAAGAGTAAGCCAATCCCTCTAAATCTTTTCAATTCATCTACCAATGAGATAGGCAGTGGCAGGATTATAGGATCTCCATTTTTCGAGCGAGTTATGCAGGCCTCTCGTCGATCAAAATTGATATCTTGCCATTTGAGGGACAATAAATTCCCCTTCCTTGCACCAGTGCATACGCCTATAAATATTAATAAATGTAGACGATCCCACTCTGAGGATTTAGCGACTAAAAGTAGTTCTTCTAATTCGGTAGTCGATAAATAGCGAGTCCGCATATTGTTTTCAGGAAGGTTGCTGATACCAGTAACGGGATTAGATAGAACAAGCCCATCTTGGATAGCTAGTTTGAACAAAGAGGAGAGGGCGGCTTTCATACGGTTAACCGTCGCAGGCTTTCGAGCATGGTTGGTTTGCACCATTTTAATTTTAGTATGACTTCGACTGCCATTGGGGCGTAATGCTTTGCCACTTACGTATAACTTTAGTTGTTGGCGGATAGATTCTGTTGAAATGTCAGGTAGATACTTTGAACCAAGACATTGCCGCCAATATTCTATTTTCCCTTTTAATGATTTATCTCGACCGCTGTATTGGCCAAGATAGACATCAATGAGATCACTAAGAGTTGTTCGAGCACCAGAGAGACCTAGTGCTTTGATGGTTTCCTGATCGGCCTCCATTCTTCTTAACCAAATTCGGGCCAATTGTTGTTTTGTAAAGGTTTTGGTTTTGAGGACGTGATCACCACGCTTAAGAACAGCTTTGTAACGCATACCTGATTGACGTTGTATTTTCTGAATACTAGACATAAAAAAACTCCGAAACACATTAGGCGGTACCTATTTGGTAACCCGCGGTTTGTATCTCGGAGTTTAAGTCTGACAAATATCCTTATTTATCAGCATGTTGTTTGGCTCCGCCTGCTGGGCTCGAACCAGCGACCCAATGATTAACAGTCATTTGCTCTACCAACTGAGCTAAGGCGGAATCATGTCTGCTACGACACGGCGCGCATTTTAGGGGGCATAAAGGTCAGAGTCAACAATTTCTGAGTACTTAATTGGGGCTATTTCCCGCTGGTGGACAAAGTCTGGCGACAGATCAATCTTGCGGCGCTATAACTACTACTCTGGGGGACAAGTTTTTCACTCTCACAACTCATTTGAAGCCTTATAGCCTGTATAATCTGGCCCACTCAGGCCTCCGGGTTGGTGCTTTATGGAAGGAACCTCATTTGAATTACGCTAAGTTACTCAGCAGCTGTTTACTGGCTACAGTCTTATGCACTGTGGCGGGCTTTGGCCTGGCCGAACAGCAGTCACCTGCCCCTAGCCCCAAGGCCAAGGTCGAGCAGCAGTTTACGCCGCTGTTTGATGAAGTTAGTCTGCAGCTGTCGGCGAGCAAACAGCGCTATCTCGGTGATCCGATGGCCTATCAAGAGTTTATCGACCGCAGTTTGCGGCCACTCTGGGATGCATCCTCTACCGCCAGAGCCTTGGTTGGACGGAAGCATTTTGAGTCGCTTACCCAGCCACAGCAGGAGGCTTTAGTCGAGGCGGTCAGGGATACCTTGATGCGTTATGCTTTTGAAGGTCTCGAAAATTATTCGGGGCAGCAGTTTCGTGTTATCGATGTGGTGATCAACCCACAGGCCACTATGGGTTGGGTTCAGGTGCAGATGGAGTCGACACTGATACCAGATATTGTTTTAGACGTATTGATTAAACAGTCTGACCGGCAGCAGGGCAATTGGCAGGCGGTGGATGTTCGTTTTAAGGGCATCACCTATGTGTCGGTCAAGAAACATCAATTCCGCGAGACTATTGAAGAGCAGGGCATAGACATCTTGATTACTGACCTACAGAGCAAGAACCGCGAATATTTTGCCGATATCTGCACGCAGACGAAAAGCAGTGGCAGGGCACCCTGCGCCCCGAGCGCGGAGTAGTTATGGCCGATATTCTGCCTATGCCACCCTTGAAGGTGGTCAGTGACTACTCCCCGGCGGGTGATCAGCCCGAAGCGATCAAAAAACTGGTTCAGGGGCTGGAGAATGGCCTCTCAGCTCAGACATTGTTGGGTGTCACCGGCTCGGGTAAAACCTTTACCGTAGCCAAGGTGATGGAAGCTGTGCAGCGTCCAACGATTGTTATGGCTCACAACAAAACCTTGGCGGCGCAGCTCTATGGCGAGCTAAAAGGCTTCTTCCCTAATAATGCGGTGGAATATTTCGTCTCTTACTACGACTACTATCAGCCCGAAGCCTATGTGCCCTCGTCAGACACTTTTATCGAAAAAGATGCCGCGGTAAATTCCCATATTGAGCAGATGCGTCTTTCGGCCACCAAAGCGCTGATGGAGCGCCGTGACGTTATTGTGGTGGCTACTGTGTCGGCCATTTATGGTCTTGGTGATCCCAAAGCCTATATGAAGATGCTGCTGCATCTGTCCCGCGGTGAAAAAATTGATCAACGGGATATTCTTAGACGACTCGCCGAACTGCAATACAAGCGCAATGATATTGACTTCGATCGCTCCTCCTATCGAGTGCGGGGTGATGTGATTGATGTCTATCCGGCGGATTCGGACTATGAAGCGCTGCGTATCGAGCTGTTCGATGAAGAGGTGGAAAATCTTACTCTGTTCGACCCGCTGACTGGTGAAGTGCTGCGCAAAGTGCCGCGCTACACTATTTATCCGAAGTCCCACTATGTGACACCGCGCCACACAGTTGTGGAAGCCGCGGACCAGATTATCCTCGAGTTGGATGAGCGCCTGACTCAGCTGCGCTCTGTGGATAAGCTGGTTGAAGCTCAGCGTCTCGGTGAACGTGTGCGCTATGACAGTGAGATGATGCGTGAGTTGGGTTACTGCAACGGCATCGAGAACTATTCTCGCTACCTTTCTGGCCGACCCCCAGGGGATCCGCCGCCGACGCTGTTCGATTATCTTCCCGATGACGCACTGCTGATTATCGATGAATCCCACGTTACCGTGCCGCAGATTGGCGGCATGTACAAAGGCGATCGCTCCCGTAAAGAAACATTGGTTGAATACGGCTTTAGACTGCCCTCAGCCCTCGATAACCGTCCGTTGCGCTTTGATGAGTGGGAAGGCCTGGCACCACAGATGATTTTCGTTTCGGCGACGCCAAGTCGATATGAAGAAGCCAATGAAGGGCAGGTGGTTGAACAGGTTGTGCGGCCTACAGGGCTTCTCGACCCAGAGATCGAAGTGCGACCGGCGCTCAATCAGGTGGACGATGTGCTATCTGAGATCAATCGCTGCGCCGCTGCCAATGAGCGGATTTTAATTACCGTGCTGACCAAGCGTATGGCCGAAGATCTCACCGACTATCTTTCCGAGCACAGCGTTCGAGTGCGCTATTTACACTCAGATATCGACACGGTTGAGCGGGTAGAAATTATTCGTGATCTGCGTCTTGGTGAATTTGATGTGCTGGTCGGTATTAATCTGCTTCGAGAAGGGTTGGACATGCCTGAAGTGTCGCTCGTGGCCATTTTTGATGCGGATAAAGAAGGTTTCCTGCGTTCTGAAACGTCATTAATTCAGACCATCGGTCGCTCGGCACGTCATGTGCGTGGCAAAGCTATACTGTACGCCGATAAAATTACCGGTTCTATGCGCCGTGCCATAGATGAAACCGAGCGCCGGCGCGCCAAGCAGGTTGAGCACAATGCATTGCACGGTTTAACGCCCGTGGGCATCACTAAATCGGTCGCCGACATTATGGAAGGTGCCTACGCAGGGCAGGGCAAACCTAAGCGCGGCAAGAAAGTTGCCGAGGGTATTGGCAGGTACGATATTTCCGAGGCGCCGGTGGCGATTGGAGATATCGCCAAAGAGCTCAAACGTCTTGATGAAAAGATGTACCAACATGCGCGCAATTTGGAGTTTGAGGAGGCGGCTCAGGTGCGCGATGAGATTGGTAAGTTGCGTGAGCGGAGCTTGGCGTCTTAGGCAGCCTCTGCATCACTTGGTATCCTGTCCGAATTCTAATCTGCGCAGCAATGGCTCCAGCGGAAGGGATACCGTCTGAATCAGATTGCAGAGTATCTTCAGATTTCTTCTACTTGTTAATCGCTTAGAATTTCACTGATTCTCTCAAGACAGCCTTCCATGCTAGTGCGGATAAATGTCTCAAATGCTACCGGTGTTACAGCGGTTTCCCAAATCAGACGGCAGCCATCGGCATTGGCGATGATCTGCATGCTGGCATGGTGAGACTCTAGGGGAGCTGGCGTTTCAAAACAAGAATATTCCATTGTCCGCTGCTCTGGGTCGCGACTTAAAATTCTTTCTTTAATCTCACCTGCGCCAGGCAGGGAGAGTGAGCGCACCTCTCCATCAAATGTGCAGCTAGCGGCACCAGGAACCCAGTCAATTCGATCAGGCGTGCCGACGATGGCCCATAGTTGGTCTGCGGAGGCATTAAATTGGTGGTCGAATTTTACTGACATAGGGCGGGTCCGTTATGATTTTTATTGTTGTGACTGCGGTTTAGGAGCTGATAGTAACTGATTGGTCTGTTGGCTACCAAGTTTGGTTGTGGTGGGTGGAACTATTTAGCTGTTTTTTCGAATGTCTGTGAGAGATCTTGAGATCCCTCGTCGCTTCGCTCTGTCGGGATGACAGGGTAGGGTGGTCGGGATGACAGAGTAGGGTGGTCGGGATGAAAAAATATTGTTAGGTTCTGGCTGAGTAGGTGGAACTGTGTGAGTACCAGCTCAAACCAAATAACTGTCATCTCGAACGCATGTGAGAGATCCCTCGTCGCTGCGCTCTGTCGGGATGACAGGGTAGGGTGGTCGGGATGACATAGTAGGGTGGTCGGGATGACAAAGTAGGGTGGTCGGGATGACAAAGTAGGGTGGTCCGGATGAAAAAATATTGTTAGGTTCTGGCTGAGTAGGTGGAACCGT
>JAQXEN010000042.1 GCA_029250825.1 Porticoccaceae bacterium
TCGGTTAGCGTCAAAAGACCCTAGGCCATTTCAGAAATTACTTTTCGCTTGTCTTGTAACTGGGTCAGTGAGCTTTCGAAGTCGCTGAGTTTTTGACGTTCTTTGGCGACCACTTCTGCTGGGGCGTTGTCGACAAATTTTGCGTTGCTCAGTTTGCCGGAAAGCTTTTTCGCCTCTAGGGCATTCTTTTCGATTTCACGATCCAGACGCGCCAGTTCAGCGTCCACATCAATGATGCCGGCCATAGGCACAAGTATTTCCAAGTCGCCGGCCAGTGCCGTGGCACAGAGTGGGGCATCCTCTGGATTGTCGAGCCAGGTAATCGATTCTAGGTTGGCCAGTTTGCTCAGAAACTGGTGATTGTCCTGCATGCGACGCTGGTCATTGGCACCGCCTTTGGTCATATAGATTGGCAGAGCTTTAGCCGGTGAGATATTCATCTCGCCACGAATATTGCGCACACCGATAATCACTGCTTTGAGCCACTCGATATCGGCTAGGGCGTCTTGATCCACTTGACTGCTGTCGGCTACTGGATAGGGCTGCAACATAATGGTGTCACCCTTCGCCTTTAGTTCGATGCCGGCCAGTGGGGCGATATTTTGCCAGATCTCTTCGGTGATAAAGGGCAGCATTGGGTGGGCCAGTCGCAGGGTGACTTCCAATACTCGAACCAATGTGCGGCGTGTACCTTTCTGTAACTGCGGATCGCCATTCTCGTCCCATAGAACCGGCTTGGACAGCTCTAGATACCAATCGCAGTATTCATTCCAGACAAAGTCATAGAGAGCCTGCGCGGCGAGATCAAACCGGTAGCTATCGATGGCGTCGGTGACTTCGGTTTCCGCCTGCTGCAGGCGCGCAATAATCCAGCGGTCGGCGAGGCTAAGTGTGTAATCTTCGGAATTGTCCTGACCACAGTTCTCGGCACCATTTTCTCCGGTAGCGTTCATCAATACATAGCGCGAGGCATTCCAAATTTTATTACAGAAGTTGCGGTAACCTTCGAGGCGCTTCATATCCCAGTTGATATCGCGACCGGTAGAGGCCAAGGCGCAAAGTGTGAAACGCAATGCATCGGACCCATGGGGCTCTATGCCATCGGGAAATTGCTTTCTGGTGCGGCTGGCGATCTTCGCGGCCTGTTGGGGCTGCATCATATTGCCGGTACGTTTGGCCAATAGGGTTTCAATATCAATGCCATCGATCATATCCAGTGGGTCGAGTACATTGCCCTTGGATTTTGACATTTTCTGACCCTGCTCATCGCGAATCAGGCCGGTGACATAGACGGTTTTAAAGGGTATCTCGGGTTCGCCGTTTTCATCTTTGATCAGGTGCATGCTCATCATCACCATGCGTGCCACCCAGAAGAAAATAATATCGAATCCGGTGACCAATACATCGGTGGGGTGGAACATTTTTAAACGTTCGGTCTGCTCGGGCCAGCCCTGAGTACCGAAGGTCCAAAGTGCAGAGGAGAACCAGGTGTCGAGAACATCTTCATCTTGTTTAAGGGCCATATCACCCAAATTATATTTCTCACGAACATCGGCTTCGCTGTTGCCAACATAGGCTTTGCCGGCTTCATCATACCAAGCGGGAATCTGATGTCCCCACCACAGCTGGCGTGAAATACACCAGTCTTGAATATTGCGCATCCACGAGAAGTACATATTTTCGTACTGCTGGGGAACAAATTTGATGCGTCCATCTTCCACTGCTTCGATGGCCGGGCCCGCAAGTTTTTTGGCGTCTACATACCATTGGTTAGTCAGTAGCGGTTCTATTACCACGCCGCCACGATCGCCATAGGGCACGGTCATGTCGTTTTCTTCGATGCTTTCCAGCAGACCCAGTGCTTCAAAGTCGGCGACGATTTCACGGCGGGCAGCGAAGCGTTCCATGCCGCGGTATTTTTCCGGCAAGCTGGCATCGAGATCATTGTTGTCGCTGCCATCGCTGTTAACACATTCAGCGGTCTGGCGAATATCCGCATTGGTGGTGAGAATATTGATCATTGGCAGCTTTTGACGCTGACCTACTTCATAGTCATTAAAGTCGTGGGCTGGGGTGATTTTTACACAGCCGGTGCCTTTTTCCATATTGGCATATTCATCGGCGACAATCGGAATTAAGCGGCCCAGCAGGGGTAATTCGACAAACTCTCCGACCAAATTTAAATAGCGGGTGTCTTCGGGATTTACCGCAACCCCGGTATCACCAAGCATGGTTTCAGGGCGTGTGGTGGCAACGATAATATAGTCTTTGCCATCCAGTGTTTTGGCGCCATTGGCCAGTGGGTAACGCAGGTGCCACATCTTGCCTTTGACTTCGCGGTTCTCCACTTCGAGATCGGAGATGGCGGTGTGCAGTTTCGGGTCCCAGTTAACTAGACGCTTGCCACGATAAATCAGGCCCTCTGCATGGAGACGAATAAAGGCTTCTTGCACGCCTTTATAAAAGCCATCATCCATTGTGAAGCGTTCGGTTTCCCAGTCTACGGAGTTGCCGAGGCGGCGCATCTGTTGGGTGATATTGCCACCGGATTCTTCTTTCCACTCCCAGATTTTTTCAATAAACTTTTCCCGACCCATCTCTTCGCGACCCGGCTGGCCTTCGGCGGCCAGTTTGCGCTCGACAACCATTTGCGTGGCGATACCAGCGTGGTCTGTGCCCACTTGCCAGAGGGCGTTTTTGCCTTTCATACGATTGTAGCGAGTCAGGGCATCCATGATGCCGTGCTGCAGGGCGTGGCCGATATGCAGGCTGCCGGTGACATTCGGTGGTGGGATAATAATGCTATAGGGTTCGCCAGCGCCGCCGTCTTGCATGTCGGGGGCAAAATAACCGCGTTCTTCCCAGGTTTTATACCATTTGGTTTCTATATCCTGGGGGGCAAATGTTTTTTCCATTATCGGGCTCGGCTATCTGGTTTTAAGGCTGGGAAATCAAGCTGCAGATTATAGGGGCTGGCAGCTTTTGTGCCTAGCGCTGAGGGCTAAGAACTGCCCTGAGAGGGGATTAATTTTCGCGATTAAATCGCTCGACCACTAGCTGGCGAAGTTTCTCGCGCAATAGCTGGTCAATTCGCGGGCGCATTTTGGTCATGAGTTTGTTGACCACCGCATTGATCTGCTCACTATTTGACCCGTTGGCACTGGCCTGTCCGGCAGAGGGCTTATCAAATAGATGTTGCTGTGCCTGATTAAATTCCTCGAGCAGTTGCCGCTCGCCATCCACTTCATCATCCACCACATCGCTGAGAATGGGTATTTCCAGATTGTGTACTTCTTCTGCAGTGAGGCTATCCGGCAGCTCTAAATCGGTATCGGTCAAGGCTTCAGCGGCGGCATCGGAGAGTAGATTATTTTGCAGTGAGTAGAGGTCATCGAGCAGTTCTTCAAGATCTGAAGTGCGGTCTAGAGCTGAACGACTGTCGGTCTGGTCAGCCATCAGGGTTTAAATTTCTCAGTCAGGTCGTGAAAGCTTAGGGGGTAGCCGCGCTCTTTATAGAACTTAAAGTTGTCGCGCTTGATCTGCTCGTAAGCGGGCTCGGGATAGATTACTTCCATTACTCGTTCAAAGCGGCTAAACCAGGTGGGTATTGCGCCCTGTAAGTTGATCAGAATGCCATGATGTTCTCCGGGGTCGCTGCTATCTGCGCTGATGGCAATGGGCAGGTGTTCAGTGCCGATGCCATGAGGGACAAAGGCGCTGGCCTGAAAGCTCCAGAGCAATTTATCCAGCTGTTCTGCGGTGTCCTTATCTGGGACCAAACAGAGCACCTGTTGATTGGCATTGATCGCTTTTTGGGTTAGCTGACAGACCAGTGCGAGGGCTACCTGAAGGTCGCCGGATAATTTATAAAATGAAACACTGGTCATCTCGATATTAAACCGCTTTTCTGCGCAGGTAGTCCATCAAAATGGGTACAGGGCGTCCGGTGGAACCTTTGGCGGCGCCAGAAACCCATGCGGTGCCGGCGACATCCAAATGTGCCCACTTATACTTTTTGGTGAAACGCGCGAGAAAACAGGCGGCGGTAATAGTGCCGGCTTGAGGGCCACCAATATTGGCGATATCGGCAAAGTTGCTTTTCAGCAGCTCGTCATATTCTTCATAGAGCGGCAGGCGCCAGGCGCGATCGCCACTGCGTGTGCCGCTGCTGAGCAGTTGCTCGGCCAGTTCATCGTCATTGGAGAGCATGCCGGCGGTGACTTTACCCAGTGCGCCGATCACGGCACCGGTAAGGGTGGCGATATCAATCACGGTGTCCGGTTTAAAACGTTCGGCATAGGTGAGGGCGTCACAGAGAATCAGACGACCCTCGGCATCGGTGTTTAAGATTTCAATGGTCTGGCCGGACATGCTGGTCACTACATCGCCGGGCTTGGTGGCATTACCATTGGGCATGTTCTCAACCGCGGGAATAATCGCCACTACATTGACCGCCATTTGAGTTTCGATAAGGGCATTGATTACGCCGATCACCGAGGCACCACCGCACATATCGTATTTCATTTCGTCCATGCCGCCGCCGGGTTTTAGGCTGATACCGCCAGTATCAAAAGTTACAGCTTTGCCGACTAACACAACTGGCTTGGTGGTGGCTTTGGTACCCTGATATTTGATGACAATCAGGTGTCCAGGTTCCACTGACCCGGCGCTGACCGAGAGCAGGGAGCCCATCTTGAGTTTTCTCATCTGCGCTTCGCTGAGCACGCTAGTGCTGACTTTGGCGCGACTTTTTGCCTGGCCTTTGGTCAGTGCTTTAGCTTCAGTGGCAATAAAGCTTGGTGTACAGATATTGGCTGGCAGGTTGCCCAGCTGTCGCGCGGCATTCATGCCATTGCCTACGGCTGAACCGAAGATCAGACCTTTTTTGGCGACATTTGCATCGGCTTTACTGGGTGCCCAGTAAGTCAGGCTTTTGAGTTTTTTGGGCTTAGCTTTTTTGATGCCTTTAGGGGCGGGGGCATATTGGTAGCTGGCGGTTTGAATGCTACGGGCGACCATGCCCGCCTGCCATTCGCTATCCTCAGCAAGTCCTTCACCCACCCAGACCGCTTTGACGCTGGGGGTTCTGAGCAGTTCTGCGGCACCGGCAGCAATTACTTTGATTTGCTGCTGTGCGCTGCCTGCACCTTCAGTGCCGAGCAGGATAATACGCTTACCGCTGCCACCGGGAATATGCATAACCATGGTCTCGCCGCTCTTGCCGCTGAAATCGCCCGCTTTAATCAATGAGGAGATCGCGCCATCTAAAGACTTATCTAGTGCTTCCGCACTGTCTTTTAGTTGTGGGCCGGTCGGTAGAATGAGAGAATCCGCTTTAATATTTAACAGCTGTGCGGCAGATGCAGTAAAATCCATGTTTGCTCCGTTTGGTTGTCTATAATTTTGAAAGTTTTGAATCTTAATTTGTCGTGAACGATAGCATAATTTCCGCTTCAACACCCAAGGGCTATAAGCTTAACCTGTGATTATTTTCCGTTATCTCTGTCGTGAAATTCTATCTGCCACTACGGCGGTCTGTGTGATCCTGCTGCTGGTGTTGATGAGTGGCCGCTTTGTTAAATACCTAGGCAAAGCCGTGGCTGGGGATATGGATTCCAACTCTATTTTTGCGATGATCGGCTATCGCATTCCCAGCTTTCTCGAGTTGACTCTGCCCCTGGCATTCTTTCTTGCGGTGCTGCTCTCTTTTGGGCGGCTCTATGTGCAAAATGAGATGAGCGTATTAAAAGCCTGTGGTGTGTCAGAGCGGCGGTTGATGTCTTATACATTGGTTATAGCGTCCGTTTTTGCCCTTGCCACCGGTTGGTTGAGCCTCTCTATTTCTCCCTCGGGCATGGCCAAGGCTGAGGCATTGTTCGATGCCGAGAAATCCCGCAGTGAACTGGATAAGTTGATGCCGAAGAAGTTCTATTCCTTGTCCGGTGGCAAAGGGGTTACCTATGCCGAGGCGGTGACTGAGGATCGTCAGTTAGATGAAATCTTTTTGGCTATGACCGCTGGCAGTGATGAAAATTCTGATCGCCGATTGATTTTGGTGCTCGCCGATAAAGGTCGGCAACAGCAAGCGGAGAACAGTAACGAGCGCTATCTGTTGATGGAGAATGGCTACCGCATCGAAGGTGTGCCGGGGCAAAACGACTACCAGATTACTCGCTTTGAAGAATACGGTTCGAGGCTGGAGGACAGTCAGCCGGCCATAAGAAAGGCCAAGACCGATGCCATGGCCACGAGTCTGCTGTTGGGCTCCAAAGAAGCGGAACTTCAGGCGACCTTGCAGTGGCGCCTATCGATTCCCTTGATGGTGTTAGTGGTGACTATCTTGGCGGTGCCCTTGAGTCGAACCAATAATCGTCAGGGCCGCTATGGCAAGTTACTGCCGGCCATTGCGCTGTATTTTACCTATTTGGTTGCGCTCAATGGTATGCGTGGCGCCCTGGAGTCCGGTGCGATTCCAATTTATGTAACCCTGTTGCCGGTGCACGGAGTGTATCTGGGGATTGCCCTTTTACTGCTGAGATCGGATGCGCCGAAAAAGTCCAAAAAAACGGTGACTGATGGCGAGGTGACAGCATGATGCGCCGTCTATCTTGGCATGTGGGCACCACGGTTTTTGCCTCTATTGCAGTAACCCTCTTGGTGTTGGTGGGACTGGACTCAGTGGGCGCGATTATCGATCAGTCCGCGGATGTGATGCGCAACTATGCCTTTACCGATGCGTTGATTTATGTGGTCACCTTGGTGCCTTCGAGAATTTATGAATATATTCCCTTCGCCTCTCTGATCGGCTGTCTGGTGGGGCTTGGCTTGCTGGCGGGCAATAGTGAAGTGATCGTTATGCGTGCGGCGGGTGTGTCGCCAGTGCGTATTGTCGGTTTTGTGCTCAAGCCGGTATTGATCTTTATTGTTTTGGGTATGACCATCGGCGAGTATTTCTCGCCGTATCTGGATCAGTTAGCCGAGGGTAAACGTGAGTATCTGCGCAAAGGTGAGAGTGCTCAGGACTCCTCGTCTGGACTTTGGAATCGCGAGGGCAATCAGTTTATGCATGCCAATGCCGTTTTCCCCGGTGGTGTTTTATATGGTGTGACACGCTATCAGTTTAATGATGAGCGACAGATTGAAGAGGCCAGTTTTGCCTCTCGGGCGACATTTAATTCGACTGAGCGCTATTGGGTTGAAGAGAATGTTTCGGTGACGCGGTTTTTGGATAACCGCACTGAAAGGGATAAGTTGATTACTCGGCGCTGGGATTCTGAGTTAACGCCGAATGTACTGATGTTAAATATCTTGCCGGCGGATTCGTTGTCCATTGAAAGTCTCTATAACTATATTGCCTTTCTCGAGTTGCAGAATATAGATACTGCCAGTTATGAAGTGGCTATGTGGCGCAAGGTTTTGCAGCCATTGATTATTATTGGCTTGGTACTGCTGGGCATATCCTTTGTCTTTGGCCCGCTGCGGGACTCGACTATGGGTTTTCGGATTTTTATCGGCGTGGTGTTTGGTATTAGCTTTCGGATTTTTCAGGATATGCTGGGGCCACTGAGTGTGGTGTTTCAGTTTCCGCCGCTGTTGGCGGTGTTGTTGCCGGTTCTGTTCTGTGTGTTGGTGGGGTTATTTTTGCTTAGGCGGAGTGGGTAGGGAATGAGATCCCTCGTCGCTTAGCTCTGTCGGGATGACAGGTTAAAAGGCCCTGGCAGGATGGCAGCCTAGGTATATTCATCGCGCGCAACTCTCAGCCTGTCATCTCGAACGAATGTGAGAGATCTCAGTTATCGGTAAGAAGATCCCTCGTCGCTGCGCTCTGTCGGGATGACAAATTAAAGGGCTTTGACTGGATGGGAATGTAGGCCCACTCATCGCGCCCAACTTTCAGCTTGTCATCTCGAACGAATGTGAGAGATCTCATGAATTCGCAGTGAGACCCCCCTTCGACTTCGCTCAAAATGACATTCAATACCCTACTGCAAAAACTCTGGAGGCTTAGGTAATGTAGCTACATCTCTTGGTTCATGCTGAATAATCACCCGCGCACCAGACTCTCTCGCCAACGCCTCAAATACTTCCATCGACTCTCTAGTCTGAGCTTCATCAGTATTAAATCGAGGTACTCTTTTCAGTTCTCGGCTTTCACTGCGGTGGTAGAGATCGCCAGTCAGAAGAATCGGGCCACTTTCGGCGAGATTCACCCGCAGTACCGTATGGCCCGGAGTATGTCCCGGCAACGCTAATATCATCACTGATCCATCGCCAAAAACATCGTGATTACCACTGTGGAGGCTCGTATTAAGCTCCGCAAAGGCCGCATTCTGAGCTCTGTTGGCATCGCTGCTGAACATATGCTCAAATTCATCTTTATTCACTAACCACTGACTATTGGGAAAAAGAGCGGCTTGACCGATGTGATCAATATGGCTGTGCGAGATGGATATAAATTCAATCTCTTTTGCGCTCAGACCTATATCGGCGAGTTGCTCGGTTAATGTTCTTTCGAGACTCATGGTAAAAACACCTTGAGTCTGTGGAGCATTGCCCGCCATGCCCTGAGGAAGGCCCAGGTCCCAGATCAGGTCGCCCTGGGGGTGCCGGATAAGGTAGCAGCTGTTGGTGAAGGTATCCTGCTGTCCAGCGTAGTCTCCAGTGGAAGAAAAAATATTGAGATCAGCTATGTCTATGGAGCCACAGTCAAAGGTATATAGACTTAAGGGCGCCCCAGCTGGGCTGCTGTTACTGGGCAGCTCGGGTGCCGGTGCACTGGTGTTTTGTTGTTCCGAATTACAGCCAGCAAGTAATAGGCCTGTTACTAAAAAATATTTAATCATCCTGATTTTCCTTAACGTAAAAGCATTGATTGTTTCATTTTAGTTCAGCACGCGCCTAACCGCCTTGTTCCATCCAGCGACTTTTATATCTCTGATCTCAGGAGACATCTGTGGGGCAAAGTTATTCTGTAATTGCCAACTGTCAGCAAAGCCCTGTTGATCTGGCCAGACTCCGGCGCGGGATCCCGCTAACCAGGCCGCACCCAGTGCAGTGGTCTCGGCAATCACTGGGCGATCCACCGGTGCCTGCAAAATATCCGCGAGGCGCTGCATGGTCCAGTCACTGGCGACCATACCGCCGTCAACACGCAGCACTGTCTCTGTCGCTTGATCCCAATCTGCCTGCATGGCATTGAGTAGATCCAAGGTTTGATAGCAAACTGATTCCAGTGCCGCCTTGGCGATTTCCGCTGGGCCGGTACCGCGGGTTAAGCCGAGCAATGCCCCCCGAGCATCGGCGTCCCACCAGGGTGCTCCGAGTCCGGTAAAGGCGGGAATCATATAGACCTGTTGATTATCATCGGCCTGTTGCGCCAGTTCTCCTGACTGTTTGGCGCTGTCGATAATACCGAGACCATCCCGCAGCCATTGCACAGCAGCTCCGGCAATAAAGATTGAGCCTTCCAGTGCATAGGTGACTTTGCCATCCAGTTGATAGGCGATGGTGGTAAGCAATTTATTGCTCGAGGCGACCGCGGTTGTGCCGGTATTCAACAGGGCAAAACATCCAGTGCCATAGGTGGATTTCATCATCCCGGTTTCAAAACAGGCCTGACCTAAAGTGGCGGCTTGCTGGTCGCCGGCGATGCCTAAAATCGGTGTCTGACTGTTATGGCCTAGCAGATTGGTGCTGCCAAAGTCGGCGGCGCAATCTTTGACTTCGGGTAGGAGTGATTTCGGGATATTAAACAGTAGCAGAAGTTCGTCGTCCCAGCAGCCTTGATGAATATTGTAGAGCATGGTTCTCGAGGCGTTGGTGGCATCGGTGGCGTGGCTTTTCCCTTCGGTGAGGTTCCACAGCAGCCAGCTATCCATTGTGCCAAATGCCAGTTCGCCCCGTTCGGCTCGCGCGCGGGCGCCATCGACATTGTCTAGTAGCCAGGCAATTTTGGTGGCGGAAAAATAGGGATCCAAAAGCAGGCCAGTTTTGCCGCTGATCATTGTTTCCAAACCCTGCTCTTTTAGGCCATTGCAGTACTCTGCGGTGCGGCGATCTTGCCAGACAATGGCATTGTAGATTGGCTCCCCGGTGTGGCGATCCCACAATAATGTGGTTTCCCGCTGATTGGTGATGCCGATGGCGGCAACCTGCTGGGCGTCGATACCGGCCTCGACCAGTACCTGCTTGGCAGTGTCGATAGAAGTCTGCCAGATATCTAAGGCGTTGTGCTCAACCCAACCGGAGTCGGGAAAGTGCTGATCAAATTCTTGCTGAGACTGGGCAACGATGGCGTAGTGCTGATCAAACAGTATGGCTCTGGAGGAGGTGGTGCCTTGATCCATTGCCAGAATCAATTTTTTCTCAATGTCCATAGTGACGCCTTTTAGTTAGCCGGTTGCAACGGCTTTTATTTTTTTGTTTTTGGCAGCACCACAACTTCAGTGGCGCTGTAAATGTCATGCAGGCAGGCTTTGGCGGGTGGCATAAGGCACCAGAGATAACCAATGCCGCCAGCTGCAAAAGACAGGCTGGCGAGCAGGCTGCGCTTGATACATTGTTCGGGGGTGGCCAGCGAGCCATCCGCTTGCTGTAGTTTGAGTCGCCAGGATTTCATTCCCAGAGTCTGGCCCTGTTTGCGCCAACATATATAGTAGTAACCGATTAAAGACGCGATTAAGCCTGCGAAACTAAGCCACTGCAGCAGCGCACCGGGCTGTACATCTTCAACCTGCTGTGAGCCATTGAATAAAACCTTGAGCAGTGTCAGCAAGAATCCATAGGCGAGGACGATAGCGAACAGCAAAAAGGCGTCATAAATAAGTGCGGCGAGACGACGCCATAAGTTGGCGATTGGATAGGGCTCGGATGGGGGCAGGGACATATATTATTGGTCGCGGTGGTTAATCATCTTCGAATTCTGCCGAAAGCCAGTACAATGCGCAATCATTAGCAAAACTATCGGGAGATTGTGGTGGATTGGATTTACGGCATACATGCTGTTCAAACTATGCTTAAGTCAGCGCCGGGGCGCGTGCGCGAGCTGCATGTGCAACGTGGCCGTCAAGATGATCGCCTGCAAAAAATTCACAAGTTGGCTGAGCAGCATGGTGTAACCCTGCAGTGGGCAACAGTGAAAAACCTCGATGACAAAGTTGAGGGCCGTCATCAGGGCGTGATTGCTCTCTGTGAGGAGGGGCAAACCTACGACGAAGCTTTTCTGTTGCAGTTGATGGAGAAGCAGGGCAGTAAGGCGCTGTTTTTAGTTCTTGATGGCGTTACCGACCCCCACAATCTTGGTGCCTGTCTGCGTTCGGCGGATGGCGCAGGAGTTGATGCAGTGATTGTGCCGAAAGATAATTCCGTGGGCTTGACGCCGGTGGTGCAAAAAGTGGCCTGCGGTGCGGCTGAGTCCATGCCTTTGGTGATGGTGACTAATCTCACGCGTACATTGGAGAAGTTGCAGCAGTCCGGCGCTTGGGTAGTGGGTGCCGCCGGTGAGGCGGAGCAGTTTATCTATGACTTGGATCTGACTGGCCCTCTGGTACTGGTTATGGGCGCAGAGGGCAAGGGTATTCGACAGCTGACGCGCAGGCAGTGTGACTATTTGGCGAAGTTGCCAATGGCTGGCGAGGTGAGCAGTCTAAATGTGTCGGTGGCGACCGGGGTTTGTCTATTTGAAATCGTGCGCCAGCGCCGCGGTTAAAACGTTTTTAACTCATACCCCGAATATTCCCTGTTGCCACTGTCAAAATAGGTACGCCAAGAGAGGCTCTCGGCTGCCATTTTCAGCTATGCTTACTCCTAGATAAACCTTTGCGCCGGATTGCTAAACGATTGCTTAAACAGCAGAGCAAAATTCACAGGCGGCAACGGGCTAACAATAACTTGGCAAGGGATATGGCAGAAAAAAACCTCTATTCAGTACCCAATATTCTCAGTCTTATGCGGTTGGCGCTAGTGCCGGTTTTGGTTGCTTTGGCGTATTTTTCCCGGGCCGAGGAATTTCTGGTGGTTCTCGCTATCTCTCTGTTGAGTGATGTCTTTGATGGCTATCTGGCGCGCAAGTTAAATCAGACGTCAGAGTTGGGTGCCAAGCTAGATAGCTGGGGCGATGTGCTTACCTACGGCTGCATGATTTTGGGTCTCTACTGGATCTGGCCTCAGGTCTTTGCTCAGCAGGTCTGGTTCCTGGTCGCCGCAACTCTGTCCTTTGTTGTCCCGGTGGCCTATGCCCTCGGCAAGTTTGGGGAGTATCCCAGCTACCATACTCTGGGGGCTAAGACCGCGGCGGTGCTTATGGCGCCGGCGTTTTATCTGCTTACTTTGGTCGGCGCGGACCTATTCTTTAATGCGGTTATTGTCTTCCATGTTATTGTCGCCGTTGAAGAGATGGCGATTACCTCAGTTCTGACAGGGCCAAGGAGCAATGTACGTTCGATTTTTAGTCTTGCGGGCAACTCTAAATTGGCTAAATAACCAGTCTCTCTATTTTTCTTGTATCCCGATTAATGAATTCCTCAATTTACTTCTAAATGACCCCCTTAAAAAGGCCCCTAAATAGACCCCCAAATAGGCCCCCAAATAGGCATCAAAAAGGCGGTTGCAACGGGCAGGTCAAGTCACTACAATAGCGCGCCTTACAGCGTCTGGGCTTTTTGGCTCAGGCACTCCTTGTCTCACTGCAGTGACCGATAGGCGCTAGCGGGAGACTTTTAAATCCACGAGGAGATACAATGCGTCACTACGAAATCGTATTTCTGGTTCACCCGGACCAGAGCGAGCAAGTTTCCGGCATGATCGAGCGT
>JAQXEN010000050.1 GCA_029250825.1 Porticoccaceae bacterium
TTTTACAAAGCCGGAAAGTGGTCGGGAATGAGGGATTCGAACCCCCGACATCCTGCTCCCAAAGCAGGCGCGCTACCAGGCTGCGCTAATTCCCGAATGTCTTACCATGCGGTCTCTTATGAGAGGGCGCATAATACTGATCGGACCGGTTATCGTCAATGCGAAATACTACTATCAGCTAAATAATATGTAACTTTTTAGCAATCCTCTCAGCAGGGTTTTATTCGCGCCGCAGCAGGCTAATTGGGCGTTGCTAATTTAGCCTGCTGATGACGTCTCTACGTTCGTGCTAAGGCTTCTTAAGAGCCTGTTCAAAGAGTGCCGCCATGCTACCTTTAGGCTGTGGTTTGGGCGATTGGGCTGAAGGCCGGTGCTGCGACTTGCTGTGTTTCTGAGTGGCTTTAGCAGCATTCTTGCTGTTTGGCTTGTTATTGGCCTTGCCATCCGACTGCGCTGGGGTCACCTCATCATCGGTGCGCATACTCAAGGCAATGCGCTTTCTCGCAACATCCACCTCCATCACCTTAACCTTGACGATATCGCCGGTCTTTACCACCTCATGGGGATCTTTGACAAAACGGTTGGCGATAGCTGAGATATGCACCAGGCCATCTTGATGGACGCCAATATCCACAAAGGCACCAAAGTTGGTGACATTGGTGACCACACCCTCAAGCAGCATGGCTGGCGCCAGATCCTTGATCGTCTCTATACCCTCTCTAAAGGTGGCGGTTTTAAACTCTGGTCGGGGATCGCGCCCGGGCTTATCCAGCTCACTCAATATGTCAGTGATGGTGGGCAGGCCAAACTGAGGATCCACATAGTTTGCCGGATTGAGCTTGCGCAGCAGTTGGCTATTGCCCAACAGTGCTTGCTGAGTAGTCCTGTTGGCGTCCGCAATGCGCTCCACCAGAGAATAGGTCTCTGGGTGCACCGCCGAGGCGTCCAGTGGGTTATCGCCATTGGCGATGCGCAAAAAACCGGCGGCCTGTTCAAAGGTACGTTCGCCAAAACGGCTTACTAGCTTGAGCTGTTCACGGTTTTTAAAGGCTCCCTGTTGATCCCTATAGTCAACAATATTGTCGGCAATGGTTTGGCTCAGGCCAGACACCCGGCGCAGCAGAGCAGAGGAGGCGGTATTCACCTCAACGCCTACAGCGTTCACACAGTCTTCAATCACTGAGTCGAGGCTTCGGGCTAGCTTAATCTGGCTAACATCGTGCTGGTACTGACCCACACCAATGGATTTGGGATCAATTTTAACCAGTTCCGCCAAGGGATCTTGCAGACGCCGCGCAATGGATACGGCACCCCTAATAGTGACATCGAGATCGGGAAATTCTTTGGCGGCAAATTCCGAAGCAGAGTAAATCGATGCTCCGGCTTCATTGACCATCACTGCCTGGGCTTTTAATGCCTTGTTATTTTTCAGCATATTCAGAACAAAACTTTCCGTCTCGCGGCTACCGGTGCCATTGCCTATAGCAATAAGCTCAACCCGATACTTTTCGCAGAAATGGGTGAGTATGGCTTCAGCTTCATGGGTTTTTCGCTGGGGCGCTGTGGGGAAGATCGCGGTGTGGTCGAGAAGCTTGCCGGTGCTGTCCACTACCGCCACTTTCACCCCAGTGCGGAGACCGGGATCCAGCCCTATTGTGGCCTTTTGTCCGGCGGGGGCGGCCAGTATCAGATCTTTTAAATTGATCGAAAACACATTGATGGCGTCCAGATCCGCCCGTTCACGAAGGCTGCCCAAAAGGTCAGTTTCCAGGTGGGTGTGCAACTTGATCCGCCAGGTCCAGCGGACCACTTCCCCGAGCCAGTTATCCCCAGGGCGGCCCAAATTTTCAATATTAAACTGGCGGGCGATCATGCTCTCACAGGGATGACCTAAATCCTCCTCGGTGATCAGATCCACTTTAATGCTGATAAAGCCCTCACGGCGGGCGCGGAACATGGCCAGAGCGCGGTGAGAAGGCGTGCCGTTTAATGGTTCGCAGTGCTCAAAATAATCTTTAAACTTGGCTGCGGCCTGTTCCTTGCCCGGCTCTTTATCTTTGCCGCTCACCAGAGTGGCAGTGATATTGGCCTCATCAAACATAAACTGCCGCAATCTGCCCACTAGCTCGGCATCTTCGCTAAAGCGTTCCATAAGAATAAATTTGGCCCCATCGAGGGCCGCCTTGACATCGGCAACCCCGAGTTCAGCATTCACAAAAGTAACCGCAGCCTGCTCCGGTTGCACTGTTGGGTCGCCGTAAATAAGATCCGCAAGTGGCTCAAGGCCGGCTTCAATCGCGATCTGGCCCTTGGTGCGGCGCTTGACCTTAAAAGGTAGATATAGATCTTCGAGGCGAGTTTTGGTCTCGGCCAGATTGATCGCCTGTTTTAGCTCCGGCGTGAGTTTGCCCTGTTCCTCAATGCTCGCCAAAATCGCTGTGCGGCGATCTTCCAGTTCTCTTATATAGTTGAGACGTTCCTCGAGGCTGCGCATCTGTGTATCATCGAGGCCGCCGGTGACCTCCTTGCGATAGCGCGATATAAAGGGCACGGTCGCGCCCTCATCAAGCAGTTGTATGGCGGCAGTGACTTGCTGTTCCCTGACCGTGAGTTCCGTGGCGATACGACTGGCGATAGATTGCATAAGGGCCTTTTACGATGATAAGTAGAGTCAAATGTAGACAGCCAATAGCGGGCTGGCAATGGCGTGAATTGAGCGCGGGATTATGCCCTGAGCGATCAACTCTGGGTAGACTTGTTTTTACCAACTTATTGTGACTCGACCAATATGGCCCAGAGCATCATGCAACCCTTTGAAAACTGTCCACTTTGCGCTGGCACAGAGGTGGCTGATTACCATCGTGATCAGCGCCGCGCCTATTTACAGTGCCTAGATTGCCAGTTAGTTTTTGTGCCTCAGCGCTTTCATCTCTCTGCGGATCAGGAAAAGGCCGAGTACGACCTCCATGAAAATGATCCTCGGGATCCCGACTATCGCAGCTTTCTCAATCGCCTTGCGGAGCCACTATTAGAAAGGCTCGAACCCCAGAGTCAGGGTTTGGATTTTGGCTGTGGCCCCGGACCCTGTCTGTCGTTGATGCTTGAGGAGAGCGGACACAGCGTTGCGCTCTACGATCTCTATTACGCCAATTATCCCGCTCTATTTGAGGTGCAGTATGATTTTATAACTGCCACCGAGGTGGTTGAGCATTTGGCCAGACCGCTGGTTGAGCTAGAGACTTTATGGGGGCTATTAAAGCCCGGCGGGCAGTTGGCGATGATGACTAAGCTGGTTGCCAGCCCTGAGAAATTTGCCAGTTGGCACTATAAGTCTGATCCCACACATATCAGTTTTTTCTCTGACGCGACTTTTAACTATCTAGGTGAGCGGTGGGGCAGTGCACCGGAGTTTATTTGTGCAGACGTGATCCTATTTCAGAAATAATGCCCTTTCGACGTAAATAGTCAGTTCATCGAATCCCTGGAATGGTAGGTAGATTAGGAGAGTTTTAAGTGCGCAATATATTAGTGGGGCTTAGTAAGGCATTCTCTAAATATCGACGCTTTAGCACCGCATTGATAACAAATTAAATATTACAGGTAGAGCTGACCAGGCCGTTTGATTGTAATTCTAAGGTCTGTTCCCAGTAAAAAAACTGGAAAAACCTGAAAACTTAACTACGCTATAGCAACTTATCTTTTTTGGCTCAATGGCATTTACCGATCTTGGTTTATTAGGTTGAGCTTCAACACCACAGGAGTTTTCTAAATGACGAAACGGATTTTCTCAACAATAGCCACGGTATTTAGCACCCTGTTGTTAGTCCTATGTCTAGGGGCCATTGCCACGGCGGAAAACGCAGCAAGAAAAAGAGTGGAGATTGATGGCACCATTCATGTCTCAGCGTTTGATCTCCCGGAATCCGCATACCTCAGTGATGAGACCCGCGCAGAGTTAAAACGGCAGCGCCATATCGCGGTAAAGGAAAGGAAAGAATTGACCGATGCTTGCCCTGTTTCCACTGGTGTGAGTGTCGAAGAAATGACCATCTTCCGCCGATGTCAGGCGCAAGCTTATTATAAAATGGACGCCTATAAAGAAATTAGGAAAAAATATCCTGTCAGGATGACACCGGCAGAGATTGGTGGCGTGTATACGGAAGTATTTACCCCCGCCCAAGACGTTGCGGAAAAAAATAAAAAGCGCGTACTGATCAACGTTCACGGAGGCGGATTCCAAACCGGTTCCCGAATAGCCAGCCATCCAGAGTCAATTCCTATTGCATCTGTCGGCAAGATAAAGGTAATCAGCATTGATTATCGTATGGCACCGGAATACACATTCCCTGCAGCAAGCGAGGATGTCGCAGCGGTCTACAGAGAGTTATTAAAGGAGTATAAAGCGGAGAATATTGGTCTTTATGGCTGTTCAGCCGGTGGTGTATTAACAGCCCAGTCCGTTGCCTGGTTTCAGAATGAGGGTCTATCGTTGCCGGGGGCTGTGGGTATGTTTTGTGGAGCCGCATCACAAGCGATTACTGAGGATGTACGTGCATGGGTAAGGAGCGACGGCGCCTATATTACAGGTGCACTTGCAGGTCAAAATTATGAGAAATTTCGCAATCCTTACTTCAAAGGAGCAATCAATAGCTCACTCAGCGCTCCGGCCAATTATGATCAGGTGATGGCGAAATTTCCGCCATCCCTTTTAATCGCCAGCACTCGGGATTTTCTGTTAAGTGATGTCATCACAACCCACGCCCAGCTAACACGCTTAGGCGTCGAAGCTGACCTTCACATCTGGGAAGGGCTGGAGCATGGGTTTATTTATAATCCAGGGTATGTTGAATCCCGCGAAGCCTTCAATGTTATCGTTAAGTTTTTTGACAAGCATTTGGGGCAGTGATGTTTAAGTTTTGCTCCAGACTAAGAGTGCCAAGTAGTGTTCCCACGCAGGTTGTCAACCCATTATCCTAGAGCGCAGGCTTGGATAATGTGGATGTCAAAAAGTATTTTGGATCAGATATGATTATTGTTCAGTAATAGTCTCTCTAGCCCGAATAAAAGCCTGCACCGAACGGCGCACATCTTCTGGGCTGGTAACCCAGGCGCAGACACTGACACGAATAACCTTTTTACCCTGCCAAACTGAACCGCCGACCCAGCATTCGCCGGAATCTTGAATTGCCGCCATTATTCTGTCGGTTTCAGTATCTGTATCGGCGGGAGAGACAATCACTTGATTGAACACCACATCGTTTAGTATCCCGAAACCAGCCACCCTTAGTTCATTGGCAAACTGCAGTGCTCTCTCATGCATCCCATAAACTAACTGGTCTACACCCTCGGCACCCAAATATTTAAGTGCCGCCCACAGTTCGACCGCTCTGGCCCGGCGAGACATCTCTGGGGTGTACAGCATACCGTCGCGGTTTTCGCTATAACAGGAGGTGAGATACGCTCCGGTAGCCTGGAGTGCCGATACCAAGGCTTCTTTATCACGGCACAATAGAATGCCGCTGTCATAGGGTGTGTTGAGTGTCTTATGGCCATCTACTGACCAGGAGTGGGCCTTTTCAATGCCTTTGGTAAGGTGCTTGAGCCGCTTTGTGCCGCCGGCCCAGAGGCCAAAGGCGCCATCTATATGTATCCAGGCACCGGCCCGATTGGCGCTGTCGCAGATCTCGTCAAAGGGATCAAAGGAACCTGAGTTAACATTTCCCGCCTGCAATAAAATAATACAGCTGCTGTCTAGTTCTGGAAACTGTTGCGGCAAAATGCGTCCCTGATCGTCACCCTCGATCCATTCAATATTGTCGATCCCAAAACCGAGCATGGCGATGGCTTTAATGACCGCGCCATGTGTATGACGGCCGGCAATAATACGCAGTGGCGGCGCACCGTTATGGCCCTGTCGGTTAAAGTCCCAGCCCTGGTTTTGCAACAGCCGATAACGCGCTGCTGCCAGTCCGCACAAGATCGCCGACGAGGTGCCGCTAACAAATCCCGCCACTGTATTGTCAGGTAGGCCGAATAATTGTCTTAACCAGCCTTCACATACCTCTTCGAGCTTTGAGGCAATGGGTGACATCACATAGAGCGCAGTGTTTTGATCCCAAAAATCACTCAGCCATTTAGTAGCCAGTGTGACCGGTAAAATACCGCCATTCACAAACCCAAAGTAACGCCCGCCAGTCTGCGCGGTGGTGGCGGGGGAGCCATATTGATGCAGCTGTTGCAGAATGGCGGTGGCATCCCCTGAAGTGGTGGGCAAGTCTTCGACAAACTGTTCGAGATCCGCCACGGCTTGTTTTGAGGGGAAGACATTACGCTGGGCGACACTATCCGCGTATTCATAGGCATAGCCTTTGGCTTGCTCAAGTAGGGCTTTGCTCTGCTGCTCGCGGTGCATACTGTTATGCAATGTCATCTAACCTCTCCCGAGATTTTTTGGTAACCATGTGGTCGCAGTAAATCATAGACGGAGCCGCTAACAAAGCTAGAATGTCGTCAAAATCCAATTAACAATTAAGGAAAAGTGACCGCTATGTATAAAGGACAGACAGTCAGCCTCAGTCTAATCGACAATGGTTTTGCAGAAATTCAGTTCGACAATCAAGGCGAGTCGGTGAATAAATTTAACCAGCAGACCCTGGCTGATCTACGCGAAGCGGTGGACGCCTTGAAAGCGCAGTCCGGAATTCGTGGTCTCTTGCTCAGCAGTGCCAAGCCTGTATTTGTAGTTGGCGCGGACATCACCGAGTTTAAGGGCATGTTTACGGCGACCAAGGAAGTCTTTATTGCTGGCGCGCAGACCGCAAACGGTCTGTTCTCCGAGATTGAAGATCTGCCTTATCCATCAGTGGCGGCTATCAACGGATTTGCTCTTGGCGGCGGTTTTGAGATCTGTCTCGCCTGCGACTCACGGGTGCTTTCGTCCAAGGCTGCTGTTGGCTTGCCTGAGACGGGTCTGGGTATTCTTCCCGGCTGGGGCGGTACTGTGCGTCTGCCGCGCTTGATTGGCTATTCGACAGCAGTTCACTGGGTTGCGAGCGGCGAACAGCAGCGCCCTAAAGCTGCGTTGGCGGCGGGTGCGGTGGATGCCATTGCTGAGCCCGAAAAACTGCGTGAAGTATCACTGAACTTGCTGCAAGAGCTGGCTTCAGGTGAAGCGGATTATCAAACGCGCCGCACACAGAAGACCTCAGCACTGACGATGTCTGATGCCGAGCTGCAGGCCACGGCTAGTGGTTTCCATAGTGCGATTTTGGCTAAAGTTGGCAATCATTATCCGGCGCCGTTGAAGGCCATTGAACTGGTTTCAAATGCCGCGCATTTGGCTCGCGATGAAGCCATTGCTATGGAAAATGAAGCCTTTTACGAGATTTCCCAAACGCCACAGGCGAGAGCTATGGTGGGTCTGTTCTTAAGTGATCAATATATTGTTAAGCAGGCAAAAAATCGTAGCCGCGCCCTGGCGGATAAATTGTCTGAGATTACAACGGCTGCTGTGATCGGCGCTGGCATAATGGGTGGCGGTATTGCTTACCAAAATGCCATTCGCGGTTACTCGGTGGTAATGAAAGATATTAATCAGCCGGCGTTGGATCTGGGTATTCAAGAGGCGAATAAGCTTCTGGCCAAGGGCGTTAAGCGCGGCAAGTTAACTGAAGAAAAGGCCGGTCAGATACTGGGTAAGATTGTGCCGAGTTTGGAAGACAGCGATGTGGCCCCCTGCAATATGCTGGTTGAAGCTGTGGTTGAGTTGGAATCGGTTAAAAAAATGGTACTGCCCGCCGTTGAAGCCTTGCTCGACGACAGCGCAGTCATCACCTCAAACACCTCGACTATCTCGATCAACCGCCTTGCCGAATCGTTAAAACGCCCAGAAAACTTCTGCGGCATGCACTTCTTTAACCCTGTTCACGCCATGCCACTAGTTGAGATTATTCGCGGCGAAAACACTTCTGATGCAACCATCGCAGCAGTCTGCGCTTATGCTCTGGGGCTTGGTAAGAAGCCTATTGTGGTTAATGACTGCCCAGGATTCTTGGTCAACCGCGTATTGTTTGCCATGCTCTTTGGCCTCGAAATCATGATATCTGAAGGCGCTGATTTCCAGCAGGTGGATAAAGTCATGGAAGCTTGGGGACTGCCAATGGGTCCTGCTTACCTCATGGACGTAATTGGTATAGACACGATCAATCACTGCTATCCGGTGATGATCAATGGCTTGCCTGAGCGCTTTAAGAAGACTGCCGATCTGTGGCCCACTGAGGCGATGTATCAGGCCGAACGTCTGGGTCAGAAAAATACGCTGGGGTATTACAGCTATGAATTAAATGAAATGGGTAAGCCAAGCAAGGCCGTGGATGAAACAGTCATTAAGATGTTTGCTGATCTCTATGGCGACACCAAGTTGGTGGATGGGGATGAGATTGTTGATCGCCTGATGATTGCCATGGCCATGGAAATGGTTCACTGTCTGGAAGAGGGCGTAGTGGCCTCACCGGCAGAGGCGGACATGGCGCTGATTTACGGCGTCGGTTTCCCAGCTTTCCGCGGTGGCGTCTGTCGCTGGATGGATGAGATTGGTTTGCAGGAAGTCTGTGATCGTGGTGATCGTTATGCGCATATTAGTGAGTTGTATCGACCCACTGAGAAACTGCGGGCTATGGCTGCTAAGGGTGAAACTCTGTATTAGGCTGGTACTCGATAAAACGGTGTTTCGTCCGGAATTCCAGGCCTTTAGTCTGGAGTTCCGAGTCTGTAACTTCTCGTTCCACACCTTTAACTACCTGGCCCCTGCCGCGCCTTGCTAGAAGTCTGTCACTCCCAACTCCCAACTCCCAACTCCCAGCCTGTCATCACGAACGTATGTGAGAAATTTCGAGATCCCTCGCCGTTACACTCTGTCGCCATGAACATTAAATACGTCGCATTAACTTTTTACTCCCTCCAGCCTGAGGTGGGCTATGGTAATGGAGACTCTCCAGCTTATATCTGGGCTGAACGGGGAGATTCATTTGTGGAGGTTGGCATTGATGATAAAAAATATCCGGAACGCAGTTCTACTGGCAGTTGGATTGCTACTTGTAATTTTCCATCTAGCTCCAACATATGCAGCAGCTCCAGTGGTAACGACTCAGGCACCTGGTTTTTACCGAATGATGTTGGGTGATTTTGAAATCACCGCGCTAAATGACGGTGTTATTGCATATGACACGGCAGAGCTGCTGCCAAGTGCCACGCCGAAGCAGATTGAGAAAAGCCTTCACGCTGCGGGTCTTATGGATCCTGTCGGCATGTCCTACAACGCCTATCTGATCAATACTGGAAAAAAACTGGTATTAATTGACACAGGCACGGGTGGAAAATTGTCGAATTCACCATTTTTTGCCGGGGCAGGTCGTCTGAT
Source organism: Porticoccaceae bacterium (assembly GCA_029250825.1). Lineage (GTDB taxonomy): Bacteria > Pseudomonadota > Gammaproteobacteria > Pseudomonadales > Porticoccaceae > HTCC2207. The sequence goes on from JAQXEN010000050.1 coordinate 9,419, forward strand.
GAGCAATCTAGGTGCGGCAGGCTATCAACCCGAGCAGGTTGACGAAATATATATAACCCATAGAGGCCAAGATCATATTGGAGGATTAACTATTGGGGTAAATCGAGCGTTTCCCAATGCTCTGATTCGTGCCCCAACACAGGAGTTCGATATCTTCCTTGATCCGGGAAAAAGGGAGGCGGCTCTTGCTAAGTCAAATCATAACGAAAAGTTCAAAGAGTGGATTCAGTTCACCCATGACCTGTTCAAGCCTTACATTAAAGCAAGACAATTCGAGAGTTTTAGTGGAGATCTAGAACTCACTCCGGGCATTCGGTCACTTGCAACATACGGCCATACTCCTGGTCACACCTCTTATGTAGTGGAGAGTACAGGGCAGACGTTGTTCATACTAGGAGATCTGGTGCTGATGGCGGCGATGCAATTCGCCGATCCGCTTATTACCAGTGCATTTGATGGAGATCCTCAAGCTGCGAGTATTCAACGGCAACGTATCTTGCAGCTGGCTGTCAAAAACAACTATTGGCTAGCCGGTTCGCATCTGTCCTTTCCCGGAATTGGCCATGTGCGGCCTGCGGAGGAAGGCTATCAATGGATCCCTATCAATTACATGGTTCCAAAAAAGGCAGCCGAGAAGTAAATCTCTAATTAACTCGAGGAGATACTTTGGGGAATAGTCAGGACCTGCGAAAGTACCAAGCTATCAGTCAGGTCTCACTTATCGATGGCATTAGGTCATTCCAGGATAAGGTAGCACCTGACCACTGCTAATCAAGCCCGAATTCTTAGACTAATAATTAAGCGATAGGCCGCTCTGGTGTACCCTGCATAAATGGCCCATCAACACAGATCCGCCGACCATCAGGGGAAGCACAGGCGCCACAAATACCGACACCACATTTGGTCAAATAATCAATCGCACTAAAGATCTGATCATCGCGACAGAACTCGCGCTGCACCTTCGCCGCGGCATGAACCATTGGTGAAGGACCGCAGTTATAAAACACCAGCTTATCCAACTCCTGCTGATCCATCTCTTCGAGGCGACTGCGCAACAGCTCGGTGACCACACCTTTGTAGCCCTCGCTGCCATCATCTGTGGCCACGTGAACCTTGGCGATCTTCTTACATTCGTCGAGATAGTAGAGACGCTCAGCGGTGCGAGCACCGGTAAACACCTCAGCATTGCCAAAGTCACGGGCCAGCTGATATACCGCAGCCAGACCAGTTCCACCGGCAACGGCCATAATCTTGGTATCTTCAGCGGGGGACACGGGAATACCGTGAGGGCCGCGCACATAGACCTCAGTACCCACTTCGAGATCCATCAGTGCATGGGTAAAGATACCCACATCGATAACCGCCAGTTGGAAGGGGTCATCCGCAAGGGCAGAGAAGGGCTTTTCACCCACGCCCGGTACCCACAGAAAAATAAACTCACCGGCTTGAATATTGACCTTGCGGTCAAAGGTCAGCACACAGATATCGTCGCAGACGCGTTTGTTTTCAACCAGTACCACTGGCGAGTAATCCATATCTATGTCGTAGCGAATATGCGCTTCAGCCTTATCCGAATCAAAACTGAGATCCGACTCAAGCTGATTAAAGTAGCTACCAATCTCATCTGTCGTCATGCCGGTCAGTGCTGAGCCGATACCGACAATTGAGGCGCCAGCATTGATAAATTCGCGGCTATCGGCAGCACTACTGGCACCACCACAGCCAATAATCGGCAACTCCGTTACTGCACGTATTTCGCGCACGCATTTAAGCGCGATGGGCAAAACCCCTTTACCAGACATGCCGCCAGCGCCATTGCTTAGAACCGGGTAGCCATGAGAGGCGGTATAACCGGGTCCAACAGTGTTGATGGCACAGATGCCATCGGCGCCACCAGCAGCTGCAGCTAGGGCAATCTCGCCAATATTCGGTGTGTTGGGCGTCAACTTGGGGACTACGGGAATATCTACCACAGCCTTTACCGCGGCGGTAATTGCGCGAACCATCTCTGGATCCTGACCCATGGCCATGCCATAACCTTTGGCGTGGGGGCAGGAGAGGTTGAGTTCGAGACCATCGGCTACCGGTGCCATTATCTTGGCTACCTCGACAAACTCTTCCAAGCTGCCACCAAAAATCGATACCAGCAAAAACCGATCTTCGGGGATCCGCAGTTTTGCCATCGCCTCGGCCGCTGCAGGAGCGCCGGGATTAGTCAGGCCAACCGCATTGACAAAGTTGCCAGGGGAATATTGACTGTAAACCGGTTCGCGATTACCGGCCCGGGGCACTGGGCCAACGCTCTTGGTGGTGATCACGCCAATCTGCGGCATGTGATCGAACATATACTGAATAATGGGCACCGCTGTGGTGACGATTCCGGATGGCACTGTAAAAGGGCCTGATAGTGTCTTACCGAGAAATTCTGTTTTCAAGTGGGCTCGCTCGAAACTGGCTGAATTAGTGTGTGCTTGCAGGCTGCGATTATACCGATTTTAAACCATTAGTCTGCCCCTCAAGAGTCTCTGGGGCGAAAAAAGACTCCGTGGTTTTTTGTACTGCTAAGGTTGCCGTTAAGATCACTGTTGAGGCTGCTGTTACCAGTATCAGTAAGGGCAAGGTTGAGTACAGCACTTGCGTTTCGATGCAGAGATACAGTTGCGTTTACATTCTACTGTTACAGGGGGGGCAAAATTATTTATCTATACTAAGGTGCTTACTGAATATCGGGCCTGCTACCTAAAGTTGTGGCGTAATCAAAGCGCAGGTTGACCCCATAATGGAGGTCAGCTGAGAGAGGACAAAGAGGCAAAATATGTTGTCGGGATTTAAAAACGCAGGGCCTGCAGTCTTTGTCACCGCGGCTTTTATCGGCCCCGGAACTGTGACCGCCTGCACCATAGCCGGCGTTGAGTTTGGTTACGCGCTGATCTGGGGACTTGTTGTGGCCATTATAGCCGCCATTGTCCTTCAGGAAATGGCCGCCAGACTTGGGGTTGTTGGTCAGCAAGGGCTGGGTCAAACACTGGCCGACAGCTTGGCTGGGAGTCTTTGGAAATGGCCCTTAATACTGCTGGTTATCGCGGCTCTGTATGTGGGTAATTCAGCTTATCAGGCGGGCAATCTAACCGGCGCGGCGCTGGGGGTTGCTGCGGTCACTGGGAATAACGACAGCATTAGTCTTTACGCAGGCCTGATAGCACTGATTGCTGGGGCGGTTTTTTTGCGGGGATCCTATCGCCTTATTGAACGGTTTTTAGTGGCTGTTGTGCTGTTTATGAGTTTTGCGTTTATCACCACATTTATCGTTGTAAAGCCGGATATATCGAGCCTTTTTAAAGGTGCTGTGGTGCCCTTGATACCGGAGCGAGGTCTGTCCACTTTAATCACCTTGATTGGCACTACGGTGGTTCCCTACAACCTATTTTTGCACTCATCTGCGGCCCGCACCCGCTGGCACAGAGTAGACAACCTCAAGGCTGCGCGCGCAGACACGATTATGTCGATCAGTATTGGCGGCCTTGTGTCCATTCTGATTCTTTCAACTGCTGCGGCAAGTTTCTTTGGGAGCGGGACGTCTATCGAGAATGCCAGTGATATGGCCTATCAGTTGGAGCCGGTATTTGGCGGCCGTGCCAAGTATCTGCTGGCTGCAGGTCTATTTGCCGCGGGGCTCAGCTCTGCTATTACCGCGCCTATGGCAACTGCCTATGCTGTCTCTGAAATACTGGGGCTTAAATCCGACACCAAGAGCACGGCCTTTAGAGTTATTGCCCTGAGCGTTCTCGCAGTGGGTTCTCTATCTGTGTTGTTAGACCTGCGCCCTCTGGAAATTATTCTCTTTGCTCAGTTAGCAAATGGTCTGTTACTGCCGATAATCGCTCTATTTTTAGTCCTGGTGATGAACCGAAAAAGCCTGCTCGGGGAGCAGGCCAATGGATGGTTCGCCAATATTATTGGACTCACTGTTGTTGTGCTAACAGCCTCTCTTGGCCTGCGTATGGTAACCCAAGCAGCGGGATCCTTTGGTCAATAGAAATCTAACTGTGGCTCTGGATCCACTGTCTAGCGCTATTTAACGGCTATTCACCGGCTATGCTGCGGAAAAATGCCAGATGGCTGGCATCACTACTGGGTAAATAGCTAATATCGTTGTAGAAGGGGTTGGCTGATAGCTTGACGATCACGGTATTGCTAGCAGGGTTGACATAGATGTACTGACCATAGACACCCATAGCCATATATTCACCCTGATCTGAGAGCGGCAGCCACCACTGATAGCCGTAGCCAAAAGCATCTTTAGCAGGCTGCAGATGAGGGGCGTCAGCAACGATTGATGCGGCGACCCAATCAGCAGGCACCACCTGATCACCATTGGGCAGGGCGCCCTGATGCAGATAGAGCGAACCGAGCTTGGCAAAATCCCGCAGGGTTAGATTGAGCCCACCCAGAGCCATCTCTTTGCCATCGCCATCGGTAATCCAATAGCCATCGTATTCCATGCCCAGGGGTTCGTAGAGCTTCTCCTGCATATACTCAGTTACGGTTTTTCCGGTGGCGCGACTCAACACCATACTCAAGACATGAGTGTCGATACTGACATAGTGATTCACCGTGCCAGGCTCACGCTCTCGGCTAAGGCTGGCAGCAAATTCATCCTGTGGGCTACCCAGTGCAAAGCCACGGCCCCAGCGATTGATATCACTGTTAAAGTCGCCATAGTCCTCATTAAAGGCAATGCCAGAGGACATCTGCAGTACATCTTTAATCGACACGCCTTCATAGCCGGAGCCTTTTAGCTCTGTGGCATAGTCATCCACCGGTTGTTCAATACTGGCGATGCTGCCGCTATCCACGGCAATGCCGATCATGGCGGAGATAAATGATTTGGCCACCGACCAGGAGATGGTGCGGGTGGATTCACTGTTGCCCAGAGAGTAGTCTTCATAGACGATTTGATCACTTTTAATAACCAGCAGCCCGGTGGTCCAAGAGTCGGCTAGAAACTGCTCAGTATTGAGACTTTGGTCATCCACTAAGAACCCCTGAGGCAGTTCAAGCAGACTACCCCTTGCGTAGGGCCGTGACGAGTCTGGCGCGGTCATATTGCTGGCGGCCCCAAGCTGTTCGGCGGAGCGGAAGTTTTCCACAATGCGGTCGGCATCGAACAGATGCACTACGCGATAGAGGCTCTGCAGTGATGGAAAGGCCCAGAGACCGCCAATCAGTAATGCTGCGGCGCCGATTAAAACACTGTTGCGTGAAATGGTCATAGATCCCCCAGGGGCGGTTTTAGCTGCTTCTGCAGTCTTATTATTGTTGTCCTGCTGGCGCTATCCTAGGCCAGATTAACGCCGGAACGCAATAAAAGGGTTGGGCTATTTTTGCTACTTTGACGGCCTTACTGAGCCTGCCCCGCTTACCCAGCTTGGCCATTTTAATAATCTTGGTCATCTTCAAAATACGGCGGTTTTAAACAGGCATAAAAAAAGAGCGACCCTAGGGCCGCTCTTCTCGATCACGCATTAACCGCTATTAAAATTGGTTCATGGTGTTGTCTTTACCGGATGCTTTTAGAGCAGCGTCGCCGGCAAAGTATTCTTTGTGGTCGTCGCCCATATCCGAGCCAGCCATATTTTGGTGCTTCACACAGGCGATACCCTGACGGATCTCTTTGCGCTGAACACCTGCAACATAACCCAGCATGCCTTGCGCACCGAAGTACTCTTTGGCCAGATTATCAGTGGACAGGGCCGCAGTGTGGTAGGTAGGCAGAGTAATAAGGTGATGGAAGATACCGGCTTCGCGGGCAGAATCGGCCTGAAAAGTACGGATCTTATCATCTGCAGCAGCGGCCAAATCGGTCTCGTCATAGCTGACATTCATCAGATCCGCGCGATCGTAAGCAGAGACATCGCTGCCGGCCTCGCTCCATGCATCAAAGATCTGCTGACGGAAGTTGAGAGTCCAGTTAAAGGATGGGCTGTTGTTATAAACCAGCTTGGCGTTGGGAACCACTTTGCGAATCTCATCCATCATCGCACCGATCTGACCAACGTGTGGCTTCTCAGTTTCGATCCAAATCATATCGGCGCCGTTCTGCAGGCTAGTGATGCTGTCGAGGATACAGCGGGCTTCACCAGTGCCAGCCTTAAACTGGAACAGGTTGCTTGGCAGACGCTTGGGACGCACCAGCTTGCCATCGCGATTAAGTACTACATCGCCATTCTTCATCTCGGCAGGGGTAATCTCTTCAACATCGAGGAACGAGTTGTACTGATCCCCGAGATCTCCTGGCTCGCGGGTTACCGCGATCTGCTTGGTAAGGCCAGCACCCAAGGAATCAGTGCGGGCAACAATCACACCATCATCGACACCCAGCTCAAGGAATGCGTAGCGGACCGCATTGATCTTCGCGAGGAAATCTTCGTGGGGAACTGTAACCTTGCCATCCTGGTGACCACATTGCTTCTCATCAGAGACCTGATTTTCAATCTGGATACAACAGGCACCTGCTTCAATCATCTGTTTGGCCATCAAGTAAGTGGCTTCAGCATTACCAAAACCGGCATCGATATCCGCAACAATGGGCACTACATGGGTTTCGTGATTATCAATTTGATCCTGAATGGCCTGTTTTTCATCGGCGCTCTGTGCCTCGTCCAATTGACGGAAGAGACCACCCAATTCCCGGGCATCTGCCTGACGCAAAAAGGTGTAAAGCTCTGCGATCAGTGATGCTACAGAAGTTTTCTCGTGCATTGATTGATCTGGCAGGGGGCCGAACTCTGAACGCAGAGCTGCAACCATCCAACCTGAAAGGTACAGGTATTTACGCTTAGTAGTGCCGAAGTGCTTCTTGATCGCAATCAGCTTCTGCTGACCGATAAAGCCGTGCCAGCAGCCCAGGGACTGAGTGTACTGAGATGAGTCGGCATCGTAGGCCGCCATATCTTCACGCATAATTGATGCGGTGTACTTGGCAATGTCGGTGCCAGTTTGAAAACGGTTTTGAGCGCGCATACGTGCTGCAGAGTCAGCGCTGATCGCGCCCCAGTTCCCACCGTGTTGCTCTTTTAGTTTGGCAACTGCTGCAAGATCATTAGAAAAATTGGACATAGTAAAAACCCTTTTATGAATTCCGTTCGTTTGACAGTGCAGTGAGTTTAGGTATGATGCCCTTATTAATCTAATTGATAGTTTCTATTGCGAGCATTTTTAAAATGAATATAGCGAGAGTCGATTTAAACCTACTGGTCTACCTAGATGTGCTACTTCGAGAGTGCAATGTCACCCGCGCGGCAGAGGAGCTGGGCATTAGTCAGCCGGCCATGTCCAACAGTCTTCGGCGCCTGCGGGACCTTTTTGATGATCCACTTTTAGTGCGTACCAGCGACGGTATGACGCCTACAGATCGCGCCCTCGAGCTACAGCCTTTAGTGCGCAATGTTCTGGCGGCGGCTGAGATCGCGGTATTGCCGAAAACCCTATTTGATGCTGCAGCCTCCGATCGTATCTTCCGCATTATGGCCAGTGATTACACCGAAGTGACTCTTTTACCGCAGCTTTTAACCCGTCTGCGCCGGGAGGCGCCCGGGATTCGTTTGGATATTATGACGCCCAGTGATGTGAGTTTTCACGATGTGGAGCGGGGCAAGGTTGATCTGGTGATCAATCGCTTTGATACCTTGCCACAGTCCTTTCATCAGGTGCATCTCTGGGATGACAGCTTCTCCTGCGTTATGAGTGCCTCTAACCCGGTGATAAAGAATTGGACTCTCGATAGCTATCTGTCCCACAAACATGTGTGGGTGAGCAAGACCGGTATGGGTGTGGGCGTAGGTATGAGTTCTGATGATGTGCAGCGGCTGGGATGGGTTGATGAAGCCTTGGGCAAGCTCGATGCAAAGCGTGAGATAACCGTGTTTACCCGGCATTATCAAGCGGCACTGCTGCTCGGTGAGCAGGATGACTTGATTGTTACCATTCCCTCTATTGCCGCCCGCACTATGGCGAATAATCCTCGGGTCGTGATTCTTGACCCACCTTTTGAAATACCGCGAATGCGCCTAAAAATGGTTTGGAGCCCTCTATTGCAGAGAGATCCGGGGCACAAGTGGTTGCGCCAGATGATTAAAGATGTCTCCTCCGAGATCGCTAGATAGGTCAATTTAGCGTGGGTGTATGGTCCTGTTGGAGTACCTCGGCTTATTTTAGCGGGGTCTTTTTTGAAGCTGCTTTTTAGAGCTGCTTTGTAGAGACGCTTTGTAGATCCTCCCGCCAAATAGCTTTGCTGAATAGCAAAGATAGAATCCATAGATTGGGATTATTTAAGGGTTCAGATTAGACTCTTGAAAAACCAGAATTAGGAGTAGAGAGAACCATGGTCGAACGTATTCAGCACTCAGGCTTACAGATTGCACAACCGATTTACCAGCTGGTCAACGACCAAATTTGTCCCGGAACCGGTATTGAGCCGGAGCAGTTCTGGGCAGACTTTGCAGACATTATCAATCATTTTGCACCGATAAATCATGAACTCCTCAAAAAGCGTGAATTTCTTCAGGCTCAGATTGATAGCTGGCATCACCAGCATCGGGATGATTTTAGTTTTGCCGATTACAAGGCTTTCTTACAAAGTATCGACTACTTGGTTGCTGAGGGTCCGAGCTTTTCCGTTACACCAGACAATGTTGACCCTGAAATTGCCCTTCAGGCGGGGCCACAACTAGTTGTTCCAATTATGAATGCGCGCTTTGCCTTAAATGCGGTAAATGCCCGCTGGGGCAGTCTCTACGATGCGCTCTATGGCAATGATGTTATCTCAGAGGAAGGTGGTGCGGAGAAAGCCGGCGCCTATAACCCTGTGCGAGGCCAGAAGGTTATTGATTATGGTCGCGATCTGCTGGATACCGCGGCGCCCTTAGCTGTTGGTTCTCATCATCGGGCGACTGCTTATCAGGTGCGTGATCAGTCTTTGGTGGTGACTCTGGACGATGGTTCGGCGACCCATTTGGCGAATCCGGATCAGTTTATAGGCTATTTGGGTACAGCAGAAAATCCTGCGTCAATACTGTTACAAAACAATAGGTTGCACATTGAAATCCAGGTAGATTCTGCTCATCAAGTAGGTGCCACTGACAAAGCTGGGGTCAAAGATATTGTCCTTGAAGCGGCCCTGACCACCATTATGGACTGTGAAGACTCGGTTGCTGCGGTAGATGCTGAAGATAAGTCTCTGGCCTACGGTAACTGGTTGGGCTTAAACAAAGGCACCTTGGAAGAGACCATTACCCGGGGTGACAAAAGCTTTGTCCGCTCAATGAATCCTGATCGGGAGTATCTGGCAGCGGATGGTTCAACGTTGCGGTTAAATGGCCGCAGCCTAATGTTTGTGCGCAATGTAGGTCATCTGATGACCAATCCTGCGATTCTTGATGCTCAGGGCAATGAGGTTCCGGAAGGCATTATGGATGGCATGATCACCAGCCTGATCTCCCTTCATGATCTCAAGCGTACCGGTCGCCTGACTAACTCTGCAGCGGGCAGCAGCTATATCGTCAAGCCAAAAATGCACGGCCCGGAAGAAGTAGCGTTTACTAACAGCTTATTCGATGCCATTGAAGATGCGCTGGGCCTTGAGCGCCACAGGATTAAAGTGGGCATTATGGATGAAGAGCGCCGTACCTCGGTAAACCTTAAAGAGTGTATCCGCGCCGCTAAAGGCCGTGTGGTGTTTATTAATACCGGGTTTTTGGATCGCACCGGTGACGAGATTCATACCAGCATGCACGCTGGTCCCTTCGCGTTAAAGGCAGACCTTAAGGCAATGCCTTGGATTAGCGCCTATGAAGATCGCAATGTCGATGTGGGACTGGCCTCTGGTCTTAGGGGCAAAGCCCAAATAGGTAAGGGCATGTGGGCGATTCCAGACAATATGGCGGATATGATGCGGATCAAAATAGGCCATCCAAAATCCGGCGCCAATACGGCTTGGGTACCATCGCCAACGGCGGCTACTCTGCATGCTATGCACTACCATCAGGTGGATGTGGCCGCAGTGCAAGAGCAGGTGGCGGCGCGGCCTATGGCCAGTGTCGATGATATTTTGACTATTCCTCTGCTAGGGGATCGCCAGCTCAGCGCCGAAGAGATTCAGCTGGAACTGGATAACAATGCCCAGGGACTGCTCGGCTATGTGGTGCGCTGGGTAGAGCAGGGAGTGGGTTGCTCCAAGGTGCTCGATATCAATAATGTGGGCCTGATGGAAGATCGCGCGACACTGCGTATCTCCAGTCAGCATATGACCAACTGGCTGCACCACGGTATCTGCAGCGCTGAGCAGATAACCGAGACGCTTAAGCGCATGGCTGTGGTAGTTGACGGTCAAAATGCTGGGGACCCTGACTATATTACAATGAGTCCTAACTTTGAGCAGAGCAATGCCTTTCAGGCAGCCTGTGATCTGGTATTTAAGGGCGATAAGCAACCTAGCGGATATACTGAGCCATTGCTTCACGCCTATCGTCAGCGCTCAAAAGCAGCGGTTTAAGAGGCGTCAATTGAGGCGCGTTTATTAAGAGAATTGTATAACGATGAAATCCACTCCCGATCTCTGCGACCAGTACCCGGACCTGATTCAGGTGGTTGAACTGATGTTCAGCAACTATGGGGGTCGCGAGAGCTTTGCGGGTGAGGTGGTCACGGTAAAGTGCTTTGAAGATAATAGCTGTGTCAAACAGCTAGTGGGCACCGTCGGCTTGGGTCGGGTAATGGTCGTAGATGGCGGCGGCAGTATGCGCCGTGCCTGTCTCGGGGATATGTTAGCGGAAAAGGCTTCGGCAAATGGCTGGAGTGGGCTGATCATCTATGGCTGTATTCGCGATGTGGATGAGATTATGGCCACTGATATCGGTGTTCAGGCTCTGGGTACACATCCGATGAAAACCCAGAAGAAAGGCATTGGTGAAACACAGATTAGCGTCAGCTTTGGTGGTGTTACCTTTAATCCCGGCGACTATGTCTACGCTGACAATAATGGCATTGTGGTTGCCTCACAGGAGCTTCTCTAGTCTAACGAAGCCTGAGCTTCATTGCTAAATGGGGCATGTCGGCGTCCATAAACTGCTCCCCGTAACCGATAAACCCAAGGCCGCTGTAAAACGGCAGTGCCGTGAGTTGGGCATGGAGAAATAGCTCTGGCAGTTTATTGGTCAAAGCCGTTTCGATAACAGCGCGCATAATGGCATCGCCAATACCGCGCCTGCGCTGGGGTTTCAGCACCGCCATGCGGCCGAAATGGCCATCAGGCAAGAGTCGCCCAGTGCCCACTGCACTATTGTCGGCGTAGGCTAGCCAGTGTATACAATTAGGATCGAGACCATCAAAATCGAGATCCAGAGGGACATTCTGTTCCTCCACAAACACGGCTGTGCGAATGCGGCGTATCTCGGATTCACTGCTTTGCCAGCTGGTCTGCTTAATCCATATGGTCGGTTTAGCCTGCATATAGAGCCTCAAAATTGATTTCGTCTTAATGACTGGCAACCATAATGTATCTGGTCGAGAAATGCCCTAGTTTAGGGGGAATATCAATACACCCTTAAAATCAGCTATATTGCTGCAAAATGTTGCCTTCTATAATGGAATAATAGAAGGTGACGATTCCATTGTGAACGACCCTTAAATCGAGATTATTCAGCATGATCAGAAATTTATTTATCAGCGCCCAGATAGCCCTCTATCTGCTGCTAAGCACCGTTTCCCTGGCCGCAGAAAAAGCCATTATTGACTCCAGTGCCCGCTTTCACCCGGTGATCAGTGATCGCGGCATGGTCGTGTCCCAAGAGATGCTCGCCAGTCAGGTGGGCGCCGACATTCTGGCGCGCGGCGGCAATGCTGTGGACGCGGCAGTGGCTACGGGTTTTGCTCTGGCGGTAACTTTGCCCCGGGCTGGCAACCTCGGCGGCGGTGGCTTTATGCTGGTTCACTTAGCCAAGGAAAACAAAACCCTTGCCATCGATTATCGCGAGATGGCACCTGCCTCAGCCTCTAGAGATATGTTTCTCGATGCGGAAGGGGATGTGGACAACAGTAAGGCCCGGTTTAGCATCCAATCATCCGGTGTGCCGGGCACTGTAGCGGGTTTGCTTCACGCCCTCGAGCGCTATGGCACCATGACTCCAAAGCAGGTCTTAGAGCCAGCTATAGCTCTAGCAAGTAAGGGCTTTCCCGTATCCCTAGATCTCTCTTCATCGCTGATGGCGCGTCACAAGACTCTGCACAAAAATGCCGCCTCAAAAAAGTACTTTTACAAGGCCGATGGCGCCGGCTACCAGTTCGGCGAAACTCTGGTGCAAGAAGATCTTGCCGCCACTCTTGGGCGTATTTCCAAGGCTGGCCGCAGTGGCTTTTATAAGGGTAAAACCGCACAGCTTATCGTGGCTGAAATGCAGCGCAGCGGCGGCTTAATCCGTGATTCAGATCTGGCCAACTATCAGGTTGTGGAGCGTGTGCCAGTCTGTGGCGGCTATCGTGGCAACAGTGTCTGCGCTATGCCTCCGCCATCCTCCGGTGGTGTGCATATGATCCAGATGCTGAATATTCTCGAAGGCTGGGATCTGGCCGCCGTGGGCCATAACAGCGCCGCCTATATTCACCGTCTGGTGGAGTCAATGCGCCGAGCCTATGCGGATCGCAGTAGTTATTTAGGCGATCCGGATTACTTTCCGGTACCGGTGGCGGAGTTAACCGATAAAAAATATGCCGCTGAATTACGTCAACAGATCGATCTGCATAAGGCCAGTCGCTCAGAGGATATCCGTCCCGGACTCGACAGTACCTCCGGCGCCAATGAAAGTACCGAGACCACCCATTTCAGCACTTGGGATAAGTGGGGCAATGTTGTCAGCAACACCTACACCCTTAACTTCTCCTATGGCAGTGGTATCTCTGTGTCTGGAGCAGGCTTTCTGTTGAACAATGAAATGGATGACTTCTCAGCCAAGCCCGGCTCTCCCAATGGCTATGGCTTGGTGGGCGGTGTCGCCAATGCCATTGAACCGGGCAAACGCCCTCTGTCATCCATGACCCCGAGCATTGTCTTTGATGCTGCAGGTGCGCCGATCCTAGCCACCGGTAGCCCTGGGGGCAGCACCATTATTACGATTGTTATGCAGATGGTGTTAAATGTTATCGACTTTGATATGAATGTTGCAGAGGCCACCGCCGCATCGCGCATTCATCACCAATGGCTGCCTGATACAGTGTTTTATGAGGCGGGTATATCAGTGGATACCCTGCAGCGGCTTCGGGATATGGGCCATCAGCTTAACGATAAGACTAGTCGGTTGGGGGCAACTAATACTATTCAAGTGGATCCCAGTGGCAAGATGTTTTATGGAACCGCCGACTACCGCCGCGATGGGTCCGGGGTGGCAGTGCCAGCTGTAGCCGACTAGCTACTGCTTAAGCCCATTTTCATAGTGATTGACGCTGCCATCTGCATTGCGTAGATCGGCAGTGCGCTGCTCGCCAGTGTCATCAACCAGCATCGGATACTTGGGTGCTGTCATAAAGATGGCAAACCATTCCGCCAACAATTTATCGTCATCCAAGGTCTCCAATAACAGCTTTTTAACCTGGGCAATATAGGCATCGGGAATTGGTCCCTGAGCAGACTCTGGAGTCAGTGGCGGGTCGATAAGGTAGCGTGGCGCTGGGCTGCGGCTCAGCAGCTCGGTGGCCAGATCATCGAGCATCTCGGTGGCGGCGGGGGATCTAAAGCCCACGGAAAAGGTCGTGCAATCACCCACTGCAACACCGTGATGAGCGATCTGCGGGGGCAGATACAACATATCCCCTGGTTCTAATATCCATTCATCGGTGGCGGCAAAATCAGCCAGAATTTTGAGGTCGGTATTTTCAGTTAGCGCCGTGTGCTCATCGCAGTGCTGGCCAATCTGCCAGCGGCGCTTGCCAGCACCCTGAAGCAAAAATACATCGTAGTAATCAAAGTGTGGTCCGACACTGCCGCCGTCTTCAGCGTAGCTGACCATAATGTCATCCAGACGCCAGGCGGGTAAGAAATCAAAGTGCGTCAGCAATTCGGCCACTTCAGGCACCCAGAGGTCAACGGCTTGAACAAGCAGTGTCCACTGGCTATCGGGAAGATTAGCAAAACGCTCGGGGTCGAAAGGGCCGTGCTCAAGCTGCCAGTCACTGCCCACTACTAAGCGAGACTCAACCTCTGGCTCGAGAGCCATGCCAGCCAACTCATCGCCATCAATTGGCGGTTCAAAGTCGGCTATGGCGCCACGAATTAAAAGTGGTTTTTTCTGCCAGTAGTTGGCCAAAAAGTCTGCTGTGCTGATCTCTCCGAGAATACTCTGCACGGTACTAAATATTCTTCGCTTGATCGGCGGCGTTGCCAAGATAAGAGGCAGGCGTCATCGCCTTAAGCGCAGTCTTAGCCTCCTCTGGCATATCCAGAGTATCAATAAAGGTTTGAATGGTGCCCTGATCCATCACATTGCCACGGGTCAGTGCTTTGAGTTTTTCATAGGGTTCTTCGATGCCATAGCGACGCATCACCGTCTGGATCGGCTCAGCCAAGACTTCCCAGCTATTGTCCAGATCCGCAGCCAGCTTATCTTCATTGAGCTGTAACTTACTCATACCTTTAGCCAGAGAGGCATAGGCAATCATTGAGTAGCCCAGACCGACACCCATATTGCGCAGTACCGTGGAATCAGTCAGGTCGCGCTGCCAGCGTGAGATCGGCAGCTTGGCCGCCAGATGGCCGAAGAGCGCATTGGCGATGCCCATATTGCCTTCGGCATTTTCAAAATCAATAGGGTTGACCTTGTGGGGCATGGTCGAGGAACCTACTTCACCGGCAATGGTTTTTTGCTTGAAATAGCCGAGAGAAATATAGCCCCAGATATCCCGAGCATAATCGATCAAAATAGTGTTGGAACGGGCCAGCCCATCAAACAGTTCAGCCATATAATCATGTGGCTCAATCTGTGTGGTGTAGGGGTTGTAGTCGAGACCCAACTGTTCGATAAAGTCTTTGGCAACCGCCTGCCAGTCAATCTCTGGATAGGCTGAGAGGTGCGCGTTGTAGTTGCCCACCGCACCGTTAATTTTGCCGAGCATGGGTACCGCTTTAATCTGGGTAATCTGGCGTTCTAGTCGATAGGCGACATTGGCCATCTCTTTGCCGACCGTGGTAGGTGAGGCCGTCTGACCGTGGGTGCGGGCTAACATGGCGGCGTCGGCATAGTCGCGGCCCATAGTCGCCAGCTTCTGATGAATCTCTTGCAGGGCTGGCACAAGGATATTGTCGCGGCCTTCCTTGAGCATCAGGGCATGGGAGAGATTGTTAATATCCTCAGAGGTGCAGGCAAAGTGAACAAATTCACTTACCCCATTGAGCTCGGCATTATTCGCAATGGTTTCTTTAATCAGATATTCCACTGCCTTTACATCGTGATTGGTAGTGCGCTCAATCTCCTTGATACGCATTGCCTGCTCAAGGGTGAAATCATTGACCAGCTGTTCTAAAAGACTATTCGCGGCAGGGGAAAAAGGCGCCACTTCAGAAATAGCGGGATGCTGGGAGAGGTGCTGCAGCCAGCGCACTTCAACTATGACACGGTAGCGAATCAAACCATATTCACTAAACACATTGCGCAGTGATTCAGTTTTGCTGCTGTAGCGGCCATCGATAGGGGAAACAGCGGTCAGAGAAGAGAGCGGGATACTGGTCATTAAAAGTCCAAATTGGGTCGTTAATTAAGCCTCGTATGATAGCGGAATCACTGCTGAATTTCAGATTATTTGCGTATCCGGGGCGAGGCCTGTGGGATCCGCCACAACTAGTTTTGCAGTGCCCGAACCAAGGCCTTGCGATAGACCAACAGATGGTAGCGTTTGCCACCTAATTGACGCCATAAAAAGGCACTTCTGACGGCGGCAAACAGCAGGCAGCGGATGCGTTCAGCAACGCCCGGCTGTTGCAGATAGATGGGATTGCCCTTGACCTGAATACGCTGACGCAGGGTGCTGATGGTCTGTTGATAAAGAGAGGCGATATTGGCAAACACATTGTCGTGAATAACCGAGAAGTGCTCCGCCTGACGGGCAGCGCTATCGATACCCTCAGCAATATTTTTTAGCATCACTGGGCGGCTATTGAGTTGGCGTTCAATACTTAAAATAGACAGGGTATAGACTAGGGTAATGCCGCGATATAGCTCGCTGCCTTTATGCTCGCCGAGCAGCAGGGTGAGTGCATCGGCACCGGATTCTAAATTTTGCTCAGAACCATAGAGATCTTCGATGGACTCTGGATCTTGGTTGAGCAGGGCGCTGATACAGACTTTCATCTGCTCAGGGGAGGCATCTCCGGAAGTGGCCAGTTGGTCCACTAGATGGCAGGCCTGAAATACTCCCGCTAGAGCCATTGCCTGGTCGCGAGTGGGCTTGGCAAACATCAGTTGCTGCCATTCCAAGTGGCTTCGATAGTACCGCCACCGAGACAGTGATCATTGCGGTAAAACACCACAGACTGACCTGGGGTGATAGCCCGCTGCGGATCATCAAACTTCACTTCACAGCCATTTTCGGTGGGGGTTACCAAACAGGGCTGATCCGGCTGGCGATAGCGGGCTTTGGCCATGCAGGTAAATGCAGAGCTGGGTTTGCCATTAATCCAGTTGATGCCTTCGGCGCGCAGATGGTCCGTAAACAGCAGCGGATGTTGCCCCCCTTGACCAACAATCAGGCGGTTGTTACTGAGATCTTTTTGCAAGCTGTACCAGGGTTCATCTGGACTGTCTTTGACGCCGCCAATGCCAAGCCCTTGGCGCTGGCCAATGGTATAAAACATTAGCCCCTGGTGGCGGCCAATCACTACGCCATCGGGTGTCACCATATCGCCGGGTTGTGCCGGGATATACTGTTCGAGAAAATCTTTAAAGCGGCGTTCGCCAATAAAACAGATACCGGTACTATCCTTTTTGCTCGAGGTAACAAAGCCATGTTCCTCGGCGATACGGCGCACTTCAGGCTTTTCCAACTCGCCAACCGGGAACAGTGATTTGGCAAAGGCACTCTGTTCCACGGCATGGAGAAAGTAGCTCTGGTCTTTATTGTTGTCGAGGCCCTTTAACAGCTGGGTCTGACCATCCACCTCGGCGAGGCGAGTGTAGTGTCCGGTGGCGATAGCATCTGCGCCAAGAATCTGGGCGTAGTCGAGAAACACTTTGAATTTGATTTCCCGGTTGCAGAGAATATCCGGATTAGGTGTGCGGCCGGCGCGGTACTCTTCGAGAAAGTGCTCGAAGACATTGTCCCAGTAATCGGCGGCAAAATTAGCCGTATGCAGAGTGATATCGAGCTTGTCGCAAACCTGCTGTGCATCGGCTAAATCAGCTTTGGCGGTGCAGTATTCGGTCTCGTCGTCTTCGTCCCAGTTCTTCATAAACAGGCCTTCGACGCTGTAACCCTGCTGCATAAGCAGCAGCGCTGCCACTGAGGAATCGACGCCGCCAGACATGCCAACAATAACTTTCTGTACTTTGCTCATGGTTTACCAAGTCAATAATTGGCACATTAGATCAAGTGCCACAAAATAGGCCGCTACTATAAGCTGTTGCGAAATATTTCCATAGGAAAAATCCGCTGGGCGAGATAATCATCGAGGCAGCTGATAACTCCGGGGCTGCGCAGTTGCTCGAGGTTCTGTTGAATTTCTTCCCGGCTCATCCACAGGGCATAGTCTATATCCGGATCTATCGTTGCCTCAGCATCAAACCCTAGGGGCCTGGCAGCAAAGCCGAGACGGTAATAGGTAATCCCACTGGTCTCATTATAGGAGGTCAAGATGCCGAGAAAACCGGTCAGTTCAACTGTCCAGCCGGTCTCTTCAAGGGTCTCGCGAATGGCGGCGGCCTGAATATCTTCCCCGGGTTCAACATGTCCCGCCGGCTGATTGATCACCTGACGGCCATTCTTGGTTTCTTTAACCATCAGAAATTGGCCATCGCGTTCAACTATAGTGGCCACGGTAAGATGTATTTTATTGGGCACGATTAACGGCTCCTTTTTAACGGCGTTTTCTTTGCTGGCGATCTCCGTGCCGGAGGTCGTCCAGACACCGCTTTTTTGCCCACTGGCCTCTTGGATCGTGGTTTTTTAGGCTCAGGGGTGTCGACTGACTCAATGCGATACTCTCCCAGGACAATATCTGTGACTTTCCAGTCGCCAATGGCTGTTCTAACCAGACGCAGAGTGGGCAGACCCAAAGCGGCTGTCATTCGGCGCACCTGTCGGTTACGTCCTTCGTTAATCGTTAGTTCAATCCAGGAGTCGGAAACGTTTTGGCGCTCTCTGATCGGCGGAAATCGCGGCCATAAATTTGGCGGATCGATCAATTTGCAGTGAACTGCTGAGGCTGGACCATCTTTCAATTGGACGCCAGCCACCAGCTCAAGGCACTGGGACTCAGTGGCCGTGCCCTCCACCTGAACCCAGTAGGTTTTATTGAGCTTGTATTTTGGGTTACTAATCTGCGCCTGAAGCTGACCATTATCGGTTAGCAAGAGCAGACCTTCGGAGTCATAGTCGAGACGACCAGCGGGGTACATTCCCTTAATTTGAATAAACTCAGCCAGCGTTTTTCGTGCCTCTGAGTCGGTAAATTGGCTCAGAACATGAAAGGGTTTGTTAAACAGCAGTAGTTTAGACACGGATTTCCCTAGTTTTTTCTTATTGTAAATGAAACAGGGTTACAAGAAAGGGTGAAAATGATGCTAAAATGCGGGCCTTTGGTAAATCTTTTACAAATAACATTAACCCCGCGGAGACAACAATGGGATATCAGCATATCCAGATACCCGAATCTGGTAAAAAAATAACCGTCAATACAGACTTTTCACTCAACGTTCCGAACAATCCAATCGTGCCTTTTATCGAAGGTGACGGCATCGGTATAGATATTACGCCAGTAATGATCAAGGTTATCGATGCGGCGGTCAAAAGCGCCTATGCCGGCGAGCGCAAAATCTCTTGGATGGAAGTGTTCTGTGGTGAGAAAGCCGCGGAACTGTACGAAGGTGACTGGTTCCCAGCTGAGACATTAGAGGCAGTTAAAGAATACGCCGTTTCAATCAAAGGCCCATTGACTACTCCTGTAGGTGGCGGTTTCCGCTCCCTGAACGTTGCACTGCGTCAAGAGCTAGACCTGTTTGTTTGTCAGCGTCCGGTTCGCTGGTTCAACGGTGTTCCATCGCCGGTCAAGCAGCCTAACAAGGTTGATATGTGCATCTTCCGTGAGAACTCCGAAGATATCTACGCCGGTATCGAGTGGAAAGCGGGCAGTGAAGAAGCCACTAAAGTGATCAAGTTTCTGCAAGAAGAGATGAGCGTCACTAAGATTCGTTTTGACGAGAACTGTGGTATTGGTGTTAAGCCAGTATCAGAGCAGGGCACCAAGCGTCTGGTCAGCAAAGCGATTCAGTACGCTATCGATCAAAACAAGCCTTCTGTGACCATCGTTCACAAGGGCAATATCATGAAATTTACCGAAGGCGCGTTCTGCGACTGGGGCTATGAAGTTGCCCGTGAGCAATTCGATGCACAGCCATTAGACGGCGGCCCTTGGCACGTGATTAAAAACCCAAACACTGGCGAAGACATTGTTGTTAAAGATGTTATTGCCGATGCGATGTTACAGCAGATTATCCTGCGTCCAGACGAGTACAGTGTGATTGCGACGCTAAACCTCAATGGCGACTATATCTCTGATGCGCTGGCCGCACAGGTTGGTGGTATTGGTATTGCACCTGGTGCCAATCTCTCTGACGACGTTGCTATCTTTGAAGCCACTCACGGTACCGCGCCTAAGTATGCTGGCCAGGACAAGGTTAACCCGGGTTCACTGATTCTGTCTGCTGAAATGATGTTGCGTCATATGGGTTGGGGCGAAGCTGCTGATCTGGTTATCAAGGGTATCGAAGGCGCCATTTCTGAAAAGAAAGTCACCTATGATTTCGAGCGACTGATGGACGATGCTACATTAATGTCCTGCTCAGAGTTCGGCGATGTGATGATCGAAAATATGTAATTGCTACTGTTATAAGTAGCTAGATAAAGAAACCGGCCTCGCAGCCGGTTTTTTTATATCTCGCCATTATTAGTTTTGATAGCAGCCTGAGAAGTGGGCTCTAGGTGTCGGTCTTTGAGGCTGGTTCTATTGCAGTGGGTTCTGTTGCGGTAGGTTGTGCTGAGCTTTCGCCGCGTTTGAGGGATTTTGGTGTTTCGCCAGGGATGATATTGATTGCGTGGCGACCATTCTCGCCGTGCTCCACTTCATAGGTTACGCGCTGAAAACATTTGAGCGTCTTATAGCCTTCCATAATGATATTTTGATGATGAGCAAAGAGCTCTCGTTCGCCATTGTCAGGCTCTATAAATCCAAAGCCTCGGTCATTGCTAAACCATTTAACTCTACCTGAATCTGCCATGCTTTATGTCTCTCCATATTGTACTTTCCCATTCCGTTGTAAAAAGACAAGATGTTACAAGCTGCGCCCACTGTAAATAGTTGAATATCCCTGTCAAGACCGCTCATCGTTTAGCAGAATCAGCAATCTGATGTAAGATGAAAGCCGTAACCTTTATGTAAACTAATTGGCAAAAAATGTATGAGTGACGAAAAAAATATACCGTCTTGGCAACATGATGGTAATACTGTGGTCGAAACAGAAAGGCCAAAATTAAAGAAGCCATCAATGTTCAAAGTAGTGCTATTAAACGACGATTACACACCGATGGAATTTGTCGTCGAATTACTGGAAAAGTTTTTCTCCAAGACGCGCGAAAACGCTACGCGCATCATGTTAAGTATTCATACCGACGGAAAGGGCGTCTGTGGCATCTATACTAAAGATGTGGCAGAGACAAAAGCGGGCACAGTTAATCAGTACTCGAGGGACCACCAGCACCCGCTTTTATGTGAAGTAGAACCCTGTAACGATGAAAAAGAGTAAAAACTATGCTAAGTAGAGAACTGGAAGTTACCCTCAATCTGGCGTTCAAAAGTGCCAGAGACAAGCGTCATGAATTTATGACAGTCGAACATCTGTTGCTGGCATTGCTCGATGATGCCTCCGCATCAAACGTACTCAAGGCCTGTGGAGCCGATATCAGCGTGCTGCGACAAGACCTATCAGAGTTTGTCGACTCCACCACGCCGATCATTTCTGATATTCAGCTGGAACAAGAGACTCAGCCCACACACGGCTTTCAGCGGGTATTGCAACGAGCGGTGTTCCAAGTGAACTCAGCCAATCACAGCGAGGTGGTGGGCGCCAATGTGATTGTTGCGATCTTTAGCGAGCAGGAGAGCCAGGCTGTTTACTTCTTGCGGCTACAGAATATTGCCCGCATTGATGTGGTCAACTACATCTCACACGGCATCTCTAAATATGTCGACCAGCCGGAGAGCAATAACGAAGAGTCTGCTAGTAACTCAGAGTCCGCAACCGCGTCTGAATCACAGGAAGAGAGCCTGCTCAGCCAATTTGCTACGAACCTCAATGAACAGGCCACCCTCGGCAACACGGACCCGCTGATCGGTCGTGCCGCAGAAGTGGAGCGAGTTAGTCAGATTTTGGTAAGACGACGCAAGAACAACCCGCTTTTAGTCGGTGAATCCGGCGTTGGTAAAACCGCTATCGCCGAAGGCTTGGCGAAATTAATTGTCGAAGACGCCGTGCCAGATCCATTAAAAGGCAGTGTTGTCTATTCATTGGATATGGGCGGACTGCTGGCGGGCACCAAGTACCGTGGCGACTTTGAAAAGCGCCTCAAGGGTATTATTGCCGAGCTCGGCGAACGAGACGGATCCATTCTATTTATTGACGAGATACACACCATTATTGGCGCCGGCGCTGCCTCTGGCGGTGTTATGGATGCTTCCAATTTACTCAAGCCACTGCTGTCATCCGGTAAATTGCGCTGCTTCGGCTCCACAACCTACCAAGAGTACCGCGGTATTTTTGAGAAGGATCAGGCCCTGTCGAGACGCTTCCAAAAGATTGATGTGGAAGAGCCTTCAGTGGATGAGACCTATCAAATTCTCAAAGGTCTGAAGTCGCGTTTTGAAGAGCACCATGATCTCAAATTTAGTAACCCGGCGTTAAAGATCGCCGCAGAGCTGGCCGCCAAGCATATCAATGACCGTTTTCTCCCCGACAAGGCGATCGATGTTATCGATGAAGCCGGTGCCTATCAGCGCCTGCAGCCGGTGAGCAAGCGCAAGAAGACCGTTGGGGTCAGCGATATCGAACTGGTTATCTCAAAGATTGCCCGCATCCCTGCGAAGAGTGTTTCAAGCTCGGATAAAGAGCAGCTTAGAGGTCTGGCTGAGAAATTGAAGATGGTAGTATTTGGTCAGGATCCCGCCATCGATGTTCTGTCCACTTCGATCAAAATGGCCCGCGCCGGCTTGCGTGAGGGCACTAAGCCTATCGGTAGCTTCCTGTTTGCCGGCCCCACTGGAGTCGGTAAAACCGAGGTCAGCCGCCAGTTGGCTAATATTCTTGGTATCAATCTGATGCGCTTTGATATGTCCGAATATATGGAGCGCCACACTGTGTCTCGTCTGATCGGCGCGCCTCCAGGCTATGTTGGCTATGATCAGGGCGGGTTGTTGACCGATGCGGTCACCAAACATCCCCATTCAATTGTTCTGTTGGATGAGGTTGAAAAGGCCCATCCAGATGTTTTCAACCTGCTACTGCAGGTGATGGATCACGGTACCCTGACCGACAACAATGGTCGCAAAGCGGATTTCCGCAATGTCATTATTATTATGACTACCAATGCCGGTGCTGAGTTGATGAGTCGCTCGTCAATGGGTTTTGCTCAACAGGATCACCGCACAGACGGTATGGAAGCGATCAAAAAGATGTTTACGCCAGAGTTCCGCAACCGTCTCGACAGCATTGTGCAGTTTGCCGAGCTGTCTATGGATGTGATTGCAACGGTGGTGGACAAGTTCTTGGTGCAGCTGCAGTCCCAGTTGGACGACAAGAAAGTCTTCCTTGATATCGACAACGATTCACGTGAATGGCTTGCGGTAAATGGTTATGACGCCAAGATGGGCGCACGACCAATGGATCGATTGCTGCAAGAGAGAATCAAGAAACCACTGGCCGAAGCGGTATTGTTTGGCAGCTTATCCGAGAAGGGCGGCACCGCATTTGTGCGGGTCGAAGAGGGTGAGTTGGTTGTACGCACAGAAGATGAGCTAGCCACCAGCGAGTAATCGGCAGGTAGCAAAAAACCGTCCTATGGAAGCCATGGGACGGTTTTTTTATGTGCCAGAATCAGTGCCAGAATCATTTCCAGAAGTAGCACCAATAGAGCAAAGGCCCTGAGCTTATCGCTCTCTAAAGGTAATACGACCTTTAGTTAGGTCATAGGGAGTCATCTCGACCTTGACCTTGTCACCCGTAAGAATACGAATGTAGTGCTTGCGCATCTTTCCAGAAATATGGGCAATGATTACGTGATCATTCTCCAACTTCACTCGGAAAGTCGTGTTCGGCAGAGTGTCGATGACCTCGCCTTCAAATTCTATGTGATCTTCTTTCGCCATAAGCTTAATGTAGTGCCCGTCAAATGAGAGTGTTTTAAATCCAATGCTAAATGCTACTAGAAGGGATGCCCACTTAAGCGGATCCCAAAAAGCGCGGCAAGTTTGCCTTAAATCCGCCCGTATAGCAAAGTCATTCGGCAATTCGCCAACTATTTTGTCGGTACAGCTCGAGGGGGCGGTAGTTGGTCTTATATTTCATTTTGTTACAGCCGGAGATCCAGTAGCCTAAATAGAGATGTTCGAGTCCGAGACGCTGAGCTATATCGATCTCCACAAGGATCGCCAGTACCCCGAGACCGCGATCGGAGAAGTCTGGATCAAAATAGGTGTAGATCGCCGAAAGGCCATTTTCAATAATATCAATCACCGCACAACCGATCAGTTGATCCCCCAACCTAAACTCCAAAAACTGCGTGCATTCCCAGGCATTGCCTAGAAAGTCTTCGAACTGACGCCGAGAAGGCGGGTACATATCCCCGTCACTGTGGCGCTGTTCAATATAGCGCGCATAAATCGGGAAGTGCTCGCCAATATTAATGTCATCCAGTTGCTCCACCATAATATCTTGATTCTTTTTCCAGCAGCGTTTCTGGCCGCGAGTCGGCTTAAAATCATCTACCGGCAAGCGCGCCGGAATACAGGCGTTGCAACCAGAACATTTTGGCGCGTAGAGAAAGGC
This sequence comes from Porticoccaceae bacterium, assembly GCA_029250825.1. Classification (GTDB taxonomy): domain Bacteria; phylum Pseudomonadota; class Gammaproteobacteria; order Pseudomonadales; family Porticoccaceae; genus HTCC2207. The sequence goes on from JAQXEN010000050.1 coordinate 33,769, forward strand.
GCCGCTGCGGCGGAAGCCAAGCTTGGTCATGCGAGAATAAAGGGCAACATCAATGGCCATCTCGGGATCGACAAATGCAGTGGTTGACTGGCGGTCAGGCAGGTAGCTGCAGTCATGGGCTTCGGTCAAGCAGAGTCTGATCAGGCCGATGTCTGGCGATATATCCCGAGTCATTTACAGCGGCCTTTGAGTGGATGTTGATGGGTAGATATGGATAAGCGAACCAACTGTTCGGCAATAGGCACAAGAGTAGTTCAGTGGCCTCAGATACTCAATGGGATTTTTAGCCGCCGGATCACCACTCATAGTGCAATCTGCTGGACTCCTCACCGACCCCGGGGGATGGCCACTTTAAAGGGTGCTGGCGACACTGCTCCAGCTCAGCGAGAAAAGCGCTGCGCTCAACGCTCACTGCACCCAAGCTCACTAGATGAGGGTTGACCAGTTGGCAATCGATAAGCTGAAGGCCGCTTTCTAGCCCCCAGCGACAGAGGTGGGCCATAGCAATTTTCGAGGCACTGGCGCGGCGACTAAACATCGACTCGCCGCAAAAAAGACTGCCAACCGCAACACCATAGAGACCGCCGATTAACTCCCTGTCGTGCCAGACCTCTATTGAATGCGCCTGACCCTGAGAATGCAATTGCCTATAAGCGGCTATCATTTCATCTGTAATCCAGGTGCCGCCATCATCTTCACGTGGCTCACTGCAAGCCTGAATCACATCGCCAAAGGACTGGTTGAGGCTGACCTGATACTGGTTGCGGCGCAGGGTTTTGCGCAGACTTTTAGAGCAGTGCAATTCTGCGGGCGGCAGCACACAGCGCGTGGCAGGACTCCACCACAGAATAGGGTCATCGTCTTGATACCAGGGGAATATGCCTGAGCGGTAAGCGCTCAGGAGGGTTTCTGGCTGCAGGTTGCCACCGACGGCCAGAAGGCCGTCAGGCTCCGCTAGTGCGCCCCGAGGGTCGGGAAAGCGCGGTTTGTCGTCATCTAGCAGCGGTATCTGCACAGACAGACTCCAGAGTGGCTCTTTCTTTAAAGTAGCCCGTTTAAACTAGCTGTTTTAAAAGCAGCTACTGAGACTTAGGGCAGCTATCTATTGATCCAGGAAACGCTCCGCATCTAGTGCCGCCATGCAGCCGCTCCCGGCAGAGGTGACCGCCTGACGATAGACGTGATCCGCCACATCCCCTGCAGCAAAGACACCTGCAACACTGGTTTCCGTCGCATTGCCAGCCATGCCGCCAGCAATCGTCAAATAACCATCTTTCATCGCCAGCTTATCAGCGAAGATATCGGTATTGGGCTTGTGGCCGATGGCAATAAACACACCGTCCACAGTGAGATCTTTGGTAGCGCCATCAGCAGTACTTTTAATCCGCACGCCAGTAACTCCGGCATCGTCTCCAAGCACCTCGTCAAGATTGTGGCTCCACTCAATGGTGATATTGCCGTTTTTCTCTTTTTCAAAGAGCTTATCCTGCAGCATCTTCTCCGCGCGCAACTCGTCGCGGCGGTGAATCAATGTCACTTCACTGCAGATATTTGACAGATACAGCGCCTCTTCAACAGCCGTGTTGCCACCGCCGAGAACGGCAACCGGCTTGTTGCGATAGAAAAAGCCATCACAGGTAGCGCAGGCACTGACGCCTTTACCCATAAAGGCCTCTTCCGAGGGCAGGCCTAAATACTGTGCCGAGGCACCAGTAGCAATAATTAGCGAATCACAGCTGTAGTTGCTAGAACCCTTGAGACGGAAAGGGCGCTCATCGAGAACAACTTCATCTATATGATCAAAAATCGTTTTAGTATCAAAGCGTTCCGCGTGTTTTTGCATGCGCTCCATAAGCTCTGGACCCTGAACGCCATCGGCATCACCAGGCCAATTATCCACATCGGTTGTAGTCGTCAACTGACCACCTTGCTGAATACCAGTGATAACAACTGGGCTCAAGTTGGCCCGTGCAGCATATACAGCGGCGGTCCAGCCAGCGGGGCCAGAACCTAAAATAATCAGTGGATAATGTTGTGTCTCAGACATGGTCTCTCTCTACTGTGAAAGGTTTATGGTTTAAAAGCTTATATATTAGAGGCTTATATTTTAGCGCCTTATATTGTATAAAATTTATCCTTTGCCCTTTACTTGCTTGAGCAAAATATCAGCGTTGCCAATAATCAGGACGCCATTCTAATCAATCCCATAGCTCGGACAAATAAGTTTTTACACTATCTTCCCTAGACAGAGTATTTGTTCTGTTCTATTGATTCCCCGACATGAGGATTAAGCGCCGTTGAAACATAGCTTTTAATTCTCAAGGGGCTACAATTGGCGCTGCATTAATACACAGGGACAGACCCGTTGAGCACAGATAAGCGAAAGCCGCGCAAGCCCGCAGCAGTTGAACCCAGCTATAACGAAACCCGCGGCAAGCGATTACTCGCCGAGGGCGCGTTAATCGGCTGGATCGCTCTCTGCTCCATACTGCTTCTGGCCCTGCTCAGTTACTCCGCTGATGACCCAGGCTGGTCACACACCGGAACCCGCGGCGACCTCAACAATGCCGTAGGTCTTGCCGGCGCTTGGATTGCCGACATCTTCTTTGCCCTGTTTGGGGTTATGGCCTATCTGTTCCCAGCGCTGCTTGCAGTGCGGGCGATACAGATATTGCGCACCTATATCCTCCGTGAGGCTGACGCCTTCGACTCAGTGACGTTTACCCTGCGTGTGATCGGTTTTATTCTGGTGATGATCAGCGCCACCTCGCTAGCCAATATTCAATATGCCGAAGTCCACAACAGCTATCCCTTTGGTGTAGGCGGCATACTGGGCAATAAAATTGGTGAAGCGACAATGGCGGTGTTTAGCTATGTTGGCAGCACCTTAATTCTGCTGTCGCTATTCCTTTTTGGACTCACTGTGTTTGTCGATATCTCATGGATCGCCCTGATTGATCGACTGGGTCTCGGGGCAATCGATCTCTATGATCGCGCACGGAGCAAATTGGCCGCAATGAAACTGGCTCGTGCGGAGAAAGCCAAATCTCGAGAAGCGGTGCTCCAGCGACAGGCCAAAGTTGAAGTTGAAACAAAATTGCAAAAGCTGCGCACGCCGCCGACCATTCAGGCTCCCAAAGCCAAACCGGTGGTCAGCAAACGCATTGAGCGTGAAAAGCAGCAGACCCTATTTGGGGATGCTGAGGTGGTTGGCTCTCTGCCGCCGATCAATCTACTTGATCTAGCTGATAACAACACTAATAGCGGTTACTCGGCAGAATCCCTCGAGCACCTTTCACGCCTGTTAGAGCACAAACTGCTCGACTTTGGCATCAAAGCCGACGTGGTAGAAGTGCTGCCGGGGCCAGTAGTCACTCGTTTTGAAATCCAGCCCGCCGCTGGCATCAAGGTTAGCCGTATCAGTGGATTAGCCAAAGATTTGGCCCGTTCAATGGCCGTTATCAGTGTCCGCGTTGTCGAAGTGATACCCGGCAAGTCTGTCGTTGGCATTGAAATCCCCAATGAAAAGCGCGAGATGGTGCGCCTCAGTGAAGTGCTCTCATCTGAAGCCTATGATCGCTCCAGCTCCCCAGTAACCTTGGCACTGGGACATGATATTGCCGGTATACCTATTGTCGCCGATCTCGGCCGCATGCCCCACCTGCTGGTGGCGGGAACTACCGGTTCAGGTAAATCGGTTGGCATCAACACCATGCTGCTAAGCCTGTTGTTTAAAGCCTCCCCAGAAGACGTTAAGTTAATCCTAATCGATCCCAAGATGCTTGAGCTATCGGTTTACGATGGCATTCCGCATCTGCTGACCCCGGTTATCACCGATATGAAAGATGCCGCCAGCGGTCTGCGCTGGTGTGTTGGGGAAATGGAGCGCCGTTACAAACTGATGGCCGCCTTGGGTGTGCGTAATCTAGCGGGTTACAATCGCAAAATTGAAGATGCCATTAAAGCCGGTGAGCCAATTGTTGATCCCCTGTGGACCTTTAATCCAGATGAAATGGGTTGGGATGCCACTCAGGAAGCGCCGGAAGCACCAACTCTGGAAACACTGCCCTACATAGTCGTGGTGATCGATGAATTCGCCGATATGATGATGATTGTTGGCAAAAAGGTAGAACAGTTGATTGCTCGAATCGCTCAGAAAGCACGTGCCGCCGGTATTCATTTGATACTCGCCACCCAGCGCCCCTCAGTGGACGTTATTACCGGTCTGATCAAAGCCAATGTTCCCACGCGGATCGCTTTCCAAGTGTCATCAAAAATTGACTCTCGCACGATTCTCGATCAAGGCGGAGCAGAGCAGCTGCTGGGCAATGGCGATATGCTTTATTTACCTCCGGGTACTAGCGTGCCAGAGCGTATTCACGGCTGTTTCGTTGACGATCATGAAGTCCATAAAGTGGTTGCCGACTGGAAACGTCGCGGTGAACCCAACTATTTGTCCGAGATCACCGATGAAGCTGCGGTCTCAACTATTGCAGTGCCTGGCTACAGCGGAGGAGAGGAGGGCGAAGAGGATCCAGAATCAGATCCACTTTATGACGAAGCCGTTGCCTTTGTACTGGAGAGCCGCAAAGCCTCAATTTCATCGGTACAGCGTAAGCTAAGAGTGGGTTATAACCGTGCTGCGCGCTTGATCGAGCAGATGGAAGTAGCTGGTGTGGTGAGCCCCATGAGCAGCAATGGTAGTAGAGATATTCTATCGCCAGGTGGGCGTTGATAGAAGTGCTGATATAGGCACTGATAAGATTTTAAAAAGGACAAACGGAATAATAGACAGATCAATATCCAGAGTGACCAGCCAAACCCACAGGCAAATAGAGTCATAGAGATTACATTTACTCAATAGTGAAACCCAATATGCCTTAGATACTATGGCTACCTGGCATCAGGTGGCGAAAGAGAGGCATGTAGAGGGACTATATAACCTGCTTGATAATAACGCCGTATTCCATTCACCGGTGGTTCATACCCCTCCAATTGGCAAGTGTATTACCGGCAAATACCTCAGTGCGGCCTTTAAGGTCTTTTTTAATGATAGCTTTACCTATATGCATGAGGTACGTGGAGAGGGTAATGCCGTTTTGGAGTTTGAGGTCGAGATTCAGGGCGTTCGAGTCAATGGCGTGGATATGATTTCTTGGACCGCAGCAGACTTGATAACTGAATTTAAACTTATGGTTCGTCCGCTTAAGGCGGTCAATATTATCCATCAGGGTATGGGTACTATGCTTGAAGTCCACCAGAAGAGCTAATTGGTCGACACCCAAGTGGTTCATATCAAACAAAGAAGCCAGTTGAAAGGGTTTATATCTGAGGCACTTTATTTCCCCTTGCACCTCTAGGAGGCTGGTCTATACTTTTTGGAAACTTGATATTTGGCCCCTTTAATCTGCTCGCGGCTTATTGAGAATCAACAGTAAAACGGATTTTTTGTGCTCACTGATTCTTAAGCATTTTTAGCCTAGTATTTAAAACCATTACCATAGGGATATTGTAATGCTTAGGTCTATCGTTACTAAAATCACAGTCGTCTCTGCTCTGACTAGCTTATCGCTCGCCTGCTATGGCGATACTTACGCCACTGCTGGCTTTGGCTTTCACGAGCATGAAGAGTTAGTAGCTACGACCCCATCACAAATGTTGGAATCATCTTTAACTTCTGTCTTCGCCCGTGCCGGCAAACACTACACTCAGCATTTATCAGCCGAGGTCCGTCTTGGGATAGGGCTTGGTGACGATGTGTTTGAGCTGGATGGTGTAAATACCGGTCTCAAGCTTTCAATTCGTGAATTTTATGGTGTCTATGTGCGCGGTGGTGTTCAGCTAACTGAAAAACTGTTCCCCTATGTGGTTGTCGGTTACACCCAGGCAACCTTTGAGCTGGGTGATGATTCTTTTAGTGTCCATGAAGATTTTGGTGGGCTGTCCTATGGCGTTGGCGGAGATATTGTCATCAAACAGAGTCTATCGACCAATATTGAGTACATGCATTATTTTGATACTGTTGGTGTTGAGTTGACCGGTTTTTCAGTGGGGCTAACTAAGTCGTTTTAATGACGTAGTCAATTTAGATAAAGGCACGCATTTAAAATGATAAAAGTTGGTAGTAGAACAATCTCTAGGAGACTTCGCAGGTTAAGCAGCAATTTAGCTTACTTATATTCGAAACTTTAATTTTAAAGGATTAACAACAAATGAGAATCAATCAATATTCTTGCATTGCACTTACTCTGTTTGCCTGCATCTCAACTCCTGCATTTGCCGAGATGGGTAATAAGGCTGCTGGCTCTGGCCCCAACCCATTTGTCGACTGTGGCATTGGTGCGTCTTTGTTTCCAAATACTCATTGGGCTGCAGTTACGTCCAACGTCATCTGGGATGTGGGTTCGACTGCTTTGACATCGGCTACCGCCAGCCCTGAAACTTGTCAGGGCGCTAAAGTTGAAGCGGCAATGTTTATCAAAGAAACTTACCCTAATCTCATCGAGGAAACTGCGGCTGGTCAAGGTGAGCATCTGTCAGCAGTAATGCAGATTTTGGGCTGCTCTGCAGACTCATATGCAGCCATTGTCGATTCAGTTCGCGCAGAGATGGGCCTTAAGGTTAGCTCTGATGGCTACTCCTCTATGGATCAGCTGCAAAAGTCAGCGGACTTCTATGCTGTTATTAACTCCGTTATTGAAAAAACTCATTCCGATAGCTGTGCCGCATAAACGCTACTTTTGAGTCAATAAGAAATCACTGCCGGCTGTTGCTGGCAGTGATTTTTTCTTTTTGGGTTACAGGTATTTTTAGATGTTCAAAATTACGCGTGTACTTGTGTGTCTGGTTTTATGCAGTGCTTGGAGTGCTTCGGCGTTCGCTGCCCAGAGTGATAACAGCTTAGGCAGGGTAGAGGAGATTATCAGCCTTGCACAAAAGCAGAGTCTCGGCAGCCAGAAACCCTGGTTGCGGTTAGGTCATTATGAAGAGAGCAGCTCTAGCGCATCCGGTTGGATAAGCGCGATTCACTCGCCAGCTTTCTTTTTGGCAGAGAATGGGGCGATTGATCCAGATGCTGAGTTGGAGGCGACAATTCGCGCCTTCGCTGAACCCTCTGGGAACAGCCCTGATCTCCACCCACAATGTCACTTTAAGGGCCGGTACACTTGGCTATAGTCGACTATACAGTCAGCTTCAGATCATTTTCCAGCAATCCACTGCGTAGCGTTTAGCGAGTGGACTAAGGGTCAGGACGTAGAGTCGATTAGTTTACTTTATGCTACCGGCTATCTTGGAAATCCCGCCTCATTTTATGGCCACACTCTGCTTAAATTTAACTCGACAGATCCCGCCCGATCCCGGTTACTAGATGTGAGTGTTAATTATGGAGCAATTGTGCCGCCTAACGAGGGAGCAATTACCTATGTGTTGAAAGGTATGTTAGGAGGCTATGACGCTGGATTTAGCCATATTCAGTTTTATTTTCACAACCATAATTATGGCGAGCTGGAGCTTCGAGATATTTGGGAGTATGAGCTGGATCTAAGCCAGACTCAGGTGGATCTTATAATGGGTCATCTGTGGGAGCTATTGGGTAAAAAATACCGCTATTATTTTTTCCGTAAGAACTGTGGTTATCGTATGGCTGAGATTCTTGAGCTTGTCGAGGGTTTGGATATTATTCCGCGCAGCCATCCCTATGTTTATCCCCAGACAGTGATGACAAATCTCAGTGAGTCTATTATTGCAGGCCAGCCATTAGTGGCTAACGTTAAATACCATCCATCTCGACAGTCCCGTCTCTACAATAAATTTAAGCAGCTAAATAAAGCAGAGAAAAACGCAGTCGCTGCGGTGGCACAGAATATCGAAGCCCTAAAAGATGATAAATATTCTCAGCTTAACGATGACTCTCAACAGGTCGTGTTGGAAACCCTTAGCGATTACATCCAATTTGTCTCGGATCCTCAAGAGCCCTTAGATAGTGATAAATCGCGTTATAGGACACTGTTGGCCGAGCGCTTTAAGCTGCCTGTGGGGAGCAAATTTAGCCCTATTAAACTCGGTAAACCACCTCATCAGGGTAGACGTCCTAGCTATATACAGTTGACTGGGGTCAACAATAGGGCGCTGGGTGAGGGGGTCGCTATCAATATCCGCCCCTCATACTATGACTCTCTGGATGCCGGCAGTGGCCATGTTGATAACTCCGAACTGAAAATGCTTGAAGCTCAGTTAAGATACTTGGACAACAAGCTTTTTCTTAGAAGTTTGGATATCGTTAGCGTCAAAAGTGTTAGCAGTGGGACTACGGGATTGCCCGGTGATCGAGGTTTTACTTGGGGATTAAAGCTCGGTGCTGAGCAGCAGAATTTAGGCTGTGATAACTGTCTGGTTGTCAGATTTCAGGGAGATATGGGTATCGCGAAACACCTATCTAGCAATGCCGTTGTCGGCTTCAATGTCGGCGGTGCTATGCAGAATAACCACAGTGGCTATGGCTCGGTCTATGCCAAGGCCTCGGTGTTCAGCCATATTCGCCTGTCCCCTGAGACTAATTTTAGGGCAATCTATGAAAACCGCGCTCATGTAGACTCTTCTCATGGCGGTGAAAGCGTTTATGCCTTTGAAGGGAGGCATAGTCTGAGCCGTAATCTGGATCTGAGGTTGTTAGTGGAGCACAATAAGGTAACCGAGTACTCGTTGGGGATGGGGTATTATTGGTAAGCATTTTAACAACCGCTGGAAAACCGGTAGAATCAGCACATCGTTAAATCTTCATAGTTGCCAAATAAGTGATAAATCCAACAATGCGCGTTCTCCACAAAATTGCTTTATTCACTAGTATTTCCCTCTCAACCTTTGCTTGGTCCGGCGGTGCCCCCGAGGACATTCAGCAGCTGCGGGATCTATTACAGCCGATCACCAGCCTCTCGGCACGCTTTACACAACAAATTAGCGATGCGGATGGCTTTGCGCTGCAGAACTCTGAAGGACTATTTCAAGTATCCCAGCCCAATCGCCTGCGCTGGTTGGTGGAAACGCCAATGCCACAACAGATTATTGCTGATGGTGTGACACTGTGGATCTATGATCCGGATCTTGAACAGGTGATTATTCAGCCTTTTAACCAAGATATAGCCGCGACGCCGGCGATCCTATTCTCTGGCGATCTTGACCAGCTGGATGCTGCTTACTTTGTAACCCAGCTTGCTGAGGGGCGCTTTGAGTTAAAGCCAGAGCAGGGCGGCAGTCTCTTCGACAGCATGACCATTGCCTTTGATGCCGGCAATCCCACCGCTATAGCCTTGACTGATAGTCTCGGCCAGACCACCACAATCCAATTTAGTCAGCTTGAACTTAATCCAGTGCTCTCTGGAGATCAGTTTGTATTTCAGATCCCAGATGGCGTCGATGTAATTAATAATGCCAACTGATCTATTTAGTCAGGCGGTCTATCGGCCTCTAGCAGCGCGTATGCGTCCTGGGACCCTTGAGGGTTTCTATGGACAGGAGCATTTAATCGGCCCCGGCAAACCATTGCGTGAAGCGATTGAGGGCGGGGCGCTGCACTCAATGATCTTCTGGGGGCCGCCAGGGGTAGGCAAAACCACATTGGCAAAGATTATTGCCGCCTCAGCAGATGCCCACTTTGAAAGTATCTCCGCGGTATTGTCTGGGGTTAAAGAGATTCGGGCGTCCATCGCCAAAGCCACCGAGCAGCGCGATCTGCGCGGTCGCAAGACTATTCTATTTGTCGATGAGGTACACCGCTTTAATAAATCTCAACAGGATGCTTTCTTGCCCTTTGTTGAAGATGGCACCGTGGTGCTTATTGGCGCTACCACCGAGAATCCCTCATTTGAATTAAACAATGCACTGTTATCCCGATGTCGTGTCTATGTCCTGAAAAGCTTGGATAACGAACAGATCAAAACCGTCCTTCAACAGGCCTTGGTTGATCAGCAGTCGGGGTTGGGAGAGCGTCAGCTTCAGTTGGACAATGAGGCTCTGGATCTGCTTGCCAGTGCTGCGGACGGAGACGCCAGGCGGGCACTTAATCTGTTGGAAATTGCCAATGATCTAGCCAGTGAGAGCGGGGATGTTGCAGCTATAGATCGTCAGGTTCTGGAACAGGTATTGGTGGGAGACACCCGGCGCTTTGATAAGGGCGGTGAATATTTTTACGATCAGATTTCGGCGATGCATAAGTCGGTGCGCGGTTCATCTCCCGATGCTGCACTCTACTGGCTGTGCCGCATGTTAGATGGTGGCTGTGATCCCATCTATATCGCTCGGCGCCTGGTGCGTATGGCCAGTGAAGATATTGGCAATGCCGATCCTCGGGGTCTTGAGTTAGCCATGAGTGCCTGGGATGTTCAGGAACGTCTGGGTAGCCCTGAAGGGGAGTTGGCTCTGGCGCAGGCGGTTGTCTACTTGGCAGTGGCGGCCAAGAGCAATGCGGTGTACAGCGCCTTTAAGGCCACTATGGCAGATGTGCGCTCACTGCCCAGTTACGAGGTGCCTATGCATCTGCGCAATGCGCCCACCAGTCTGATGAAAGATTTGGATTACGGCAAAGATTATCGCTATGCCCATAATGAAGTGGGTGGTTATGCTCCCGGCGAGACATATCTGCCGGAAGAGCTTGCGGATAAGGAGTACTACCAGCCCACAGACCGCGGTCTAGAGAAGAAAATTTCCGAGAAGTTAGCCTATTTACGCAGCCTCGATAATAAACACAAAGGAACTCTGTCATGACGTGGATTGCCGTTGCTGTGGGTGGTGCGCTGGGAGCAATGGCGCGCTATGGCATCAGTATTTGGGTCTTTCAGCAATCCAGTCATAAGTTTCCCTATGCCACCCTTGGTGTCAATGTGCTCGGCAGCTTTGTTATGGGGATACTGTTTGTTCTAATCGTTGAGCGGACAGCCTTGCCCGTTGAAATGCGCAGCCTGTTAATGATTGGTTTTCTCGGCGCTTTTACAACCTTTTCAACCTTCTCGCTTGATGCCCTGAGTTTGTGGCAAAATGGCCACCTTTTTATGGCGCTGCTCTATGTGCTGGCGACAGTGGTTTTATGTCTGTTCGCTATCAGCAGCTCGATCTGGCTGACGCGCTTACTCTGATTTTTAACCGTAGATTTTTCTAAGTACTTTTAAGGACACCACCATGCTTGACCCGAAGCTGTTACGTTCGGATTTAAATGCCGTTGCCGAGAGCCTGCAAACCAAAGGCTACACATTGGATTGCGAGGCTTTTTTAGCTCTTGAAGCCCAGCGCAAAGCCCTGCAGTTAGCCGCTGAGAGTCTTCAGCAGGAGCGCAATGCCTACTCCAAGTCCATGGGCAAGATGATTGGTGCAGCCAAGGCCGCAGGGGAAGATATTGAGCCGTTAAAGGCCAAGGGTGAACAGCTTAAAAATGATTCAGCGGCGGCGGATCTGGCGCTTACTGAGGTGCAGGGGCAGTTGGACAGCCTGCTTCAGGGTGTTCCCAATATTCCGCACAGCTCTGTGCCTGCGGGCAAGACTGAAGACGATAATATCGAAGTGCGCCGCTGGGGCGAGCCCCGCCAGTTTGATTTTGAAATCAAGGATCATGTTGATCTGGGCGATGGCTTTAATGGTTTGGACTTTGATGTGGCGGCCAAGATTACTGGATCACGCTTCTCTGTGATGCGCGGCGGTTTAGCGAGCCTGCATCGTGCTCTGACTCAGTTTATGCTCAACACCCATATTGGCGAGCACGGCTATGAAGAGGTCTATGTGCCCTACATCGTCAATCGCGAATCTCTGTTTGGTACCGGTCAGCTGCCTAAATTTGAAGAGGATCTCTTTAAGCTCGATGATGAGCGTGAGTTTTATCTGATTCCCACCGCCGAAGTGCCGATTACCAATCTCTATCGCAATGAAATTGTCGATAGCCTGCCGATTAAGTATGTCTCACACACCCCTTGCTTTCGCAGTGAAGCCGGCAGCTATGGTCGCGATACCCGCGGCATGATTCGTCAGCATCAGTTTGAGAAGGTTGAGATGGTGCAGTTTGTCCATCCTGACGAGTCTTGGGATGCGCTGGATTCCCTGGTGGGTCATGCGGAGGCGATTTTGCAGAAGCTTGAATTACCCTATCGCAGCGTTGTTCTCTGTGGCGGCGATCTGGGTTTCTCGGCGGCAAAGACAATTGATCTTGAGGTCTGGTTGCCATCTCAGGATAAGTACCGCGAGATTTCATCCTGCAGTAATTTCTCTGATTTTCAGGCACGACGCATGAAAGCGCGCTTTAGAAATGCCGAGGGCAAGACTGAGTTGCTGCATACAGTGAACGGTTCAGGTTTGGCGGTAGGGCGTACATTAGTTGCGGTGATTGAGAACTATCAGCAAGCGGATGGGTCTATAGCTATTCCGGCGGTGTTGCAGCCACTGATGGGGGGTATGACTGAGATTCGTTAACCACTGTTGTTATCTCGACTGAGCTGTTTAATCTGTCGTCTCGACTGAGCTATTTAATCTGTCATCTCGACTGAGCTGTTTAATCTGTCATCTCGACTGGAGCGGAGCGACGAGAGATCTCTCACATGCGTTCGAGATGACAGGGTGTGGGATTTAATGCCAGAGCTATTGAATCTGTCGTCTCAATGGAGCTGTGTAATCTGTCATCTCGACCGAGCTCTTTAATCTGTCATCTCGACTGAGCGTAGCGACGAGAGATCTCTCACCTGAGTTCCAGATAACAAAGCTTGAGTTTTAATACCAAACTTCAACAATATAATAGACACCGGCTAACCAAACAAAGCCACATAAATAGAGAATTCATGGACTACCTACCACTATTTCACAACCTCAAAGGCCGCAATATCCTGGTGATTGGCGGCGGCGAAATTGCCCTGCGCAAAGTTCGTCTGGTACAGGAAGCCAGCGCCATTATTACCATTGTGGCGAAAGACTTTTGCCCCGACCTTTTGGAAATGGACACCCAAGACAAAAAGCACGGCTGCAATGGCCTAGTGCTTATAACCGCCGGCTACGAGCACCAGCATATGCTCGATCTACCAAATATCGTAATGGTGATAGCGGCAACCAATGATCGGGATCTCAACCGCTTGGTTTCAGAGCATGCCCAAGCGGCCAATATTCTTTCCAATGTGGTGGATGACCCCAAATTTTCCACCGTGATCTTTCCCTCCATTGTCGATCGTTCACCCATACAAATTGCCATATCAAGCGGCGGTGATGCACCGGTGCTGGTGCGTCTATTGCGCACCCGGTTCGAGGCATTGCTGCCTGCGGGCATGAGCAAACTGGGTTCACTGGCAGGCAGTTTTCGCGAGCGTGTAAAAGCAAAGTTTTCCAACGGTGCCGATCGCAAGGCCTTCTGGGAAGAGGTATTTTACGGGCCGATCGCCGAACAGGCCTATGCCAATAACCTCGATGAAGCAGAGCGCCTATTAGCCCACAAGCTAGAGTCTACGGATGAGTTTAAAACCGGTGAAGTCTATCTGGTGGGGGGCGGCCCCGGGGATCCTGACCTGTTGACCTTTAAGGCTCTGCGGCTGATGCAACAGGCCGATATCGTGCTCTATGATCGCTTGGTCTCCAAGGAAGTGCTGAATTTGGTACGCCGTGATGCCACCCGCATCTATGTGGGCAAAACCGCCGGAGATCACCCGGTGACTCAGGATAATATCAATCAGAAATTGGTGGACTATGCCCTTGAGGGCAATCGTGTGGTGCGCCTTAAAGGTGGTGACCCCTTTATCTTTGGTCGCGGCGGTGAAGAGATCGAAACCCTTGCTGAACAGGGTATTCCCTTTCAGGTGGTGCCGGGCATTACCGCCGCCTCTGGCTGCGCCAGCTATGCGGGCATTCCCCTAACTCATCGTGATTATGCCCAGTCGGTGCGGTTTATAGCGGGTCACCTGCGCTCGGGGAAAATGGATCTCAACTGGCCCGAACTGGTGCAACCCAATCAAACCCTAGTATTTTATATGGGTCTCAATGGTATGGAGACCATCTGTGAACAACTCAAGCAGCACGGCCTAGATGCCCAGACACCGGCAGCGCTGATTGAGAAGGGCACCACAGACCGACAACAGGTATTTATCGGTGATCTGGATAGCCTGCCGGATATTGTGCGCAAGGCGGTAGCCAAGGCGCCCACACTCATAATTGTCGGCCATGTGGTGAGTCTCCAGGATAAGTTGGCTTGGTTTAATGTTAGGGAGAATAGTTAATGACCACTCATTTTGATTATGACCTTTTTGTTATTGGCGCCGGCTCTGGCGGCGTGCGTGCCGCGCGTATGGCGGCATCAAAAGGTAAGAGGGTAGCTGTTGCGGAAGAGCGCTACCTCGGGGGCACCTGTGTCAATGTCGGCTGTGTACCGAAAAAACTATTTGTCTATGCCTCTCAGTTTCCCGAGCTGTTCCATGCCAGCAAAGGCTTTGGTTGGTCTGCCAATCAGGCGCCGACTCTGGATTGGGCGCTATTGCGTGACAACAAAACCACTGAGATTGACCGTTTAAATGGCATTTATAATAATTTAATCAATAACAGCGGTGCCGATCTCTTTGATGGCCGGGCCACGGTTACTGGACCCCACCAAGTTCAGGTCAATGGCCAAGCCTACAGCGCCAAGGTGATTTTGATTGCTACCGGCGGCTGGCCCTACATTCCTGAGTTTCCCGGCAGTGAATTGGCAATCAGCTCCAATGAGATGTTCTTTCTCAACGAGTTGCCCAAGACCGCGGTTGTGGTGGGAGGCGGTTATATCGCCGTTGAGTTTGCCGGTATTTTGAATGGCCTCGGGGTTGAGACTCATCTGGTCTATCGCGGTGCCAATCTGCTCAAGTCCTTTGATCGAGAGATGAGCGATAAGGTTAAGCAGGGTATGGAGGCCAAAGGGGTGCATATGCATCTGAGTACCCAGATCAATGAGATTGTTAAAACTGACGGCGGTCTGTCGGTGGTTCTGGATAACGGCAGCAACTTAGACGCGGGCTTAGCCCTTTATGCCACGGGTCGTCAGGCTAATACTGCTGGTCTGGGATTGGATACTACCGCCACAGTACTGCGTCCCAACGGTTCTATTGTGGTGGACGATAATTTTGCCACCGCCGATGCCAGCATTTATGCCTTGGGTGATGTTATTGACCGTGTTCAGTTGACGCCAGTGGCTATTCAAGAGGCTATGGTGCTGGTGGATCACCTCTATGGCGAGGGCCTTGCAAGAATAGACTACGGAGATATCCCCACAGCGGTGTTCTGTCAGCCTGAGTTGGGAACTGTGGGTCTAAGTGAAGAGCAGGCCAGAGCGGAATACGCGACTGTCGATGTCTATGTCTCGGACTTTAAGCCAATGCTGCAAACCCTGGGCGGCGGCAGCGATCGGATTACCATGAAGTTAATAGTGGATAGGGCATCGGATCGCGTTGTCGGTTGCCATATGGTGGGCGAGCATGCCGCGGAGATTATTCAGGGAATGGGTATTGCCTTAAAAGCTGGGGCCACCAAAGCTCACTTTGACGCCACGGTGGGTATTCATCCCTCTGCTGCTGAAGAGTTTGTCACCATGCGGGAAAAGGCGCGGTAATCAAAAACAGCTGGCAATTTATAGCGTATAACTGATCTTAGAATCTCATAGCGATTGCATTAAAATCAACACCTTAAATCACTTATCTAAGGTCAGTTATTGAAATTTAAAACTGACTTTTGGCCCGCTCAAGTAGACACAAGCTGACATATTTGAGGTCATTAAGAGTCTTTAAGCTATCGGCCTTATTCTGATTAACCACCACCAATAGCAGTGCGTGATTAATCTCGAGAAAGCCGCGACCTAAACGGGTCAGTTCCCCGGGGCGCTCAGCCACTTCTAAACGGGCAAACATCCGCGCCATAGCAGTAATAATTAGCTCATCGTGAGCATTGTCCAGATCCTTTAGCTCCGGAACCCCGAACATCGCCTGCACCAGTGGCAGCAGGCCTCGCTGATTGGTGTAAGCCAACAGCATGCGCTCCACCGCCTTATCGACAAACTTCTTTAGGCTCATCGACTCAAGGCGCTCAGCCTCCAGCTCCCTGAGCACCTTATCAATCTCCCCGAGCCACTGCTCTGCCAGAGCGTAGAGAATTGCGTACTTATTGGGAAAGTAGTGATACAGAGTGCCCACCGACATCTCGGCGCGCTTGGCCACTAAAATAGTGGTCAAATCATCCTGACCCACCTCTTCAAGTAATTCCGCCGTGACCCCTAGAATCTGGGCGCGGCGCTCCAGTGCGCGCTTCTGTATTGGAGCATTGCGGGGAGTAAGAGTGCGGTTATTGCTCATGATTAAATCCTGTCCCGAAGGGCGAAATAAAGCATACCCGCCACCATTCCAGGCCAGCGCAGCAGTGTGCCGCCGGGGAATTTCCGCGTGGGTAAATTAGAAATTAAGTCAAAGCGCTCGAGCTTGCCGCTTATTGCCTCAGCGATCAGCTTGCCGGCTAGAGTTGCCGTGGGCACGCCATGTCCAGAGTACCCTTGCAGATGCCATATATTGTCGCCGATACGACCGAAGTGGGGCATACGGTTAAGGGTGATGGCGAGAGTGCCGCCCCAGCCATAGTCAATTTTGCTGTTCTCAAGCTGGGGATAGATCTGCAGCATATATTTGCGCACAAAACCTTTTATATCCCTTGGAAAACCCCGGCGATAATTCTCGCCACCACCAAAAATTAACCGATTATCTGCCGAGAGCTTCCAATAGTTGATCACAAAGCGGGTGTCTTGCATGGCCGTATCCTTGGCGCTAACTGCTCGGGCCAGCTCCTCTGAGAGCGGCTCCGTGGCGATGACAAAGTTATTGATCGGCATGATATAGCCATTGATGCGCGGCTCGAGCTTCTCAATATAACCATTGCAGGCCAAAATCATCTCGTTGGCTGTGACGCTTCCCTCGGCGGTACGCACGACCACAGAGCGGCCCTGACTGTAACTGAGGACCGGAGACTGCTCAAAAATGGTTACGCCGGCTTTGGTAGCTGCTTCAGCTAGTCCCTGGGCATATTTAAGCGGGTGCAGGTGCAGAGAGGCCTGGTCCCACTGGGCGCCATAATAGGCCTGACTATCAAGAAAGTTGGGTAGGGCGCCCGGGGCGACATATTCCATCTGGTCAAACTGGTAGTTATCTCGCAGATACTCTACCTCCTCCTCAAGCTCCCCGCAGTACTTGCTGCGGTGGGCTAGGTGCAAGATACCCTGCTTGAGGTCACAGTGGATCTGGTGCTTGTCAATCAGCTGCTTGACCGTATCTACAGCCTCTAGCCCCATATCCCACAGACCTCGGGCGATCTGCTTGCCAAACTGTTTTTCCAAATAGTACTGATCTTTACGCTGACCGATTCCTACATGGCCACCGTTGCGCCCAGAGGCGCCAAAGCCAACTGACTCGGCCTCGACAACGATCACAGAGTAACCTCGCTCAGCCAAATGCAGGGCAGATGATAGGCCGGTATAGCCAGCGCCAACGATACAGATGTCCGCGCGCTGGTCTCCGAGCATTGGTGGATAAGCCTTTTTTTGATCTAGGCTGTCTTCGTAGTAAGAGGTCACTTCGGGCATAGAGCATGGTGTCATTGAAGATTAAGAATTGACATTACCATCTTTTCGAATAATAATTCAACATTAATTGAATAATTATTCGAAATACACATTAAATTCAAAACTTATATACAACCTGTGGATAGGTGCTTTATGCAGTCGGGACAATCGGTGGAAGATTGGCTTAAACAGAATAAGATCACTGAGGTAGAGTGCTTAGTGCCGGACGTAACCGGTAACGCTCGGGGCAAATTTATTCCAGCCAATAAATTTGTTAAAGAAGACAGCCGTCTCCCTGAAGGAATCTTGGCGCAGACGGTAACCGGCGAGTATTCAGACGACTTCTGGGAACTGCTCGGCACTGTGGATGGGGACATGCTTCTCGAACCGGATCCATCGACCATGCGCAGGGTGCCCTGGGCCAACGAGCCAACAGTTCAGCTAATCCATGACTGTTTTACCAAAGACGGCAAACCCCATCCATTTTCCTCGCGCAATGTGCTCAAGCGTATTCTTGCCCTCTATGAAGCTGAGGGACTAAAACCGGTAATCGCCCCTGAGGTGGAGTTCTATCTGATTGAGAAGAATATCGATCCGGATTCCGAGCTAAAGCCGCCAATTGGCCGCTCAGGGCGCTATGAAACCGCGCGTCAGTCCTACAGCATTGATGCGGCTAACGAGTTTGAGGACTTTGTCGAGACCATGTATGGCTACAGTGATGCTATGGGCCTCGATTTGGATACGCTTATTCATGAGTCCGGAGCCGCTCAGTTGGAGGTTAATTTTATCCATGGGGATCCACTGGATCTTGCGGATCAGGTCTTTACCTTTAAGCGCCTAGCCCGAGAAGCTGCGTTAAAACACAATATCTACGCCACCTTTATGGCTAAGCCTATGGCGTCAGAGCCAGGATCGGCGAAGCATATCCACCAGAGCGTGCTGTCACTAAAAGACGGTTCCAATATCTTTGCCACCCCAGATGGCGAGTACAGTGAGGCGTTTTACCATTACCTCGGGGGTCTGCAGACTTACACGCCCTATGTAATGAGCTTTTTTGCCCCCAATGTTAATTCTTATCGCCGTTTTACCCGAGAGGTGGCAGCGCCAATTAATCTGCACTGGGGCTTTGATAACCGTACAACGGGTTTGCGTGTTCCAGATGCCGCGCCCAAGGATTACCGTATTGAAAATCGCTTCCCCGGCGCTGACGTCAATCCCTACCTGTCCATTGCTGCGTCTCTGGCCTGCGGTTATTTAGGCCTTAAGAAGGGTATCAAGGCTACCGAGCCCTTTAATGGCAATGCCTATAATGAAGAGATGCAAATGCCACGGACCCTTGAAGAGGCGCTACGCGGACTCAAAGAAGACAGCGATATTGTGGAGATATTTGGCGGCGAGTTTATCCAGCTCTACACCTCTATAAAGCTGGTTGAGTTCGAAGAGTTTAATCGGGTGATTTCCTCTTGGGAGCGGGAGTTCTTGCTGCTAACAGTTTAGTACCATCTGCCCGGAAGCTAGTTATCCAAGAAGTCGATAATCCAGTTTGCCACCAACGCGCCATGCTCTTGCTCTTCAAGCGAGGCCATGGCGTTTTTGTATGTATGCTCTGGATAACGCTCGCGGCGCAGGTTATACAGTGCGCGAGCGTAGTCATAGGAAAATTCAGGGTGTCCCTGAAAAGACAGAATATGCTGATCAATGGCAATTATGGCGGCGGGGCAGATATCCGTTGAGGCGAGTAGGGCGCTTCCTGGTGCGGGCTGGGTAACCTGATCTTGGTGAGTGTATAACAGATTGATATTCGACTGGCCATTTTGCAGGCCTAGACTTTTGATAGCAGCATCAGTCATCTCGGTCGTTATAACCCCCAGCCCCCAGCCTACAGAGGATTTTTCTGTTTTACCCCCCAGTGCCGAGGCAATAATTTGGTGGCCAAAACAGATGCCAACCGTCTTCTTTTTATTGCGATGCAGTGTTGCGATAAAGCTCTGAAACTTGGCAATCCAGGGGTCTGGATCATATACGCTGCTTTTACTGCCGGTAATAATATAGCCATCAACCTCATGGATATCTTTGGGGTATTCCTCTCGATTGACGGCATAAACCCTAAACTTTAGGTTTTTTGCCTCAGCTTTTCGGCCTAGGTTGGCGCTGACAATGAGGTCTTCAATCATCTGGGGGTATTGGTCGAAGTCTGTGTTTAGCTCAACGGGGATATCGTCCGCCCGCAAGATACCGATTGTAATTGTCACGATGGTGATTCTCTTATTAGTTATTTTCTTAATAGGCTGCACCGCAAAGAAAAGATCAGCTTAAACGGCGATGTTCTATATTGACAAGCTAGATTCAAATTAGTTGATAAGCAAATGATAGATAATAGATTTATGCTTTATAATCTAGACATCTCGCCCCTTGCCTGATTTAGCGCGCTCCTTCATATCCGACT
Source organism: Porticoccaceae bacterium (assembly GCA_029250825.1). GTDB lineage: Bacteria > Pseudomonadota > Gammaproteobacteria > Pseudomonadales > Porticoccaceae > HTCC2207. The sequence goes on from JAQXEN010000050.1 coordinate 53,793, forward strand.
GAATATAGATCTGATCCGTGGTGCCCATACTGGCATGCCCAAGGTCGTCTGACATATGCTTTAAAGGTCTGGTGGCAACATCCTGTGACGCGCCTGTATGTCTCAGCCAGTGCGTGGTTGCCTCGCGGAGCGCCTTGGCTTCTTTACCAAAGCCCTCAGCAATCATTGAGTCGTAAGCCAGATCGAAACCTTGCTGGACGATACGCCGCAATTGCCTTGCAGTCATGCCCCCTGAGCCCCGATTTTTGGCCACCATGGCAGAGTTAATACCAAAAGACGATGTTAGTGAAGATCGATAGCGCTGATAGCGATCAATATAAGGTAAGAGGGCACTTGGCACTGAAACATCACGCAGCTTATTGCCTTTACCCAGTACTTTAAGCCAGTTATTGCCGTCATTATCCTGCCAGTAATGCTTCCACACCGGCTGCCAGTTTGATCGATCAGATAGCTCTGACACCCTTAAATACAGCGCTTTAAGCGTGGCGATAACAAATAAGGTACGCTCCTGTAGAGGATCCTTGTCGGCGGCCTTTTCGGCGCACTCCAAAACAAAGTCCCACTGCAAATCAGACAGTCGCTTAATACTTTTCTGGGTGGCGCCTTTAATCAAATAGGGGGACTGCTTGCGAATCGCTGGAATAGGGTTGCCAAAGGCATAGCCCTCATCGGTTAAATAGTCGTAATAAGCGGATACTGCGGAGTAACAGATCTTCATGGCCTCATGACTCAGGGTGTGTCCGTCCCTTGAGACCTCTATATCAGCGCCCTCCACCATTGCCTGTTTACGGTCTTCCTTGGCCAATTTGCCAGCAAATGGCCGCCAGTTTTTGTTTTGACGGCACTCTCCGCCGATTATTTTAAAGCGATCCTGTACCGAATCCCCGACCCAAGCCGCTGGCGGACGGTGAACGAAATCGAAATATCCCTCTAGATGCGGGCGCTTAAGCTGGATAACGCTTTTGCCGGCAACGGTCCAGGCCCACAGCAATAGGCGCTCAACTTCATTGCGGTAACCGCGGAACGTGGCTTCACTTTTGCGGCTGTAACTCTTGAGAAAGGATTGGGTGTAGAGAAAGTCTTCACGGGCGTCAGGGATTTTTTTACAACTGACCTCGAGAAAATTTTTTGAATCTGGGTAGTCATCTAACATCTTAATTGCCATAGGTAGCCGTACAAAAGACTTGTGGGCATCAAACAGCGGGCAGGCAATAAAGGCTTTGGACATTGATCGAGATTCTCTTTGTCTGTTCAGTTCTTGTTACTTTGTTTAATTGCTGAGAAGCATAAGGTTAACTGTATCAGCCTCTATTCAGCCTGTCCATTAAAGTCCACTAATTGAGATTAGAGGACATAGCGGATATACAGGCACAGCCCTTTCTCCCGCTATTTGCACAGCTGGTCAATTGAGAGAATTAACAAACAAGATGTCTATAGTAGTTAAATCGAGTTCTGCTAAACTAGCTCAACACTGACAAGGACACACATTATGTCGCGCGCTATTCTCGCCTTGGTATTATCCGTTTCGTTTTCGCTATCGTTCTCAGCTAGCGTTATGGCCATTGCTCCAATCGAAAAGCAATCGGATCAAACTGCCCTCTACCGGGAAATTCTCGATCGGTTGGCGACTCGCCATTATCGGGGTCAGGATTTAAACGATGACCTCTCCCAGCGATATCTCAGTAGCTATATGGATATGCTCGACCCTTCAAAGAGCTACTTTCTGCAATCTGATGTGGATGAGTTTAAACAGTGGACCAATGAGCTTGATGATTTGGCGCGACGCGGTGATGTCAGTCCCGGCTTTGTCATGTACAACCGCCTGCGTGATCGCATGCTGGCCCAGGTGACGGCAAATATTGCGTTACTTGAGAGCGATTATGTTTTCGATTACACCATTGACGAGACCATTGTTCTCGATGGTGAGGAGCGCCAGTGGCTACAGAGCGCCTCAGAACAGCAGGATTACTGGCGCAAGCGGGTTAAGGACTCGATGATTCGCCTGCTGCTTAACGATAAAGAGCCGGAGAAAGCCCGGGAACTTTTACTAAAACGCTATAACAACCGAATAACCCAAATGGAACAGCGCGATAGCCAGGACGTTTTTGAACTCTACGTCAACGCCCTCGCCTCACTCTATGATCCTCATACCGCTTACTACTCACCACGCGGTACCGAAAACTTCCAGATCAATATGTCTCTGTCCCTCGAAGGTATTGGTGCCGAGCTAAGAACTGAAGATGAGTACACCAAGGTTGCTCGGGTTATTCCCGGCGGCCCAGCTGATCTGCAAGGAATTCTCAAAGCGCAAGACCGTATTATCTCAGTCGGTCAGGGTGATGAAGAGCTTGTTGATGTAATTGGCTGGCGCATAGATGATGTTGTACATCTAATCCGTGGGGCTAAAGACTCTGTCGTGCGACTGGAGCTTATCGAGGGCGGCAATGATTCTTCTGACAGCACCAAGATCATTGCTATTGTTCGGGATAAAGTAAAACTGGAAGAGAAATCCGCCAAGAGCAAGATTATCGAGATCCACCAGAACGGTGTTGATCTAAAACTCGGCGTAATCGATATCCCCGCCTTCTATATGGACTTCGAAGCCTATATGAAGCGCGACCCGGATTACAAAAGCACTACTCGCGATGTGGACAGGCTGCTCACCGAATTACTCGAAGAGCAGGTGGATGGTATTGTTTTGGATCTGCGCAATAATGGCGGCGGCTCCCTGCGGGAAGCCACTATGCTCACAGATCTATTTATTGATACCGGGCCAGTAGTGCAGATACGCAATGCCTATCAGCAGGTCTCGCGCAATCAACGAGCCAGCGCGCGGGGCGCCTATACCGGCCCCCTATTGGTTTTAATTAACCGCCTCAGTGCCTCTGCATCAGAGATTTTTGCCGGCGCACTACAGGACTATGACCGCGCAGTTGTGGTGGGCAGTCAGAGCTTTGGCAAGGGCACGGTGCAGGATATTACTGGTCTCAGCAGCGGTCAATTGAAGCTGACAGTGTCGAAATTCTATCGCGTCTCAGGCGCCAGCACTCAGCATCGCGGCGTGGTGCCGGATATTCAATTTCCCTCCCTTTACGACATTGATAAAGTCGGCGAAAGCCACAAGGACAACGCCCTGCCCTGGGATAACATCCACAGTGTGCCCTTTAAGCCGGCCCCCAGTGTTAAAGGGTTTATTCCTGCCCTCACCGCCGGGTCTGAGCAGCGCAGTGCCAGCGATCCTGACTTTGTCCATCTGGTGGATAACCTTGAGCTGAGAAATAGCTGGGACGCCGAAAAAGCGATATCCCTGAGTCTTGAGAAACGCCGAACGCGAAGAAGTGACTGGGATACAGAGAAGTTTTTGCTTGAGAATAAGCGCCGTAAGAACAAAGGTCTGGAGCTCTATGCGGATGTAGAGGCTTGGAAAGGTGATAATAAGGAGACCGATGAAGATGAGATTATCGCTGAGACAGATACGGAAGGCTCTCTAGATAGCGCTGAAGGCGCTTCAGAATCCACAGAAGGCTCTTTAGAATCCGCTGAAGGCTCTTTAGAATCGGCTGAAGGCTTTTTAGAATCCGTTGAAGGCTCTTTAAAGTCCGCCGCGGGCTCTCCAGAATCCGCTGAAGGCTCTTCCGTAACAGAAGATGAAGAAGAGAAGGATATAGCGGAGTCGGACCCGATGCTTTATGAGGCGGGCAATATTCTTGCGGATCAAATTCGTCTATTAAACAAATTCACCAGCAGACAGCTTATGGTGAAGACCCCCGAACTTGAGAAGCCCCTATGACTGCACGAATAGTCTCATTTAATGTCAATGGTCTGCGCTCGCGTATGGACCAGCTTGAAGCCATGATCAAGCAACATTCACCGGATATTATTGGCCTCCAGGAAACCAAAGTCAGCGACGAGGAGTTTCCCCTCCAAGCCATTGCCGACCTCGGTTATGAGGTGAATTTTCACGGTCAAAAGGGCCACTATGGCGTCGCTTTGCTGAGCAAGACCCCCGCCATCGCAGTAACCCGTGGCTACCCCACAGATGATGAAGATGCTCAGCGCCGAATGATTCACGGTGAGTACCAGATAAACGGCCAGCGATTACATGTTATTAACGGCTACTTCCCTCAGGGGGAAAGCCGATCCCACCCGACTAAATTCCCCGCCAAAGAAAAGTTCTACGGGGATCTCTTGGCCTACTTACAAGCCAATTTCAACGGCGATGATTTGGTGGCGGTAATGGGTGATATGAATATCGCGGCTGCTGATATAGATGTGGGTATCAAGCCGGAAAATGCCAAGCGCTGGATCAAGACCGGCAAGTGCGCATTTCTTCCCGAAGAGCGCCAATGGTTGCAGAACTTGTTGGATTGGGGACTGCAGGATAGCTTTAGAGAGCAGCATCAAGAGGATAATAGCTACAGCTGGTTTGACTATCGCAGCAGAGGATTTGAGCAGGAGCCAAAGCGGGGTTTGCGTATAGACCTTATTCTGGCCTCGCCAGCTCTGATGAGTCAGATAGCGGGCAGCGGTATAGATACCGAGGCCAGAGGTTTTGACAAGCCTTCGGACCACTGCCCTATTTGGGCTGATCTGGGGCTTTAAGCTGTTAAGTGACAACTCTGTGAATAAAAGCCTTTAAATACGGGCTTTTAAATACGGGCTTTTAAATGCCAGCCAAGAAAACCACCCAAGCCATAAGTTAGTCAACTAATCTCCCCCACTGTCGTTCAATACAGCGACAGGTAAATTAAGGAGATAGATATGCGCAGGATACTAACGATATTGACTCTTAGTGCTGGGTTGCTGGCATTTCCAGGTACCGCATTGGCGGAGCGCGGGGACAACCAATCTTCAGTTAAACATCACTCCGCTGATCACCGCCAACAGGCCCATAGAAACCACCATCGAAAAGATAGTTACTCCCACAGAAAAGATGCGGCTCAACAGCATGAGCGCGCCAGTGAGAGACAGCATAAAAAGCAGCACAAAAAACAGCTAACTAAACAGTATAGATCCGAGGCCCGCAGACACTACAATCAAGAGCGAAAGCACCACAATCGAGCGACCTCCTTCCACCACTTTAACGGTAATAACTACAACCACTGGCGGGACCGTCGAGATTATCGGGCATATCGAGAACATCGCGCCTACAAGCAGCATTACAGAGAGTTTTACGGGCACCATAATGACCACTACAGATCGCATTATTTGCGCTATCATCGGGGTCATAAAAGCAGTCATCATCAGCATGACGATGGCTATCTCAAATGGGTGACCACCATGCTGTTATTGAATGAACTTCTGGACGATGACTATCGCTAACTTAAGGATCGCTGGCGCGGAACTGGCAAATCGTGTGCCGCAACCCAAGGCAGCGATAACAGAGCTTAATGGCTCAGAGATCAATATTGCTAGCGATCGCGCCAGAGAGCGGCACTGGGACCGGGACGGCATAAATAACATACCCAAAACCGAGGGCAATACCGTTGCGCATTACAAAGATAAACAGGCGCTATCACCGATAATGGATATGTCTATGGATGAGTTTCTCCAGAGTGTCGAGCGTCGCGCGTTCCATATGGCACGCATGGCCACCGGCAATCGCGATGACGCGCTGGATATAGTTCAAGAGGCGATGTTTAAGCTGGTACAAAAGTACTCAGGGAAAAGCGCGGGCGAATGGAGGCCACTTTTTTACCGTATTTTAAATCGCAAAATTACCGACCACTATCGGCGCAATGCAGCAAAAAACCGCCTTTTCAGCCTCGCCAGCTTTGGTATGCAGGCCAGCGATGAGGGGGCTGATTTAATTGATCGCGCAGAGGGCCGCAAAAGTGATGCACCGGATCAAACAGTGGCTCGGGAACTGCAGATGGAGATACTTACCAAGGCAGTTGCCCAACTCCCGGGGCGTCAGCGACAGGCTTTCATGTTGCGCTGCTGGGACGGCATGAGCACCGCGATCACCGCTGAGACTATGGGTTGCAGTGAAGGTAGCGTAAAGACACATTACTCGCGAGCGATGCACTCCCTGCGAGCCTCAATGGAGGAATATCGGTATGAATAGAGGTATAGAGAACACATCAAGAAACACTGCAGAGGGCACTTTAGAGGGCAAGTTGCAGGAACAGTTAGCGGCACTGGAACAGAACACCAGCACCGAGGATTTATTTCGTCTGGCACAGGCGCGCAACAATGCTCTTAAGCAGACGCCGAGAACCACCAACAGAGGGCTTTGGCCAGCTATGGCAACTGCCTTTGGTTCAGTTGCATTGATCGCAGTGCTCTACAGCCCTATAGAATCGATACTCTCACCCAATACTGCCTTCGACAGCGATGAATATTATTCCGAACTATCAGAAGATAATTTCGAACTCTATAATGATCTAGAGTTTTACGATTGGTTGGCGGATATCGACAGTTAATAACGGATCCCAGTAAAAGGCCCTAATAAAGAGACCGACAATGAAAAATAAGCGCATCAAAACACTAGCACTGTTCGCCCTACTGGCCTGCTGTGCCCTGCCCGTCTCAGCGGATCAAAAGCATGATCGGCCAATTGCTTGGGCGGAGCTGCCGGCGGATGCGCGCAGTGCACTGGCACCCATGGCGGATCGTTGGGACAAGATGAAACCGCAACAGCAGCATCGCTTATTGAGTAGAGTGGGCACCAAAAAGTTTAAGCAAAACGCCGATCGCTGGAGCAAACTCTCGCCACAGGAACGTGAGCGCATCAAGGAATCCCGCGGGCGCTTCAAAGAAATGCCGCCGGAGAAACGCCAAGCATTGCGCAAAAAATGGGAGAGTATGTCGGAGGCTGAACGCCAAGACGCAAGAAGAGCGCGCCGCGCACTGAGCAACTACCCCCCGAAACAGCGTCACCGCCTACTGGAAGAACTGCGCAATTTACCGCCGGAGCAACGGCGGGCCAGAATAGCGCAGTTTAAACAGGACAATCAGAAGAATAAGAACAAACAGAAAAATAATAACGATCAGAAAGATAACAAAGATAAAAAGTAGCGGCTCTCGCCTCTATCCACCCTTCGCGCTGTGAAATACCCTGCTATAACAGCGCGGTTATCTGCTGTTTAAGTACCGGCAGTACCTCATTAGCAAACCAGGGATTAGTCTTTAGCCAGCGGTTATTCCGCGGACTAGAATGGGGTATAGGCAAGATCTGCGGCCAGTAATGCTGCCATTGACTGACGGTCTCAGTGACGGTCGATCGGGCTCTGCCGGGAAGATGCCAGTCCAGTGCGTACTGACCAATAATCAGGCTCAGCTCTAGATTAGGCAGCAGGCTTAACAGCGCCGAGCGCCAGTGTTCCGCACACTGAGTTGGGGGCGCTAGGTCACCGCCTTTTCCGGTGCCCGGATAGCAAAAGGCCATTGGCAGGATAGCGATCTGAGACGCATCGTAAAACACCCGGCGATCAACACCCATCCAACTCCGCAGTCGATCACCTGATGGATCGTCAAAGGGAATACCTTTGTAATGGGTTTTTCTACCGGGTGCCTGCCCTGCAATAAGGATTTTAGCCTTCGGGTTGAGCTGCAGGATAGGCTTTGGACCCAGGGCTAAACCCTCACATAGGGTGCAGCCGCGGACGGCGGTTAGCAGGGAAGTAATATCGATGCTTTCAATGGTTTGATCAGTCAATTCTCGCCTCGTTTTTTATACACACCTCTCTGTCTTGGCCTGCCAAAATCTAACACTATAACAGGGCAAAACATCATCTAAAGCTAGTTCAAAAACTGCCTCTAGGTTAGCTTGAAGAAAAATCGGAGGCAAAAAAAAGACCCCCTTAGGAGTCTTTTTTAATCGAGCTTAACTGAGCGGCTTAAACGCTTTTACGCCTAAAAAGCCTGCCTATTAAAGGGCAGTGTCAAGCTCAGGCAGTGCCGTGAAGAGATCTGCAACCAGACCATAATCCGCCACCGAAAAGATCGGCGCTTCTTCGTCTTTGTTGATCGCAACAATCACCTTGCTGTCTTTCATACCGGCCAAATGTTGAATCGCACCAGAGATACCCACAGCAACATAGAGATCAGGTGCAACGATCTTACCGGTTTGACCAACCTGCATATCATTGGGTACAAAGCCTGCATCCACCGCGGCGCGAGATGCACCAACGCCGGCGCCGAGCTTATCGGCAATGCTGTAGATCATGCTGAAGTTATCGCCGTTGCCCATACCGCGACCACCGGATACAACAATTTTGGCTGCAGTCAATTCAGGACGATCTGACTTGGCCACTTCTTCCCCTTTAAATTCAGACTTGCCTGCATTGTGAGCCGAGGCAACCGCTTCGATAGCCGCGGAGCCGCCATCAGCAGGTGCTGCATCAAAAGCTGTACCGCGCACGGTTAGCACTTTTATGGCATCAGTGCTCTGCACTGTGGCAATCACGTTACCGGCATAGATTGGACGCTTAAATGTGTCGGCACTGACTACTGCGCTGATTTCAGAGATAGCCTGAACATCCAGCAATGCAGCGGCGCGAGGCAAGATATTTTTGGCGGTGGTAGTCGCCGTTGCCAATAGGTGGCTATAAGCAGCACCCACTTCAGCAATCAATGGAGCAACATTCTCAGCGAGTTGGTGGCCATAGGCTGCATTGTCTGCGACCAAAACTTTGCTGATACCGGCAACCTGTGCAGCTTGCTCAGCAGCACCCTGACAGTCACTGCCAATAACTAAGATATCAATATCGCCACCGATGGCTTGCGCTGCGGTGACCGAGTTCAAAGTAGCAGGCTTAAGGCTGCTATTGTCGTGTTCAGCGATAACTAGAATACTCATTAGATCACCTTCGCTTCGTTTTTAAGTTTGTCTACTAACATGGCTACATCTTCAACCTTGATACCGGCTTGACGCTCAGCGGGCAGTTCGACGCCCAGCAAGGTGACGCGCGGAGCAATGGCCACGCCCAAATCATCTGGCGTTTTAACATCCAATGGCTTGCGCTTGGCTTTCATAATGTTGGGTAGAGACGCATAGCGCGGCTCGTTCAAACGCAGATCCGAGGTGACAATCGCGGGCAAGCTCAACTCAAGCGTCTGCAGGCCGCCGTCAACTTCGCGGATAACCACTGCCTTGCCATCATCGACACTCAGTTCTGAGGCAAATGTCGCCTGTGAACAGCCCAGCAGCGCTGAGAGCATTTGACCGGTTTGGTTGTTATCACCATCAATCGCCTGCTTGCCCATCAAGATCAGATCCGGAGATTCTTCATCGCAGACTGCTTTCAGGCACTTGGCAATGGCCAATGGCTCGAGAGATTCATCCGTTTCAACCAAAATGGCGCGGTCTGCGCCCAGAGCCAGTGCAGTGCGCAACTGCTCTTGACACTGCTTGGTGCCCACTGACACAGCAACGACTTCAGTTGCTATACCTTTCTCTGCCAGACGCACTGCTTCTTCAACGGCAATCTCGCAGAATGGATTAATCGACATTTTGACATTGGCCAGATCAACATCTGAACCGTCAGACTTGGGTCTTACTTTGACGTTGTAATCAACAACGCGCTTTACAGCGACCAGTACTTTCATGGTTTTCCTTCCATATGACTAAATATGACTAATTAAAAAGGGTCATTTGATTAGCCCCGCATCAGTGCTGCGAGGGGTCAAATTTCAAGTCGATCATAGTGCCTAGCTGATGCCGATAAATCAAGCAACCGCGAGGCCCAACGCGACCAGCGAGTCAGCTCGGACGGCCGGTCATTGTTATAAATTATGGTTATCAATAATCGCTATAGCTATGGCCATATGATGGTTGTAACATGGCTGCTGTGGTCACTAATGCTTTGGGGAGAATGAGTTTGGAACGCGAATTTATGGATTACGATGTCGTCATCGTTGGCGCCGGCCCTTCAGGTCTGGCGGCGGCTTGCCGACTAAAACAGGTAAATGCTGATATCTCAGTCTGTGTAGTGGAAAAAGGCTCTGAAGTGGGAGCACATATTCTATCCGGTGCAGTCTTCGAACCAACACCTCTCAATGAGCTTTTCCCCGAGTGGAAAGAGATGGGTGCACCGCTGCTGACTCCGGTTGTTGAGGATGATATTTTTGTCTTCACCGGCGCGACTAAGCGTATCAAGGTACCGGGCCTATTTGCCCCGAAAACCATGCACAACCACGGCAACTATATTATCAGCCTTGGCAAACTTTGCCGCTGGCTGGCTGAACAGGCCGAGAATCTCGGTGTCGAGGTCTTTCCCGGCTTTGCCGCTGCAGAGATCCTCTATGGCGAAAACAATGAGGTGCTAGGCATTGCCACCGGTGATATGGGTATTGGTCACAACGGTGAGCAGAAAGGCTCCTATATGCAGGGTATGGAGTTGCGCGGCAAGTACACGCTATTTTCCGAGGGCTGCCGCGGCAGCTTGGGCAAGCAGTTAATTGCTAAGTATCAATTGGATGCAGGCAAAGATCCCCAGCACTACGGTCTGGGTATCAAAGAGCTGTGGACCATTCCGGCGGATCAGCACAAACCGGGCCTCGTGGTTCACTCTGCCGGCTGGCCTCTGGATGAAAGCAAATCACTGGGTGGCGGATTCTTGTACCACCTTGAAGACAATCAGGTAGCCGTGGGTTTAATCACTAATCTCTCCTACAGCAACCCTCATGTCAGCCCCTACGATGAGTTTCAGCGCTACAAGCACCATCCAGAGATCGCCAAATACCTTGAGGGCGGCGAGCGCATTACTTACGGCGCGCGGGCACTGCTGAAAGGCGGCCTGCAGTCGCAGCCAAAAATGTCCTTCCCCGGAGGTATTTTGATTGGCGACGATGCTGGCACGCTGAACTTTGCCAAAATTAAAGGCAGCCACACGGCCATGAAGTCAGGCATGGTTGCAGCAGAAACCGTGGCTGAAGCTCTGGCCGCTGAAAAGTCTAATACGGACCTTTTGGAATACGCGGTGGCTTACAAGAACTCTTGGGCCTACAAAGAACTGCATATGCAGCGTAACTTTGGACCTGCTCAGCACAAGTTTGGCAATATTATTGGTTCGGCTTATGCCTTTATCGATATCAATATATTCAACGGCATGCTGCCCTGGACTCTGTCTGACAAGGTCGCCGATCACGAGACCCTTAAGCCAGCCAGTGAATGCGCCAAAATCGTCTATCCCAAGTACGATGGCAAGCTGAGTTTTGATAAGGCCTCATCGGTATTTATGTCGAATACTAACCATGAGGAAGATCAGCCCTGTCATCTGGTATTAACCGATGTGGATCTGCCGATCAGTAAAAACCTCGAGCTCTATGACGAGCCGGCTCAGCGTTACTGCCCTGCGGGTGTCTATGAGGTGGTGGCCAACGATGACGGCAGCCAACGCTTCCAGATCAATGCCCAGAACTGCGTGCACTGCAAAACCTGTGACATTAAGGAACCCAGTCAGAATATTAACTGGGTGGTACCTGAAGGAGCTGGCGGGCCTAATTATCCCAACATGTAGTGTGGAAGGCTTTAGTGAAAGCTCCTCCAAGAAGACCAGTGCCCGGATCTCTGATTCGGGCATTTTTTTATGCCCTGTATTTAGAGCGTTAAAAGCTGCCTAAGAGAAAATCCTCTCCCATACTGCTAATGCTCAGCTGCTGCCCCCCATCGGCGCTCTCATCTCCCGGCATCTCCGCCGCCCACTCAACGATCTGGTAGAACACATTGCGGCTTAACAGCGCCTTTATATTGCGGCGCACTAATACCAGTGGCAGGGGTTCTTCTGAGCCGGGAAACTGTTCCATAGACAGCGGGTGCTGCTTGTCCACAATCACAATATCACCAGTGCGGGTAGTGAGTTTGAGGGTTTGAAAGCCATCACGGGTTTGGCGTTCCGCTGCCACGACAAACAATGGCGCAACGTCTACCTTGATGCGCCATTTCTCGGCCGGAGTGATCAGATAGTAGTCAGCTCCCTCACGAGACAAAATGGAGGCAAACAGCTTCACCATAGCCTCACGTTTGATCTCGCCACCCTCGTGAATCCAGCGTCCCTCGCGATCGATCAGCATATCCATATCGCCACTTAGACGTGGCTTCCAGAGATGCACAGGGGGCAGTGAAGTGGATGATTGTTCTTGGGCTGCAAGTAGATCGGCAAACAGCGTATCGAGATGGGCAGTCAAGGGGACTACCCTACTGTTCGCCCGGTGTATTGGGATTTTCATTAACGGGTTTTTCATTGACAGACTTGTCAGTCAAGCGCTTGGGGGCTGAAGACTTAGAAAGTGTTGGGTCCCGGTACTGACCACTATTGCCAATGGTGACACCAACCCCAGTGATAAACTTCATTAGATCGGCACTGTCGAGGCGATAGTTCCAACTGCGACTAAAACACAGTTCTACAGCGCCCTGAGCCAGCGCCCAGCAAGCCAGATAATGATAGTGCGGAGGCACGTCTTCGAGCACGCCACGCTCAATCAGGCGAGTGATCATGCTATTCAGGGAATCTTCGTTGGAGCGGCGCATGGCATGGAGCTGTTCAAGCTGTTCAGCCACATCTTCGGCGTCAAAAAGGCGGACTTCCAAATGCTGTACCAGACGATCAAGCTCTGGGCGCGCAAGCCGCGACTCAAAATAGGCCTTTGCCGCAGCTCCAGACTCTCCGGCCTCAGCCTTGGCAATCCCGTCGGCTAAACGCTGCGTTATGCTCTCTTCATAGTCAAGCATGATACGGATAAGGATTTCGTTTTTGGTGAGGAAGTGTTTGTAGACAGTGCCCTTACCGATCCCAGCCTTGCCGGCAATACTCGACACCGTTACCCGATCTATCCCGTCGGACAAAAACAGCGCCAGCGCAGCATCGATAATCTTTTGTTCGCGGTTGAGAAAGATTTTCTTCTTTTCCCGAATCCGATCTGCACTGGAGGTTTTGCTGTTCATATTAAAGACAATTTTTAGTCAACCCTGTGGATTACCATTAGAAACCTAAAGACTGCCAAAAACAATATTTAAAGGCTCAACTCTCGGTTACTGGCGCGAATAAATTCACTCTTTAAGTCTGCGAAGCTCTGAACGGCAGGAAACTGCGGAAATTCAGCAATCACATTGTCCGGCGCATGGAACAATATACCCGCATCAGCTTCAGCTAGCATCGTTGTATCATTGTACGAATCTCCAGCGGCTATGGTTCTGTAATACATGCTTTTAAAGCCAACAACTGCTTGGCGCTTGGGGTTGGCTTGGCGCAGATGATAGTCGATAACGGTGCCATCTTCGGCTGTCTCAAGCTTGTGGCACAGCAGCGTCGGGTAACCCAACTGCTTCATCAGAGGGCTGGCAAACTCATAGAAAGTATCTGAGAGGATAACCACCTGAAAACGCTCCCGCAGCCAGTCGACAAATTCGATGGCTCCCGGCAGGGGTTCTAGGGTCGCAATCACCTCTTGAATTTCATTTAGCCCGAGACCATTTTCGCGGAGTATATCGAGCCGATAGCGCATCAACACATCGTAGTCTGGCTCATCTCGAGTAGTCTTCTTTAACGCTTCTATACCAGTTTTTTCAGCGAAGGCGATCCAGATTTCTGGGACCAGTACTCCCTCCAGATCAAGACATGCGATTTCCACAGATATAACTCCTGAATAGTTAATTTTGGAAGCACTTTACGTGGTTCCACAGGCCTGTGCAATTGGCATCTGCACGGATAAAAAGTTATAAGCCTATAGCTGCTTATTATTTTTACTAATTAAGTGATTTTGCTATAGTGCCGCCGTTTCAATTCAATCATTTCATCAATCAAAACTATCGGATACCGCTAAATGAGCTCGATCACCAACATCGTTGATATAGACAGTGAACTGGCAACTCAGTCGCCACAAGAAATCCTCCGTTATGCTCTGGAGAGCTTTGACAATATAGCGATCTCTTTCAGCGGTGCTGAAGACGTGGTACTGATCGATATGGCTTACAAAATACGCAAAGATATTCAGGTCTTCTCTCTGGATACCGGACGCCTGCATGCTCAGACCTATAGATTTATTGAAGCTGTGCGTAATCACTACGATATTAAGATCGACTTAGTTATGCCCGAAGCTGCCAAAGTCGAAAAGTTGGTCAAGGAAAAAGGGCTTTTTAGCTTCTATCAAGATGATCACAAAGAGTGCTGTGGTGTGCGTAAGATTGCCCCACTGCGCAAGCAACTGCTAACAGTCGATGCTTGGATTACCGGTCAGCGTAAAGATCAGAGCCCCGGCACCCGAGCTGAAGTTCCAGCGATGCAAGACGACAAGGCTTTTGCTCGTCCTGATGACTGCCTGACCAAGTTTAATCCTTTGGCTAACTGGACCTCTAAACAGGTCTGGGACTATATTCGCGAAAACAATGTTCCCTACAATGCACTGCATGACGAAGGCTTTGTTAGCATCGGCTGTGAGCCATGCACTCGCCCTACTGGCCCCGGCCAGCACGAACGCGAAGGCCGCTGGTGGTGGGAAGAAGCGACAATGAAAGAATGTGGTTTACACGCGGTGAATATCGATAAGTAAGGGCAACTATCCACAGCTAAGTTTAACTAGGGACAATCAGGGGAGACAAATATGAAAATCACCATGGTCAAGAAGATCTTTGCCGATGGCTCCCCGTGCAAGAAATGTGGCGAGGTTGAAGAGAAGATGCGCGCGGCGGGCCAGCTGCAGCGTATCGACAGCACCCTGATCGCCGATGAGTCCAACCCGGAATCTGAGGGTATGCTGTTGGCGGCAGAGCACGGCGTTGACCGCGCCCCGTTCTTTATTGTTGAGCGGGATGGTGAGCCAGCACAGATTTATACTGTGTATTTTAAGTTTGTTAAAGAAGTTCTGGATGCCGAGACCAGCGAAGAGGAAGAGATCGCTGAAATTATGAATGATGTGGATCTGGATTTTTTATAGACCCTCTAAGGCGCTCGCTCTCGTAGCCGCAGACGCTTCATAGACCTACCAAGGCGCTCGCTCTTTTAGCCGCAGGCGCTTTATAGCCCCACTAAGGCCCCCGTTCTTGCAGCCGCGGGCGCTTTCCTTCCTTCTAACCTAATCTTGTATTCCATTTTTCCTTTAGCAGACTGGCAACTCCATATCCGCAAAGTACTCCAGCTGGGCTTCCTTGCTCGGCAGTGCCATTGCCTCATCCACGACTGTTCGGGTCAGATGGGGCGCAAAGGCATGGATAAAGTCATACATATAACCTCTCAGATAAGTCCCTTTGCGAAAACCAATACTGGTGACACTGGACTGAAACAAATGCCCTGCCTCAATCGCGACCAGATCCGTGTCCACTACTGGGTCATAGGCCATATGAGCAACAATACCGATACCTAACCCGAGGCGCACATAGGTTTTGATCACGTCCGCATCGGTGGCGGTAAACACCACTTTCGGCTCCAAGTGCTTTTCACTAAAGGCATCGTCTAATCTGGAGCGGCCGGTAAAACCAAACACATAGGTAACAATCGGGTGTGCCGCCACATCTTCAATGGTCAGATTCGACAGCTGGGCTAAGGGATGGTTTTTGGGCACCAAGATACAGCGATTCCAGCGATAACAGGGCATCATCAGCAGATCGTTGTAAAGCTCCATAGCTTCGGTGGCAATGGCAAAATCCACCGTGCCATCTGCAGCTTTCTCTGAAATTTGCACCGGAGTGCCCTGATGCATATGCAGGGACACCTCAGGGTATTTGTGAATAAAGCCCTGAATCACTCCCGGCAGCGCGTAGCGTGCCTGGGTATGAGTAGTAGCGATAGACAGACTGCCTTTATTGGGGCTGTTGTGCTGCTGGGTCAACTGCTTGATGCTCTCAACCTGGCGCAATATATCTCCGGCAATTTTTAGGATCTCCTCACCGGTGGGTGTGACCCGGGTGAGGTGTTTGCCACTGCGTGAGAATATTTCCACACCCAGCTCATCTTCCAGTAAACGAATTTGCTTGCTGATACCCGGTTGCGAGGTATAGAGGCTTTTAGCGGTAGCGGAGACATTGAGGTCGTGATGGGCGACTTCCCAGATATAGCGCAGCTGTTGCAGTTTCATATTGATTCCTCGGCGATCTTAAGACGACCGTGCGTTCTAGACCGCTTTACATTCTAGACCGCTTTGTATTTTAGAGGCCTGGCTTTTTAAGCCGATTACCCAGATTGACGGCCTAGCCGTCTAAACGGCCATAACAAGTTTCTTGATCTAGTTGAAACATACCCCTATCTATACGATAAAGCTATAAAAATATACAAAACTATTCCTTCTTAGAATACTGTGCACTTGCTAAAGTGACGCGACTATTCAGCCTATAAGCGACCGCTATCCTCAATGATTGATCTCCTACTTTACATTGCCTCTGGCGCTGCCGTGGGACTGGCCATCGGTCTCACAGGAGTGGGCGGTGGATCTCTGATGACGCCGCTGCTGATCCTTTTTGGCTTTCCCTACAATGTCGCCATCGGTACCGACCTGCTCTACGCGGCAATTACCAAGGTCGGTGGCGTTGTCAGCCATCAGCGTCAAAAGACTATTCAGTGGCACACCGTGCGTATGCTGGCGCTGGGCAGTGTGCCGGCCTCAATAATCACGGCCCTGTTTCTCAGCACGCTTTTTAACGACTCTTCAGAATATGAGAGCATCCTGACTCGCAGCCTTGGGGTTATGCTGGTCTTAACCGCGACTGTTATATTATTAAACGGAAGGTTACGACAGAAAGTTAAAGTGAATTCTAAAAGAGAGGATGGCTTTTTTACCCGTCATAGCGACTCGGTGATTTTTTTAGTGGGAATCTTTTTAGGGGTTTTTGTCACCCTTTCATCCGTGGGTGCCGGCGCTTTTTGTGCCGCAGTACTGATGGTTCTCTACCCCCATATGCCAGCCCTTAAGGTTGTTGGAACTGATATAGCCCACGCTGTGCCCCTCACTCTGGTAGCAGGCCTTGGACATTTAATCTGGCTGGGCAATGTGGATTTTATGCTGCTCGGCTGTCTGTTGATTGGCTCTTTGCCGGCAATTCATCTGGGTACCAAAGTAGCTCGGCGAATTCCAAGCAATGTACTGCAGACCGCTATCGCAACTCTACTGCTGGGAATGGGTATTAAGTTCGCGGTGTTTTAGAGCGCCCTCAAATAAAGTCTTTGCCAAATCGAAGCACAAAAAAACCAAACATCAGCGCGTAAAACAGATAGTAGAGCAGTGAATGCCGAGCACCTTTGCGCACCTCTTTTAATACAGTGTCCGCCTCTGCAGCAAGATTGCGCTCCTCGATTTCCACCTGTAAAAAGTGCAGACCCTCGCCGCTAGGCGGGTCTTTATAGAGCCTGAGTATCTCAGCATCTGACAGCCTGACATACTTCCGTGAGCGCAGAACTGACATGCTTTAGAGCCTCGTTATCCAGCAAGATTTACTCTTTAAGCTCATTGGCAACACCATGTGGCACATGACCTGTGGCGACATGTTCGCTGGCAGAACTGCAGTGAACCTGTTGATCATCAAAAAATACATCGGCCCCAAAGGACTTGAGGAAATCCCCTTTGCTAAGGCCCCCAAGAAATAGGCTCTCATCAATACGGATGCCCCACTCTCTCAGGGTTCGCACAACTCGTTCATGGGCCGGGGCAGCTCGCGCTGTCACCAAGGCAGTCCGAATCGGGCACTCATCCACCGGGAATTCTGCCTGCAGAGAGTGCAGTGTCTGCAGAAAGGTTTTAAAGGGTCCTGCGTCCAGAGGCATCCGCGCCTCAGCTTTTTCATTGGCGGTAAAGGCGTCTAGACCACGCTCCTTAAATATCCGCTCCGATGCATCTGAAAACAGTACCGCGTCACCATCAAAGGCGAAGCGAAGTTCATCGGATTCACTGACACTCTTCTGCGATGGCAATAGGGTTGCTGCCGCCATGCCACTATCTAGAGCGCTGCGCACATCCTGAGCATTGGTGCTTAAAAACAGGTGACAGGCAAACGCTGAGACATATCGGTAGGGAGAATTGCCTCCAGAAAAGGCTGCACGGGTAATATTTAAACCGTGGTGGGCAATGGAATTAAACACCCGCAAACCTGTATCCGCGGAATTGCGAGAGAGCAAAATCACCTCTACCCGCGGTTCGCCACCGAGTTTTTCATTGATCCGCAGCAGCTTGGTCACCAGTGGAAAAGCTTCACCTGGCTCGAGAATATCGTCTTCGTGTTCGCGCTGATATGCTGAATAAGCGGCCACACCTTGGCTTTCATAGATCTCATGGCTCTCACCCATATCAAATAGTGCGGTTGAGGAGATCGCGATAACCAGTTTTGGACCGTTTAATTCAGACATAGCTTATCTCTTTTAAAATACTCTCATCTAATTAAGAGGCTTTTTCGATTTCAGCCTGCTGTTCCTCAGCAAAATACTCTCTGGACAGGCGGAACACAACCGGCGCGAGGAATACCAGTGCGATTAAGTTGGGAATCGCCATCATGCCGTTGAGCACATCGGACATTTTCCACACCAGTTCTAAACTCATCTGCGTGCCAAGAAAGATACCTGCTACCCAGAGAACTCTGAATGGCACGATGACCTTAGGGCCAATCAAAAACTCGGCACAGCGCTCCCCGTAATAGCTCCAGCCCAGCATGGTGGTAAAGCCAAATAAGATAATACAGAGGGTCAGGATAATATCGCCGAAGGGCAACTGAGAACTAAAAGCGGCAGATGTCATGGCGGCACCGTATAGCTCACCATCCCAAACACCCGTGACGATCAGCACAAGTCCAGTCATGGTGCAGATAATCAGTGTATCGATAAAGGTGCCGAGCATAGCAATAGAGCCCTGACGCACTGGGCTATTAGTCTCAGCAGCCGCGTGAGCGATGGGCGCCGAACCGAGACCGGACTCATTGGAAAATACACCTCGAGCAACCCCGCTTTGCAGGGCCAACATAATAGACGCACCGACAAAGCCACCGGTTGCTGCAGCACCATTAAATGCGCTGTCGACAATTAGGAACACCGCTGCAGGAACTTCCGCTGCATTGAGAATCAGAATGCTCATGGTTGCCAGTAAATAAATAATTGCCATTAAGGGCACCAGTTTGCCCGCCACTTCGGCAATACGCTTAATACCGCCGAGCAAGACAACGCCCACCAGTGCCGCCATAATAATACCGCTCACCAGTGTTGGCACATTGAAGTTACTTTCAAGGATCTGGGAAACCGCATTGGATTGCACTGTGTTGGCCAAGCCAAAGCCCGCTAGTGCACCAAAAAAGGCGAACAATACACCCAGCCATTTCCACTTAGCACCGAGACCATTTTTGATGTAATACATTGGGCCGCCAACTTTTTTGCCAAGCTGATCGGTCTCACGATAGTGCACCGCTAACACCGCCTCGGCATATTTCGTCGCCAAACCAATTACTGCCGCGCACCACATCCAGAACAGTGCTCCGGGTCCACCCAGAGCGATGGCGGTTGCAACGCCGACAATATTACCGGTGCCCACGGTGGATGAGAGTGCAGTCATCAGTGCATTAAAGGGGCTAATCTCCCCTTCACCACTGCCCTTGCGGCCCTTAAATAGCTGTGCAAAGGCATAGGGAATCTTAGTGATGCTTATACCCTTGAGGCCGATTGATAAGTAGATGCCAGTGCCTAAGAGCAATGCCAGCATGCCGGGGCCCCAAATTACATCACGCATAGTGTCGATTATCTGTTCAAACATATCAGTCCCTTTTGCATTATTTTGTAGTTTATTATTCTGTTGATGACTTTTTAGAACCCTTTATCGAGAGCTTTGCAGACTGTTTTATAAAGTGCTCTGTTGATTATATTGCTCAATAACCCAAGTGATGCTGCTGAGCGAAGAGTCCAAATAGTCCGCCGGTGTGAACAAAGACAATATCATTGCTCTGCTGGCCAGAGAATTTACCCTTTTTAATATCTTCCATCATGCCAAAGAAGGCTTTGCCGGTATAAACCGGGTCGAGCAAGATGCCCTCGAGAGCGGCAACCTGCTTGATAGTTTCAAATACTTCTTCTCCAGCGATGCCATAGGCGGGTCCCACGTAGTCGTCACAGGTATCGGCCACAAGCCCTGAAATATCGGTCTCTGGGCTGTACTGGCTCTGCCACTGCTGCAGGTCGCGGTGTACTTTGCGGGTAAAATAATCACTGTTATCACAGACCGCGTAGGCTTTGACTCTGGTATCGATACCGTGCAGTTTACAGCCCATCATTAGGCCCGCCTGAGTGCCTCCAGAGCCGGTTGCCTGGACAATCGCCTGAGGCATCATAGCATTGCGCTGAAAGTCCTGAGACAGCTCCTCAGCGGCAGCAATATAACCCCACATACCAGTGCCATTGCTACCGCCAGTGGGAATCGCGTAGGCTTTGCTGCCACGTTTGGCATAGTGGTCTTGCCACTGGGCAAAGAGCTTATTCAGGCCGCGGTACTCATCGAGACTATAGTGACTGATGGTGGCGCCGGCCAATTGGTCCAAGAGCAAATTACCCACAGGTTTAGGTTCGATATCTGAGCGCAATAAAAGGTGGACTTTGAGACCCAACTGGGCTCCCAGAAGCGCCACTGAGCGGCAGTGATTGGACTGCACTCCCCCGGAGGTAATCAATGTGTCACAGCCATTGGCCAGAGCTTCGGCAAGCAGAAATTCAAGCTTGCGGATTTTATTTCCAGAGGTCGCGGCACCGGTTAGATCATCCCGTTTAATCCAGATGCGCGGTCCACCTAATTGTTCGGACAGGCGCTCCAAAGGATAGAACGGCGTCGGTGCCTGGGCGAGATTAAGTCTCTCTGGGTATTTGATCATATGGCTATTACTCTTTGAGTAAGCGGTTTAAACCCTGCTCTCTATACAATATTTTGTTAGTTATTTAGCAGCTATAAAAAAGGCCGCGTGAGCGGCCTTTTTTAGATTTCGATATCAGATTGCCTTAATAGTGCCCTTTGGCAGCACCGCATGAACTGCGGACTTCTGAAACTTTAGTTCGAGTTTGTCGTTTACTTCCACCACTACATACTCACCTTCAAGTTTAACGATTTTGCCGAGTATTCCGCTGGTCATAGTGACCTCATCGCCCTTGCTCAGTCCGGTGATCAGATCCGTATGCTCTTTCTGACGCTTGCGCTGGGGACGGATAATAAACAGGTACATAAAGATAAAGAGGCCGCCAAACATAATCAGCGAGCCAGTAATACCTGGGTCACCAGCTGGGGCTGCAGTCTGTGCCTGTGCACTGGAAATAAAAAACATAGTTAATCCTTAAAGTTAGATTAGTAAGGTTAGATTACTAAGGTTAGGTTGTTGAGTTTATGCAGCTAAGTTTCTTTTACATAAGCCTGCTTGAGTAATACCGCCAAAACACAGCGTAGCGTTTACCGTTAAAAAACGCTTCTGGCAGGACTAAAAACTATAAGTTCTCTTTAATCCACGCCAATGCATCGTCGTGATGGCTCTTCGTTTTCACCTTTGGCATCACATGTTTAATAAGCCCATCTTTGCCAATCACAAAGGTGCTGCGCAACACGCCCATATATTCGCGACCCATAAACTTTTTCATATCCCAGGCGCCGTAGCTCTCAGTGACCTGATGATCTTCATCGGAGAGCAGCGTAAAATTGAGCTCTTGCTTGTCTTCAAACTTAACCAGACGGTCCACTGAATCCGGGCTCACCGCCATCACTACAGTATCCAGCTCAGCAAATTGATCCTTGCTGTCGCGAATACCACAGGCCTGTACGGTGCAGCCGGGAGTCATTGCCTTGGGGTAAAAGTACAGCAGCACATTCTTGATGCCACGGAATTCCGCCAGACTGACCTTTTCGCCACGCTGATTAAATAGCGAGAAATCCTTCGCCGGAGTTCCAACTTCAGAAAATGCCATAGTTCTCTCCCAATAAGAGGCTGTTTTAAGGGGTCTTACTGTAGCAAATTTATGCCCCAGGCAACCACTAAAAGAGTCGCTGGGAGGCTATTTAGCGTTAAAAGCAACAAAACCCGGAGCTGTAAAAAAGCCGTTTACTCAATAGAGAGTAAACGGCTCTTAGACAGACTTGCAGGGCTCCAGCCAAAGCTATCGCTTTGCTTAGAACTTTGGATTTACTTTGAATAGAGCTTAGGGCAGCAGGTGCTGAACCGCATCACGCTCTTCAGTCAGTTCCTGCTCAGTCGCTGACATCTTGGCACGGGAGAAATCATTGATCTCAACACCCTGAACAATTTCCCAGTCGCCATCTTTACAGACGCAAGGGAAAGAGTAGATCAGGCCTTCGGTAATGCCATAGCTACCATCGCTGTAGACACCCATGCTCACCCAGTCGCCATCGGCAGTTCCCAGTGCCCAGCTGCGCATATGGGCAATGGCCGCGTTGGCTGCTGACGCGGCACTTGAAGCACCACGAGCTTTAATAATCGCTGCGCCGCGCTGCTGCACAACAGGGATAAAGTCATTCTCGTACCAATCCTGATCAACCATATCGATGGCCGCTTGACCCTTGACTTTAGTCTGGTGGATATCCGGGTACTGCGTCGCCGAGTGATTGCCCCAGATTGTCATATGGGTAACATCATTGATTGTGGTGCCAGTCTTAGCCGCAATTTGGCTCAGCGCACGATTGTGATCGAGGCGTGTCATAGCCGTAAATTGACGGGGATCGATAGACGGCGCATTGCGCTGAGCAATCAGAGAGTTAGTGTTGGCAGGGTTGCCCACAACCAAGACTTTAATCGCTTTTGAGGCGTTAGCATCAATTGCCTTGCCCTGAGCTGAGAAGATCGCGGCATTGGCTTCAAGCAGATCTTTACGCTCCATGCCGGGGCCGCGAGGACGGGCGCCCACCAAGAGTGCGTAGTCGGTATCTTTAAAGGCAACAGCGGCGTCATCGGTGCAAACCATATCGGTGAGCAGCGGGAAAGCGCAGTCTTCCAGTTCCATTGCCACACCTTTCAGTGCTTCCAGTGCTGGAGTGATCTCAAGCATTTGTAAAATAACCGGCTGATCGGTGCCAAGCATTTCGCCAGCGGCGATACGAAACAATAGAGAGTAGCTAATTTGGCCTGCGGCCCCTGTGACAGTAACGCGAACGGGTGATTTCAAGGTGGTTCTCCGGAGTGTAAGTGCGCCCAATTGAGGTTAAGAGTAAGAGCGACTCTAGTGTCGCTCTATTTCGGGGCGCTATTATAAGGATGCACAGCTAAAATGCATCATTACCAGACTTATGGAGACCATTTACTCGCTTAATACTAAGCGCATAGCTCTTTATAGGTAGCTAACATGCGACTGTAGAGCTGATCTTTAAAGTCGCTGGCCGAAGTATCCAGCTGCGCCACTATATCCACCAGGTGCTCATTATCCTCTTTACCGCCCCACTGCTTGTGGTAACTGCCATCTTGGTAGCCGTGATCCTGACGGAAAAAATTCAGCACATTCTTGCCCACATAGCCCACATAGAGCTGTTCAAAGTCCATATCGATACCCTGCATCAATTTGGCAAAGCGCAGTGCATCAAAACCCTTGCTGGCTAGGGTATATTCGGTGAAGTCTTCAAGATCAATACGGAAGTCCCCTGGCTCTTGTGGCGTGGCAAATGCCGCGGTGACCTGTTCGGCAATAGACTCGGCAGAGTCGCCCTTTAACAGCATTATGCTCAGACCAAAGTGCCATATATCCACCAGTTCAAGTGCAATCTGGCCGATATCCGGATTCTGCTTTTTCCACCACTTCCAACCCCAGTGGTCGAGCAGCTCGGCGCACTCTACCCAAATGGCCCGATACCATTCAAAGTTTTGTGTCTGCCACTGGGCATGTACCTTGGTATTCATATCATTCTGCAGTTCAAGCATGGTTAAAAGCTGTTGCTGTTTCATCTGTAATTCCTAATTCGAGGTTGCTGCTATGGATTGCGTTTGTTACGCGCGAACAAAACTGTTGCTCTGCTTCTCGTTGCCAATAGTTGTGCTGGCCCCGTGACCCGTGATCACAACCGCATCATCGTGCAGAGTATAGAGTCGCTGACTGATAGACTGTTTGATCTCATCAAAGTTGCCCCCTGGGAGATCGGTGCGGCCAATAGAACCCTGAAATAAAGTGTCACCGGCAATCAGTGTTTTGTATTCATCAAACCAAAAACTTACCGAGCCTGGAGTGTGCCCCGGAGTATGAATCGCAACGGCACCGCAGCAGTCGAAGGACTGGTCGTCGTTTATATAGTGATCCGGTTCTGGCAGGGACACTGTCGGCACACCGAACATGGCACACTGTTCCTCAACCATATCCCAGAGAAACTGGTCACCCTTGTGTAGATAGATTGGCGCACCGGTGGCATTTTTAATTTCCCCCGCGGCCAAGATATGGTCCAGATGGGCATGGGTATGAATAATCGCCACTACCTTGAGATTCAAGTTATTTAACAGCGCCAAGATTTTATCCGCATCTCCACCGGGATCAACCACCAGTGCCCTGCCGCTAAGACGATCACCAATCACTGAGCAGTTACATTGCAGGGGCCCCACAGGAAAGGTACGAATAATAAAGTTGGACTGCTCTGCGCTTGAATTCTGTGCACTACTGTTAGTCAGGTCGGTCATGGTGGCTTTCTCTAAGCAGGTATTTGGAAAAGACGATTAAAGTTATCGGTTGTGGCCGCGGCCAGTTGTTCAAGGCTAATGCCGCGCAGATCAGCCATGCACTGGGCCACTTCGCGAACATACTGAGGCTCATTTTGTGATCCGCGATGAGGAACCGGCGCCAACCAAGGTGAGTCAGTTTCCACCAGTATACGATCCAATGGGACTTTTACGGCGACATCGCGCAGCTCTTTTGCATTGGCAAAGGTAACAATTCCGGAGAATGAAATATAAAACCCCAACTCCAGTGCTTGCTGAGCCATTTCCCAGGTCTCGGTAAAGCAGTGCATCACGCCGCCGGCAGATGGGGTGTGTTTGCGCATCAACTCAATGGTTTCTTCACGGGCATCTCGGGTGTGGATAATCACCGGCTTAGCAATTTCCTGACAGGCCTGCAGATGATTGACAAAACTCTGCCGCTGCCAGTCGATGGTCTCACTGCTGTAAAAATTATCTAATCCCGTTTCACCTATGGCAACCACGCGAGGTTCTTGGGCAAGGCTCACTAGCTCCTCGATGCTGGGCACCGGCTGCGGGGTTTTTTGCAGGGGATGAACCCCCACCGAGGAATAGACATTATCGAATTGCGCGGTCAGATCAATCAGCGATCGCGAGGTGGTCATATCCACGGCGACACTGAGAAAGTGGCTGACGCCACGAGCCTGAGCTGCATCTATTACGCCATTGAGTCCGCCGTCTCGATCGCTTAAATCCAAGTGATCTAGATGACAGTGAGAGTCTACCAGCATAGGGTGAAAGGTCTTTTTTAGGATTGATTACTACATGGTTAGTGTAGGCTTGTGGGAGTGTACCGTACCGGTCAGAGCCTGTTCAATATCAACTTTTAAATCTTCCTGTTCGGGGCTCAGCTGAACCCCAACACCCTCTTGCTTAAAACTCGCCGAACCCTTGTGTGTTACCCAGACAACTTTACCGGTCATGGGAATCGGTTCCGGGCGCAAATAGATGCTTAACAAAAAGAAAATATCATCACCCAGTTCATAATTTTTCTTCGTTGGGACAAATACCCCGCCGCCCTGAACAAACGGCATATAGTGTTCATACAGTGCATCTTCGGTTTTAATTTCTACGGATAAAATACCGCCTTTGCCGCCTTTAAACATCCTTATTGCCTCTTTTCCCTGCGCTGTTTTGAGCTTAGCACGAAAATCTTGGATGCACTGACTATGTGGCTTAAGGCAGCAGAGTGACTGGGTGTGATGAAGGGATGCTGGGCCTATTTACGCCGCTTAAACACCATTGCCCAATCCATAAACAACTCCTCCCAGAGCATCTGCGGGTTGGGATTATTGCCACTGGCGATCCAATTGCGCGCCAACAGCAACTTATCCGAGAAACTGAATAAAGCAGGATTAGGCTTATCCGCAAGCTCGGTTGTTGCCAGACGATGAATATATCGACTAAACCACTCAATAGACATTTCACCATCGAGCTTTTGGCACTGCTGAGCCGCGGCCAAGGGAGACATTGCGCCGGTGCCCACGTCAGACACTAGCGCTTCGAACTGTTGCCGTTGATCCAAGTTATCGCTTTGCAGATAGTTGAGAGCCAATAGCGGGCGTCCACCGGCGAGAGGCAGTACCTGCGCCGCAGCGCTGGCATCGCTGGTGACATCAGTGAGCCACTGCAGGGCCATTTGGGTATCTGGTGTCGGCATACTAAGCTTTTGACAGCGGCTGCGAATGGTCGCCGACAATCGACTCGGACGATTTGAAACCAGAATTAATAATGTCTTGCCCTGAGGTTCTTCAAGATTTTTTAACAGGGCATTGGCGGAACTGATATTCATCGCTTCCGCAGGGGAAATAATCGCCACCTTCCATCCCCCTTGTTGAGCTGTCTTGCCTAGGGAGACACAGAGCTTGCGCACCTGCTCAATTTTAATCGGCTTGCCTTTCTCTTCCGGTGCCAGATAACTGACATCTGGATGGTTACCGGCGCTAAATAAGGTGCAGGTTTTACAGGCGCCACAGGCGTATTTAACCATTTCCGCGGAACAGATCAGCCGCTGCGCCAAGGCTGTGGCCAGACGGGACTTGCCAATACCCTCGTCGCCACTAATTAGCACAGCATGGGGCAAGCGCTCGCCATCGATGCTGGTATTAAGTGCAGCCCAGGTCGCCTCTTGCCAGGGCAGTGGCAGAGCAGACACTAGATAGTCTCCCAAAAGCGCTCGAGGGCCTCTGTGATCTGCGCCTGCACCCCTTCCAGATTAAGCGATGCATCGATCACTACACAGCGCTGGGGATTGTCCTCCGCTATTTGCAGATAGCGATTGCGGACCCGCTCAAAGAACTCCAGCTGCTCCTGTTCAAATCGGTCCGGTGCGCTGCGCTCACTGGCCCGAGCCAGACCAATCTGGACGGGTATATCGAGAATAATAGTGAGATCTGGCTGCAGACTACCCTGCACTATCAGCTCTAAATCTCTAATCAGGTCGTCACGCATATGCCGCCCGGCGCCCTGATAGGCATAGGTGGCATCGGTAAAGCGGTCACAGAGTACCCAGGCACCCTCACCGAGCATCGGTTCGATAACCTGATTGAGGTGTTGGGCGCGGGCTGCAAAGACCATAAGCAGTTCAGCGGTGTTGCACACCGACTCTTCTCTAGGGGCCAGCAGCAGCTCCCGCAACTGTTCCGCTAGGGGCGTACCGCCCGGCTCTCTGGTGCTGCCGTAAGTAAGCTTTTTGCCGTCCATCCATTGCTGGATAAAGTCTATATTGGTGGTCTTGCCAACGCCCTCGGTGCCTTCAATGGTAATAAATTTTCCGCGCATCTGATTTCCCGACCTGACTGCTAGTTTTTTGACCGCTCTATTGTGACGATTTGCGAGGCCACTGTCTGCCCTGGTTGTGGTTTTAGGCGGATTACTTTTCCGACTTTGGTGCAGATTGATAATCCACAGCCCGCTGATTGATCTGATACTGCCGCACTGCCTTTTGGTGTTGCGCAAGATTATCCGAGAAGTAGTGACCGCCATCGCCTCTGGCAACAAAGTAAAGACTGCTACCGGCCTGTGGATGCAGTGCTGCCTCGATAGCCGCGGCACTGGGCATCGCAATGGGGGTTGGTGGCAAGCCATTGATACGATAAGTGTTATAGGGGGTCGTGGTCTTGAGGTGACGACGAGTAATATTGCCGCGATAGGCATCACCCAGCCCGTAGATCACCGTAGGGTCGGTTTGCAAGCGCATGCCGCGGTTTAGGCGACGAACAAACACTCCAGCAATGGTGGAACGCTCGGCGGCTAGACCGGTCTCTTTTTCCACTATCGAGGCCATGATCAATGCTTCGTAAGGGTTGGCATAGGGTAGATTTGGCTCTCTTGCCTGCCAAGCTTGATCGAGAACTTCAAGCATCTTGCGGTGAGCTCTGGCGACTATATCCACCGCTCTGTCCTCGTGGGTATAGCTGTAGGTATCGGGGAACAACCAGCCTTCTGGATGGGGTTGGTTAATCTCTGCTGCAGTCATTAACTGCTCTTGGTTTAGCTGGCTGACCTCGGCAAACTGCTCCACTGCGGCTAACTGGGCGATCCACTGCTTAAAATTCCAACCCTCGGGAAAGGTTATCTGGTAGCTAATAACGGCGCCCTGATTAAGTTTGGTCAATAGCTGCAGGGCCGTTTCACCCCTTTCAATCTGGTAGTGACCGGCCTGAATTGCCGTGACTCCGACTATCCGTGCATAGAGACTCAACAGTCTTGGATGGGATAGGATATCCCGCTTATGCAGTTGGCGATTTACTTTGCTGAGACTGCTGCCTCTATCCACCTGCCAAACCACAGAGTTTTGCCCTGACGGAAGCTCAATGGGCTTTTCCAGCTCGTAATAGCCCGCCAGCATCAATCCTGAGACCGAGGCCAAAACCACTGTTAGCAGCACCAGGCTGGCAACTAGTCGTCTCAGCATGGGAAGGCACCATAATGGCTCTGTAATAGTCCCTGCAGTGCCCTGGTATCCTCTCCAATGGCCCGTTCAGCGGTAGTCCTTTTGGTGGCAATGATAGGCACTAGTCCCCTCACTGAGCTACAGCTGAAGATTTCATCTGCACTGTCGAATTGCTCGCGGCTAATGGTAGCTTCTTTAACCTGAAGACCAGCACTCCTAAACAGCCTATGGAGCAATAACTCGCGCATCACTCCCCGAACGCCCGCCTGATCAAGCCGCGGTGTCACCCAGCCGCTGGCGAGTTTGACAAAGAGATTGGCTCTGGTGGTTTCAATAACCTGATGATCTGAGGAAAACATAATGCCATCTTCATATTCATCCCCCCATTCAGAACGAGCTATCACTTGATCCAAGCGATTTAAATGTTTGATACCGGCAAGCACCGGATTGAGAGGCAGGCGGTAATCACATTCCGTCACCCTGATGCCCTTCTGACGCTGCTGCTGACTCTCCTGGGGCAATGCAAAGTACTGAACGCTAATCCGTGGCACAGCCGCGCTGGGTGATGGAGGCGCATAACCCCGGCCACCGCTGCCGGCAGTCAGGGTCACTTTGATAATCCCTGAACTGAGCTGCTGAGGCTCGAGGAGCTTGAGCAGAGAGTCAATATTGCTCTCTAAGCAATCCGTTGTGATATTCAACCCGAGAATTGGAGCGTCTTTAAGCAACCGTGCAGCGTGCTGTGGCAGCAGGGGTAATGCGCCACTGTGCAACAGCATGGTCTCAAACAGCCCATGACCGTAGCTAGCGCCACGATCAGTCAGGGGCATACTGCCTGCCACCCGGCCATCGACAACAGAGATAGGGGTCCGCGAGTTGTCGAAGTTTGTCTTGGAACTGAAATCTGTCATAGGGCTGCTGTCATATGGGCACAAAGTGCTTTAGCTAGGTAAGTCATGCTGCCATTAAACCTAAATTCCGCGCATAAAAAAACCGCCCCATTGGAGCGGTTTTTTCATAAACCTCAAATATTAGCCGTTGGCAGTGATATACGTAACTGCGTCTTGAACAGTGGCGATCTTTTCTGCTTCTTCATCAGGAATTTCAGCATCGAATTCCTCTTCCAAAGCCATAATCAGCTCAACTGTGTCCAGGGAGTCTGCACCCAGATCTTCAACAAAAGACGATGTGCTTTTAACATCTTCTTCTTTTACACCAAGCTGCTCTGCAACCATTTTAATGACGCGTTCTTCGATGTTACTCATCGTATACATACTCCTGTTAACTGAATTACTTAATTAATGTGCCACCGAGCAAAAAAAGCTCAAATAGCGATAATCTGTGTTTTCGAGGCGCGCATTTTACCCTACAAATAACAAAATGCTAAACCCTATTTTAAAAAACAACAATTACCATCTAAATCAATGACTTAGGACATGTACATGCCGCCATTTACATGAATTGTCTCGCCAGTAATGTAGCCAGCGGCGTCTCCAGCGAGAAAACACACCACTGCAGCGATCTCTTCTGGAGCACCTAAACGGGCCAGTGGAATCTGTGTCAGCATGGACTCTTTGCTCGCTTCGGGAAGATCTTTGGTCATATCCGTATCGATAAATCCAGGTGCTACAGTATTCACTGTAATATTGCGCGAGCCGAGTTCTTTGGCCAAAGCACGGGTAAAACCACCGACACCCGCTTTTGATGCAGAGTAATTACTCTGGCCAGCATTGCCCATAGCGCCAACCACCGAACTGATATTGATGATTCGACCCCAGCGGGCTTTGGTCATAGGACGGACACAACCCTTGGCAAGACGAAATACCGAGGTGAGATTGGTATCCATCACATCCATCCACTCATCGTCTTTCATGCGCATAAGAATATTATCTTTGGTGATACCGGCGTTATTGACCAAAATAGTCGGCGCAGCAAATTGCTCGGTAATACTCTTAATCACGCCAGTGACCGACTCAGCATCGGTCACATTGAGCACCATTCCAGTGCCATTAATATTATTTTCAGCAAAGCGCTGGCTGATTGATGCGGCACCGGCCTCAGATGTGGCCGTACCTACAACAGTGGCCCCCGCCTTACCCAATGCTTCCGCTATAGCAGCACCAATGCCACGAGTGGCGCCAGTGACTAGTGCCACCTTTTCATTAAGATTCATTTCTTGTTCCTATTTATAAAAAATTGTTCAAACTGAGGTTAAGGCGTTTTCTAAGCTGTCCACATCATCAGTCGACAGGGACTTGAGGTTGCGATCTATACGCTTAGAGAGTCCATTGAGAACACGGCCTGGGCCACATTCGATAAGCATTTCCGCACCGCCAGCGGCGAGTCCATTAACACAGTCAACCCAGAGTACAGGCTTGTAAATCTGCTCAAGCATTAAGCCCTTAATCGTCGCGGGATCGGCTTCCGACTGAGCATTTACATTGTGAATGATCTTGATCTGGGGAGCGCTAAAAGTTGTAGCTTCAACCAATTCAGCTAGGTTGTCAGCTGCTGGGCGCATTAAAGAGGTATGGAAAGGTGCACTCACTGGCAACTCAACCGCGCGCTTGGCACCACCTGACTTACAGATAGCCGTGGCCCGAGCCACCGCCTCGGCATTGCCGGCAATCACGACCTGACCCGGCGCATTAAAGTTAACCGCAGCAACTACCTGACCCTCGGCGGCCTCGGCACAGGCATCCACCACTATCTGGTCATCTATACCCATAATTGCAGCCATAGCGCCAACGCCCACCGGCACAGCCTGTTGCATAAAGGCACCACGCGCGCGGACAATCTTAACTGCATCGGCAAAATCAACCGCGCCGGCGCACACTAGTGCAGACCACTCTCCGAGACTATGACCCGCCATAGCGGCGGGATTAGGTCCGCCCTGCTGTTGCCAGAGACGCCAAATTGCAACGCTGGCCGCAAGAAGAATAGGCTGAGTGCGCTCAGTAAGATTGATCTCTTGGTCTTCGCCGTTCTGCACCAGGTCCCAGCAGTCATATCCAAGCACCTCAGAAGCTTCGCCAAATGTCTGCTCTACTAAAGTATTCGCCGCGGCCAAATCAGCCAGCATTCCAATTTTTTGTGATCCCTGACCGGGAAATACAAATGCCAAATTATTGTTCATAGACTGTCTTCTTTTATCCTGATTGATTCAGTTTGTGTTTAAGTATAGGCGACAATATCTCGGGCAAGTTATGTTCTGCCGCTTGGGTGGCAACTTGCAGAGCGCGCACAAAACCGGTTTGTGAGGCACTGCCATGACTTTTTACCACCACGCCATTTAGACCGAGAAAATATGCGCCGTTATAGAGCGCTGGGTCGAGCTGTACCTTTAGTTGTGACAGCGGCTTGCGCAACAGTCCCATCGCAAGTCGCGACAACCAGCCACGCCCAACGGCTTGACGGAATTGCGCTGCCACCATAAGGGCCAACCCTTCACTGGTTTTTAGTGCCACATTGCCAGCGAAGCCATCACAGACAATCACATCGGTGCCACCCTGAAAAATACCATTGCCCTCAATATAGCCGCAGTAGTTAATGGCACTATCGGCCTCAAGCAGCGCGGCTGCCTGTTGAATATCTTCCCGTCCTTTGTTCGACTCTTCGCCGACATTGAGCAGCCGCACGCTGGGCGCCTCAATTGATTCTAATTCTTTAGCGGTGAGTGCTCCAAGCAGAGCGAACTCATAGAGCTGCATCGCTGAGCACACCGGGTTAGCGCCTAGATCCAAGACATAGCTGTGACCGGAAGCCGTTGGAATCGTGGTGCAGATAGCCGGCCTCGAGATGCCGGGCAGTGGTTTTACAAAATGTAGCCCCAGAGCCATTATTGCGCCGGTATTCCCTGCACTGACAAATGCCTGAGCTTCCCCTCCAGCAAGCGCTTGTAACGCTAATCCCATGGAGGATTCACGTTTGTGGCGAATAACGGCTGAGGGTTTATCAGAGTCAACGACTTGGGAGTCGCTGTGGCGCACTTCTATGCGTGCGAGGATGCTGGGATCTTTACAGTGAAGGGATAACTGTTCGCCCACCTGAGTCTGGTCACCAAATACCAATGCATAAACTTGGTGATGGCTATTAAGAAAATCAAGTAACGCGGACACAGTGACACGAGGACCGAGGTCCCCGCCCATTGCATCAACGGCAATTCGCAGTGAATTTGCCAAAGAATAATTTATTCAGTTATTCGGAGTCA
Organism: Porticoccaceae bacterium; assembly: GCA_029250825.1. GTDB lineage: Bacteria > Pseudomonadota > Gammaproteobacteria > Pseudomonadales > Porticoccaceae > HTCC2207. The sequence continues at coordinate 86,496 of JAQXEN010000050.1, forward strand.
GTCTCGATAACTTTGCGGCCGCGGTAAAAACCATCAGCGGACACATTGTGACGCAGGTGCTTCTCGCCGCTTACCGGATCAACTGAAATAGTTGCAGCACTAAGTGAATCGTGTGAACGACGCATACCGCGCTTTGAACGTGTCTTGCGACTTTTCTGAACAGCCATAGATTACTCCTAAGCAATAATCTTGTGCAGCCGAAGTTATTTCTTCAACTGCGCTAAAATATTAAAGGGATTGTCAGAGACAATCTCATCGTCTTTCTCGTCACTACCGGGCCCATCCTGAGAAAAGAAGGTGTCTCCAGTACAGCTACCTACTTCATGGTAGTTCACTAGAGGCAGAGCCAATAAAACTTCATCTTCGAGCAGTGCACTCAGGTCGGCCATCTTATCCCCGACAATCCAAGGCTCTCGATCACCTGACACTCTGCCAATCTGATCTTCCGACCAAATTATCTGTGCCGCTATATCAGCAACCAAATTTACTCTCACCGGGTCCAGACAGCGCTGACATGTCGCCATGACTGCTATCTCAAATGTACCGTTGACCACTTTTGCCCCAACCTCATCCACCTCAAACTTAACTAAAGCGGCTAAGGGTGACTCAATGCTCTCAACTGCAAGCGCCAGACGCGGAAGATGCTTCGCCTCAAAATGTCCTTCGAGGACAATTCCTTGGTTCGCAAGTTTACGCGGATCTACTAGTGTTGGCAGTGCCATATATAAGGTGGTACCCAGTTAGGCGCGCATGATAGGGTCAAGATATTGTTCTGTCAAAGAAAATTGACCAAATAGCCGCGATCCGCCATGTATAATTGAGCTTCAGCCCCAGACTCATCAATCCAGAAGCTTTTTTATGCAAAACCTTATTTTGGCCTCCTCCTCCCGCTACCGAAAATCCCTGCTGGAACGACTGCAACTCAGCTTTAAATGCGTCTCCCCAGATCTCGATGAGCGGGCCCAAAAAAATGAGTCGGCAGAGCATCAAGCGGTTCGTCTGGCCGAGGCAAAGGCGCAGACAGTTGCAGCGGAGTTTCCCGAGGCAACGGTAATCGGCTCTGATCAGGTAGCGGAATTATGTTTTGTCGACTCGGCCGATAAGAGCCCAAGAGTCTTGGGCAAACCCGGCAACCATCAGCGGGCTGTTGCACAGCTCAGCGCCCAGTCCGGACAGACGGTTAAATTTTATACGGCAGTGACAGTTCTGTACCAAGGGCAATGCAACAGCGCCCTCGACATCACCGAGGTCAATTTCCGTGATCTTAGCAGCGCCGAGATTGAAGGCTACTTAAAGGCGGATACACCCTATGACTGCGCAGGCAGCTTTAAAGCAGAGTCTCTGGGTATCAGTTTATTTGAATCGGTTAAGAGTGATGACCCATCAGCACTTATTGGCTTGCCACTCATTAAATTGTCAAAGTTGCTGCGGGATCTCAATAGTTCGGCTAGGTGATATTGAAGGCATTACTAATGGAGGGCCGGATATCGACAGAGGCTCGGGTATCGACACAGTCTCGGATATCAATAGAGGGACGACCTAATATCCCTAAACAAATCTACACAGGCCAGCGGTTCAAAAGCCTTTAACCGATCTGCATGATGGGCGCCATAGCTCACAGCGATTCGCGGCATACCGGCATTTACGGCCATTTCCATATCAAACTCTGTATCGCCCACCATCACTGCAGCCTCAGGAGGTAAATCAAAGTCACAGAGTAGTTGCTCTAGCATTAGCGGATCAGGCTTAGACAGCGTTTCATCGGCACAGCGGCTATTGTGGAAGAAGTTCTCCATACCCAAGCTAAGCAGCACCCGATCCAATCCCGCCCTACTCTTCCCCGTGGCAACTGCCAAGAGATAGCCCTCTGCTTTTAACTGCTCCAGCGTCTCTTCTACGCCATGGAAAAAGGCACAGGGTGCAGTATCCTCAGAGCGATAGTGTTGGGAGTAGCTTGTCTGCAACTGGAAAACCTGCTCCCGAGTTGCCTGAGGAAATAACCGAAACACCGCTTCCGTAAGACCGAGGCCAATAATTTCCTTGACCTCGGTATAGCTAGGCACGGTCATATTGAGTTCCGTTGCCGCCATCTGCATAGAGCTGACAATTCGCGCAACAGAATCAGAAATCGTGCCATCCCAATCGAAGATAATCAGCTTAATAGCACCGCTGTTGGCGCTACCTGTATGAGTTCCATTTAAATCAAAAGCACTCAAAGCTTGGTTAACACTTTCGCGAGATCTGCTGGCAGTGGTGCCTCAACTTCAACCCAATCCCCCGATAAAGGATGCTTAAAGCGCAGGTAACGAGCGTGCAAAAACAGCCTCTTGAGTCCCAAAGGTTTTAAACTTTCATTAAATTGTTCATCACCGTACTTGGGATCACCGGCAATCGGCTGTTGGGCAAATTCGCAGTGCACACGAATCTGGTGGGTTCTGCCTGTCTCGAGTTTGATATCTAAGAGTGTCGCCGAAGGATACTGCTGGAGAATTTTAAAGTGTGTTACCGAGGCCTTGCCTGAAGCATCGACACGCACCATGCGCTCACCGGACTGCAGTGTATTTTTCCGCAGTGGCGCATTGATGGTGTTCTTACCCTTGGGCCAGCGACCTTTGGACAGAGCCGTGTAACGCTTCTCTATATAGTTGCGCTGCATGTCCTGTTGCAATGCCAGTAACACCGCGCGTTTTTTTGCCAGCATCAAACAGCCAGAGGTATCACGATCGAGGCGGTGTACCAATTCAAGAAAGCGCAGCTCCGGATGTTCCGCACGAAGTGCTTCGATAGCGCCCAGCGAAACCCCACTGCCACCATGAACCGCCAGCCCGCTAGGCTTATTGATAATCAGCAGACCATCGTCCTCGAACAATATATTGTCAGCCAAGTACTGTTTTAGCTGGCGACCCACAGCCGGCATCTCACCGCGCTCAGCGACTCTGATCGGCGGCAAACGAACAATATCTCCCTCTTTAAGACGGCTCTCGGCTTTAACACGACCTTTATTAACCCGCACCTCACCCTTGCGTAGCAACCTATAAATGCGCGACTTGGGCACACCCTTGAGGATTTTAATAAGAAAGTTATCCAGACGCTGGCCAGCTTGTTCTGGACCAATATCGACATAGGAGACTTGACTGAATTGCGATTCGCTTGACATGGGCGCTGCTTGTAATGATTTGCCGCGCATTGTACCTAGCAGCCTCGCTGTTCCCAACTAAATTATCTGTTTACATTGAAAGTCTCAGGCTTTGTTGTTACATTGCGGCCAAGTTCCCTACTGCCCAGCGCGGAATAAACGCTGCCCAGAGGTCGAACAGATCGCCAAATGCCATAACAAGGCTAAGCGAAAAAGAATACAGGAGAGTCTGGCCATAGGGGCCGACACTCGATGACAGCTGAGTAGGCTGCAGAGAAAAGACAAGATAATTTTGGTTACAAAAGTTAACCGCAATTGAGAAAGACTTACCCTTAGAGGCCTATCTTTCTTAAAGTGAGACGCGCTTGAATCACCTAAAGCCCGGCATTTTAGTAGGGCTTGTGTAGAGATAAAAACGCTGTTCGGATAACTGAGGACAAGATACTAAATAATGGATAGCATCCCCAAAACTGCGCTTAACGCCAGTAACCGCGGGGGTAACGGAGTACTGGGCAGAGCGCAAATTTTGCTTTTTGTCGTTTTTTTACACTTTATCTATACCTAGTCACTTGCTTGTATACACCTCTTCTTACCTCTTTTCACTGCTGCTGCTCGACACAACAAGCAAAGGTGAACTATGAAACGTATGTTAATAAATGCTTCGCACACTGAAGAAGTGCGCGTTGCTATGGTTGATGGTCAGAAGCTCTACGATCTGGATATCGAAAACCGCACAAGAGAACAAAAGAAAGCCAATATTTACAAAGGCAAGATCACAAGAGTCGAGCCCAGCCTCGAAGCAGCATTTGTTGACTATGGCGCCGATCGCCACGGCTTTCTCCCACTGAAAGAAATCTCTCGAGAATACTTTAAAGGCAAATCCTCCGACGGCGGCCGCGTCAATATTAAAGATGCAGTTCGCGAAGGTCAGGAAATCTTTGTTCAGGTGGAAAAAGAAGAGCGTGGCTCCAAAGGCGCTGCACTGACAACCTTTATCAGCCTCGCTGGTCGCTACTTGGTTCTGATGCCGAACAATCCTCGTGCCGGTGGAATCTCCCGTCGCATCGAAGGTGAAGAGCGTGCTGACTTGCGTGAAGCAATGCGCGGTTTAGATATTCCAGAGGGTATGGGCGCTATCGTTCGCACCGCAGGTATAGGCCGAGCCACTGAAGAACTGCAGTGGGATCTGGATTACCTGCTACAGCTTTGGAACACCATTGAAGCTGAAGCTGAGGGTGCCAAAGCACCGCACTTCCTGTTTCAAGAAAGCAACGTAATAGTTCGCGCTATTCGCGATTATCTGCGCCAAGATGTAGGTGAAGTAATTGTCGATAGCCAAGACGCCTATAACCTGGCCGCCGCCTTTATCGGCACGGTAATGCCAGACTTCACCAACAAAGTGAAGTTCTACCAAGAACAGATTCCCCTCTTTAATCGCTACCAAATTGAAAACCAGATTGAGACTGCGTTCAGACGTGAAGTCAGCCTCCCCTCTGGCGGCTCAATCGTAATCGATATCACTGAAGCCATGGTCTCCATCGACATCAACTCAGCCCGCGCCACTAAGGGTGGTGATATTGAAGAGACAGCCTTTAACACTAACAAAGAAGCTGCAGAAGAAGTTGCCCGTCAACTGCGTCTGCGGGATGTTGGCGGTCTGATCGTGATCGACTTTATCGATATGCTCAATGCGCGCCACCAGAAAGAAGTAGAAAACACCATTCGCGAAGCGCTCAAGATTGACCGCGCTCGAGTGCAGGTTGGCCGCATCTCACGCTTTGGACTGCTGGAAATGTCTCGTCAGCGACTGCGCCCTTCACTTGAAGAAACCATGTCAAAAATCTGCCCGCGCTGTAAAGGTCAGGGCACCATTCGTGGTACACGCTCACTGGCACTGTCTATTTTGCGTCTAATTGAAGAAGAAGCTCAGAAAGAGTTCAGCAAAGAGATTCGCGCTATTGTGCCAGTCTCTGTAGCCACTTTTCTGCTCAATGAAAAACGCAGTGAAATCGCCGATATCGAAGGCCGCAATAAAATTAATATTGTTGTGCTGCCAAACACTCAAATGGAAACACCACACTTCGAAGTTGTGCGCATTCGTGCTCAGGACGATGACGACAGCGACGGTGAGTTTAGCTATAAGTTAGCCCATGATCTGAGCAGCAAAGAGCCAGAGCAGGACCTCGAGCGCAGCAGTGCACCACTGCCGATCTCCGAGCCAGCAGTTAAGACACTGGTACCCAACACTCCTGCTCCGATCATGCCGGAAAAAGCCGCTCCCGCAGCACCAGCAGCCTCCAAAGTGAACAAGCCAGGTATTCTTAAACGCATGTTGGCTAGCCTATTTGGTAGCAGCACAGAAGAAAAGACCACTGAAGAAGCGAAGAAATCACGCCCGAGTGGCAATAGCCGTCGCGGCGGACAGAACCAAGAGGGTCGCAATCGTCAGGGCAACCGTCGACCGAATAATCGCAATCGCAACCGTAACCGCAATGACAGCCGCGGCGAGAACACACGGGACGGCGAGCGCAACGACACTCAAGGCAAGTCAGCTGATAAACCAGCACAGAACCGAGGCCGCAATGATCAATCTCGAGGCGCTGCCAAGCCCCAGGCTCGGGATCAGAAAGCAGATGCCCCATCCACTGCATCACAGACCGCTGACAAGAGCGCTGATGCAGGTGAAACTGGTGGGTTAAAGAAACGACCCAATGACAAACGTCGCGGGCCACGTCGTCGCCGTCAGCGTCAAGATGTTCCGGCAGATGTTACGGGTCAAGTTGCTACTGATATAGCCATTGAAACACCAGCAGTAGCCGAGGCCGCACCAGCGATTGTTGCCGAGACATTAGCACCGGCCACTGGGGATGCAGCAGTTGAAACTACAGAGACCAAGCCAGCACGCAAGCGCCCTGCCCGCCGTCGCAAGCCAAAAACTGAGACACTAGAGGGTGGAGAGACTGAGACAACAGAAGCGACTCCAGTGACAACAGTAGCGACTGAAGGCCAAGACTCAGCGGTAGCCCCTGAAGAGAAGCCTGCACCTAAGCCTAGAACACGCCGGAAAGCACCAGCCAAGCCTAAGAAAATTGAAGGTGAAGCTACTGCAGCCCCTAGCGATGCTCCTGCTGCCGTTAAAGCTGAAACGCCGGCATCTGAGCCAGCAGCTAAAGCTGAGGCTCCTAAACAGGCTGAAGCTCCTAAACAGGCTGAAGCTCCAAAGCAGGCAGAAGCTCCAACAGAAAAGCCAAAAGCTCCGAAGAAGGCAGCGGCAGAGACTGAAGTAAAAGCCGCGCCAAAAGCTAAAGCGAAACCAGCTGAAACTGGCAAGGCGAGAGCAAGTAACGATCCACGCTTCAAGCCAAAGCCAGTAAGCGAAGTCAAGGTCAGTACGGAGCGTGTTGAGAAGCCCGCAGCTGTCGCACTGGACACGACCAAGCCAGCACCGACAACAACGCCAAAAGCGGCCGTTGCCAGAGCATCAAATGACCCACGCAAAAAGCGTACGGCTCAGGCTACAAAGACTGAAGACGCACCTTTAGAGACAGGTACAGCAAAAGAATCTGATGAAAAAGGCTCTCAAGCGTAATTGGTACTTGTCCTAGCAAAAAGGCGCTGTATAATCGCGCCTTCACTAGGTGGGATGGCAGAGCGGTTGAATGCACCAGTCTTGAAAACTGGCTTAGGTTAATAGCCTAACTAGGGTTCGAATCCCTATCCCACCGCCATATCTAGTCGTTAAAACCCCTGCAAATGCTGGGGTTTTTTCGTTTATGGGTATTTAAAATACGTTTGCCTCTAAAGAGCTTGTTGTCAACCAAACGTCGCCCATCGGTTTAACAGGCCTTTATAAACAGCGTCTATGGGAAAACCCTTTGCGCTCACAAACAGATAATTCAGTCTCAACACCCTGGTCACCTTGCTGGACCATCCATGAGGACAACCTGCTCCTTAAAATTGCCACCTCATCCTCATAGCCCGGCATATCAATAATATTCTTTTGTTCGAAGGGGTCTTTAACAATGTCATATAGCTCGTACTCCGGCCTTTTCAAATAACGAGCATAAAGGGTTCCATTGGGGCTTTCTGCATTTTGCAGCTCTTCTTTAAACCAAGGACCATTGGTTAAGATGCTTGAGAATTCACCGCCGGACATTAGGTTATGAATTAATTTAAGCGATTTGCTACGGACCGATCTGATAGGGTATGCAGCGCCATCGTATATGTTAAAGCTTGTTTGTATTCCAAATACATAATCTTTATGTTCTGTTTTCTGTCCCATCAAAACTGACTTAAAGCTTTGCCCATCCATGTTTCCGGCACATTATTACTCACTATATCGATCAATGTAGGCACAACATCAACGTACTCAATCAGGGCGTTAGATACTGACCCTGGCATTACATTTACAAAAGGAAATGATTTACTCGGGAATATATGCCCCTTACCAGCCAAGCCAACCCGATAACCCACATCTCTAAAATAATGAACAACACTTTTGACATCCTCATAAACGCATGTGTGGTTTCCATAAGCGCCGTTTCTAACGGGGTAAAGGCCGGTATATAACTGTGATCGAGTAACCGTACACATTGCAGTTGCGGTAAAGGATTGCGTGAACAACATACCTTCTCGAGCTAGTTGATCAATATTGGGGGTAACGGCATTTTTTGGCAGGTTATCGGAACGTTGGTGGTAGGCTCCCACGTCAAACCAGCTCATATCATCAGCAAGTACCAAACAATATTAGGTGAGCTTGGCACCGATAAAGTCTCTGCGGGCACAGCGATTGTGGCGCCAAAACTACTGATTATGCAGACACTTAAGGTCAATATTTTTAAGATGTTATGCATATTTGCGCTCATTTTAAGACAACAGCTATATCAAAAGCAGCATCATAGAAAGCCGAGAATTCAACCCTGACCCGTGAGATTGTTACATTCTATGGCGGCTAACCTTTGGTCTTTACCGAAGGCTTGGCCTCTGAAGGCAGTTCGTTGTCTGGCGCTTTTAGTTGATTACACTGCAGATGCCGAGGTAGCGGTTGATATTCTCTCAGTAGCACTGGGGTTCTAGCCTACCTATCCATAAAATCAATTTGAATATGGCGGCAGTTTCTCAACTGGCCGCGTTAGCAAGTGCGGTGCAATAGACAAACCGATGATAGCACTGTAACCACTACTCTCTTCTCTATGCACTACCCCTGCTCCGGCGACTAATTTAGTACCCGCTGTTACAGTGATTGAATCACCAGTACTCTGCTCGGTAACAGTAAGTTCACCTTTTGTTATATAAATAAGAGAGTCAAAATCGTGCCAGTGAAAGTCATTTTTGATGGCTGGATAGTCGGCAGCAAAAACGTGGTAACCGGCCTCTTCAATTTGAGCAAGGGCTTCTTCTTTATTTTTAAAACTACTCATCTCAGGCATCACTAATCTCCGTTAGCTTTTTATAGGTTTTGAATTTTTAGACTAACATTACATAGTTTCTTCGTCAAAACCGCCGAATCAGGAGACGACTAAAGCCCCCAAAGTGTCTCTACAGAGCGGGCATCAAATTTTCTATCTCAGCGGTAATTTCGTCCGCCGACGTCATTGTGGCATCGGATGCAATCACTCCATTAACAAGCATCTCATCCCTGAGACCAAACAGATAACGCAGAATAATAAGCCCATCAGTCAATGCATCGATTTGACCATTACCATCAATGTCCACAAGATCATCAAGCATGCTGATGCGAGCGGCGATTTCATCTGAAGACGAATAAACCGCATCAGAGGCCACAGCCCCGCTGGCCAGTGCATCCCCGGATAAGTCGAACATTCCTCTCAGTATCAGCAGGCCATCGGTTAGAGCGTCATAACGACCGTTACCATCGATATCTAAGGAACCCGTGGGGATGGTGCCCGCCAAAAACTCTCCAAGGGCGGCCATGCCATCGTTATCACTGTCACTGGCTGCATCGGATGCATCATTCAAGTCGAGGCCATAGCGCGCTTCCCAGAGGTCTGGCATACCGTCAGCGTCACTATCTAGGGAATAAAGCAGGTTATTGGGGAACGCATCTGCATTATTGCCAACACCATCTGAGTCTGAATCAAATTGCTCGGACTGATCTAAGGGAAAGGCATCAGAGGTGTCGGGCACTCCATCGTTATCATCATCAGTATCTGCATTATCACCCATGCCATCTGAATCTAAATCGGAGATTTCTGAGCTATCCACAGGAAATGCATCATGCAAATCAATAACGCCGTCATTATCATCATCGGGGTCCTGTAAATCTGGCATTCCATCATGATCGGAATCAAGATCTAGGGGATCAAAAGGGTCAGTACCATCGGTTAATTCCTGGATATCCAAGATACCATCATTGTCATCATCGGCATCAGCATTGTTACCAATGCCATCGGCATCAGAGTCTAAACTCTCACTGGCATCCAGAGAGAAAGTATCCTCAGTATCTGGCACAGAATCATTGTCATCGTCTTGATCATCACTCATTCCCAGTTCAATGCAGTTTTGATCGCAATCGTCAGGGGCTCCATCGCTATCACTATCTAAAAGGTCTCCGATAGGAATAAATGGAAATCGATCTTGCCCATCGGGAATCGAATCATGATCCCGGTCCGGCAATAATTGGTTTTTACCATAATAGATTTCTAGGCTATCAAACCGGGGACAGGTGATGATTACATCTAAATTACCGTCTGAATCAAAATCTGGGGTATAGATGCGATTACAGTTGTTTTCTTGCATAAAATGGCTAAATGATTTTTTGCTCAGAGACCAACCGGAGTTTAAATTCTGATGCAGAGAAATTGCATGCTCGAAAAGTGGCCCCGGTTTAAGAGTAGAAATGATATCTAAACGAGAATCGCCATTTAAATCGTTAAAACGAAAGTTTTGATCGTGAGAGGCACCTGTATCCTCGGGCTGGTCATCGGCGAGTTGATATTGTCCATTTTCTGCATTCCAAGAATATAGTGAAATCAGAAAACGAGCATTAGAAATATGAAACTGATTATTTTCGAGAGTAACCAGCTCAATATCATGATCACCTGTGAGATCAATTAATTCCGACTCCCAGTAATGGGATGCAGTAGGGTCTAAAATTCTATTGTCATCGGTAATGGGCTGCTCAGTGTTTCCGTCAAGTCGGAACCCCATATCCAATTCAACAGGAGCTGAGGACATATCAAATGAACCCTCTAGCTGATAATACGCGGCGTGGGCGTAGCGTTTAGAGACGAAAGGACTGCCATCAAAATATAGCGGATCCACCTCTAAATTGATTAAAATATCGAGATCCTCATCACCATCTAGGTCGACTAAAACCGCATTATAAATACTTACACCTCCAGAGTTTGGATAGCTGTCGGCATCAAATCCCGACGGATGACGGGCAACACAGGACAGATCACAATCGATCACCACTGGCTTTGGCCAGGCATGTCCGTCGCCGATACCAAATAGGAAAAATTCCTCAATTGAATCCCCATCGATATCCCCATGGGTAACGAACTCGGAGGTCATATTGTTCAAATCTAAAAGGGTTTGATTATCGAGTGCCAATGAATAATTGATTAGCCCAGTTTCGCTACCTAAATAGAGGTGGACTCCACTTATTGAGGGACTATCGGCTGCATAGCTATCATCTTTATGTCTAGCACCTGACACCAGAAGGTCATCAAAACCGTCACCGTTAATATCGGCAACCACAGTGTCGCGACCTCCCAATGCACCCTCATCTACAAGCACCATTACTGGGGGTTGATAACTTTCGGCTCCGTAGATTGCCACAACGGATGTAGGGGCGCTGCAACCCGCTCCATTGTTTTCATCGGCTGTCAGAATAAGATCCTGATAACCATCGCCATTAAAATCTCCGAACTCATGGCTCTCCATGGCCAAATAATTCGTGCAGCCATCGCCATTGGCGTAAGGAATCGAAGCAAGCAGCTTGAGAGGGGCTAAATCAAACAAAGCCCGAGCAGAACCACCACTTTGCTGCCAAGGTTGTTCCAAGCTATCAAGCAGATCATTAGGTTCTCTCAATGCGGCAAAATCAAAGCCGTCTCTCATATCCGACTCTAAGGATTCTGAAAACTCTGAGGGGCTGACACCGAAGGTGTTTTCAAACGCCTCATGCCAATTATCACTCGACCTGTACTGATCATAAAAACCCAAAAATACGGATTTCATTCCATAATCATGCACGAGGCGAATTATTCCAACCTCGCTAATACTCGTATAATTTCCCTGCAATATATCGAGGGGAGCGTTGTTTGAGATTAAAAAGGGAATATCATTTTTGAGTCTTTGGTGATAGGTGCCAAATAACTGAGATAGCTGCATGCTTGAAAGTAAATAGGCAGACAAATACTCCTGTTGGGCGTCACGCCACCAGTCAGGTATAGGTTTAGCCGTTTGCAGCTGCCCACCAATAAGCTCCTCTACATAGGCACGAAAAATAGCCACTGCACGTTGATTTTGAAAATCATCAAACTCATCAACAAATATTATCTGGTAGCTGTTATCACCCACTTCGAACTTCAATTGGCGATAGCCGTTATTTTCATCAGTGAATGGTTCAAGCTGAGATATTAGATTTAACACCTCCTCGTTTGAGCAGAGCTGCGGAAGCAGGCTGCAAACGATTTCTGACGCAACAGCATCAATTGAATCCTCTCGCTTTACCACCCTCGAAAATACTGATGTCGGACCCAGCAGAGAATTCAGCGCGGAAAAGCGGGCACTGAAGAGTTCAACCTGTTCTGAACTAAAGGTATTGTTATGTAAATCAAGAGCCCCTTTGACAATGGGTTTGTAATATTGGTAATGCGAATCTAACGGAAGGCTATCTGCATTACCTCCCCCTACCCTGTCAAGATCGGTATCGCCGCTCCATTGTTGAGATCCTGAAAAATCCTCAACTTCACTGGCAGCTAAATCTAGAGCAAGCAGAAATACAAGGCTGGCTAGTAAAGATGACCACTTAAATAGCGGATAACTTAGTCTCATAGCTATGCTTTCCATCAGATATTAGGAAAAGTCTAATTTGGTATATTTCTAGCGAAATCTGAGCAATGTGAAATAGCTGCAATTTAATAGCCATCGACCAAAAGTGCTTTATAAGCACCACTTAGAGGTTACACTTATTATTTTAGTAACCATGCCAAAACCTCAGTAATCCTGCAAATTTAAATAGAAAGCTCTGGCCTGCAGCGCGGTCTATAGGCACAGCTTATTGGATTTACCAATCAGACTTAGATAACCTTAACGTCTACTCTGAAGGCTGCTAGCAATGAACGCCAGCTCAATAAAACACTTACCCGCCAAGCTATTATTGGCTCTCACATTAATTATTGCCTCCACTATCAACAGCGCCCAGAACCCAGCGGATGCTGTAGTGGATATTGATATCGATGGCAATGGCAATCTAGATGCACTCACTGATGGGCTGCTTTCCCTAAGGTGGATGTTCGGTCTAAATAACACTGCTCTTACCGATGGCGTGATCGGATCCGGAGCTGTTTATACCACCTCGACAGCAATTGACTCGCGTCTGATCTCACTGGGCAACAAAGTGGATATCGACAGCGATGGTGAAGTGGACGCCCTCACCGATGGGTTGTTAATACTCCGCTATTTATTTGGGCTGCGCGGCGACAGTTTGATTGCCGGTGCCTTATCTGAGGGCAGTGATCGCTCTACGGTCAATCAAATTGAAGAGTATATGGCCAGTATAAGTGGAGTCGGGGCCATTGATTTGATCGACCTCTACTATGGCACCAAAACTCCTAACTCTGCGCCAGCGGCCCCAGACAATATTGAGTTAATAGACTCAAATACAAGGGTCTATGGACAGTTAGAAGGTTTAACTCATGAGCCAACAGCAGCCCCAGGGGCCGGCAAGTTTGTTTTCAATCGCGTCTATCGCTCGTTTAAACATGGCTTGGAGTACGGGCAACAGTTTGGTGTCTTTGGATCTTGGCTGGGCTCCTTTGGCAATAACTCTATCGAGGGTGGCCTCTGGGTTAACCCTAAAACTGCAGGCCCTCACTACTACCCTACCCTGCACCTTGCCGGGGTTGGTGACACCTACCACGCCTGCAATGATGTGCAAATGGGCAGCGGTCTCTATGAGCGCGTTATCGGTGATAAATGGCTCACTATGATACAGATTTCGAATAAGGTGTTAACCGTTCCCGGGGTTAATATTGCCTTTGATATGGAGCAGCAACCCTTCGAGAACGATAACGGAATTTGGATTGGCTCTGGGTGGAGTTACCTCAATCTCAACCACCCGCGTGAGTTTAAATTTTGGATGAGCTTTATCGAGTCCTATGATTATCAGGGCCCGATCAACGGCTACATGCCAGAGCACTTTAACTGGATCGATCCGGATAAAATCAGCGATGGTCGTTACGCGCAAAATCGGGCTAACTACGGCAATGACTTTGGCACCTTTGCCACGCGAGGCTCCAGTGCAAACTGGGGTAATGGCAATGAAAGGATTGGCCTCTCAGCCTATAGTCTTGGGGATGACCGCTATTACGTGCCGGTGGCTAATCTACCGGATGCCAAGGAGCGAGAGTATCTCTTGGCTCATCCCCAAAGGATTGAAATCGATGCAATGGAGAACTTTTCGGCGGCGCTGAGAACCAACAATCTCACCGAAACGCTTATTCCTTCCGAGGACCTAGAGCTTATCAATGTCTATCAGAGTACTCACAACCAGCTGAAATTAATCGAAGATATAGCCGGGCAAGAGCATCGCTTTATGATTGTGCCTTCCTACAGTATTGGTTTTGATAACCTTGGGGGCTTCGTGCAATGGGATCACTCCACCGAGGCCGCCAGAGAGGCACAGCGTCAACAGAACGGTTATCTTTATGTGCGCAAACTAACCGATAAATGGGTGGTAGAAGACGGCGCCAGCGATGACTATAAAAATCATCCTCACAGCTATCAGACAGAATTGATTGCCCCCCCTGATGATCTGGTGCGGGTACCCAGAGTCAACCATCGGTTTTTTAATTATAAAGAACGAGATACCAGCCATCCGGATTTTAACAACTGGGATACCAACGGCAAAACTCGCTACCAAAAAGTCCTGCAGAATGGCTCAGTGGCAACCTATGTGTGGTTTAAGTTTATTGAGCAACCTGCGGTAAAAACCGCTCAGCAAAACCACCCGGAGATCTATACAGAGACTTATCTGGAGGAGCTGCAATCCTACATAGAAACCCTCCACACAACGGTGAATCAGAACTCCCAGACCAATCCCAGCGATCCCGTGTTTATCAACTATCGCGGTGGCGATAATCCGGAGGATCAAGCCCCCCATCTGGCACGATTGGATCCGGGCCAGCTAGTAGAGCCGGAGAGCGGTTTTGAGTTGGGCTATGTGCCCGTAGTGATCAGTGTCTACCATCCTCAGCAATACAGTGACAATGGTGTTGGGATACTCACCGAGCCACACGCAGACTGCTCCAATGGGAATTGGACCAATAGTTACCACCCAGATATTGAGTGATGAAATAAAACAAATGGGTTAAAAAGCACTTAATAGAGCCAAGTGGCTCCAACAGCTAAAATTTAATTGGCGGCACCACAGGTGATTTTCCAGTACCAAATAGACTGCCCCTGCAGCCTAAACCCCCTTTTAGTTCAGTTATCTTCTAAGACTAAGGGTAACAATTGGCGCTATAAGGCGCGTGCCAGTGTTAACTTCCCCTGGCTTTTAGCTATAATGCCCGCGCCTCCCCTTGGTGAAATTGGATATCACGCTAGCCTCCTAAGCTTGAATTTCAGGTTCGACTCCTGAAGGGGAGACCATTACAATCCACGCCATGAATCTTCTCCTCCTAAAGCCAGAACAAGTCACTCAGCAGACCGCCAAAGTCAGCGGTCGCCAGCTCGAGAATTTAACCGCGGTTCAGCGTGCTCAGGTTGGGGATTCAGTGCGCATAGGACTGCTCAATGGCCTTATGGGAGAGGCGATTATCAGCGCCCTCAGCAGTACCCAAGCAACTCTTGAAATCAACCTAGATACCCCGCCACCGCCGGTTACGCCCCTGAGTCTGATACTGGCACTGCCGCGACCTAAAATGCTGCGCCGAACATTGCAGAGCATTGCCGCGATGGGGATTAAGGAAATCTATCTGGTGAATTCCAGTCGTGTGGAAAAGAGCTTTTGGCAGTCGCCATTTCTGCAACCTCAGGCCATTGAAGAACAGCTTATTCTAGGGCTGGAACAGGCGCGAGACACGCTGATGCCCAACCTGCATATGCGCAAGCGCTTTAAACCCTTTGTGGAAGACGAGCTGGGGGAGATTATTAAAGGCAGCAAGGCGCTGGTGGCCCATCCAGTGACCGAGGTACCCTGCCCGATTAACTGCACTTCGCCGGTAACATTGGCTATCGGCCCTGAAGGGGGATTTATTCCCTACGAAGTAGAGCTGCTGCGCTCGGTGGGTTTTGACGCGGTTCATCTTGGCCCGCGCATCCTTAGGGTTGAGGTCGCGGTACCCGCTCTTATTTCGCGGCTGTTCCCCGCCTAGCGACGACGGGGTTTGGTGCGTGATGAACGAGGCTGGGCCTTGAGTTTTGGCCGTGTTTTAGTGCTTTCACGACGCATCACTTCTTTTTCACGACGGGACTCACCGGGAACCAAGAACCCATCGCCACTGCCGATCAAGTCTGCGCGACCCATACGGCGCAGAGCTTTGCGCAGCATAGGCCAGTTCTCAGCATCGTGGTATCGGAGAAATGCCTTGTGCAGGGTTCGCTGCTCCTGAGTTTTGGCACTGAAAATCTGCTCGCTATTGTTCTTGCCCAGCGGCTTGAGCGGATTCTTCTCGGTGTAGTACATGGTAGTGGCCGAGGCCATGGGTGAGGGATAGAAACTCTGCACCTGATCCACTCGAAAACCATTGGCCTTCAGCCACAGACCCAGCGCCATCATATCTTCGTTGGTTGAACCCGGGTGCGCCGAAATAAAGTAAGGAATCAAATACTGCTTTTTCCCCGCCTCTTTTGAGAAGCGTTCAAACATCTCTTTAAATTCATAGTAGCTGCCCATCCCCGGCTTCATCATCTTCGACAGGGGTCCGTCCTCAGAGTGCTCTGGGGCAATCTTTAGGTAGCCACCCACATGATGTGTCACCAGCTCTTTAACATACTCGGGATCCAGAACAGCTAAGTCATAACGCAGGCCCGAGGCCACCACAACCTTCTTTACACCAGGCAACTCGCGGGTTTTACGGTATAGCTGGGTGGTGTGCTTGTGATCTGTTTCCAAATTGACACAGACTGAGGGATAGACACAGGAGGGACGTCTGCAGGTCTCTTCAATCTTTTTATCTTTGCAATTCAGGCGATACATATTAGCGGTGGGTCCGCCGAGATCAGAGATCACACCGGTAAAGCCTGGCGTCAGATCACGGATTTTTTCAACCTCATTCAAAATCGACTCTTCTGAGCGACTCTGAATAATGCGCCCTTCGTGCTCAGTAATGGAACAAAAAGTACAGCCGCCAAAACAGCCGCGCATAATATTCACCGAGAAGCGAATCATGTCATAGGCGGGAATTTTGGCATCCCCATAGGTGGGATGGGGAACGCGCTTGTAGGGCTGGTCAAAGACCCAGTCCAGCTCTTCCGTTTCCAGAGGAATCGGCGGCGGGTTGACCCAGATATCATTGCGCCCCTGCCGCTGCACTAGGGGACGGGCATTGCCGGGATTGGTCTCCCGATGAAAGATACGGTCCGCATGGGCGTAGAGCACCGGATCCGCTGTCACCTCATCAAAAGATGGCATGCGAATATAGGTGGAGTTGGGATCGGTCTTGATCGCCTGCGTGTCGGGAATAATCGACAGCACCTGTTCCTCACTGCCGCTGACGCCACCGGCTGCCTCAGCACTGGCGCAGCTCTCGGCTTTTTGAGACTGCATACGTATCTCTTTGGCGTCAGCATTGTCCGAGGGCTTCGACATCTCGTAGGGGTTTTTCTGTTTCTTCAAACGACCCGGCTGATCGACACTGGTGGAGTCGATCTCTTTCCAGCCCTTGGGAATACTGCGGCACATAAAGGCGCTGCCACGAAGATCGGTGATATCGCGAATATTCTCGCCCTTGGCCAATCTGTGAGTGAGTTCAACCATAGCCCGTTCAGCGTTGCCATAGAGCAGAATATCGGCAGTGGAGTCGATCAGTACTGAACGCTTAACCGACTCTGACCAGTAGTCATAGTGGGCCAGACGACGCAGGCTAGCCTCGATACCACCGGCAACCACTGGCACATCGCCAAACGCCTCACGGCACTTTTGGGTATAAACGGTAACCGCACGATCCGGGCGCTTGCCACCGAGATCTCCAGCGGTGTAGGCATCATCATGGCGCAGACGGCGATCGGCTGTGTAGCGATTGATCATCGAATCCATATTGCCAGCGGTGACACCAAAGTAGAGATTTGGTTTGCCCAGCGCCCTAAAGCTCTCGGCATCGCGCCAGTCTGGCTGGGAAATAATCCCCACTCGATAACCCTGAGCCTCAAGCACACGGCCAATTACAGCCATGCCAAAGCTTGGGTGATCTACATAGGCATCTCCGGTAACCAAGATGACATCGCAGCTATCCCAGCCCAGCTGATCCATCTCTTCGCGAGACATGGGCAGAAAGGGTGTTGGAAGCAAACATTCAGCCCAGTATTTGGGATAGTCGTAGAGTGCTGTCGGTGGTCTGGGAGCTGCTGCCATGGCGTATATATGCTTCTATGTGAGGGTTTTAAAGGCCGCCATTATAGCCGAATTTAGGCGCTCAAGAACGACTGATTTGAATCTTGTCAAATCAGGGTCTAGGTTTGCCCTACGGATCCCTTTGTCGAGCCTCAAACGGAACCCACACAAAGTGTAAATGATAACGATTATTATTAACATTTAGCCAATTTCGGCGTACAATCAGCCTTTATCAGCCGATGGAATCGAGCAGCAATGACACTCTGGGATCTCAAACAAGGCACATCAGCCACCGTTGACAGCTTTTGCAGCGGACTGCAAAGCGAGTATCGCACCCGCCTTAGCGAACTGGGATTCCATCCAGGAGAGCTTATCGCCTGCGTTCTCAGCCCCAGACTCGGCGCCCCCAAGCTCTACCGAGTAAACAATACGGTCTATTCCCTCGATGATAGCGTCGCGTCGATGATTATTATCGCCTAACAGAGTGATCCACACTTGATCTCCAAAACAATCCTTATCGGTAGTCCCAACTCAGGTAAAAGCCTGCTGTTTAATCGGCTTACCGGACTCAATCAAAAAGTCGCTAACTTTCCCGGCATAACCGTAAATATCAGCTCCGGTAAAAGTATTGCTGATCCCGAACAGCTAGTGATGGATTTCCCCGGGGTCTATTCTCTGCGTGCGATTTCCGCCGAAGAATCCATATCAGTGGATGCGTTTAACGCTGGTATTAAAGATCCAGATATAAGCACGATTGTCTGCGTAGTCGATAGCACCCGACTTGAGAAAGGACTGATTTTTGCTCTTCAGGTCATTAACGCCTGCGCCGAACAGAATAAACCGGTGGTGATTGCCGCCAATATGGCCGATGTTCTGGACAGCCACGGTATGAGCATGGATGCCGAGGGGCTGAGTGCCGCGCTCAAGGTTCCAGTAGTTGCCATTTCCGCTAAAACCGGTCTCGGCCTAGACCAGCTTCAAGGGTTGATCGCCAGTCATCGCAACAGCCCAAGCCCCTACACAGGCGATATAGAAAACAGCGATATTATCGCCACGGACGATTCCATTGTTCATCGTCAGGCACAGCAGTTGGCCGCCACCTTTGGCCCCAAGGGCGACCTGTTAATTAACTCCCAAACGCGTCTCGACCAGTTTTTCCTCCATTCAGTGTTTGGTGGTCTGAGCTTTGTTTTTATTATGTTTCTGTTGTTTCAAAGCATCTTTACCTGGGCCGCACCGATTATGGATGGGGTTGAGGGTCTCTTGCAGTTTGCCGCCGGCGTGGTTCTTCCACTGTTACCCAGTGGTGCCATCAGTGACTTTGTCGCGGACGCACTGTTTGGAGGGATAGGTGCCTTTTTGGTCTTTGTGCCGCAGATATTTATCCTCACACTGGTGGTCGGCATGCTCGAAGACAGCGGCTATCTGGCCCGCGCCGCGGTTATCTGCCATAAACCACTGCGTATCTTTGGCCTTACCGGCAAGAGTTTTATCCCTATGCTATCCAGCGTAGCTTGCGCTATTCCCGGTATTTATGCCGCGCGTACCGTGGATTCGCCGCGCAAGCGCTGGCTTACCTATCTGGCGATACCCCTGATGCCCTGCTCCGCCCGACTGCCTGTTTACAGCCTCTTAATTGCCGCGTTTATTCCCGCCACTGGTGCCTTTGGCGGTGTGATTGGCTGGCAGGGCCTGGCCATGGTGAGTATTTATCTATTTGGCATTCTCTGCGGTCTTTTGGTTACTGCTCTGGTGTCGCGAAGCAATGCGGCACTGCAAACTGATCTGCCCTTTGTGCTGGAAATGCCTCCCTATCGCCTGCCCTCATGGAAGCCATTACTGCGCAATGCCTGGGATCGCAGCAAGCACTTTGTCACCAAGGCCGGTAAGGTTATCTTTGCTGTCACAGTGGTAATTTGGGTGCTGGGTTATTTCCCTAATCAGGGTGCTGATCTCGGTGAGTCCTGGCTCGGCGCGATGGGTAAACTTATCGAGCCAGCCTTTGCGCCCTTTGGTCTCGATTGGAAATATGGCGTGGCGATACTGACCTCGTTTCTTGCCCGTGAAGTCTTTGTCGGTACCCTCGGCACTCTCTTTGGCATCGAAGGCGGCGAAGAAAATGTTATCTCTCTGGTTGCCCATATCCAAAATAGCGGCCTGCCAATTGGCGCTGGTTTTGCCCTGTTGGTGTTCTTTTCCATTGCCCTGCAATGCGTTTCGACTCTGGCGGTATTGCGCCGCGAGACTGGCTCCTGGAGACTGCCAACACAGCTCTTTATCAGCTACAGTATTTTTGCCTATGTGGCGGCCTGGCTAACCTTTGTAATTGTTCAAGGCATTGCCGGTTAATCCGCAGCATTCCTCTCGACAGGGTCGGTTAAAGCGCCTAAAGTGTTGCCCATAATGCTGACCCAAACTACCCAAGAAATACCCTATCAGGTTAGCAGTGAAAACCTCTTCGCTGCTATTCGCGATCTGCCGGATGCGGTTTGGCTAGACAGCGGCAGACCCCATTCTATTCAGGGCCGTTTTGATATTATCTCCGCCTGCCCAGACGCGGTTATTGAGACTCAGGGCGCCATTTCAACCATTGTCGATAAAGATGGTAGTCGCAGCTCTGAGGAAGATCCTTTTAGCCTTGCAGAGCAGCTTCTAGAGCCACTTCAAGAACCACTTCAAAAGTCACTTACAGAGCCTAATTTAGATCAAAACCTAAGCGATAATTATCCCTTTGTGGGCGGTCTGATTGGTTACTTTAGCTACGACCTTGGCCGCCGCATAATCGACATCCCCAGCAGCGCAGAGCAGATCACCGGTCTCGGAGATATGCGCATTGGGCGCTTTCTCTGGGCACTGATCGTTGACCACCAAAAACAGCACAGCGAACTGGTTTTCCACAGCCACTGCCCTGAGTCCCTAAGAACGTTGATTAGCGCTCGTTTAAGCCAACCGGAGGTCATTGATACAGCCGGTACCTTTAAGCTCAACCAGCCATTTAGTGCGACCCTCTCAGAGAGCCAGTACAAGCAGTCAATTCGCGAGATCAAACGCTTTATCGAGTCTGGGGACTGTTACCAAACTAACTTTACCCAGCACTTCTCGGCAACCTTCTCTGGGGATCTGTGGCCGGCTTATGCAGCCCTGCGCAAAGCCGTGGGTTCACCCTATTCAGCCTTTTGGCAGTGGCGTGATCAGGCACTGCTCTGCGTCTCGCCGGAGCGCTTTATCAAACTGGTGGACAGGCAGGCTGAGACCAAGCCAATCAAGGGCACAATTAAACGCGGCAGCAATCCCCAGGAGGATCAGCAGCGCATTGAAACACTGACTAGCAGCACTAAGGATCGTGCGGAGAATTTGATGATTGTGGATCTGTTGCGCAATGATTTAAGCCGCAACTGCGAGCCCGGCAGTATCCGAGTGCCTAAACTCTTTGAACTGGAAACCTTTGCCAATGTTCACCATCTAGTGAGCACCGTCACCGGTGTGTTGGCTGAGGACTCAACGCCATTGGATATGCTTAGAGATAGTTTTCCCGGCGGCTCAATTACCGGTGCTCCGAAAAAGCGCGCCATGGAAATTATTGAGCAGCTAGAGCCAGTGAGACGCTCGGTTTACTGCGGCAGCATTGGCTATATTAGTGCCAACCGGAATATGGACAGCAATATCGCCATTCGCACATTGATTGCCGATGGCGACAGACTGCACTGCTGGGGCGGCGGTGGTATTGTGGCGGACTCCGAGGAGTCTCAGGAATATCAGGAGTCGATTGATAAGATCAAAGCGCTACTCGAGGCTCTAGAACGCTTTATCTAGCTACTCTCTGGCAACTAGACGCTCTGACAACTAGAGGCTCTGGCAGCTAGAGGCTCTGGCAGCTATAAGCTCTAGCAACCTCTTCAGCAATAATCTCAACACCGGCTTTCACCACCCTATCGTCCTGGGCATAGGACACGCGAATACACTCCTGCTGATGACGCCAGTCATCGGTGATCCCAGGGAAAAAGTCATGGCCAGGTACCACTAACACACCTCGGGCTTTAAGCCGCTGATAGAGCGCCTTGCTGGTGATTGGTAGATCCTTAAACCACAGCCACAGGAAGATCGCCCCCTCCGGCCGGTGAATGCGATAAGGCAGATCTCCGAGAGAATCCCTAAACCACTGCACCGTCTGATGAGCACGCTGACGATAAAATGGCGCGATACGCTGCTGGCTGAGTGCCATTATTTCACCACTGCTAACCAGCTCTCGGGCCACTGCTGGGCCGAGGTTGCCACAGGCTAGGCTAACAATGGTATTAGCCCGGGTGTAGGCCTGAATAATCTCTTCGCTGGCGACAATAATGCCGGTGCGCACTCCGGGCAGACCCAGCTTCGAGAGACTCAACACCAAGATGGTATTGCTATTCCAATGCGCTTTGGCGTCATTAAAAATAATCCCTGGAAATGGTAGGCCATAGGCGCCGTCGAGAATAAACGGAATATCCTGCTCCGCGGCAATGCTATCCAACTGCTCAATTTCATTGTCAGTAAGCACATTGCCGGTGGGGTTGGTGGGCCTGGAAACACAGAGCGCGGCACTCTGAGAGTCGATATTCAATCGCGAAAAATCCACATGATATTTAAACAAATTGTCATCGAGTAGCTCGATCTCGGGACGGGTGGCGGTAAATAGATTGTCGCTCAGCCCGATATCACGGTAGCCGATATATTCCGGTGCCAGAGGCAGATGAATCGAGCGCTGACTGCCATCGGCCATCTCGCCGGCGAACATATTGTAGAGCACAAAAAACGCTGACTGACTGCCATTGGAGACGGCGATATTGTCACCTGACAGATCCCAGCCAAACTGTTTCTTGAGCAGACCGGCGATCTGTTCGCGAAAGTCCTTGTCCCCCTGGGGTGACTGATAGACTCCGAGCAGGGTATGCAGCTGTCCGGGATCTGCTAGCACAGTTTCTAAGCGGGCCTTAAATATCTGCTCGACTTCGGGAATGCGTCCGGGATTGCCGCCTCCCATAAAGATCATCTCAGGATTTTCATTTAGTGCCGTGCCCAGATCATCCATCACCTCGACTATGCCGGATTGACCTGAAAACTTTTCACCAAATTTGGATAATTTCACCGAGTATTTCTCCTTTGCCAGTTCCTGAAGGCTCTATTGAGTAGTCTGGGATTGCCAACCTATAACAGTGGCAAACAATATTTATAGCCTATGGCGCCATATAGCGAAAGGTGAAGTTCACCCGCGGTTGTTGAATTTTTTTCGATTTCCCTATTCGGTGCTGCCAGTAGCTCTGAATACCGGCACCCATCACCAGCAGTGAGCCGTGGGGCAGCGAAATATCCAGGCGCTCCTGAGTAATATTGTGGCGCAGCTGAAAGACCCGTTCGGCACCCAAACTCAGGGAGGCCACTAAAGGTTCAAAGCCCAGTTCGGCCTCGTCATCTGCATGCCAATCAACACTGTCTGAGCCGTCCCGATAATAGTTTACTAGGGCCCGATTAAAGCGCTCGCCGGATTGATCTTCAATCGCCTCCCGCAACTTCTCGATCCAATCGGGAAAAGCCACCGCAGGAAGTCGAATATTGGAATAGGTATAACTGGTTCCGGGATCCCCAAACCATTGCTGCAAGCGGGGAATGGGAATTATTTTCCCGGCAATTCTGATCTGATCACTGCGCCAGTCAATATGGTTTATAGACTGACCCAGAAGCGCATCCGCCCTCCCCCCATCGAGCCAATTGGGCCAAAAACTAATCTGAGCCTGGCGTTTATCGGTCAGTGGAAGAGGAATTATTTGGTGATCAAATAGGTCCATATATCAGGCGCCATAGACCCGTGGTTCAATCTCCAAGGCAATCTCAAAGTGCTCTAATACAGCAGTGCGCACCTCTTCCCCTAGAGCCAATACCTGCGCGCCGCTGGCGCCCCCAAGATTGACCAGTACCAGTGCCTGATCTTGATGCACCGCTACCGGACCCCGCTGAAGCCCTTTAAAACCGCACTGCTCGATTAACCAGCCAGCCGGCACTTTGCTGTCGCCATTGGCCTGAGCGTAGCGCGGCATCTGGGGATACTGCTGGGCTAGCTGAAGAGCTTTTGCTTGGGAAATAACCGGATTCTTAAAAAAACTGCCGGCATTGGGAGTGATACTGGGATCCGGAAGTTTCTCTCGACGGATCTGGCATACCATTGTACTAACCAACTCTGGGGTGATCTCCGCGCCTGTGGCCAGATGCTGATCAACTAGGGCCTGCAGTGCCGGGTACTGAATATTAAGCTGCGGCTCGAGGCTCAAGCCGAGGCAGATATCAACAATAATATAGCGGTCCCGGGCAGCATTTTTAAACAGACTGTCGCGGTAGCCAAATTCACAGGCAGCCCGATCAAATTCCACCAGCTCTCCCGAGAGCCTGTTCATAGCCGTCAGAGAGACAAATAGATCCCCTAACTCAACCCCGTAGGCGCCAATATTCTGAATCGCTGCAGCACCCATATTGCCGGGAATTAAGGAGAGGTTCTCCAGGCCGTACCAGCCCTGTTGCAGACAGTGCTGCACCTGGTCATGCCAGTTTTCACCGGCGCCAAAGGTGATATAAGCAGACCCATTCTCAAGCCGAGAACTGACGCCCTTTAGGTTTACCAGTATCACTAAGCCGAGGATATCCCCCGCCAAGACAATATTGCTGCCACCGCCAAGGGGGGTTACTGGCATATCTCGAGATCGGGCAAAAGCCAGTGCTGCCAACAGATCACTGTGATTCTCCACCGAGCAGAAATATTCCGCCTCAGCAGGCAGTGCCAGACTGTTGTAGGACTGCAGGGAAACCTTTTCGAGGATAGTTGGGGTCAAGGGGCGAGAGCCTCTGGATGGCTGACTTCGAGATGTTGCAATAGACCCAGAGAGGCCTCTTCAACTAAGCCGAAGACCAGCTCGAAGCCATCTTCGCCACCATAGTAAGGATCTGGCACCTCATGAACCGAGGGCTGCTCAGAAAAGTCTAAAAATAGACCCAAATGACCAGTGTAATCTTGAGGCTGCATATCCCGCAGATCCTTGAGATTGGCTCTGTCCATAGCAATAATATAATCAAATTGATCAAAGTCGGCACTGGTGACCAGTCGCGCCCGCAGTTGGCTTAGATCATAGCCCTTAGAGGCGGCCACTTGGGTAGTGCGCTTATCCGGTGCATGATCCAGATGCCAGTCTCCGGTACCCGCAGAGTCCACAGAAATTACGCTGCCATAACCCCGCTGCTCTACCAGTTTGGCAAATACACCGTGAGCAGTGGGTGAGCGACAGATATTCCCCAGACAAACAAATAACACCGATATTTTAGCTGCTGCAATGGTCATGAAAATCTCAGTCGTTTTATTATTAAGCATCTTATTTAGATGCCATTTAATCTTACAATATACTTTAAGTATTGATCGCAACCAATTGTTTTTGTTGATTATAAATAATTAATAAGTCGCTTTTTAATTTGATGATAGCAACTCAATCAGCGCCTGCAGATCTTCCTCTGTATCCACTCCACCGGGCACTGTCTCCAGTGCCAGCGCTCCGTGAATAGCCACAGCCTGCCACATAAAACGCAGTTGCTCGAGCTTCTCCGTGGCCTCGATGGGCGCCACTGGCCAGGTGACAAAATCATTTAGTTCCCGCACTCGGTAGGCATAAATGCCAATATGCCGAAGAAAGGTATAGTCCTTGGGCAGTGACGGCTCGCTATTAGCCCCATCTATCAGGTCTCGAGGCCAAGGAATCGGCGCACGACTAAAATACAGTGCCAAAGATTGTTCATTAGTCACTAGCTTGACCACATTGGGATTACGCAGATCGGCATAGGTCTCGATGGGCTCTGCCAATGTCGCCACGCCAGCCTTGGGATTGGCGGCGAGATTACTGGCCACCTGATTGATCACTGTTGGGGGTATCAAGGGCTCGTCTCCCTGCACATTGACAACGATGGCATCATCCGCCAAACCCAGTAGTGCCGCGACCTCTTGCAGTCGATCAGTGCCCGAGGGATGGTCGTCCCGAGTCATACAGACCTCTGCACCAAAGGCGATTGCCGCCGCTTCAATACGCGCATCATCGGTGGCGATCACAACCCGCTGGGCGGCGCTTTTGCCCGCCTGCTCCCAGACCCGCTGAATCATTGCCTTGCCGGCAATATCCAGCAGCGGCTTGCCCGGCAGTCGTGTGGAGCCAAAGCGCGCCGGAATAATCACTGTAAATTGCATAGAACCTCTATTCTGTACTGGCTGATGTTGTGGGCTTAGCTGTTTGTGTCGTTGTTCAGCTGGGCCACCAATCTATCGATAAACGCATTTTCGATTTCCGCTTCAATCTCAAGAACCCAGAGGTTAGGTACTGGCGTCTCAACTGCTTCAGCAACCAATTTGATCGCGTCTTTAGCGGTGATAATCACCGCCAAGTCATCTTCGAAAACCAAATCACCCCAGTTCAAAGCCTGATGATCGTCATGACTGTGCAGCTGCACCTCTAAACCCAACTCCTCGAGAGTAAGAGAAAATCGCTGTGGGTTGCCGATGGCCGCAACTCCGTGCACCCGCTTCAATGGGTATTCCGTTAGCCACTGCTCAATTGGCTGGCTATCGGGAGAATTAAATCGCCTCATCCTGCGCGGCACTATGGCCATTTGATCCCGGTGCATATGGCCACCATCAACCACTGTGCCGGGGTCGCCATTGACGATTACAAAATCTGCCTCGCCCAATCGCCTTGGACTCTCCCGTAGGGGCCCGGCTGGCAGGCGGCGGCGATTACCAAAACCCCGCTGGCCGTCCACAACCACTATCTCTATATCTCGGTGCAATCGGTAATGCTGCAATCCATCATCGCTGAGCACTAGGTCGCAACTGTGATGACTGAGCAGATAGGCAACTGCTGCCCTGCGATTGCCATCCACCACCACCGGGCAATCCGCTAGCTGGGCAATTAACTTTGGCTCATCGCCACTCTCGGTTACCGCGGTCCGGACATTCACTGACAGAGGGTATTTGGCAGCCTTGCCGCCATAGCCACGACTTACAACCCCTGGCTTATAACCACGCTGCTGCAGAGCTCTGACCAGCGCAACAATCAGCGGTGTCTTGCCACTGCCGCCCACTGAGATATTGCCCACAACAATCACTGGCGCAGCATAACTCTGACCCTGATAGCGCCACTGGAGATAACTGCGGCGCAGGGCTGAGATAGCACTAAACAGCCAAGACAGCGGCAGCATTAGCTTGAGCCACAGACTATCCTGCTGCCAAGCGTGATTTATGCGCTGTTCGAGAGACAAGCCTAGGCGACCTCTGACTCATTGAACTGTTGTCGGTAGAGCTGAGAATAACGACCCTCTAGGTCCAGCAGTTCAGCGTGACTGCCCTGCTCGATAATGCGACCACTCTCCATAACCAGAATACGATCCGCTTTCTCGATTGTGCTGAGACGGTGGGCAATTACAAAGGTGGTGCGGGACTTCATTAACTCTTCCAGTGCCGCCTGAATATAGCGTTCAGAATCGGTATCTAGAGCCGAGGTGGCCTCATCCAGAATCAAGATTGGGGCGTCTTTTAACAGCGCTCGAGCAATAGCCAAACGCTGACGCTGGCCGCCGGAAAGCATTACACCATCATCGCCAATCATGGTCTCGTAGCCATCGGGCATCTGCTCAATAAAGCTATCGGCGTAGGCTATTTTGGCCGCCGCCTTAATCGTCTCAAGAGAGCGACCGGAGAGTTCACCATAGGCGATATTGTTGCGCACACTGTCATTAAACAGCGTGACATTCTGGCTTACCTGGGCAATATGCTTGCGCAAACTGGGCAATTTAAAGTCATTTACATCGACACCATCGAGAAGAATATGGCCTTCACCGTGATTGTAAAATCGCGTAATCAAGCTCGCCAATGTGGTCTTGCCACTGCCGGAAGAACCCACCAGCGCCACGGTCTCGCCGGGTTTGACGCTAAAGTTTATATTCTCAAGAATCAGTGGCCCACTGTCATTGTAACGGAAATTAATATCCTTAAATTCAACTGCGCCGCTAACAGCCTCCAACTCAACAGTGCCGCTATCACGCTCTGGAGTGGCGTCGAGAATCTCAAAAATCGATTCGGCGGCGGCGATACCCTTCTGAATATCGCTATTCACTTCAGTGAGCTGGCGAATGGGCTTAATGAGCATGCCAGAGGCCACCAGAAAGGTAATAAAGCTGCCGGTGCTCATGGTCTCCAGAATCGCTGGACTGAGCATAAAGCTGGTGATCCCAGCAAAGGCTAGAGATACCAGCAGCATGACGAGAGGATTGCTGATGCCTTCAGTTAGAGCCATCTTCATATTTTGTCGGCGATTGCTCTGGCTGGCGGAATAAATGCGCTGGCGTTCATTCTCCATGCCACCAAACATTCGCACCTCTTGGTAGCCGTTAACTACCTCTTGGGTGACATGGGTAACATCCCCCATCGCCCCCTGAATTCTGGTGCTGATCATTCTAAAGCGCTTGCTCACCAGCGTGACCACCAGTGCCACAAAGGGCATTACCGCCAGAAAGAACAGGGTTAGCTTCCAGTTTACATAGAACAGATAGCCCATTAGACCCAAGACCAAACTACCCTGCTGTAGCAGTGTTTTTAACGCTTTGGTGCTGGCCTGAGTAACCTGCTGAACATTAAAGGTAACCACAGAGACCAGATGCCCAGACATGGAGCGATCAAAAAATTCAAAGGGAAGCAACAGGTACTTTTCAAAGATATCGATACGCAATGCATGGACCAGGTAATTGGATACATAGGCCAAACCATAACTGCCAATCAGATAACCAATACCCCGCAGAACACTGATAATCACCAGAAAGATCGGGATCACCAGCCAGGGTTTCTCCTCCATTAGATTACCCAGTAGCGCCTCGGCAAACATCGCCGTCATGCCCGTAGAGGGCATCTTAGCCACCTCAGTTGCGGCTCCACCGCTGGTCAGGGTGCCCACGGTATCGGTGATAAAGCCGAGCAGATCCACAAAGGCCACTTCGGCAAACGAGTGCAGCACCAAGCCAAATATACTGACCAGAAAGGCCAGCCAGTAACGGCGAACATATTTTAACAGGCGCAGATAAGTGGAGGCACCGGTCGGGACAATCTTGTCGCTCATATTGTTATGGCTCTTGTGGCTGTTGCGTTGCAATATTTAATGTTTTAAATCCTAACCGGCCCGCAGCGTCCATAGCGGTAATCACAGCCTGATGGGTTGACTGTGCATCGGCAGTTATCACCAATGGCACTTCACTATCACCCGCAGAAGCGTCCTTTAAAGCAGCCATAATGGTCTTGATATCGCGATTTATCAAACTTTGACCGTTGACCGCATAACTGCCGTCCTTAGAGACCACCAATTCCACGCCTGTCTGAGCAGTCACTGGGGCCTCAGCCTCGGCTTCAGGCAAGCTGATTAACATGCGAGTCTCACGGGTAAAGGTGGTGGTGACCATAAAGAAAATTAGCAGCAGAAACACCACATCGATCAGTGGTGTCAGATTAATACTGTTGTCGCGCTTGGCACGGCGTGGAAATTTCACGGCGACCTACCTAGGACTGCCGAAACAGATCGCTGTGCATGGCATCCACCAGCTTGGTGGCCTGCCCCTCTAGCTGCACAACAAGAGACTCAACATGACGCTCAAAATAACGGTGTGACATCATTGCCGGGATGGCGATGGTGAGTCCGGCAGCAGTAGTAATAAGTGCCTGGGAGATGCCCCCGGCTAAATCAGCGGCATTGCCTGTGCCAAACAGCATAATATCCGCAAACACCTGAATCATGCCGAGCACCGTGCCCAGCAAACCAATCAGGGGTGCCATATTGGCAATTGTGCTCAGCAGGGTGAGAAAGCGCTCGAGTTCGTGGACCACCTGAGCCGCAGCCTCTTCGATGCTGTCTTTCATGATTTCACGACCATGTCCCGAGTTGCTGATACCCGCCGCCAAAATATAGCCCAGTGGAGAACTATCTCGCAGGTCTTTTAAGCTCTCCCCAGCCAGCTCGCGATCCCGCAGCTGTTGCCACACTCGAGTTAACAGACCACTGGGAATAATACGATCCGCCTGCAGTGTAATTAAGCGCTCAATAGAGATTGCCACAACGATAATCGAACAGATAAGTAGCGGCCACATAAGCCAGCCGCCGGTAAGGAAAATTTGATACACAGGGTCTTCCATCAAGTCGATTCAAGTTGTCCGTGACCTTACCATAAAAGGGCTTCAGGCAAAATCTACAATCCTAGTTTAACGCCACCAGCGCTGAGCTTGGCGGCGTGCAGCGGTGATTTCCAATTCTCCAGACAACAACCACTCAAAGGTTATAGCACCCTGCTCCGCAGTATTCCAAAGATCACTGCCAACTTCGCCATAGCGCTTCAATACAGAGGGGTGCGGATGGCCAAACTGATGCTGATACCCAGCTGAAAACACTACCTGTTTAGGCCGCAGTTGGTTAACAAATCGCGGGGTCGAAGAAGTCTTGCTGCCATGATGAGGAGCCACTAATAGATCAACTGGCGCACTATCAGATAACCTGCCTGAGTCGAGTAGTTGATACTCAGCGGTGCTTTCGATATCCCCGGGCAACAACAGGGTAATATCCCGCCAGCGAATACGTAAAACGCAGGAACTATCGTTTCCGGTTAAATTGCTGTCGGTTAAACTGGCACTTTTGTCAGCACTTTTATTAGCACTTGTACTAGCACTCTGCCCCTGCGCCTCAACTGGGGCCAAAATCTCAAATAGCGCCCCATCCCAGCGCCACTGAGTCCCTCGGCGACAGATAACCGGAGTCGCACCATCGAGAATTGTCGCTGTATAGGCGACTCCTGGGCCAGTCATAATCTGGCGACTGGGCAAAACCTGCTGTAGCCCAGCAAAACCTCCGCTGTGGTCACGATCCTCATGGCTAATCAGCGTCATATCAATGGCGCTCCAGCCCCGCCGCCATAAATAAGGGGCAATAATGCCACTGCCGGCGCTAAACGCCGGGCTGTACTGCAGGGCGCTATCGTAGACAAGGCTGTGACGCTGGGTTTCAACCACCACTGCCAAGCCCTGCCCCACATCCAAAATGGTTACCCGCAGACCAAACTTAGGCCGCTCTGCAAACACTAGCAATAACAGCATAGGCAGCAGCCCAAGCCATCGTTCACTGAGATTGGTGGGCAACATTAGGCAGATTCCTCCCAGCAAGGCAGCGGTTAAAACCAGGCTCGATGCCCCCACCGGCGAGACCAAAAAGCCCAGATCCCGTGGCAATAGGTCCAGCAATTGCCAAAGCAATTCAATGGATCCATCCGCTAGCCGCCACACTGCCTCCGCGGCAGACTCTGAGACGATCAATAGCAGACAGCCCAGCAGTGCACTGGGCACAGTCACCAGAGAAACCCAGGGCACAGCCACTATATTGACTAGAGGAGCGAGCCACGACAGCCGCCCAATAAACAGTAATAGTGGCACTGACATAATTGCCAATAGGGCCAGCTGCGCGCTTAGCGTGCGCTTTTTGCGCCACCAGAGATCGGTGGAGCGCCAGGGTGAAAACCACAGAATTAAAGTAGCCACCGCGCTGAATGACAGCCAAAATCCAGCACTTAAAACAGCCAAAGGTTGCAATAGTGCAATCAGAGTGACCGCCCAGACTAAACAGACAAAGGGTTGAATGGGGCGCCAACAAAGTTTTGCCATCACCACCACTGCTACGCCAATCAACGCCCGCTGTGTGGGCAGGGAAAAGCCAGCCAGCAAACTGTAAGCGCCAGCGGCAAGCAGTCCCATCAGCGGGGGCAGCCAATGGAAACTGGGACCAACAGTGGGATCTAAATTGGGGCCTGCACCTAGGCCTTTAAGCGAGCCTTTACCGAAGCCGAAAGAGAAACCCAAGCGCCGCCAGCCGAAAAACCTAAAGCCGCTGTAATAGAGTGCAAATAAGGCGATCGATAAGCGTGTAAAACCTTTGCCAACCAACCCTCCCAACAGAGCCATAAGGCCAATATGCAACCCAGAGATCACCAGCAGGTGGACTATCCCCAGTCGCGCCAGATCTTGCCACCAACTGGCCAGTTGGCTTTTATCTCCAATACTCAGTGCCAACAGCACCGCCCGCCCCCGGGGTGAGAGATCCGCCTCCTGGAGATAGTTTCGAATCACTGAACGCAGGCGCAGAGGCTGCACCAAAAGCTGATCTATACCAAACTGCTCGGGTAACTGCTCGGCCAACTCTGGCGAGCGCACATAACCGCTGGCCATATAACCCTGTTGCAACAGCCAGCTCTGATAATCAAAGACCCCAGGATTGACAAATCCCCGGGGGCGCCGCAAGCGCACCACCAACTGCCAGCGCTGGCCTGCTTCGAGCTGCTGCCCGGCGTACCAACTCAGCAGCAGCTTGCCGCTGGCCAACTGTTGCTGGGGACTATCGAGGGTTTGAATAGTCTCACTGGCAAAGCTAAAACGACTGCGCACAGTATTGCTATCCACTAGACTAACGATACGTCCCGAGACTAAAAACTCTTCGCCGCTCAGTGCTTCCGGCAGACTATTGTCGAGCAACTGATGGCCGGAAAAAATGCCCCAAAACATTCCCGCAGCAAGAAACACTAAGATTCTAAGGCGAGCAACTGACAGCAGCGGTAGCAGAGCTATGACAATCGCAGCGCTAACCCCGAGATCCGGAAGCTCAGGCCACCAGGCGACAGAGAATATACCGAGGGAAAGCATAAACAAATTGGCCAATATAAATCCTTCTATAGAGATATCCGTTACACTTACAGCGCGCTCACAATCGGCTCCGAGCCGAGCACAGCCACCGCACAAAGTCACTGTAACCTTGGCTGACGCGAAAAAAACGTAACCCCGCCTCAATGCGGTCGAACAATGGCATTAATCGATGAACAAACATCTGCTGATTATCTATCACACTCAGTCTGGCAATACCGGGCAGATGGCGGCCGCCGTGATGCGCGGCTGTGAGCAAGAAGCCACTGTAGATATTCGACTGCTAAGTGCTTTTGATGCCGGTCTAGAGGATTTGCGCTGGGCCGATGGTCTGCTGTTTGGCACTCCGGAAAACTTTGGCACGATGAGCGGCGCCCTAAAAGACTTCTTTGATCGCACCTATTACCCAGCGGAACCCTATGCGCTGAATTTACCCTATGCTCTATTTA
The DNA here is from genome assembly GCA_029250825.1 of Porticoccaceae bacterium. Classification (GTDB taxonomy): domain Bacteria; phylum Pseudomonadota; class Gammaproteobacteria; order Pseudomonadales; family Porticoccaceae; genus HTCC2207. The sequence goes on from JAQXEN010000050.1 coordinate 119,597, forward strand.
TCAGTGCCGGCAATGACGGCAGCGGCGCGGTACGCGAGATTGATCGCATCGCCAAGGGCTATCCTCTGCGCCTGATCAGCGAACCACTGATTGCCAAGGGGGAGATCACCCCAGAACATCTCGAAGACTGCCAAGCGCTCGGTCAAGCAATGGCCGCCGGTCTATCACTAGGAATTTTTTAACCATGAGTAAAGGCTTAGTATTAACCGGTGGCGGCGCCAGAGCCGCCTATCAGGTGGGCGTTTTAAAAGGTATTGCCGGCATATTACCAAGGTCCGTGTACAACCCCTTTCCAATTATTTGTGGCACCTCTGCCGGGGCGATTAACGCCCTTTCGATTGCCGGCCGCGCCGGGCCTTTCCGGCTGCGCACCAGCAAACTGGAACGCATTTGGACCGAACTGACACCAGCAGATGTCTATCGTACCGATGCCATCGGCGTGTTAAAGAATACCTTCCATATCATGGCGTCATTTGTCCATAGTGGCTACGGCATCGGCAAACCCATATCCCTGCTCGACAACAGCCCATTGCGCAAGATGATGGAGAGCTATGTAAAATTTGATTATCTGGATACAGCGATCAGCAATGGGGAACTAGAGGCTATAGCGATAACCGCTATGAGCTACGCCAGCGGTAAGTCAGTGACCTTTTATCAGGGGCAGAAAACACTGGAATCATGGAACCGATCCCGACGCCGCGGCGAGAATATACCCCTGACTATCGACCATCTGATGGCCTCAACCGCCATTCCCGGATTATTCCCGGCGGTGAAGATAGGCCGCGACTATTTTGGTGATGGTGCGGTGCGCCAACTAAAACCCATCAGTCCGGCGCTGCATATGGGTGCCACCAAACTTTTAATTGTCGGTGTCAGCGACAACGCAACCCGCAGCAAGCTACCCGCTGAACTGGAGCACTCTCCTTCCACGGCGCAGATTGTCGGACATATGTTTAACAGTGCCTTTATCGATGCGGTGGAAAGTGATCTTGAGACCCTCAGCAATATCAATCGTCTTGCTGGGGCGCTGCCCCAATCTCTGCGCGAGAAAAATAATATTACCGATCTCAATCCAGTTGAGGTCCTGTCAATTTCCCCCAGCGAATCCATCGACAGTATCGCCGAGGAGCATTTACACCAGCTACCCAAGTCGCTGCGGGTATTTTTAAGCCTTACCGGCGCAAACGCTCAGGGGGGAGGATCCAGTGCGGCAAGTTATCTGCTGTTTGAACCGGGATTTTGCCGCAAACTTATCGATTTGGGCATACGGGATGCTCAGGCCAAAGAGGATCAGATAAAGCAGTTTTTTGATCTCTAGAAACTGTTCTAGAAGGTTACTTTTGAATCGAAGCCAAGGCTCCTTGAGATAGTCTGCAGCTTATATTGCAGGGGATCGCTGCCAAGGCTAAATCCGAGGCAAAAAAAAACGCAAAACCGAAGCTTTGCGTTTTAAATTTGGAGCGGGAAACGAGGTTCGAACTCGCGACCCCAACCTTGGCAAGGTTGTGCTCTACCACTGAGCTATTCCCGCAAACACTTATCCGTAAGTGCCGTATAAAATTGGCGTCCCGTAGGGGAGTCGAACCCCTGTTACCGCCGTGAAAGGGCGGTGTCCTAGGCCTCTAGACGAACGGGACTAAGGTTTTCTTCAAGTTTGGCGGGCTTCCGAAGGTTAGGTTTCACTAACCTTTTTCCCGTGATGCTCAGATATTCCATTTCTAACCAAATCTTCTCACTGTCTTTCACTTCAGCAAGGCGGGCATTATACCCAGAGAACTTCAGTTCTCAAGCCCTTTCGAGAAAATAAATAAAAAGATAATAAAAAGCCGTAATTAAGTGGCTTTAGAGGCTTCGGTGTATCCTCTTAGCTTGTCACACCAACTTGAGTCCGAACAGCCTTGAAAGCTTTCTGAAGTGCGATAGTGCCATCCTTACAATACTGACGCATCAACCCCTGAAGCGCTCTAATCGAAGCTTCAAAGTCCTTCAGAATCTTCTTTTTTCTTAGAGTATGAATGCCTAATTTTGTCTCAATAAGTTTCAGTATCTCGCCCGAATCTATGGCGGCATAGTCTTGCCCCAAGAAGATTGAATATAGGGTTTGTTTGCTAACTTCAGACTGAGAATGCTTCAAAGTCCTATCTATCCTGCAGCTCTTCTTTCACTTAACCGGGACCGGCGTTATGCCGCGTGGATTTCAGTTCTCACCTCTTTTCAGAGTTTAATTTTTTAATCACCTTAAAAAGGCTCTAGCCCACTCAATTTATAACTTAGAGCGAATCGCCATGAGTTCTTACCGGCAAATTAGCCTCTGCCATAAGACTAAAACTAATTGCTGCTATTTGAGGTAATTATCTGTACTGGAAAATCTGGTCCTATTATAAATAGGGATTTTTACCCTGCGTTAGAATCGATTAACTCTTCCTCTAATCTATTGAAAAAGAGTCGTATGCGTTTCGCATTAAAACCGATATCAGAGGTCCCCTCTCTTGATGCGGAACGAATATCAATGGCACTCGACTGACTGTCTAGGGGCGTAATCCGCACCACAATATCGTCAACAAAACCAAATAGGGCTGTGGTTGCATAAGCCTCAAAATGCAGCATAACCACATCGTGAGCGGAGATATTCCAACCCAGCACTTCACCCACAAACAATGCCTTTTGATAAACTCTGCGCGCGGCTATTGGCACAATCATGGTTTGGATATCGGGATAGGCCTCCAGCTGAATAGCCCCCAACTGTTCTGCACTTATCCCGTCGGCGCCATAGATCAGAGAGTTCTCACGCAACAGTTCATCTTGCTGGGTAAATAGGAATTCCGGCGGATTCAATCGATCACTGGTTATGTCGTGAATCCTCGGCGCTCTGAAACCCTCTAAACCAATCGCATAGAGAGCCAGGCAAGGACCCAAAGAACAGGCCACCGCTAGCAACAGATAATCTAAGCGCAGAGTTTTTTTCTTGACTGCGACTACACTTAATAGAAACAACTCGACCACTGCTACCACTGTGCAGACTAGGAGCCCAATAACTAACAGCGTGACAGCGACCTTAAACGGTAACAGGCCACCACGGTGTCCCAGAGTACTGATTATCAGCATGAGCAAAGCACCCTGCCCCGACCAGCTTATTATTTTCACTAAACCCTCCCCCACAAAGATATTATTTAGCTACAATGAGACTCATAGCCGCGCGATCTATGTGTCGCGCTTTATCTCTACACAACTTGTTCACTGAAGCGTTCCATGCCTGAATTAAAAAAATCGCTTAAACTCGCCAATGTCTGTTACGACATCCGCGGCCCAGTCCTCGATCATGCTAACCTGCTTGAAGAGGAAGGCCAACGGATTATTAAGTTAAATATTGGCAACCCCGGCGCCTTTGGCTTTGATGCCCCAGACGAAATCATGCATGACGTGATTCACAATCTTCGCGAAGCGCAGGGTTACTGCCACTCAAAAGGCCTTTTCTCGGCGCGCAAAGCAGTGATGCAGCGAGCACAGACTCAGGGTATTGATAACGTGGTTGTCGATGATGTGATTATGGGCAATGGCGTCAGCGAATTAATTGTGATGGCGATGCAGGCACTGCTGAACAACGGTGATGAGGTATTGATACCCTCTCCCGACTACCCCCTGTGGACTGCTGCGGTCTCTATGGCCGGTGGCACACCGCAGCACTATCAGTGTAATGAGCTCGATGACTGGCAACCAGACGTTGCCGATATTGAGAGCAAAATAACCGCCAATACCCGCGGTATCGTGGTGATAAACCCAAACAATCCCACCGGTGCGGTGTACAACGAAGACAACCTCAAACAGATCGTTGCTCTGGCGGAGAAATACAACTTAGTGGTGTTTGCCGATGAAATTTACGACCGCATCCTCTATGACGATGCGGTGCATATTCCCTTAGCAACCCTGGTTAAAAAAGTTCTCTGCTTAACCTTTAATGGTTTATCCAAGACCTACCGCCTAGCGGGATTCCGCTCTGGCTGGGTGGTAACCTCTGGGGCCAAGGACAATGCACGCAGCTATATAGAGGGGCTTGAAATGCTCGCCTCAATGCGTCTCTGTGCCAATGTTCCGGCAATGCTCGCGGTGCAGACCGCCCTCGGTGGCTATCAAAGTATTAATGATCTAATACTGCCCAACGGGCGACTGCTGGCACAGCGTGACTTGGCCTATAATCTGATCACAGAGATTCCCGGGGTTAGCTGTGTTAAGCCGAAATCTGCAATGTATCTGTTTCCCAAGTTAGATCCGCTGATGTATCCCATCGCTGACGATGAAAATATGGTGCTTGAGCTGCTAAAGCAGGAGCGCGTGTTACTGGTTCAGGGCAGCGCCTTTAATATGTTTGGCACTCAGCATTTTCGCATTGTCTTCTTGCCAGACAAAGATCAGCTGATTGAAGCGGTTGGCCGTCTGGCGAAATTTCTTGAGCGGCTCCGAGCTGCTTAAGCAGAGAACTTAAGCAAAGTAGATAAAACCCAGCTTTAGTGCCTGCTCTTTCAGCTCAGCCCGCGCTGCGGCTGTGCCGCCAGTAAGTCCACTGTCACTGAGTTGGTAACATCCGAATTCATGGCGCTCTGGATACTGCTTGCGCAGTCGATCAAAGATCTGGCCAATATCGGAACTGTTGGCCAGAGCATTGCGCATCCTCTGATCATCCTCTGCCACATCATAGCTGGCCAATATTAATTCACTGATTGTCTCTGCAGTTACAGGAGTCAGTGCCGAGGCGCTTTTAGACTTCCCTGCAAGGCTATCTATATCCTTTTCTACATCCTTCTCTGTATCTGTACTTGCTTGCTTCGAGCTTAGAGCCTTAAACGCCTCAGCGAGCATCTCAGTGCCTCTGACCTTACCCTCAACGCTGTAACCGGCGATATGCGGTGTTGCCATTGCCACCCTGTCCATTAACGGCACACTGACACAGGGCTCATCTTCCCAGACATCCAGCGCCACTCTTAACCCCGAGCCACTCTCGAGCAGCTCCAAGAGCGCGGCATTGTCGATCACAGCACCTCGACCGGCGTTGAGCAATAGGCTTGCCGGGTCGATCTGCGCCAACACCTGCCGGTTAAACAGATGTTCTGTTGGATAGGGTCCCGACTGGGTCAATGGCGTGTGCACACAAATAATATCGCTATTCAGCAGGCTGTCAAAATCCACCAGATTAAAACCTGAGTCTGGACCCAAGAAAGGATCATAGGCACTGCAGCTGACACCAAGCTTAGTCAGCGCGCGATAGAGACGACCGCCAACATTACCGCAGCCCACTATACCCACTGTACTGTGCAGCCAATTGGCCTGTAGCCGGCTGATTACAGACAGATCATACTGCACCACCGCATCGGCGTTGCAGCCCGGGGCATAGGCGAAAGCAATACCACGCTGAGCCAAATAGTCCCGGTCTATATGGTCAGTGCCGATAGTCGCGGAGCCGACAAAGGACACCGAAGAGTTTTCTAGCAGCGCCTGGTTAACCTGGGTGACAGAGCGCACTAGCAGAATATCCGCATCGACAATATCCGCCGGGCAGAGGTCGCGCCCCGGAACATAGCTGATGCTGCCAAATTCTCCAAAGAAATGGTCCACCATAAGCATGTTTTGATCCGCTACTATTTTCAAACGCCTGTTCCTCTAGATTATTTGCAACGTTGCTACCAACATTGCCCCCTCTACCAGCTCGGGGAAACTTGGCGCGCCTTTAGCTGTTTAGCGCGATCATAAAACTTACCTGCAAAGCCCATCTCCTCACAGAACAGGTCAAAGGCGTCGAGATTAATTCCCTGCCAAGCAATTTGTTCGAGCTTTGGCGCGGCATCAATATCAGTGACGATAGAGGTGAGCTGTCGCGCCAGCAATAACTGCTTCCGGTGTCTATCAATCTTGTCCGCAAGCTTGCCAGCGCCGCGAATTGGTAGATCCTGTAGCTGATCGAGATGATCCAAAATCGCATGTATATCGGGAAAGTGCAGCAACAGCTGTTTAGCCGTCTTGGCACCCACGCCTGGCACGCCGGCTATATTATCACTGCTGTCCCCGGTCAAGGCTAAAAAGTCCGCCATCTGCTGGCAGCCAATTTCCAGATCTCTCTCCACCTGACGCTGGGTTTTCGGCGGCGCCTTGCCAAAGTCCCAATACAGATCCTCAGCTTCAATTAACTGCATCAGATCCTTATCCCGCGTTACCACCACAGGTTGGCCTTTCGCGATTCGGGTGTTTTTGGCCACCGCGCCAATAAGATCATCTGCTTCATAGATCTCAGATGCCATCTCAGCGACACCCAAGACACGACAGAGCTGGCGACAGGCATTGAGCTGGAACGCCAGTGCCTCATCTGGAAGTTCACGATTGGCTTTATAGTCTGGGCACAGTTGATGACGAAAGCCACTGCGCAGACTTTCATCAAAGGCACAGAACAGATAATCCGGGTTCTTATTGCGCAACATATCCAGCAAAAAGGCGGTAAAACCATAGACTGCATGGGTCGAATATCCCGAGTCGAGAGCCTGCCAATTCTCGGGCAGAGTGAAATAGCTGCGAAAAATGTAGATTGATGAATCGATAAGATAAGCTTGCATAATAGACTCGTTGCGCTCCTGCGTAATAATAGAAAGGCTGGCGACTGGTGACAGTAGTCCCTAGCCAAGTGCTCCTGGGTGATAATGATCTTGCGACAGTGGTTCGGCACAGTCAAATTGATCCGCCAAGGCCTGAATCAATATGCGCCCTCGCGGAGGCAGTTGGCTGCCGCCGCACCAGCTCTGAGCCTGCTTGATAACCGCCTGAGTAAACTCTGCACTGGCTCCCTGATCAGAGACTAGGTTATCAGCGCTGACCAAAAACCGTTGACCACAGGCCACAGAAAACATCCACTCCAGGGCCTGGGGTTTTACCTCAGCCTCTTCGAACAGCTGTTGCTGCCCTGCCGAGCGTCCATCTGGACTGTACCAGTAGCCAAAGTCGAGCTGCTCACGGCGCTGAGCTCCGGCGATACACCAGTGGGCGGACTCATGGAGCGCACTGGAGAGATAGTCATGGCGAAAATAAAGTCGATGAAATTTCTCAGCACCAGCACTATCGGGCTGGCCCCCCTTCAATCCCGCGGGGATATAAACCGGCTCTTCGGCACCGCCCAACAACAGTGTATTAAACCCGGTGAAAAACAGCCGCTCAAACAATTCGGTGATGGTAGCTAGGCGCAGATTTTCATTTAACAATTGTGGCCTCCTAAGGACCTCTTATATGGCTCCTTACTACAGATTGTTAGATAGGGTCTTAATCTAATAATCAACCATCGTGAAATTATATCGCTATTTCGAATCTACAGCACCGGCTAATATCTGATCATTTTATTGTATTTTGCATAGTTCTAGATTACCTTTAGAGGTGTAAGACGCGTTTCCTGCCAACCCCCTTAAGGAGATGTACCAATGGGCAAAGTCATTGATTTCACACCTCGATCTAAGCCGGTTTTAAAGTCTGACTCCACCTCGCATTCCATGCCACATTCTGAACACGAAGCACAACCCAACGAAACACCTCAGTTAAGACCTACAGCGGACAATGTTGTGGATTTCTTTACTCGCAAACCCCTCTCAGAAACGGAAAGCAACAAGCTTATTCGCATTGCCCCGGAACTGGATGGGCTTGAAATGCTCTATTCCAATTCTGAAAATGAAGACAAACTCTTCTCAGTAAAGATTCTCGCCTGGGGTCTGCGCTGCACCGGTGAAGTGATAGGTCTGGTGCCCTGGCTCAATGAACTAGTGCCCTGCGACGAAATCAACGATGCCCTAAATGGCCAGTGGCAAGGCTATTACGATGAGGGTGTCGATGAACTGTTTTTCAGTGCGCCGCTGCACAAGATTGTCGAGCTAGAGACCGCCGCTGATTACTATGAGTATCAATGTCATTCCGACCGCGAGATCATTCAGGAGATCCCGGACACCATTGGCACCCATGCGGTTCTGTCGGCGGATCAATTTAAGAGCATTACTCTTAAAGAGGTGGTTAGCTGGAGACTGCGACAGGACGGCAGTGTCAGTGCCATGTTGATAGACGATAGCAAAATGATTAGCACGCCGGTCTTGCCCGGTGATGACTGTTTATTTGAAACCGAGGATTGCGAGGATTTTCGCTATTTCTTTCAACACCATATAGCGAATAAGATTAAATCGCAGGACCCGGAGGCGCTAGCAGCAATTTCCACACTCACCGAGAACTAGGTTGCAGCAGTGCTATCAGGAGTGACAAAAAGCCGCCGCTCAAAGTGAGACGGCGGCTTTTTTGGCTGCGCTTAAAGCGCGACTGCGCTCTTGATTTCGCGCTCTCTCACGCCTCGTATCAAACACTTACATTACAGCCTCAACTGCCCTATCGCTTGCGCTCAACAGCCACTGGCAAACTATCGATCGCAACCATTTGCTGGTCATTAAATTCTTCTTCAGAGGCGAGAAAGTCCAGCAGCATATCCAGTGCATCCATACCCCAAAAGTTTTCATAGCCCGCCATTTGTCCCTTGACCGAAAAGGTCGGCACTCCAAAGATATTTCTTTCGACAGCCTCTTCGGTGGTCTGTCTAAGTTTATCTTTAATAGTTGGACTGGCGACTAACTGGGCAATATTTGCCACCGACAACTGTCTTTCAAGATGATCAATAGCCTGTTCCGACCCTAGATCCAGACCCAACGTCCAAATCGTCTCAAAGATAGTTCGAATGGCTTGGGGTTCAGAGTCACAGGCTATAGCCAGCCGCAGTGCACTGAGAGAGTTAAACGGGTGCGCCGGGGGCATCTTGAAGGGGATACCCTTTTTTCGGGCCAACCAGTAACAGTATCTGTAGGTAAAGATTCGTTTTGGCGCGATTTCCGCCGGCCCGATATTGCCCCAATGATTGAGCAAACCGGCAAATAGGATGGGCTTGTAGTTGACCTCAGCTGTCTCCGGCAGTCGATCAAATTGGCAGTGCTGGAGGTAGGCAAAGGGGGATATAAAATCAAAGTACCAATCGAGTTTCATCTGTTTTATAACCGCCCTTGGCAGTGTCCATCGCTAGTCGATAATAGCCTGCAGAGAATAGCTGGTTGAGAGCTGCTACTTAAGAGCAGCTACTTAAGAGCAGCTAGTTTTGACCAGCGATTTAGCCACAGAGCAAAGACTAAAAGTTACGGACTCGAACTCAAAGCAGAGACTCCAGATTAAAGAGCACTCTGCGTCATCTTACTCCGGCTGTCCATAGGACATCAGGCGCTCAAAACGTGTCTCAAGCAACTCGTCCATCGGCAGCGCCGACAATTCCTTGAGCTGACGGCTAAGGCTCTCTTTAAGCGTCTCACACATGGTGTCTATATCCCGATGGGCGCCACCCATTGGCTCTGGAATAGTCTCATCGACAATCCCGAGATTCTCCAGATTATCCGAGGTCACACCCATCGCTTCAGCGGCCAGTGGCGCCTTCTCACTGGTCTTCCAAATAATATTGGCACAGCCCTCAGGTGAGATCACAAAATAGGTGCTGTACTGGAGCATATTGATCTTATCACCGACACCAATTGCCAGAGCTCCACCAGAACTACCCTCACCTATTACAGTGCAGATAATCGGCGTTTTTAGGCGTGACATAGTGGCCAAATTCCGCGCGATGGCTTCGGAGATATTGCGCTCTTCTGAGTCGATACCGGGATAGGCTCCAGGGGTATCAATCAGGGTCAGTACTGGGAGCTTAAAACGCTCAGCGGTTTCCATTAAACGCAGTGCTTTGCGATAGCCCTCCGGCTTCGGCATGCCAAAGTTACGCATTACTTTTTCGTTAACGCCGCGGCCCTTCTCTTCACCAATAACCATCACCGGCACACCGTTTAAACGCGCTACACCGCCGACAATCGCATTGTCATCGCCAAAGTGACGATCACCATGCATCTCTTCGAAATCCGTAAAAATGCGATTAATGTAATCCAGAGCGTAGGGACGATGGGGATGACGGGCTACTTGCACAACCTGCCAGGGACTTAATTTGGCATAAATAGATTCGGTGAGTTTGCGGGATTTGTCACGCAGTTTGGTGACTTCATCGGCAATGTTTAGGTCATTATCATTGCCTACAAGCTGTAGTTCTTCGATCTTTGCTTCGAGTTCGGCGATTGGCTGTTCGAAAGAGAGATAGTTTAAATTCATGGGTAGAGAAATCTCGTGTCTTGGGTGCAAGCTGTGTCTTGGTATCAGACGGCATGGCGCGCATTCTAACACTTATACCAAACTACGCTAGAACCGATTAAGCCGCGACGCTCACTGGCTGTTAAAAAAATCCCGTTCGATGGGTGATGCTTTTAACGTCAGTGTACTAATCATAGTGCAACGTAACGTTATTTTTTCCAAATTGTTCACGCAGCTGCCCGATCAATTCGTCTCGGGGCTGTACCCGCCACTGACTGCTCATTTTCAGGCGGCCACTGGCACTGGGTCCAATATAGTCCACTTCCAGAGGGCAATTGCCATCCCTGTAGGCATTTACCGAGCTCTGCAAGCTCTCAACCCACTGGCCATTGGTTGCGTTGCTATCGATGGTCAAGGCGAGACGCTTCACCTTGCTACAGCGCGCTTCATAGATTGACTGGATTGACTCGGCGAGCATTTTTAGGCCCCCGGTAAAGCTATCCTCTGAGACTACACCCTGGACTACAAGCAAAGCGTCTTTAACCAGAATCTCCCGGTAGACATTATATTTTTCGGCAAAAATGGACAGCTCGAGACGCCCGCTTTTGTCATCTAAGGTAATAAATGCAAAGTTTTCGCCGCGCTTGTTCTTCATCACGCGCATTGCGATAACCATGCCGGAGACGGTGGCAGTGACCTTGGCCGGACGCAGTTTGGAGATGCGATTGGGATGCATCATCCGCAGCTCATCTTCATATTCGTCGATTGGGTGTCCGGTTAGATAGAGACCCAGAGTATCGCGCTCGCCATTTAGACGCTCGCGCCCGGAAAGCGTGCGCGCCGCGCCATAGCTTGTGTAATTAATATCCGAGGCACTCTCAACGATGGAGTCGCCAAACAGGTCCCCCATACCACTGCTGGTGTTGCGGGCATGCTGCTCGGCGAGCTTTACCGCTTGATCCATCGCCGCCAGCATCACCGCACGGCGATAGCCGATCTCACCCTCGGGGCCAATTTGGTCGAAGGCTCCGCTGCGGATCAGCGCTTCAATGGCTCGCTTATTGACCTTGCGGCCGTCGACACGGGCGCAGAAGTCGAAGAGATCTTTAAATGCCCCACCCTCATTGCGCGCGGCGAGAATATTGCCAACCGGCCCCTCACCCAGCCCTTTAATAGCCCCGAGGCCATAGATCACATTATTGTCACTGTCGACACTAAAGTGGAACTGACCGCCATTGACATCCGGGGGCAATAGCTCGAGGTTCATAGCCCGACATTCATCGATAAAGGTGACGACCTTATCGGTCTTGTCCATATCCGAGGATATGGTCGCCGCCATAAACTGCGCCGGATAGTGCTGCTTTAACCAGGCCGTTTGATAGGCCACCAAGGCATAGGCGGCGGAGTGGGATTTGTTAAATCCATAGCCAGCAAATTTTTCCATCAGGTCAAAGATATTTGACGCCAGCTCTTTGGTAAAGCCTTTGCCGACGGCGCCATCCATAAACAGTTCGCGCTGCTTGGCCATCTCATCGGCATTCTTTTTACCCATTGCACGCCGCAATAAATCTGCACCGCCCAATGTATAACCACCCATCTCTTGAGCGATCTGCATCACCTGCTCTTGGTAGAGGATAATGCCGTAGGTAGGCTCCAGTGCGGGCTTAAGGCACTCGTGCTGATACTGGGAGTGAGGGTAGCTAACCTCGGCACGGCCTTTCTTACGATTGATAAAGTCATCGACCATGCCAGACTGCAGCGGCCCGGGACGGAACAGTGCCACCAGTGCAATAATATCTTCAAAGCGATCTGGGCCAAGCTTGCGAATCAGCTCTTTCATACCCCGGGATTCAAGCTGGAATACCGCGGTTGTTTCGGCGCGCTGCATCAGCCCATAGGTTGGCTGATCATCGAGGGGGATCTTGTCAATCTCCAGCAGTTCCTGTGCCGCCGCGCTGCGATCCGCATTAATCATGCGCACTGCCCAATCAATAATCGTCAGGGTGCGCAGACCCAAGAAATCGAACTTCACCAGCCCGGCATCTTCCACATCGTTCTTATCGAACTGGGTAACCACACCGCCGCCGGTTTCATCGCAATAGATTGCCGAGAAATCGGTGATTTCGGTGGGGGCAATTACAACACCACCCGCATGTTTACCGCAGTTCCGCGCCACGCCCTCGAGCTGCAGCGCCATACCCCAGATTTCCCCAGCCTCTTCGTCTTCGTCCAAGAACTCTTTGAGGGTCTCTTCCTGCTCAATGGCTTTCTCGAGGGTCATGCCCACTTCGAAGGGGATTAACTTAGACAGCTTGTCGGCGAGGCCATAGGATTTGCCCTGTACTCGCGCCACATCCCTCACGACCGCCTTGGCGGCCATAGTACCGAATGTAACAATCTGTGACACCGCATCGCGGCCGTACTGTTCCGCCACATAGGCAATTACCCGGTCGCGCCCTTCCATACAGAAATCGATATCGAAATCCGGCATCGAGACCCGCTCTGGATTGAGAAAGCGCTCAAACAGCAGGTCGTATTCCAGAGGATCAAGATCGGTAATTAACAGGGAATAGGCCACTAGGGAACCGGCACCGGAACCCCGCCCGGGACCCACCGGAATCAAATTGGTTTTCGCCCAGCGGATAAAGTCCATCACAATCAGGAAGTAGCCGGGGAAACCCATTTGGATAATAATTTTTAGTTCGAACTCGAGACGCTCGGTATAGCGCTTTTGGATCTCCGGAAAGTCATCGGCACTGGTATCGTAGAGTACTTCGAGACGCTCCTGCAGGCCTTTCTCGGATTCCAGAGTAAAGAACTCGTTGATGGTCATACCCTCGGGGATCGGGTAATCCGGCAGAAAGTACTCTCCCAGACGCAGCTCTATGGAGCAGCGGCGGGCAATCTCAACACTGTTTTGCAGAGCCTCTGGGATATCGGCAAACAGCTCCACCATCTCTTCTGCACTACGCAGATACTGCTGTTCAGAGAAGCGTCTCTCACGGCGGGGGTCGTCAAGGGCGCGACCCTCATGAATACAGACTCGCGCTTCATGGGCTTCAAACTCCCCCTTTGAGATAAAGCGCACATCGTTGGTCGCCACTACTGGACAGTTGTGCTGGCTGGCCAGTGCCACCGCAGCGTGCAGATAATCCTCTTCTTCAGGGCGGCCAGTGCGCTGCAATTCAAGGTAGAAGCGATCGCCAAACAGTGCCATAAACTCTTCAAGGGCAGTGGCGGCATCCTCCAAACGGCTGGATACAAGAGCCACCCCAATCTCGCCATTGCGACCACCAGAGAGCGCTATAAGTCCCTGATTAAGCTCTCCGAGCCACGACTTTTTGATATGGGGGACACCTTGGCGCTGTCCCTCTTGATAGGCTTTAGAAATTAATTTGGTCAGGTTGGCGTAGCCGATCTGATCTTTCACCAGCAGCACCAACTGGGTGGGACTGCCCTCGCCGCTCTCATCGAGCATCAGAATATCGGCACCCAGTATCGGCTTTACACCGGAACCCTGAGTGGCCTTGTAAAACTTTACCGCAGCAAAGAAATTATTGAAGTCGGTCAATGCCACAGCGGGCATGCCAAGCTCAGCGACGGCCTTGGCCAGCGGCTTTATTCTGACCAGCCCATCAACTAATGAGTATTCAGAGTGCAGCCGCAGATGAACAAATGATGCAGTAGTTATTGGATTTATCCTTTGCCTTTGGTTAGCAGGTGACTGGCGTCAACCCCATAGTGGGTGAAGCTATCTTTCATCAGATCAAACACCGTACCATCAAACTCTGGTATCGATTCCTCTGAGACTGCCACCGGGTCTACCCGCTCACCCCATTTAATAATACCTGCGCCACAGGTCAGACCGGCACCAAAGGTTGCAGTAAGAATTGTCATCCCCGGCTTGACGCGACCATCTTCCAGCGCGTCACAGAGGGCCAGTGGGATCGATGCTGCAGATGTGTTGGCATATTTATCGATGGCCACAACCACTTTTTCCATGGGGAAATCGAGTCGCTTGGCGAGAGATTGAATTATGCGGATATTTGCCTGATGGGGAATAAACAGATCGATATCGGCGGCGGTTAAGCCCTCTTTTTCAAGCACATCTGTGATCGCATCAGACATGCCTTTGACTGCACTCTTGAAAATCTCCTGACCATCAAAGTCTAGGGAGACATAGAGATCGCCGGTTAAATGAGCGGGAGACATGCCCCAATTGGGCAGTCGTAGGCAGTCGCGGCTATCGGGCACACAGCTCATCTTAGCGGCTAACAAACCGCTCTGCTGCTCTGCCGCCTCGAGTACCACGGCTCCGGCACCGTCTCCAAAGAGGAAGCAGGATTCGCGCTTCTGCCAATCCATCGCCAGAGAAATACGCTCTGAACCAATCACTAGAGCCTTATTGATAGAGCCGGCTTTGATCATATCGGTGGCGCTGTTCATGGCATAGAACCAGCTGGTACAGGCAGAGTTGAGATCGAAAGCTGCGGCTTTTCTGGCGCCGAGTTTATTCTTTATATAACTGGCGGTGTTGGGGCAGATTTCTTCAGGAGTGGTGGATCCGAGAATAATCAAATCGATATCATCCGCATCGACACCGGCGGCAGCCAGTGCTCGCTCGGCGGAGAGCCAAGCCATTTCACCGGTGGAAACATGACTGTAGTGACGCTGACGAATACCCGAGCGGGAAAATATCCACTCGTCACTGGTCTCAACAATCTTGGCCATATCATCGTTTGTCATCAGTAGCGGTGGAGCATATTTTCCCCAACCGGTTATCTGTGCATATCTCAAGATAATCCCCTTACATCCAGATTTAATTATTTTTATTCGAATAAGAGGACTGTGATTGTGCTGACTCGGTTCACTAGACCCACCAAAGTATCCTCACTTTGCAAGGCCAATAGTATATCGGCTAACCGCGGGGCTACCTAATCAAAAAGGCCCGATTGTTTAAGTTCTATCTGCTCTCGCACCGGCGCAAAAGTCTTGCGGTGAATAGGCGATGCTCCAATGCGAGCCAGTGCCTCCAAATGCTGCGGTGTGCCATAGCCTTTATTGGCCCCAAAGCCATATCCTGGAAAGGTGCTATCGAAGGCTTTCATTTCAGCATCGCGTACCACCTTGGCAATAATCGATGCCGCACTAATGCACTCGACTCGACCATCACCTTTGACCACCGCCTCGCCGCGGTACTCCCACTGGGGCAAACGGTTGCCGTCCACAGCCACATAGTCAGGCTGTTGACTAAGGCCCATTACCGCCCGGCGCATGGCCATCATGGTGGCCTGTAAAATATTAAAGCGATCGATCTCCGCTACCGAGGAGCGCGCCACAGACCAGCAGAGTGCGCGACTGGTGATATCCGCATAGAGATTTTCCCGCTGACGACTGGATAGTGCCTTTGAATCCGCAAGGCCCTCGATACCATGATTGGGGGGCAGGATAACCGCGGCAGTGACCACATCTCCCGCCAGTGGCCCACGCCCTACTTCGTCGACGCCAGCAAGAAATTGAATATTGGCCGGGGGCGTCCAGGGTTTTATTGGCTTTGATGCTGTTGACGGTTTCATTGACTGATCAACCGGCTAATGGATGCGGCTGCAGTGTCCCCAGATGGCAGGTGGATCTGGGTATAGAGTTCCTCAAAGCGCTGCTCTAGCAACTGCCGAGCATTCTTATCCAGGGCATTGACCACCGCCGCGCTAAGACTATCTACAGTAGCATCGTCCTGAATTAATTCCGGCACCAGCATTTTATCGGCAAGCAAATTGGGAATCGATGCAAAGGGCGTCTTGATAAAAGGCCGCACTAATTTGTAGGTCAAGTTGCCGAGCTTGTAACTCACCACCATCGGCTTTTTCAATAGCATCGCCTCTAGAGCAGTGGTGCCCGAGGCCAGCAGTACCGCATCAGCCGCTTCCATAGCCAGTAGCGACTGCTGCTCAATCAGCGTTACCTGCAGCTCCGGGTACTGTGCAATGACCTCGTTTAACTGCCGATAGCGATCCTCATTGGCTGCGGGAATCAAGAACTGCAACTGCGAATTGGACTCAAGAAGCCTCTCGGCGACCTTGAGAAATAACTCTCCCATCAGCGCCACTTCACCACCGCGACTGCCGGGCATAATGGTCAAAACTGGCCGATCCACCTGCAGCCCAAGCTGCTGACGCGCCGCCGCAGTGTCTGGGCTGCGAGAGATCTGTCCCGCTAGAGGATGCCCGACAAAGGTTACGGGAACCCCGTGCTGCTGATAAAAGTCCTCTTCAAAGGGCAGCAAAGTCAGCATCAGATCGACACTGCGCTTGATACCTTTGATGCGCCCCTGACGCCAGGCCCAAACCGAGGGGCTGACATAGTGAACGGTTTTTACGCCCTCTTCATGCAATGCCCTTTCGATCCTCAGAGTAAAGTCGGGGGAATCTATACCTATAAAGGCCGCAGGCTTGGTCTGTTTGTAACGGCGAATAATATCTCGGCGTATGGAGAGCAATTCAGGTAAGCGCTTAAAGGGCTCGACAAAACCCATAACCGAGAGCCGATCCATCTGATGATGAGATACAAACCCCTCCGCAATCATTTTTGGACCGCCAATACCCTCAAACTGGGCATCGGGGAAAAGGCGTTTTAGGGCGCGAATTAAATCGGCTCCAAGAGTATCGCCGGAGGCTTCTCCAGCGACTATGGCAAAGGTTGGCGTTATCATATCAGCACTTAGATTGTCAGCTGAGTCAGGCATGACTTAGCGAATAATACCGCGAGTGGACTTTTCGATGGAACTTAAGAACTGGGTTATGGCAGGATCATCGCCGAGCTTGCCAATTGACTCTATGGCTTCCTCGAGCTTGAGACCACGGCGGTACAGCAGCTTGTAGGCCTGATTAGCCAGAGCAATTTGCTCTGCACTATAGCCGCGACGCTTGAGGCCCTCGCGATTAATGGTGCGCGGTTCGGCGGGACTGCCAAAGGCGGTAATAAAAGCTGGGATATCGTGATAGACAAACGCTGCAGGCGCCACAAAGCAATGGGGGCCTATATGGACAAACTGATGCACCAGTGCATAGCCGCTGAGAATCGCCCAGTCACCAACATAGACATGTCCTGCGACACTGGCATTGTTTCCCATAATCACATGGTCACCAAGCACACAGTCGTGTCCCACATGGGCGTAGGCCATCAATAGATTATTGTTGCCGATTATAGTTTCGCTTTTGTCTTGAACCGTGCCCCGGTGAATGGTCACCCCTTCGCGAATCACATTGTTGTCACCAACAATTAATCGGGTGGGTTCGCCGTTGTATTTCAGATCCGGAGTGTCATCGCCAATAGTTGAGAACTGATAAATCTTATTGCCGGCGCCGATCTTTGTCGGCCCTTTGATCACCACGTGAGAGCTGATTTCACAACCCTCACCGATTTCAACATCGGCACCAATCATCGTCCAGGGACCAATGGTAACGTTGTCAGCGATTTTCGCGGAGGGATCTATAACGGCACTGGGATGAATCACTTAACTTTATCTCGATCCTGATAGGCGCAGAGTAAGGTAGCTTCACAGACTAACTTATCGTTTACCGTGGCACGGGTTTGGAAGCGCCAAATATTGCGTTTTACCGCAACCACTCGGGATTCCAACATCATTTGGTCACCGGGTGTAACGGGCTTTTTAAAGCGCGCTTTGTCGACGCCGGCAAACAGGTAGAGCTTGCCATCATCGGCAGTGGTATTGGTGGTTTTAAAACCTAGGATACCCGAGGCCTGAGCTAGGGCTTCAATAATCATCACTCCGGGGAAAATTGGCGCTCCGGGAAAGTGACCGTTAAACACATCTTCATTGCCGGTGATATTTTTCATCGCCAGAATACGATCGCCCTCAACTAGCTCTAGCACCCGATCTACCAGCAGAAAGGGGTAGCGGTGGGGCAATATGCCCATAATTTCGGTAATGGTCAACGAGCTATCAACCGCGACGCTGTTTGTCTCAGCGCTGTCAATTACCGCATCGGAGGTGTTGGGTGTGCCTTCAGTCATTATTGGGTCCATAGATTTTTGGATGTTGTACCGCTCACTCAGTAATGACTGGGTGCACGCTGTTGTTTGTCTTGTACTTACTGTTGCTCTCTATCTAGTTCTTTATTTAGCTCTTTATTTAGCTCTTTATTTAGTTCTTTATTTAGTTCTTAACCCTGCTCGTTACCAGAGTCTTTAGCTTGCTCTTCAATTAGTTCAACATTTTTTAAACGCTTCGCCATAGCGTCCAACTGGGACATACGCACGGCGTTTTTACGCCATTCCCGAGTCTTCATTAATGGCATACCCGAGGAGTAGGACCCGGGTTCTGTAATAGATTTGGTGACCAGCCCTCGCGCGGTTATCTGCACATTGTCACAGATCGTCACATGGCCAACCACACAGGCATCACCGGCCAAAATACAGTTGTTACCCATAGTGGCACTGCCAGCAAGGCCTGAATATGCCGCCAAGGCGCAGTTATCACCAATCACCACGTTGTGAGCAATTTGCACATGGTTGTCGACAATCACACCGTTGCCAATGCGCGTATCCCCGAGGGCTCCGCGATCAATAGTCGTGCAGGCACCCACCTCAACATTGTCGCCAATCTGAACACCGCCGATCTGATAGATCTTCAACCAGTTTCCGGTGCCATCTGGCGCAAAGCCGAAACCATCAGCACCAATCACTGAGCCACTGTGAACAGTGACACCCTGCCCCAGCACAACATCGTGATAGATCGTCACATTGGCCGAGATCCGGGCATTTTCGCCGACTTTTGAGCGCGCACCTATATAGGCACCGGCCCCCAAATAACTCCCTGCACCAATAACCGCATCGGCTTCCACCACCACATTTGCACCAATCGCAACAGCCTCGCCAAGAGACGCCGAGTCGGCAATCACTGCTGAAGGATGAATTCCGGGAACAGCTTTGGGAGCACGATCAAACCACTGGGATACACGCGCATAACCCAAATAGGGGTTGTCGAGAATCAGCACGGCACCTTGGTAGAGGGTGCTATCAACGTCCCGGCCAGCGCCAGTTTGAGAGTTCAGGTGCTTGGCCGCCAAAATCACTGCGGAGGCTTTACTGGAACGTAGCTGACTGCTGTATTTTTCATTGGCGAGAAAGGCCAACTGGCCTGCCCCGGCATCTTGCAATGTATTCAATCCACTTATCCGCAGGGTAGCATCACCGCGCAACTCGGCACCGAGAAAGGCAGCTATTTCCCCTAGCGAATAAGCTTCAGGCATTAATATTTATTGCGATTTCTTGTTTAGACGATCGGCGACCTTAGCAGTCAAGTCGCTTTCGGGGCTATACAATAATGTTGATTCACGCTTCAGCAGAATTGTCACACCCTCTTCCGCAACCACTTCCTGCAGAGCTGCCTGAGCAGTGGGGCCGACTTCCTGCATGATTTTCTGCTGTACCTGCTGCTGCTCAGCCTGAATTTTGCGTCCAGCTAATTCAGCATCAGCCTTGGCGTATTCCATCTTTTTCTGATGCGCGAGAGCCTGTTCCTGAGACCAGGTCATACGCTTGCTTTCAGCTTCTTTTGCCAGCGACTGGAGATCGGCAGTGGAGCTTTCATACTTGGCTCGAAGTGCGACAAAGTCAGCGCCGGTCTCAGCTTCTTTAAGACGCGCCTGAGCCATATTGGAGCTAAACATAGCCCGAGTTATATCGATGACCGCAATCTTTTCTGCGGCAACAGCTGCCATAGAAACCGTACCTGAAAAACCTACTACTAACGCGACCACTACTGCTTTCAAATTAAACAAAATACCTCTCCCTACTATTATTAAAATTGATTACCCAACGAGAACTGAAACACTTCGGTCTCATCAAACTCATTTGAATTCAAAGGCTTGGCGATACTAAATGTGATCGGTCCAAACCCACTCAACCACGTTGCTCCAATACCCACGGAGTAACGCAACTCTCCAACATCTGGCTTATAGCAGTTGGGCTGCTGATCGCCACACTTGGTGTTAAAAATATTACCGGCATCGACAAACAGTGAAGATTGCACTGAGCGCTGATCTTTGAGGAATGGCAGTGGGAAGATAATTTCTGCGCCCATCTCCACCTGCACATTACCGCCAATTGGATCCGGATCGTCAATAAAGCCTGTGGTGCAGGGATTGTCGACAATCAGATTACAGGGTGTGTCCTGAGGACCCAAGGTGTTGCGTTTAAACCCTCGCACGGAACCGAAACCACCGCCGTAAAAGTTCTTAAAGAATGGCATCTGTGAGGTGTCACCATAGGATTCGCCATAACCCAGATCAGCTCTAAGCTTGAGACTCAGGCCACTAAACAGGCCACGGAGATACTGTCCAGAATAGGTCATCTTGTAGTACTCGAGACCGGATCCAGGCAGTGCTACATCAAAGCCAAAGCGCTGCTGGGAACCTCTGGTGGCAAATACACCGCGGTTAAGGGTCGACTTGACCCAGTTGATATTAGCGGTGAAAACATCGAACTGAAGACCGTTGTCGGCGACAAAGTCGGCAATCTCTTTGGAGGCAAAAGAGCCTGTCTTTAGGTCGAGATTTTCGTAGCCCAAACCGAAACCTATACGCTGAACTTCTGAGATAGGATAGCTCCAATTAACCGATGCACCGTAGGTGTTAGTGGAGAAGCTCGCGACATTGATCCGATCGTAGTCGGTCTCACGACCAAATAAGCTGTAGCCGACACTGACGCCGTCCACTGTGAAATATGGCTCGGAATAGCTGAAGTTAATTGACGATTGATAGGTACTGCGGTTTAAACCGATACCCACCTGCTTGCCGGTACCGAGAAAGTTATTTTCGCTGAGGTTGGCACCGAGAATCAAACCCGTGCCCTGAGCATAACCGACACTGGCACCTACGGAACCGGAAGGCTGTTCTTCAACGCTGTAGACAACATCTAGCTGGTCATTGGTTCCGGCAACCGGCACATTCTCAACATTGACCTCTTTAAAAAAGCCGAGACGTTCCAGTCGTACCTTGGACATTTCGATCAGTGCATTATTCGCCGAACCCGCTTCCATCTGACGCATCTCGCGACGCAACACAAAGTCAGCGGTCTTGGTATTGCCACGGAACTCAACCCGGCGCACATAGGCACGCATACCAGGCTTAACCAGATAGGTAATCTTGGCAGTGCCCTCTTCCTCATTGACTTCAGGGAAGCCTTCAACCTCGGCAAAGGTATAACCTTCGTTGCCCAGACGTCGGGTGATATATTCACTGGATGTGGTCATCAGAGTCTGTGAAAAGGTCATACCCTCTTTAAGGATAATCATCGCCCGAACCTGAACCTCAGGAATCATCAATTCACCGGCGAGTTCAACTTCATCAATGGTGTAAACATCACCCTCATTGATATTGATGGTGATATAGACAGACTCTTTCTCTGGGCTAATCGATACCTGCGTGGAGGTCACTTCGAATTGTAGATAACCACGATCCAAATACCATGATTCCAGAGACTCTAAATCACCGGAAAGCTTCTCACGGGCGTATTTGTCATTACTGGTAATCCAAGATAACCATCCGGTAGTCTGCTGTTCAAAAAACTCCAGCAGTTCTTCTTCCGTATATTGGCTATTGCCCACTATATTGATGTGACGAATCTTGGCGACATCGCCTTCATCAATTGTAATATTGACTGCAACACGATTGCGCGGAAGCTGCTGAACCTCAGTCTCAACCAATGCACCATAGCGACCCTGAGCAACGTACTGTCGCTGCAACTCCTGGGTCATGCCCTCGAGAATCACCTGGCGAAAGATCTGCCCCTCGGCCAAGCCATTGTCCCGCAGTGCGCTGAGTAATTGCTCGGTCTCAATGGCTTTGTTGCCCTCGAGGGTTATCTCGGTGACCGCTGGTCGCTCAGAGAGACCAATGACCAGCACCCCATTTTCCCGGGCCATCACCACATCGGAGAAATAGCCTGTGCGAAACAGAGAGCGGGTGGATGAACGAATCGCCGCCTCGTCTACTAGATCGCCAACACTAACCGGCAGTGCAGCAAAGACAGTGCCCGCCGAAACCCGCTGCAAACCTTCAATACGAATATCATCAACTTGAAACACCGCGGCGTTGACCGAGCTGACGAACATAACGAGGGCGAACAAAAAACCGTTAAAGAGTTGCTTCATGTAATTATTTAATTCCACATTTTATAGTTGTCTTTAAACGGTTTTAAAAAGACCGCATAACGTCGTTATAGGTTGCGTAAACCATCAGACCCATAAGCATAAAGAAGCCTAACTTGTAGCCTATTATCTGCACTGTATCCGACACCGGAGAGCCTTTAACCACCTCAATCAGGTAGTAGACAATATGCCCTCCATCGAGCACTGGAATCGGCAAAAGGTTCATTACGCCGAGCATTATACTGAGAATGGCGATAAAGCGAATAAAATTGTCAAAGCCAGATTTTGCTGAGTCCCCAGCGACCTTGGCAATAGTGATGGGACCACTGAGATTTTTTGGCGACAGATCTCCCACCACCAGCTTGCCAATTGACCTGAGCACAAACAAACTGGTCTCGGCGGTCTCTTCAGTGGCGCGAACCGCAGCCCCAAAGACACCGTAATCAACTTCTCGCAGCAACTCTTCAGGATAACTGCCCAGCGATGCTAGCTGGACACCCAACTGACCTACCTGCAGACCATCTCTGTCCACCAGCTTGGGAGTCGCAGTGATCATCAGTCTCTGCCCGGCCTCCCTCTCCACCAACAGCTCCACAGGCTTATCAGCACTAGAGGAAATATCCCCAATAAAGGCTTCAACACTCAGAATATCTTGACCATCGATTGCCACCAGTCGGTCGCCTTCTCGAAGCCCTGCAGCAAAGCCAGCACCCTCTTCGGAAACAGCACCCAGACTCAAGGCGTCCAGTTCAAAGGGAGGGGTAATACCCAGTTCCCGCAGTGGCGAGGGTTCGGCAGCTTCGCGCAACCAAGCAGTTACCGGCACTGCCAACTCATACTCGATATTGGAATCCGCATACGTCACGGTCAGGGGAATATCGCCACTGGTGCCTATATAGCTAAATAGCTGGCGGGATACCGCAGCCCAGGTATTGGTGCGCTGACCATTGACCGCGACAATTTCAGTGCCCGGCTCAAAGCCTGACTGCTCGGCGAGTGAACCACCGATAACAGAACCGGCAACCGGTGCTATACCGCGCTCACCGGCGAGAAATACGATCCAAAACGCCACTATAGCCAGCAGAAAGTTGGCCAAGGGGCCTGCGGCGACAATTGCCAGACGCTGCCACACAGTCTTCTGAGTAAAGGCGCCGGGCAGATCTTCAGCAGCTACCTCTCCTTCCCGTTCATCGAGCATTTTTACATAGCCGCCCAAAGGCAGCGCCGCAATAACAAATTCGGTGTCCTGAGAATCTCGCCAGCGCAACAGCGGTGTGCCAAAGCCAATGGAGAAGCGCTGCACCTTAACGCCGCAGCGCCGGGCTACCCAAAAATGCCCAAACTCGTGAAAACTAACCAGTACACCGAGGGCAATAAGGGTGAAAAAAATTGTCTGCAAAAGATCCATATATTATTTCTCCAGGCTTTTAATAAGCGTACTACTATAGAGGCGTGCTTCGCTGTCGGACTCTTGGACTGCTTCAAGTGATTCTGGTTCACAAACTGTCTGGTTGTTTAACGTCTGCTCGACAATCTCGGCAATCTGGGTAAAGCCAATGCGCTGGTCGAGGAACGCCTGAACTGCAACTTCATTAGCTGCATTCATTATAGCTGCCGCATTAGCACCTGCTTGAGCCGCGGCTCGAGCAATGGCTAGGCTCGGAAAAGCTTGCATATCAGGCTGTTCAAAATCCAGCCGTGCAATATTAAAGAGGTCTAGATTGGCGACACCGGAATCGATCCGCTGGGGCCAGGCCAAGGCATGGGCGATCGGTGTACGCATATCCGGGTTACCCAGCTGCGCGAGAACCGATCCATCACTGTACTGCACCAGTGAGTGAATAATGCTCTGTGGATGCACAATCACATCAATGGAGCGCTCTGGCACGGCAAATAACCAGCAGGCCTCAATCAGCTCCAACCCCTTATTCATCAGCGTGGCCGAATCCACCGAGATCTTGCGCCCCATACTCCAGTTGGGATGGGCGCAGGCTTGATCTGGTGTAACCCTTTGCATCTGTTCGAGAGTCCAGCCGCGAAACGGTCCACCGGAGGCTGACAGCAATAGCTTTTTAACGCCGTTGTCCGCTGAGCGACCATAATCACTGGGCAGACATTGGAATATGGCATTGTGCTCGCTATCGATGGGTAGCAACACCGAACCGGAATCTGCCACCGCCTGCATAAACAGACCGCCGGCCATAACCAGGGCTTCTTTATTGGCCAATAATATCTTCTTGCCAGCCTTCACTGCTGCCAGAGTCGGCACCAGACCCGCGGCGCCGACGATCGCCGCCATCACAGTATCCACAGCGGCATCACTGGCTACTTGGCAGAGTGCTTCTAAGCCGTATAGAGCCTCAGTATCACAGCCGCAGGCGCGCAGTTTAACCTGCAGCCGCTCAGCTGAGACGGCATCGCCAACAACGGCAAATTTGGGATTAAACTGCTGACATTGCTCTGCTAACTTGTCTACTTGGGTGTAGGCAGTCAGGGCATAAATGGCATATTTATCCGGGTGTCGAGCAATCACATCCAGAGTGCTAACACCGATAGATCCGGTTGCACCGAGCAGGCTAATCATTTGCATAATTTAAAAGGGGCTCAACAGCAGGAACAGTAACGCGAAGAGCGGCAGCGCGGCGATTAGACCATCGATTCGGTCGAGCACACCACCGTGCCCTGGCAGGATATTACCGCTATCTTTAACACCGCTGTGCCGTTTGACCATGCTTTCGAAGAGATCACCGAGCACTGAATAGAGAGACACAGGAATCACCAGCGCCACTAACATAGTGAGAGTGATTTGTTGCGGCATAAACTGGCTGAGCAGGACAATCAAGACGCACTGCAGGAAAATGCCACCAAAGAAGCCCTCCCAGGTTTTGCCGGGACTGACCAACACTGCCAGCTTGTGCTTACCGAATAAATTACCCGCCACATAGCCGCCAATATCCGCTAAAGCCACCACCACTACCGCAAACAGCAACAGCCATGCGCCGTGGGGCAGATGCACTAGCAAGGCAATAGCAACCCAGGTAAAAGAGAGTAACAAGAGCCCCAGCAGACCCAACACCGGTCGTGGCGACCAGAGTATGGCGCTGGAGGGATAGCCCTGCACCCAGAGAAAAATAACCGCCCAGAGAATCGATGCCGCGAGACAGAGGTTCTGCGCCATAGCCACATCGAGACTAGCAAAGAGGTTTAAGATCAGAGCGGCTGCTGCCAGCGCTAGGGCCAGCAGGGTGATATACGCCAGCCGATGGCGAGTCGCACCGATACCCATTAGATTGCTCCACTCCCAACCTGCGAGCAGCACGATGGGTGCCACCACCAGAGAAAAGTGTAGAGAACTCAAGCTAAACAGCAGCCCTAAAAAGCCCAGCACCAAGATGACCGCAGTAATTACGCGCTGTTTAAACACCTTCTAAAACTCCTCGGGAGGGAAGATCATCGACACCATCGCGCAGGCCAAAGCGTCGCTGACGAGAATAATATTCATCTATAGCGACTGTCAGGGCGGCAGAATCAAAGTCCGGCCAGTAACAGTCGGCAAAATAAAACTCGGTGTAGGCCATCTGCCAGAGTAGGAAATTGCTGATGCGCTGTTCTCCAGCGGTGCGTATACAGAGGTCGGGATCTGGCAGACCGGTGGTCTGGAGAAACTTATCCACTGTGGCTTCACTGATATCAGTGGGCCTTAAACGCCCCATCTGAACCTCTGAGGCAATCTTTTGCGCGGCATTGGCAATATCCCAACGGCCACCATAGTCGACACAGAGTACCAGAGTAAACTGGCCGCTGGCAGTAATGCCCTCGGCATCGGCAATCAGTCGCTTGAGACGATCGCTAAAACGACTGCGATTGCCCACTACCCGCAGGCGCACACCGTCATCACGAAGTTTCTTGGCTTCTTTTTTAAGGTAGGAGGAAAACAGTGACATCAGGCCACGTACTTCAAGCTCTGGGCGCTTCCAGTTCTCGCTGCTAAAGGCAAATAGACTCACCGCCTCGACGCCCCGCTCTTTGGCGGCGCGTAGAATATCGCGAATGCGCTCAACACCGGCCTCGTGACCGGCTATACCGGAGAGACCACGCTGTTTAGCCCAGCGATTATTACCATCCATAATCATCGCAATATGCTTTAGCGGGTGGGTCGAGCTCTCGTTGCCTGAGCTTGAGTCTGCACTGGAATCTACCATCAGAGGTTTCACCATGGAGACTATATCTCCATCAAGTCCTTTTCTTTGGCTACCAGAGCCTCATCGATGCGGGCAATAAAGCTGTCAGTGATCTTTTGGATATCGTCCTGACCTTTACGCTCTTCATCTTCGCTGATGTCTTTATCTTTTTGCAGCGCTTTCAGGCTCGACAACACATCGCGACGCACATTGCGCACTGAAATACGGCCGTTTTCCGCTTCAGCTTTAGCCTGCTTGCCATACACTTTACGAGTTTCTTCGGTCAGAGCTGGCAGTGGAAGGCGAATCACCGATCCTGCAGTGGTCGGATTCAAACCCAAGTCAGATTTCAGAATCGCCTTCTCAATCTCGGGCACCAAGCTCTTTTCCCAAGGGGTCAGAGAGAGTGTTCGAGCATCTTCGATAACAATCGATGCGGCCTGAGCCAAGGGTGTACTGACACCGTAGTAATCGACAGTGATGCCATCTAAAAGGCTCGGGTGAGCACGGCCAGTGCGAATTTTATTAAACGCATTACCAAGAGCTTCAATAGCTTTGGTCATGCGGGTGTTAGCTTCAGTTTTTAATTCATTAATCATTTTTCACCCTCTTCGATCAACGTGCCCTCGACGCCGCCGACGACCAAATTGAGCAGTGCGCCCTGTTTGGACATGCGGAAAACGCGCAGTGGCATATTATGTTCGCGACACAGACAGATGGCGGTGAGATCCATAACCCCGAGCTTCTTATCCAGCACCTCATCATAGGTGAGATGATCATAGAGTTCGGCCGTGGGATCGAGCATGGGATCTGCAGAATAGACGCCATCGACTTTAGTGGCTTTGAGTACAACATTCGCTTCGATCTCAATGCCGCGCAAACAGGCGGCTGAGTCGGTGGTAAAGAAAGGGTTGCCGGTACCGGCTGCAAAAATAACCACGTCGCCATCTTTTAAATAGCGAATCGCGCGACGGCGATCATAGTGCTCGACAACACCACTCATGGGAATTGCCGACATCACGTGGGACGAGATATTGGTTCGCTCAAGTGCATCGCGCATAGCCAAAGCATTCATCACCGTGGCCAGCATCCCCATATGGTCGCCGGTCACACGGTCCATGCCCGCCTCGTTGAGAGCAGCGCCACGAAACAGATTGCCGCCGCCGATCACCAGACCGACCTGAACACCAATACCCACTAGCTGGCCAATTTCAAGCGCCATACGATCGAGAACCTTGGGGTCTATCCCGAAGCCCTCCTCTCCCATTAACTCTTCACCGCTGAGTTTAAGGAGAATGCGCTTATACTTTTTCTCTTTTCCAGCTAATGGCATATTGGAACCCTTTGTGGAGTTTAGTTTGTCTTAGTTAGCACCCTGAACCTGTGCAGCAACTTCAGCGGCAAAATCAACTTCGTCTTTCTCGATGCCTTCGCCTACTTCAAAGCGCGTGAAGTCAACAATAGTAGCACCACCGGCAGCAACCAGCTTACCCACTGTCATATCGGGATCCTTCACGAAAGGCTGGTCGACCAGGCTGCTTTCTTTTAAGAACTTGCTGACACGACCCTGAACCATTTTCTCAACGATTTCAGCAGGCTTGCCACTCTCAGCTGCCTGAGCAATAAAGATAGCGCGCTCGGCTTCGATTACATCTGCAGGCATCTGGTCAGAGCTAACCACTGCTGGGTTAACCGCTGCAATATGCATAGCCACATCACGTGCCAGAGCCTCGTCACCACCGGTTAGACCGACGATAACCGCAATGCGCATGTTGCTGTGAACATAGCCGCCAACAACTGGCGCTTCGATGCTAGCCAGACGCCGAGGAGAGACATTCTCTCCACACTTCTGAACCAGTGCTTCACGAGCAGCTTCAAGATCGCCAGCCATCACGGCGGCCATATCAGTTTGCTTGGAGGCAAAGCTGGCATCCAGAACAGTAGTAACGAAACCTTGGAAACCCAGATCACGGGTTACAAAATCAGTTTCACTGTTAACTTCTACAACCTGTCCGTAGCCATTCTCAGCTTTGACTGCAACCAGACCTTCAGCTGCGGTACGGCCAGCTTTTTTAGCCGCTTTCATGCCGCTAGACTTGCGCAGCTCTTCAATTGCCTTATCGATATCACCATCAGACTCAGCCAGTGCACGCTTGCACTCCATCATGCCGAGACCCGTGCGATCGCGCAGCTCTTTTACCAAGGACGCTGTTACCTGTGCCATTGTATTCCTCTCAAAATCATAAAATTAGTTTTTAAAAAAGGGGGCTCTGGCCCCCTTTGATGTTGCATACATTAGGTTGCTACGACTACTCAGCCGCTGCTTCCTTAACTGCTGGAGCTGCTTCAGCCGCCGGGGCTTCCTCAGCTACCGGAGCTGCTTCAACTGCTGGCGCAGCCTCTTCAGCTACTTCAACAAACTCATCTTTGCTAGAAACTGCAGCAGACTGCGCCTTGCCTTCAAGTACAGCATTGGCAATAGAAGCAGCATAAAGCTTGATAGCGCGGATAGAATCATCGTTACCGGGGATTACGTAGTCGACGCCATCAGGGTTGCTGTTGGTGTCAACAATACCGACTACTGGAATACCCAGCTTGTTGGCTTCGTTGATAGCAATGCGCTCGTGATCAACATCAATAACAAAAAGGATGTCGGGCAAGCCGTTCATATCCTTGATACCACCGATTGAATTTTCCAGCTTGTCCTTCATGCGCGTGCGCATCAGAACTTCTTTCTTGGTCAGACGCTCAAAGGTGCCATTGGCTTCCTGAGTTTCCAAATCGCGGAAACGACGGATAGAAGCACGGATGGTCTTGTAGTTGGTCAACATACCACCCAACCAGCGATGGCTGACAAAAGGCATGCCGCAACGCTCAGCTTCTTCTTTGAGGATTTTTTGTGCAGCACGCTTGGTGCCAACAAAAAGAATTTGATTGCCCTTGGCAGCTTCTACACGGAGGATTTCAAGTGCTTCATTGAAAGCCGGTACAGTTTGCTCAAGGTTGATAACATGAACTTTGTTTCGTGAGCCAAAGATAAACTTGCTCATCTTTGGGTTCCAGAAGCGGGTTTGGTGACCGAAGTGAACACCAGCCTGCAACATATCGCGCATACTTACAGAAGACATAATTTTTCCTTTTAGGGGTTAAGCCTCCACGTACCCCAGTAAATCAACCATTCAAGCCAGAATTGCGCTTTTAGGCACCCAGATCACTGTGTCGGAACGTGTGTGTCGTTTAAAAAAAGTTTAGTTTAATAACCGCCTGTTGAGACATCTCATCAGACGGCGCGCTTTATACCATATTGAGTGACCTAATCAAAGCAAAAATGCGTGCAAATCAGTTGCCCGAGAGGATCATCCACGGGCCTTGGACTGGCGTTTTGCAAGGGGCTTGCAGGCCGCCAGCCCCAAGACCAGAGAAAAAATATTGTCAGCGAGGTGAATAGTTTACTCAGAACGCCCAAAGGCACTCCCCGAATGCCGGTTTGATGCGTACAATAGCTACCACTTTATACAGATGAAGGCCAACCATGAGCATAAAACTTAGATCCGCGGATGATATCGCCAAGATGCGCGTTGCCGGACGCCTAGCCGCTGAAGTCCTCGAGCTAATTGGCCAGCATGTTGTGCCCGGTGTTAGCACCGAAG
Organism: Porticoccaceae bacterium; assembly: GCA_029250825.1. GTDB lineage: Bacteria > Pseudomonadota > Gammaproteobacteria > Pseudomonadales > Porticoccaceae > HTCC2207. The sequence goes on from JAQXEN010000050.1 coordinate 149,770, forward strand.
AGCTAGATAAAATCTGTCACGATCATATAGTGGATGTGCAGAAAGCCATCCCCGCCTGCCTCGGCTATCGCGGATTTCCAAAATCCGTCTGCACCTCAGTTAATCAGGTGGTCTGTCATGGTATTCCCTCAGCGAAAAAGATTCTCAAAAACGGCGACATTATCAATATTGATGTCACCGTCATTAAGGAAGGCTGGTATGGCGATACCAGCAAGATGTATGTGGTCGGCGATGTCGCTCCCCACGCTCAGCGTTTGATCGATATCTCCCAAGAGTGCCTGTATAAAGCGATCGATATGGTAAAGCCCGGCGTTCGTCTCGGGGATATTGGCCATGTTATTCAGACCCATGCCGAAGCCAACTACTATTCAGTGGTTCGCGACTACTGCGGTCACGGCATTGGCATGGAGTTTCATGAAGAGCCACAGGTCCTGCACTACGGCAAGCCCGACACCGGACTGGTGTTAGAGGAAGGCATGACCTTTACCATTGAGCCAATGGTCAATGCCGGCAAGTACAGCACCAAAATGAAATCCGATGGCTGGACCGTTGAAACTCGCGATGGCCGTCTCTCGTCACAGTGGGAACACACCCTCGTGGTTACCAGCACCGGCGTTGAAGTCCTTACAGCGCGCAACGAAGAACCTTATAAGAAAGTCTAACCATGCATCCAAAAACCTACCTCGTGCCAGTTTTCTTTGATGAGAATCGCTTTGTTGCGGATATCGAAAATGGCGATCCTATCGATGTATTTCGCGCCGCACTGGGATGCGCCAACGACCATTTCGATAAGCGCTTTCACGAGGGTGAGAACGCTCACCAGCTCGTTAACGAGCGCGCCCACTTTGCCGACCTGATTCTGCGCCATGCATGGAATCGCTTTGAATGGGACGCAGATATCAGCCTTATCGCAGTGGGTGGCTATGGCCGAGGTGAACTGCACCCGCACTCCGATATAGACCTGCTGATTCTAATGCGCCGGGACAAGCCCAGCCGCTACCGCCAGAGCATCGAACAGTTTTTGACCTTTCTCTGGGATATCCAGCTCAAGATCGGGCACAGCACCCGCAGTGTCTCTCAATGTGTCGATGAAGCCCGGGGCGATATCACCGTTGCCACCAACCTAATGGAAACCCGGCTGCTAGTGGGCGACAAAGAGCTGCTGGAAAAACTCAAAACCAAGACCGGGCCAAAGAAGATCTGGGACTCAGAAAAGTTTTATCACGGCAAAATAGACGAGCAGAAAGCCCGCCATCACAAGCATGGCGACACCGAGTACAACCTCGAACCGAATATTAAAGAAGCCCCGGGGGGCCTTAGAGATATTCAGGTGTTTAACTGGACAGCAAAACGCCACTTTCAGGTGCATCGCCGCTCACTGCTCATTGCCGAAGGCTTTTTGACTGAAGAAGAATACGCCACCGTGCGCAGCGATGAAGAGTTTCTCTGGAGAGTGCGCTACGGCCTGCACCTGATCACCGATCGTCCAGAAGAGCGCCTACTGTTTGATTATCAGCGCAAACTGGCCGTGATGTTCGGCTATAAAGACAGTGCCGAGCGGCTCGGTGTAGAAAAATTTATGCAGCGCTACTATCAGGTGGTGATGTCGGTTCGCGAACTCAACGAAGTACTGCTGCAGTATCTCGATGAAGCGATTTACCGGAAAAATAAAACCAAAGTTGTGACCACAATTAATTCACGCTTTGTGGTTCGCGACAACTTTTTGGATACCACAGACGAGTCAGTGTTTGTGGACCATCCCTCCGCCCTTCTTGAACTCTTTGCGATTATGGGTGAAAACGACAGCATACAGGGCATCCGCGCCTCCACCATCCGTCAGATTAGACTGCATCGCGGTCTTATCGATGACGGGTTTCGCGACAACCCGCACAATCGCGCGCTATTTATGCGCATATTAAAAGCGCCCTACAAACTCTCCAATCAGCTGCAGCGCATGAACCGCTACGGTATTCTCGGGGGCTATCTACCGGAATTTGGCAAGATAGTGGGACAGATGCAACATGACCTATTTCATATTTATCCCGTTGATGTGCACACCCTTGAAGTAGTGCGCAACGTCCGGCGCCTAACGCTGCCCTCGGTGGCAGCCAAGTTTCCTGTGGCGGCCCATATCTATAAAAACTTCAGCAGACGCGAGCTGATTGTTATCGCCGCCCTATATCACGATATTGCTAAGGGACGCGGTGGCGACCACTCCGCCTTGGGATCTGTTGATATCGCCGATTTTGCTCAGCGTCACGGCCTGCAGCCCCAAGAGATCGGCCTGCTTAAATGGCTGGTGGAAAACCATCTATTGATGTCCACCATCTCCCAGCGGGAGGACACATCAGATCCAGATGTGATCCATAAGTTTGCCACCCATGTCGGGGACCAGATGCATCTGGACTACCTCTATGTGTTGACCGTTGCCGATATCAATGCCACCAATCCGCGACTCTGGACTGAGTGGAAAGGCTCGCTGATGCACAATCTCTACTTTGAGACCAAGCGTGCCCTGCAATTGGGAACCATTGCCCCCACAAGCCGAGACGCTTGGGTTCGCGAGGCAAAAGATTCGGCACTACGGGCATTGCTGGCAGATAATATTGATCAACAAAAGGCCATCGGTGTGTGGCGCGATGTAGACGAAGAATTCTTTTTACGTGAAAGCGCCGAGGATGTGGCAGCGTTCACCAAGGCTATTCTGGCCAACCAAGATGCTAAAAAAGCGGTTATCCTGATCAAAGATGTGGGGGTCGAGGTCCCTATCGCCACGCAGATTTTTGTGCACTGTAAAGATCGCGACAATAACTTTGCCATCATTGCAGGAGCCCTAGATCGGCTCAATCTAAACATTCAGGATGCACGCCTGCACACCACCAGTTTTGGCAGTGCCTTTGATGTTTTCTACGTTCTCGGCGAGGACGATCAGCCTATAGGCCACGACAGTCGGCGCTGCGCTAAAATCATTCAAAGCCTCGACCAGGCGATTTCGAATCCCACCGAGATCTTGTCGGATACTCAGCAGCGCACGCCGCGGCAGCTTAAAAACTTTGCCCTGAAAACCACCGCCTCTATGCGTCAGGATACCGAGAGCAACAGCTCGGTGCTTGAAATAGTGACACCGGATCGCCCCGGCCTGCTGGCTCATCTGACACAGATATTTGTACGCTTTGAGCTGCGCGTATTGAACGCCAAAATCTCAACCCTTGGAGAGCGAGTTGAAGATATTTTCTATCTTACCGATATCAACTTTGAGCCACTGACTGACGAAAAACTCAGCATTGAACTGACCAGCGCCATCTCCACAGAACTGGATCAGCGCAACAAGGAAGAAGGCCAAGAATACAAACTCCGAAAGATGAATGTTTGGAAATAAGCGGCTACTTAAAGCGCCATCTAAGTAGCTGCTATAGAGACACAGACAATTTTGACCAAGAGTAAACAATGAATCCAAAATTAGATTTACTACACCCCTACCCCTTTGAACGCCTCAAGGAATTAATGGCAGGCATTGTTCCGCCAGCCGAGCTGTCGCCAATAGCCCTGTCCATCGGCGAACCCAAGCACCAGTCCCCGGGCTTTGTAAAGCAGACGCTGATCGACAATATTGATCAGATCGCGGTCTACCCCACCACCAAAGGGGGTCTGCCTCTGCGCCAAGAGATTTCCCATTGGTGCACAAAGCGCTTTGATCTGCCCAGCAACAGTATCGACCCAGAGCAGAATGTCCTGCCGGTTACCGGCACCCGTGAAGCGCTATTTGCCTTTACCCAAGCAATGGTGGATACGGCTGCTAATAATGCGCCATTAATCGTCTCACCCAACCCCTTCTACCAAATCTATGAGGGCGCCGCACTGCTGGCCGGTGCCGAGCTGCACTTTTTGGACTGCACCTTAGACAATGGGTTTATTCCGGACCTCAGTCGCGTTCCAGCAGAAGTCTGGCAGCGCTGCCAACTGCTGCATATCTGCAATCCGGGCAACCCCACCGGGGCAGTAATGAGCATCGCGCAACTGCAGCAGGCGATAGCATTAGCGGACCAGTACGACTTTATTATTGTCAGTGACGAATGCTACTCCGAGGTCTATCTGGATGAGCAGAGCCCGCCTGCCGGTATCTTGCAAGCCTGCGCCGCTATGGGTCGCGAGGATTACAGTCGCTGCGTAGCATTTCACAGCCTCTCGAAACGCTCAAATCTGCCCGGGCTACGCTCCGGATTTGTCGCTGGAGACGCCAGCCTGCTAAGCGCCTTTTTGCGCTTCCGCACCTATCATGGCTGCGCAATGTCTATGGCCGTTCAGGCAGCTTCCACAGCAGCTTGGGGAGATGAGAGTCACGTAATCGACAATCGCCGCCAGTACCGTGAAAAATTCGCTGCGGTCACCGAGATACTCCGTGGCGTGTTAACCTTTCCCGAGCCAACGGCGAGCTTCTATCTGTGGCCTGAAACACCGATTGATGACACTGAGTTTGCCGCGGGTCTATTCGCCCAACAAAATATCACACTGCTCCCCGGCCGCTATCTATCCCGAGATACCGTACAGGGCAATCCCGGCAAAGGCCGCGTGCGCATGGCACTGGTGGCTGAAACTGAGGTTTGTATTGAAGCTGCCCTGCGCATTAAGCAGTATGTCGAGAGCCTGAAGATTTAGGTTGGATAACTATTTAAATAACTAAGGGACTGGAAATGCTAAAACAGCAGCGCGCCGACTACATACTCGAAAAGCTCAATGAGATCTATCCAGAAACCCCGATACCTCTGGATCACAAAAACAACTTTGAGCTTTTAGTCGCCGTATTGCTCAGTGCTCAGTGCACCGATATCCGCGTCAATCAGGTGACACCGGCGCTATTTAGTCTGGCTGACAATGCCTTTGATATGCAGCATGTGCCAGTGGAAAGCATCTATAAAATCGTCCGACCCTGTGGTTTGGCGCCACAAAAATCCAGCGCCATCTCAGTGCTTTCAAAAATGCTAGTAGAACAGTATGACGGCGTGGTGCCTGATGACTGGAAAGCACTGGAATCCCTGCCCGGGGTCGGCCATAAAACCGCCGGCGTGGTGATGTCTCAAGGTTTTGGTCACCCGGCATTTCCCGTGGACACCCATATTCATCGACTGGCCCAGCGCTGGGGTCTGACCAAAGGCAAAAGTGTTACTCACACCGAGCGAGATTTAAAGAAACTCTTCCCCAAGGAGACCTGGAATGCTCTGCATCTGCAGATTATTTTCTATGGCCGGGAATACTGCAGCGCCAGAGGCTGCGATGGCCGTGTCTGTGACATCTGTACTACCTGTTATCCCAATAGAAAGAATCCATTTGTCGCACACAAGCCCTAAAGAGCGGGTTTAATCTAAGGCCCAAAGACTCACAGCCGCATAGGCGCGATAGGGTCGCCACTGCTCAGCACTGGCCAGCAATGCCTTTGCACTCTCAGCATTTGCGGCTCGAATCAGGCCAACATCGGTCTCCGGAAAAGCATCCTCATCCATACCCAGCCGAATGGCCAAATAATCACAGGTCCAGGGACCAATACCGCGCAACTTGATCAAGGCAGCACGGAGTTCAGGCCAGGCAAGCGAGAGATCGAGATCTCCGTCCGCAATGGCTCTCGCCAAACCGGTCAAGGTCGCAACCCGCGCGCCGGGCATACCCATATTGGTTAGATCAGCAGCGATCACCGCCTCCGGGGTTAACTGTCCACAGCGTTGGATCAGCCGCCGCATAATAGTATTGGCCGCTGCTACAGTGACCTGCTGGCCAATAATGGTGCGCAGACAGAGTTCAAAGGGATCCCAGCAGCCTAGAGGTCTAAAACCAAGGGTCTTTTCCAATCGCGGCAGATGGGGTATTAGCTGCTGATAAATCACCTTAGTACAGAGTTGCGGATGAAATATCCGCGACACCCGTGCAATCACATCATCCAGCTGATCCCCTGCAAGATCAGATTTTATCTGCAGCAGGCCCTTTGGTTGGTCAAAGGTCACTCTAACTAGGCCATCCCCATAAACCCGCTGATAGTGATTTTGTTCAACAGATTCAAACTCAGGCACCAGACGAAATGACAGGTAATGTAGCAACTGCGGCCACGGAAAAGGCTGCACCACTTGCAGTTCAGTGATCGACAAGGGCTCTGCGCTCTAAATCAATCAGCGATCGCTTCCGCGCCAGACCCCACTTGTACCCTGCAAGACTGCCATCGCCACGAATTACCCGATGGCAGGGAATAGTAATGGCGATTTTATTATTGGCACAGGCGCTGGCCACAGCGCGAACCGCTTTCGGCTTGCCAATCCCATTGGCCACCTCGGTATAAGATTGCAAGGTGCCCGAGGGAATGCTGATTAAATAGTCCCAAACCATACATTGAAACGCCGTGCCACGAATATCCATTGGCAGATCCAAGAGCTGTGCCCTGCCCTCTAAAAACCCATTAAGGTTAGCCATCCACTGATCAAACAGCGGCTGAGCCGCCACTGACATGGACTGAAAATCGGCCTTGGGATACTCCAGCTTGAGCAGCTCAAGCAACCTACCTTGGGTATCATCAAACTGCAAAAAACAGATACCTCGATCCGTGGCAGCGATCATCACCCAGCCCAGACTGGTGACCCCTGCAGCATAAGAAATCAGCTCATGGGCGCCGCCCTTGCGGTAGGTACTGGGGGTCATGCCCATATGCCTGTCGATTTTTTCATAGAGTCGGGAACTCGATTCATAGCCAGAGGAATGCATTGCGCCAGTGATAGTAGCAGCATTTTGGCCCTGTTTTTTTAAACTGTTTTTAAACAGCCTAATGCGGCAGTTATCCTGATATTTTTTTGGCGACATACCAATAGCCGCGGTAAAGCTCCGTTGAAAATGACTGGAGCTCATCCCTGCCTGCTCGGCCAGTAAAGCCAAGGTTAGGCGCTGCTGATAGTGGCCCTCGATATAGCGGCAGATATCATGCATCAGAGACTTTGTAGCCTCTCGGTTAGTATCGGGTCGACAGCGTTTGCAGGGACGCAAACCGTCCTGCTGCGCGGCTTCTTGAGTAGGATAAAAGCGGACATTCTTGCGCAGCGGGGTTCGGGCGGCACAGGAGGGTCGGCAATATACCCCTGTGGTTATAACGCCATAAAAGAGTTGCCCGTCATAAGACGCATCGCGACTTATAACAGCCTGCCAGTATTGGTCTGTTTGACTATCCATAATATTGATCCTGACACTTATTGGGGCAAATAACTATTGCCCATTGACCAGCCTTTGACACTCCGTTTCTTGCGCCCAATTAAAACCACAATGTGATTTTTCGAAAGCGGCTTTTTTGCTATGATACGAGGCCAGAAAAAACAGGGAGATTTCTGCATTGGTTACCGTCTACGGGATTAAAAACTGCGACACCATTAAGAAGGCCCGCAATTGGCTGACCGACAAGGGTGTCGACTATCACTTTCATGATTTTCGCGCTGAGGGTATTGACGCCGCGACGATCGAGGGCTGGATTGCCCAGGCTGGCTGGGAAACGGTTCTCAACCGTCGTGGCACCACCTGGCGCAAGCTGGATCCGAGTATTCAAGAGTCCACCACCCGTGACAACGTGGCCGCTCTGCTGGTGGAGCATCCAGCAATGATCAAACGCCCCGTATTAGATGTGGCAGGCGCGATCACAATTGGCTTTAAAGCCGAGCACTACCAAAGCATTTTTAATTAATTATTTAGATCAACAAAAGAGAACTAGCATGAGTAATTTGTACAGTTTCGCCATTGGCGTCGGCAGCAAGAATTCAAAAGGCGAATGGTTGGAGGTGTTTTATCCGCAGCCGCTGTTGCAGCCAGAACAGACTCTGAGAGATATTTTCGCAGTGACGCTGGGATTGACCGATGGAGATTTAGAGCCCAGTGTCGAGCAATTGGCCGCCCTGCAATCGGCACTCAAGCAAAATGGTTACTCGGATATGGCCGACAGCGTTGCATCACTGGCCGCCTCAAGTCGCCCAGTGGTCGCTGTCGCCTTTGCCGAAAACACTGCACCCACTTCCGTGCCTCAGGGCTACCTCAAGCTGCACCTGCTATCTCACCGACTGGTGAAACCTCATGGTACAGATCTTACCGGCATTTTCGGTGTATTAAAGAACTGCGCCTGGACCAATGTTGGCGCAATCGATATCGAAGAGCTGCCCGCCCGCCAGTTAGAAGCGCGTCTGGCTGGTCAGCCAATCTCAGTGGACTGTGTGGATAAATTCCCCAAAATGGTGGACTACGTAGTCCCCAGCGGTCTGCGTATTGCCGATACCTCGCGAGTCCGTCTCGGCGCCTATGTGGGCGAAGGCACCACCGTGATGCACGAGGGCTTTATTAACTTTAATGCCGGAACCGAAGGCCCAAATATGATTGAAGGTCGTGTCTCTGCCGGTGTTTTCTGCGGTGCAGGCTCGGATATCGGTGGCGGCGCATCCATTATGGGTACTCTTTCCGGCGGTGGCAGCATGGTGATTTCCATCGGTGAAAAATGCCTGCTCGGTGCCAATGCTGGCCTCGGCATTCCCCTTGGAGATCGCTGTACTGTTGAAGCCGGTCTGTATATCACTGCGGGCACCATTGTCACCATGCTTGACGATCAGAAGCAGGACAGTGGCAAGATGAAAGCGCGAGATCTGGCGGGCAAAAGCGATCTGCTATTTAGACGCAACTCAGTGAGTGGCGCGGTCGAATGCCTGACTAATAAGAGCGCCGTGGAACTGAACGCTGCGCTTCACGCTTAAGCCTGCGTTTAAAGCAGGTTTAAACCCAGAGTAAAAAAAAGCATAAAAAATGGCGGGGAGTTTTGTTCCTCGCCATTTTTTTGATCTTAATTATTCATCAGAGCTGATTAAGCACCCAAAATACTCTGCCCGCACACTCTCACCACATTGCCATTAATACCTGCAGCCTGTGGGCTAACAAAAAAGCCAATCACTTCCGCCACATCAATAGGTAGACCGCCCTGACCCAATGAAGAAAGCCTGCGCCCCATCTGTCGCGTGACAAAGGGAATCGCTGCAGTCATCTGGGTTTCAATAAAGCCTGGGGCTACCGCATTAATGGTGATACCGCGAGCGGCACAGGATGCTGCAGAGGTCTCGACCATGCCAATCACCGCGGACTTAGAAAAGGCATAATTGGTCTGTCCAACATTGCCAGCAATACCACTGATCGAGGCCACACCAACAATCTTGCCGCCATTATCGAGCAGCTCAGTTTCCAGCAGCGCGGCATTAATCCGTTGCACACTGCCCAAGTTCACCTGCATCAACATATTCCACTGGTGGTCTGTCATGCGCGATAACATTTTATCTCTGGTCACCCCGGCATTGTGAATAATGCCATGCAGAGACGCAGTCTGAGCGGAACAAAAATTGCGCAGAATAGGGGCCGCGCCGTCACTGGTGATATCCAGAGGCAGCGCCACTCCCCCCAGTCGCTCCATCGCCTGGACAAGCTCTTGTTCCGCCTGGGGTACATCGACACCAATTACTGTGGCGCCATCCCGTGACAACACCTCGGCAATGGCCAGACCGATACCCCGGGCGGCACCCGTAACAACCAGTGTCTTGCCCGCTAATGGCCGCTGCCAGTCCGCTTCCATAGAGGCAACGGGGGCATTCGTCCTTAATATCTGCGCATTCATAAAGGCCGAGCCGGCAGAGAGCAAAAAGCGGATAGCCGCCTCGATAGCAGCATCGCCGCCCTTATTAACCAATAACAAATTGGCCGTGGATCCATTGCGGCCTATCTCTTTGGCCAGGGATTTAATAAAACCATGCAGACCACGCTGCACAGCACCCTGCTCTGGATTTTCGGCGGCACTGGGTTCTAAGCCGATAACAATTACTCGACCGCAGGAGGGCAGTGACTTTATCTGCTGATTAAAAAATTCGTATAGTTCCGCACTTTGGTCTGCAGTGGCAATGCCCGAGGCATCAAAAATAAGGTGACGTTTTTCCGTTGCGAGAGGGTCGCTGAGTTCCATGGCCGTGCCCTGTAAAAGGGATCCAATTTGATCGGCAAATACTGCACCCAAGCTCGCCCCTACCAATACCCGCCCACTCAGGTGATGGGGTAGCTCCGGATTCTCGCGCCTTAAGGTGACAGGTTCTGGAAGCCCCATAGCGGAAAAGAGCTTTTTGCCCAGGGCCGAGTTGGCAAGTTCCAAATAGGTATCAGACATTGTTGTTTCCCTAAATCAAAAATATATAGCCTGTATTCTACCTACGGTCTGCTTAATAGGATTGACCGCAATGACAGTATTTTAGATTATTAGAGTCATTGGCTTATGCCGCCTAATCACCTATTCTGGAGCTTATTAGTCGGCACTCCACAATAAATCCACAACAACTCAACATTAAAACTGGAAATCCAATATGACCATGATTCGCAAAGTAGCTATTGTCGGCGGAAGTCGAATTCCCTTTGTTCGCAGCAATACTGCCTATAGCGACGCCAGCAATATGGAAATGCTCACCGCCGCCTTAAAAGGTCTGGTGCTGCGTTTTGATCTAGAGGGTGAACGTCTTGGGGAAGTCGCCGCCGGCGCTGTAATGAAGCATTCTAGAGATTTTAATTTGGCTCGAGAAGCCACTCTGGACTCAGGTCTGTCTCTGCAAACCCCAGCCTATGATGTGCAGCAGGCCTGTGGCACCGGTCTTGAAGCCGCTATCTTGGTGGGCAATAAAATTGCTCTGGGGCAAATTGATTCGGGGATTGCCGGGGGCACCGACACCGCTAGCGATGCACCCATCGCCCTCAATGAAAAATATCGCAAAATGATCCTGCGCTTAAACCGCGCCAAAACCTTGGGGCAGCGCTTGAAAGTACTGGCCAGCGTCAGGCCCAGCTTTATGGTGCCCGCCATACCCGCCAATGCCGAGCCGCGCACTGGACTGTCTATGGGCCAGCACTGTGAGTTAATGGTTAAGGAATGGGGAGTGAGCCGTGAAGACCAGGATCAGCTTACCTACAACAGCCATCAAAATTTAATAGCCGCCTATAACCGCGGATTTTTTGATGATCTGATTCAACCGTTTAAGGGTGTTAGCCGCGATGGCATTATGCGCGATACGCCACTGGAGAAGCTGGCCAAACTCAAGCCCGCCTATGACCGGGAAAACGGCACCTTGACCGCCGCAAACTCCACCACTCTCACTGATGGTGCCGCTGCTGTGCTGCTGGCTAGCGAAGAATGGGCGACCCTGCGCAACCTGCCAATTCAGGCTTATATCACTCATAGCGAAGTGGCTGCAGTGGATTTCTACACTGAGGGTCAGCAGAGTGAAGGCCTGCTTATGGCCCCAGCGTACGCAGTGCCAAGAATGCTAGCCCGGGCTGGCCTTACATTACAGGATTTCGATTTCTATGAGATTCACGAAGCCTTCGCCGCTCAGACTCTATGCACAATGAAAGCCTGGGAAGATGAAGATTTCTGTAAAAACAAACTGGGACTAGATGGCGCACTGGGCAGCATTGATCGTTCAAAGCTCAATGTAAATGGCTCCAGCGTCGCCACCGGCCACCCCTTCGCCGCAACCGGACCACGAATACTGGCGACACTGGCAAAGCTGCTGGAGCAGAGAGGTTCTGGGCGTGGACTGATTTCAATCTGTGCTGCTGGCGGTCAGGGCGTTACCGCCATTATTGAACGCTGATTGCGGGTTTAAATCCCCGGTACTCAAAGACCTCAGAATTTCTATTCTGGGGTCTTTTTTTGTCTGAAATATATCGCGGTAAAGGTGTTTAAGCCGGTTTTTGGCGCCGGGAACTCTGGGCAGAGACCGACTTTTTAAGGCACCAAAAAAAACGGGTAGATCCAAAGAATCCACCCGTTTTAACTTTTGCCCTACATTGCATTATTCTTATTGTTTTTGGTAATGCCCCTCTGAGATCATTGGTTTTCTTGGTAGCCTCTTAGCGGACTATCTCAAGTCGAAACCAATCCTGCATGTGTTTAAGATAACGCCTCAAGAACGGTTAAACTTTGGCAACTGTGCCACCAATATGCTTATTGGTGCCAAGGTGCAAACTTTGCAATTGCATCACAGTCTCTGTGCCCCGCCACTGCCTCTCTACTGCCACAACAGCACCCCAACACTACCAGCCTCGCCCCGCTTAACATGCAAAACCGACCGTTTTAAGCCTCTATAGCGCTGTTCTTCGCAATCAGGTCGGCGAAGGTCTCAAGCAGCGCCTTTGGCAGGGTGTGGCCCATACCCTCAAAACGCACAAGCTCTGCATGGGCAATATGCTTTGCCGTATCAATACCGCCGCTCACTGGCACCAACACATCCTGATTGCCATGAATAATCAATGTGGGCGCCTTAATCGATTGCAGCAGGGCTAGGCGACTTGGGGATGTTCTGATGGCGCTGATCTGGCGCATATAACCGGCGGGATTATTCGAGCGCTGATGCTCGGCAATTACCTGTTTGCGAATCTCATCATCAGTCATGGGATAGGCCGGGCCGCTAAGCATCTGCCAGATTTCCACGGCGATATCCAAGGGGGTTTTATCCTTTGACGAGGGTTGCAGCATTTTCAAGTTAACCTTGAGCGACGCCTCCCCTTTGCCCCGCTCACCGCTAGTGGACATAATCGAGGTCAAAGAGTGCACCCGATCCGGATAGCGACCGGCCACAATTTGGCTGATCATACCGCCCATGGACATACCCACCAGGTGGGCTGCGGGAATCTCCAGTGCATCCAACAGCCCTACAGTATCCGCAGCCATATCGTCTAAGTTATAAGGCGCAGCGACCGGAATACCAAAGTAAGACCTGAGTAGCAGACGAAAGAAACCCGGCGCTCTAGCACCTTTAAGTTTGTCGCTGAGGCCAATATCACGGTTATCAAAACGGATAACGCGAAACCCTCGGTCAACCAAATGCTGGCACAGTTCTAGGGGCCAGCGCACTAGCTGGTTATAGAGCCCTGCAACCAGAACAATCGCCGGATCCTCTGGATTACCAAAGGATTCATAGGCAATTGTCAGCCCATTGCATTGAGCATATTGGGTATTCCCTGCTTCAATCATAAATAACTCACCTTGTTCACGGACTAATTACCGGTTAATCACGTAACTCTCGACGCAGGATTTTACCCACTGGAGACTTCGGCAACTCATCCATAAAGGCCACATACTTGGGCACTTTATAGGCGGTTAGCTGCTCGCGGCAGAAGTCTTTTACCTGCTGTTCACTAAGATCGGGGTTGGTGGACACCACAAATAGCTTTACTGCTTCACCGGTTCTGTCGTCCGCAACACCGACTACGGCACATTCAATAATATCTCCGTGACCATAAACCACATCTTCAATTTCATTGGGGTAGACGTTAAAGCCTGAGACGATCACCATATCTTTTAGCCGATCGACAATACTCAGCATGCCGTCTTCGGCCATCAACCCTATATCCCCAGTGCGGAACCAACCATCACCATCAATTGCCTCGGCCGTGGCATCGGGACGATTCCAATAACCCTGCATAACATGGGCGCCGCGGGTGCAGATTTCACCGCGCTCGCCAGTGGCAACGCTGTTGCCCTCAGCATCGATTAACTTCACGTCCTGATAGAGCATTGGCAGACCCACAGTGCCGAGACGACTTTTATCTGGACCATTACAGCTCAGTACCGCGGTTGTTTCAGAGAGCCCATAACCCTCAAACACCTTTGCCCCGGTGCGTGCTTCCCACTCGTCACCCACCTCTTTAACCAGAGCCGCCCCACCGACAACAATCCCTTTTAATCTTGAGAAATCAATGTCATCAAACTGTGGATGACGCATCAGCCCCTGCAGTAAGGTGGTGATGCCGGTCATAGTCGTGAGTTGGTGCTGCTTCATGGTGGTCACCATACTGTCGATATCCCGGGCGTTGGGAATCAACACGGAATGACTACCGCCGACAAAGCCGCCCACTGCATTCATGGTAAAACCAAACACATGATAGAGAGGCATTGGGGCAATCAGTAGATCCGGCACCGCTTCATCACTGAAATCCACACTCAGCTTGGACATGCGCTGGCCGCCAAAGATATTACCGTGGCTTAAAATAGCCCCTTTAGAGGGGCCGGTGGTACCGCCGGTGTATTGCAACACAGCCACATCGGCCATAGTGGAGGATATGACGGGTAACTGCTTGCCGGCACCCTTAGCCAGCGCATCGGTGAAGCTAACGATCTGAGCGAGGCTACTGGCGGGCAATGGCTGGGGCTGCAGCAGATCGATGGCGCTGGTGGCAATAACCATCTCTACGCCTGTCTGCGGCACTACCTGTTCGGTAAGTGGCAATAGATCACTGAGCACCACCAAGACCTTGGCGCCTGAGTCATTAAATTGATGTAACTGCTCTCGGGCGGTGTACAGAGGGTTGGTATTAACTACCACCAGACCGGCGCGCAAAATACCCCAGATAGCGATGGGAAATTGATTAATATTGGGCAGTTGCACCGCAACACGATCACCTTGCACCAGACCGCAATGTTCGACCAAGTAACAGCCAAACTGACGGCTTAACTGCTCAATTTCTTGAAAGCTAAGGGTTTGACCGAGGCAGGTATAGGCTGGACGATCAGCAAATTTATCGCAGGCGCGATTAAACCCATCAACCAAACTGGTAAATCCATCTTCAGCATTGAGCTCTATAAGTTTCTGCTGAGAAAATGGCAGTTCGGATACGCTAGTAACGTTATTCATAGTATTTCACTTTTATTTTTATAATTAATTTTTTTGCTGCTGTGGTGATGCTTGTTCAACAGCGCAACCCCTAATTTGTAACAACTAACCCTCACTCCAATTTTTTCTCCCCCAAAATTTACTGCTTTTTTAGGCCATTTTGACCCTGCTATGGTGCCACATTTTGCAGTCTCACAAGCCCAATCGACTGTTCACCGGAGGCCACATAGAGCAGATAGATCTGGCCATCCACATCGACAAAAATATCCGGATCCCGCAAATCATTAATAGGCTCGACAGTCTCCCCCCGCAGAGAGGCCTGCACAGGCAGCTTACTGCCCTCCCAGGGCTGTTCACTACGCATTAACTCAGTTGGCTGGGTCGCTATCCAATCGTCCCAGTCAGAGGACGACAGGCTGACTGTTGAGACCAATAAGCGTTCTGGGGCATCCCCAACCCGAGACCAAACCACCGTCAACTTATCGTCTTGGAGCAGCACTGCACTGTGTCGCGCATCAATACCGAGCAGAGATTTATCCCGCGGCCGGTAGTCGCCGAGTAATTCGTCGCTGCGGTAGAGAATACCGGGAGCGGCTAAAAAGTAATATTGGTCGCGATGGACAAAACTGCGCAGATAAACTGCGCCAAGTTGTTGTTCAGTGGTACTAAAGTTGAGACCATCGGTGGATACTGCCACCCCGCTAACCTGTGAAAGACTGTCGCGCTGACCGTGGAAGAACATCACAATCTTCTGATTGGCCTCATCGATCACCACTTCTGGACTGGCAATATGGGGTTTAAGACTCTGACTAGCGGCGATACCCCGCTGCCTGCGGATCTCCTGATCCGTCACAATAGCCTGATAGACGGCTAAAATAGAATCTCTAAACAGGTATATGGACACCGCATCCCAGAGTTCAGCAAGTCCTTCACCCAAACTTAACTGGGGAATATTATCAGTGGGAAAACCCGACTGATTGAGCGCCAGAGCACCAGGCTCATAAATTGACCAGGGACCCTCGATCTGATCCGCGTAGGCGAGGCGAATAAAGTCCCCTTTGTGATGAGAGAAATACAGGTAATAGTTGCCGAGGGGATTCTCAATCCATTGCGGCACTGCAATCAATGAGGGGCCATTAATATTGCGATAGCCCTGCTGTTGCGCCAACTCTGTCAGTCGCAGACTCATAGCGGCATCAATAATCGGGGCATCGCTTATACGCTGCACAGAGAGACTCGCCGGCACTGCCGGTAGGTACTCATAGCGGGGCCACAACCATGCCAGAGTCACTGCCACGATCAGTGAAAATGCCAGAGACAGATAAATCAGTCCATGAAAAATTCGGCGGACAATAGTGGCTACAGCTTTTAACATAAGTAGATCAACATTCCAGTAAATGGGCTTTCAACAGAGAGGCCTAAAATCAACAGCCTTCTAACCAACAGCCTTTTAATTAAAAAAAGCTAAGGCAAAACAATATTAAACGCATCATTGGGCTCGCCCAACAATGAGAAGAACTTCACCAGCTTGAGCACACTGCCATCCACTGACAGCTGGTCCGAACCTATCAAGTCGGTCAAACCGGCCTCTCCTACAAGGATATTAACAAATAGGGCTTTGCTTAAGGTCAGAGTTGCATCGGCAGTTTTATCCTGCGGCGCAAGACGATAATGCATCACTGAGTTTCTTATTCTAAGCACAAAATTGCTCGTCGCCTGGCTCTGCTGATGGGTGAAAGTGATATTAATCGACAGCGACTCACCCTCGGCTTTCTCCCCATCCAATCGCACCGACAGAGCCTTCATAAACTGTTCCAGTGGAACCTGTTGCAAAAAGTCTTTTCCCGCCGCGGCGTCGTAACCCATGATCGTAGCGCCGCCGAGCAACTCGTGGGCACCTGAGAGATAGATATCACGCCAAGGCCCAGCCTCTGCCTGATAGCCCATCTGCTGATAGGCTTGCGCCAACATGGCACGGGCAGCTGTATTATCTGGCTCGGCAAACACTAGATGGTTAAGCACCTCTGCGACCCAGCGATAATCACCCTTAGCCTGATACACCGAAGCCTTTTCCAACAGTGCCTCAGCGCCACCCATAAACTCCACATAGCGCTGTGCAGACTGCACTGGGGGCAGTGGATTCAGGGTTGCCGGATTGCCGTTATACCAGCCAAAGTAGTATTGATAGACGGCCTTGCTGTTGTGACTCAAGGTGCCGTAATAGCCACGCAGATGGAAGTTGCCAGCGAGACTCTTGGGCAATTTTAGACGTTCGGCGATCTCTTTGGGTGTCAGCCCTATATTGGCCAAACGCACGGTTTGGTCATGGGTAAACTTATACATGTCCTGTTGCTGGTGAAGCTGGGTAACTATTGCTTCGTGGCCCCAGGTGGGCCAGTGGTGGCTGTTAAATAACACTGCGGCATCGGCTTTGGGCTGGAGGAAATCAGCAATCTGACCAATATAATCGCTCCATACCAGCGCATCACGCACCTTGGCACCGCGCAGGGTCAATACATTGTGCATCACATGGGAGACCACCTCGGCACCGCAAAAGGCTTTCCACTGGGGCAGATAGAAGGTCAACTCGGAGGGCGCTTCACTGCCCGGCATATTAAATAATTCAATCTCGACGCCGTCTACCGAGAGGCTCTGTCGAGGCTGATCGACGAGTATGCTGGGCTGCAAAATGGAGGTACTGCCAAAGATAACTTGCTTGCCTAGACCTGTGTCCACATGACCGCTGGCGGAAATGTCGAGGGATTCCCCATACATATAGCTGCCCCGGCGCAGCATGGCGGGTCCGGCAATAATATTTTCGCTCACGGCTTCATGAACAAAACCCACTGGGGCAATTATCGGGATATTCTTATCCGCTACCTGCTGTGCATCCAGAAGCGCCAATACGCCGCCGAAGTGGTCTACATGGCTGTGGGTAAAGATCACTCCGGTAATATTGATCGGACCCAGATGCTGCTCGGCAAAATCCATAGCGAAACGACTGGTTTCCAAGGTAGTGAGGGGATCCACGACGATCCAACCATTGTCGCTTTTAATTAAGCTCATATTGGCTAGATCAAATCCGCGTAGTTGATAGAGACCTTTCTCAACCTCAAATAGTCCGCGAATGCTGTTTAATTTTGCCTGACGCCAGAGGCTAGGGTTAACGGTGTCTGGGGCATCGCCTTTAACAAAATCGTAGGACTCGGCATTCCAGATTTCGGCGCCTCGGGCCTTGTTTAATTTGTTCACTGGGGCTTTGGCGATAAGGCCCCGTTTCGCATTCTCGAAATCCACTTGGTTTTCTATATCAAGGGTTTCTGCTAATTCGAGGTTACTGTCTAGGGTAAATTGGCTGGCAGCGGAGCCGATGACTTCAATATCGGATGTTTGATCGCAGGCAACTAATAAAAATATCAGGGAAAAACTGATAAGTGAAGTAACTGTTCGACGCAGATTAGCTTTAAACATAATGCTTTCACCCTTCGATTTATTATTCTTTTTATGTGCTTTAAGAGCACAACTTGACATCTATTGGAGACTTAAATAGATACCGTAGCCTTGCCTGTTAACCAAGGAAAGCCCAGCGCCTAATCCTCACCAAAAATCATTTAGATATCCACCGGTAAAAAAACAAAACAGCCCCTTAAACAATCATCTAAGAGGCTGTTTGAACTACCATTTCAACTAAGCTTTCAACTGCGGCTTAAACTACCTCAAACAGACCAGCAGCACCCATACCACCACCAACACACATAGTGATAACAACGTACTTCTCGCCGCGACGCTTCGCTTCCATCAACGCATGCATAACCATACGCGCGCCACTCATACCAAATGGGTGACCGATAGAGATAGAACCGCCATTCACGTTCAAACGCTCCATAGGAATACCGAGCTTATCGCGACAGTAAATAACCTGGACCGCAAACGCTTCGTTCAACTCCCACAAACCAATATCATCAATCGTCAAACCGTGACGCTTAAGCAACTTAGGAATAGCAAAAACAGGACCAATACCCATCTCATCCGGCTCACAACCTGCAACCGCAATACCGCGATAAATACCCAGAGGCTCCAGATTGCGCTGAGAAGCCAAAGTCCCATCCATCATCACAACGGCAGCAGCACCGTCAGACAGCTGAGAAGCATTACCACCAGTAATAGTGCCACCGTTACGCACAGCTTTGAGACCCGACAGACCTTCAAGGTTAGTGCCGGGGCGGTTGCCCTCATCTTTAGACAGAGTCACAACTTCTTCCGTAACCTCGCCGGTCTCACGATTAGTCACCAACTTAGTAGCAGTGACTGGAACAATCTCATCAGCATACAAACCGGCTTCCTGAGCAGCCGCAGTACGGGCCTGAGAAATCACCGAATATTCATCCTGAGCTTCGCGAGAAATGCTGTAGCGATTCGCAACAGTCTCAGCAGTATCTAGCATCGGCATATTGAGCAATGGCGCATTTTTCAATGCCAATGGATCAGCTACTCGATGCGCATTAAACTTCTCGTTTTGAATCAAGCTGATGCTCTCACAACCACCGGCAACAATGATCGAAGAACCATCAACCGTAATATTGCTCGCGCCAATAGAGATCGCCATCAAACCAGAAGAACACTGACGGTCAACAGTCATACCGGACACAGTCACTGGCAGGCCAGATGCCATAGCCGCTTGACGGCCTAGGTTCATCGTCTGCGTGCCCTGCTGCATAGCAGCACCCATGATGCAATCATCAATCTCTGCGGGATCAACACCAGAGCGAGCAACCGCAGCAGTGATAGCATGAGAACTCATAGATGGAGATTCAAGATTATTGAACGCACCACGGAAAGCTCGGCCAATGGGCGTACGAGCGGCTGAAACGATTACTGCTTCTTTCATAATAATTTCCTTTATATTTATTTTAAATTTTGATTTTTTTAATTCAGTTTATTAATTTTTAAAGCGCAACACTTAAGCCTGCAGTGCAGCCATCGCCTTCATCAAAAACTTCTCGGTCTGCTTGCCGCCGGACTCCAGAGGCTGATGATTTGACGGGTCACTGAGTTCATCCCACTGAGCAACAATCGCTTCAGGATTCTGTGCATCCTGAGCCAAGAAAATACCGTCAGTCTCATACATGCCCGCTTTCGCGTAACCGCCGGCACCGGCACAGAGGATCGTTCTTGTAGGAGCGCTCTCATCACAGAGAACCAGCGCCGCTGCAGTAACCGACTCTGCCGTTAACAGCGCCAATATTTCTGGGGGCATCAGATCTTCGGTCATGCGAGTGCCTGCAGTGGGAGCCAGAGCATTAACATGAATATTATTCTTGCCACCCTCCAAAACCAGAGTATTCATAAAGCCCAGCACCGCCATCTTCGCCGCACCATAATTGGTCTGTCCGAAGTTACCGTACATACCACTGGAAGACGTAGTCATCACAATGCGACCGTAATTCTGCTCACGCATAATGTCCCACACCGCTTTGGTGCAGTTAACCGAACCCATCAGATGAACATCCATGACCAATTTAAAGTCAGCCAAATCCATCTTGCTAAACGATTTATCTCGCAGGATGCCAGCATTGTTGATCAAAATATCAACCCTGCCCCACTTCGCCATCGCCTGAGCAACCATATCTTCAACTTCATCAAACTTGGACACATTAGCACCGTGGGCAAAGGCTTCACCCCCAGCCGCTTCAATAATGCCCACCACGTCCATCGCCGCATCGGAAGAGGCACCAGTACCATCTCGTGCGCCGCCCAGATCATTAACGACTACTTTGGCGCCACGCTCGGCCAGAGCCAATGCATGAGACCGGCCCAAGCCATTACCCGCACCAGTGACAATTGCTACCTTACCTTCAAAACTAATACTCATTCGTTACCTCGTTAATCTGAATCTGTTTATACCAACTGTCTAGAAAATCTGTATAGAAAGGCTATAAAAAAAGCTATAAAGAAAACCTATTTAGCCATCTGCACAGACAACCACTCGGCAACCAAAGCCGGCTTATCGCCGCCTTCAATCTCAACAGTAGTTTCAACTTTAAAGTCGTACTGGCCAGGACGCTTCTCAGTAATCTCGAGAACCGTTGCATGACAGCGAATGCGGCTGCCAACACGAACTGGGGCCACAAAGCGCACCTTATCGAAGCCCTTGTTAACGCCCATATAGATGCCTTCAATAAGCAGGTTATAGCTCTCAGAAAAATAGGACAGCATAGACAGGGTCAAGAAACCGTGGGCAATAGTGCCTCCAAAGGGCGTAGCCGCCGCCGCAACCGGATCAATATGAATAAACTGACGGTCAAGGGTGCATTCAGCAAATTCATTAACCTGCTCCTGCTTGACTTCAAACCAATCTGTAGGCTCGCACACGTGACCGACATAATCGGCAATTTCGGACTTCTTAATGATCTTAGGCATAGACTTTCCCCTATTTAAAATATGACTGTTATTGTTCTATTAACACAAACTATTAAGTGACCAGCAGTCTGCCCACCCCAGCTTGACTTGACCACGACATCATATGTCCGGTTAGCCCCTATGCCTATCACCCAAGCTAATTGTTACAATACCTGAATACGGTTGTGCTCATACCCTAGGCTGTCTACCATGCACCATCGATAATAATAAGAGTCACTCCCCTTGTCTGAACCGGATTCCAACCTAGCGTTCCCCCGCTTCCTTAAGTTTTGGCGCGGTGTTCACAGCATCAGTCAGGAGCAGCTCTCAGATCGCATCGACAGCTCACCACGACATATCAGCCGTTTGGAAAATGGTAGCAGTCGCCCCAGTCAGAGCATGGTGACCGATATCGCCAGTGCTTTGCAGCTAGGCCAGCGCGACACTAACCACCTTTTAATTGCCGCCGGGTTTCTCCCCAGCACCGGAGAACTAGACTTTCAGGCACCAGAACTGAAATGGCTACGCAAGACCATGACCCTGTCACTTAAGGCTCTAGATCCTTACCCCGCCATTATTATCAATGAATCCAGTGACATTCTGATGGTCAATCGCGGTTGGGTAGGATTGTTTAACCAAACAATTGGCAAAGCGGCACTGGACCGTGTCACGAATAACACGGAATTTCTATTCAGTCGTCAGGGTGCCGGCTCACTGATCAGTGGCTGGGAAGATACGCTCTCGGTGATCTTGATGTCCCTTGAGCAAAAGACATTATTTAGCGACAACCCGCGCGACCATAAAATGCGCGATCGCCTGGCGATGCATGAAAATATTCCAGCGGATTGGCGACAGCGGGCCGCCAAGCTTGAGCCCCTCTCCAGCTTTCGCATGCAGATTAATTTGAATGGTGAGTTGAAGCGATTTATTAGCCTACATAGCACAGTGAGCACCATGGGTCCTGCGGCAGTCCTATCCGGGCCTAGCCTGCATATGAACACCCTCTATCCAGAAGACGACACATTGGATCTATCCCAGCTCTGCGAGGGCGACCTCAGCCACCCCCTTCTCCATTACTAGAAAGAACACTAGCCCGCGGTGATTCGAAGCCACACCCAATCCCCCAGTTCACCCCGACCGCCAATATCTGAATCCTCGACCCAGCCATTGGCAGCATAAAAGTCTCTTGCAGTCTTGTTTTGTACTAGGCACTTCAAACCCGCGTCAGAACCAATAATACGGTGCATTGCTGATAACAAAGCCGCACCAACTCCTCTGCGTTGAATCGCTGGATCCACATAGAGATGGTGAAGGAAGTTATCCGGAATATAGATACTGGCAAATCCAACAATCTGCCTGGCTAACTCCGCAACAATCAAGGCCTCGCCCGAGGTAGTTGCCCGAAAAGACTGGGCATCTAAAGACTTAACCTTGGTCCAATAAAAACCCTGACCCATTGCATCATTCATTATCCGGATACAGGCAAGTTCATCTTCCGATGTAAAAGGCCGCACCTTAACCTTAGTGAGCAGCCCACTGTCATCCACTGACATGTTAAAACCTCGCTGAGTAATTTCCCTGTCGGCTCAGACTCCACTAAGCCCCACGCATCAACTTATTAATCTGTGGCGAGATCAACAGCATCAACACTGATATCCCTATGGCGATATAGCCCACCTGAGAATAGACCTCAATATAGCCGGCCTTAGCCGCAGCAATATTGGTCATCTGACCGCCGATGGTTTCAGCACCAGTTGCCCGTGCAATAATACTGGCGAGAAAGTTAGATAGCCCGTAGTAGAGCATCCAGGCACCCATGGTCATTCCCACAATACGGGCCGGTGCCAACTTGGTAATCGCAGACAGACCCACAGGGGAAACCATCAACTCACCCATGGTATGCAGCCAATAGATGGCGAAGATAAATAATACCGGCGTATAACCCATATCCCCAGAACTCTGCATACCGGCTACCAGCACCAAGAAACCCAGCCCGGCTAGGGCAACCCCGAGAGCAAACTTAACCGGAGTCGTAGGGTTTAAATTGCGCCGCGCCAACCATACCCAAAGCCAGGCTATAAGCGGCGCAAACAAAAAGATAAAACCGGCATTTAATGATTGAAACACCGGACCCGGTACCGACCAGCCAAGAATATCCCGATCGACTAAACGGGCAGTAAATAAATTAAGTGATGAACCCGCCTGTTCAAACAGCGCCCAGAAGGGAATCTGCGCGAGAATAAAATAGAGTGCCGCAAACATCCGCGCCCGTTCATCCCCATGCAGGCGCAGCCCGGTATAGGACAGCAGCCCGATCATCATCAACAGACCGATTGGCCCCAGTATGCCCCCTACCAGCTCCTCATTCTTTACCAAAAACATAGACAGAGCCACTATACCCACACCCGCCAGATAACAGGCCCACTCCACATTGATCGAGAGAAAGACTTTTTTCTTAAGCTTCTCCATAGATGGAGGCTCAGCCTTTCCCTCAAGCCAATCCTGACAGGAGAGAAAAATAATCAAGCCCAAGAGCATGCCGATACCCGCCAGACCGAAGCCATATTTCCAGCCGTGAACTATGCCCAGATAACCGCAAAAAATAGACGC
Organism: Porticoccaceae bacterium; assembly: GCA_029250825.1. Classification (GTDB taxonomy): domain Bacteria; phylum Pseudomonadota; class Gammaproteobacteria; order Pseudomonadales; family Porticoccaceae; genus HTCC2207. The sequence goes on from JAQXEN010000050.1 coordinate 173,472, forward strand.
CATAAAAGCACCTAGATTGATGCCCATATAAAAAATCGTAAAGCCCGAGTCACGGCGCGTATCACCAAAGCCATAGAGTGACCCGACAATGGTTGAGATGTTCGCCTTGAGAAACCCAACACCGGCAATAATCAGGGCCAAGGATAGGTAGAGCATATCCAGATAACCCTGTTGGGTTACCACTGACATGGTCAACTGATCCCTGGGAATACTGGCGGGAAGAGCAAGGACATCGGGATCCGCAATATCCATTGTGGTTTCAGAAAAGGTTACATAGGAGCTTATTTGGGAGCTACCTTCTTCAGCTGACACAATCAACTGCCTTGCATCACCACCCCGAGCATCAAGGGTAATCTGATACTCGCTGCCAGCGTATTGCACCATCTGCTTAGAGCCATCACCCTCAAAGGTCATACCCAAATGTCCCAGAGTCAGCAGAATGGCACCAAAGGTCACCGCCTTCCGCGCCCCCAGATAACGGTCAGCCAACACCCCACCAACGATGGTCATAACAAATACTAAAGCGGTGTACGCCCCATAGAGCAGACTCGACCTTTCATCCGAGAACAGAAAGTGTTGCGTCAGGTAGACAATCAACAGACCGCGCATACCGTAATAGGAAAAGCGCTCCCACATCTCAGTAAAGAACAGCACCACCAATCCCCGTGGGTGACCCAAAATAGTGCTCTGCTCTGCTGCGTTAGTCATGTGGTTTTCCTCTGTCGGCCTGCTTGAAGACGGTTTACTTTGAGAGGCATCATAGCGGTGCAGAGCACAAAGCAAAAGGTCTTCTAATTGGCGCCACATCGACAATAGTTGGCACCAATTGCAAAGACCCATAATAGCCTCACAGATAGGCTAGGTCTCGAGCATCATTATTCACTGCCATAAAGACATACATGACAGCCATACATGACCACAATAAGAGCAACCGCAAATGTCTCAAGATAATACATCCCAAGCCGAGTTCCGCACTCAGGTAGCCGCCTGGCTCAGGGACAACAGACCCGCCGACCCCGGTTTTTTGTTACCTCAAACCTTTATGGAAGTGGGTTCAGAGCGAGTATTAGAATTCCTCCGTGAGTGGCAGCACAAAGTCTGGTCTGCCGGTTATCTGGGTATGGCATGGCCCAAAGAGTATGGCGGCCAAGGCATGAGCCGAGACTTCCAGCGTATCGCCGATGAAGAGATGAAGCGCCTTCAGGTACCCATCTGCTTTAATGTGATCGGCCTTGGTTGGGCCGGCCCGCTGATTATCGACAATGGCAGTGACTACGAAAAAGAGAAATACCTTAAAGGCATTCTCAACGCCGAAGATATCTGGTGTCAGGGATTCTCCGAGCCCAATCACGGCTCAGACCTTGGCAGCATTCAAACCCGCGCTCAGCGAGACGGCGATGACTACCTGATCAATGGCAGCAAGATCTGGACCACGATGGGCAACTATGCCAAATATATGATCCTACTGGCCCGCACCGACCCCCAGGCCGAACGGCGCTACAACGGCCTGTCATTCTTCTTGGCCCCTATGCAAGTGAACGGCATCACCACCCAACCGATTCAGAAAATCACCGGTGAATATGGCTTTACCGAGACATTCTTTAGCGATGCTAGAATTCCCGCCAACTGCATAATGGGTGAAGAGGGTCAGGGCTGGCGCATTGCCATGCAGACATTGCAATACGAGCGCGGCGCTGAAGCCGGAGCTGCCGGTGGCATCTCGATTCTATCAATTGTGATGGATGACCTACTGAGAATGGCAGCGGAGATTGAACGGGAAGGCCAGCCCCTGCTACAGGACCCTGTCACTCGAGACAATCTGATCAAATTTATGATTGAAGAGAAAGCCCTGCAACTGTCGGAAAAACGCATCGAAATAGCGGCCCTGTGCCGCGACTACCCCAACTCCATCGCCCTCTCGGGCAAACTGCGCGGCACCGAGTTCTTTCGCCGTATGCGTCAGTACGCGCTGACCCTGCAAGGGGCTCAGGGCGCGCTCTATGTTGGCGATGAAGACAGTATTGGCGGCGGCTTTTGGCAGCGCGCCTACTTAAACAATTTCTCCACCACAATCGGTGGTGGCACCAGTCAGGTACAGGCCAATATTGTTGGCGAACATGTACTTGGCCTGCCAAAAGATTAGTGGGGAGCAGATAATGACAACTTCAACTCTTAACGGAACATCTAACATTGCCCTGAGCTTTAGCGATGAACAGGCCATGCTGCTGGACAGCGCCAAAAGCTTCTGTAGTCACAAGTCCGATATCAATGCCGTGCGCAGCCTATTAAAGTCTGACAGCGGTCACAACCCCGAAGTGTGGCAGGAAATGGTCGCCCTAGGCTGGACCGGCATTGCCATACCCGAGCAGTACGGCGGCTTTGATATGGGTCTCGGGTCAACGGTACCGGTAATTGAAAGCATGGGCCGGCATATGCTCGGCACCCCTTTACTTACCAGTACATTGGCAGCCCAGGCTATTTTACGCGGCGGCTCTGAAGTCCAGCGCGACCAGTGGCTGCCAAAAATTGTCGCGGGCACCGTGGGTTCTATGGCGCTCTTGGATAACGAAGACTGGGGCGCCAAGCTCTGTGGTGTAAGTGCCACTGACGGCGAATCCGGAATTTTACTCTCAGGGAAAAAACTGCTGGTTGCGGATGCCACAGTGGCAGACTTCTTTGTGGTTTCCATCAATTACGCTGGTAACTCAGCACTAGCCATAGTCGAAGCCTCACAGCTAGGGGCTAATGCCATTCGAGCCAATACCCTAGTGGATGAAACCAAACGCGCGGCCAGCGTCGACTTTAGCGGCGTGACCCTTGACGCGGATGCCCTGTTACCCAATTCCGAACAGGCACTCCGGGATATACGCCTGATCGGTGCCCTGCTAACCGCCGCTGAAGCCACTGGCACCAGTGCGGCAACCCTCGACTGTATTGTTGGCTACCTGACTAGCCGCATTCAGTTTGGTCGTCTTATCGGTTCATACCAATCGCTAAAACACCCTACAGTGGAGATTTTACTGCAGATGGATTCCTCACGCAGCCTGATCTATCACGCCGCGACTCTCTTAGATGAGGGGCTACATGGAGCACCACTGGAGGGAGATACTGAGATTGCCTGTCGTATGGCCAAAGCACAGGCCACGGAAACCCTGTTGTTTGCCGGCGACAGAGCGGTGCAGTTTCACGGCGGCATGGGCTTTACCTATGACTGCGATGCAATGCTCTATATTCGACGGGCTCAGTGGGCACAGCATCAGTATGGCGATGCTCAGCATCACCGCGGGCATCTTGCTAGGCTGCTACTGGATTAATCCTTGCAGGGCTCTTTGTTGCGAGGCTTTCTGTTACGAGAGCCTCTATTACGAGATATGCTATCCGGGACGCACTACTAGAAAAGAAGCTACCAAGGGATAAAGGCCTGTCAGTCGATCTATTCTGGCTAAATTCTCGTAAAAAGAGATAATCCCATTGTGACCGGGATAGCCGTCTCTGCAGGGGTAAAGGAGGCGTTATAAAAACAACAATAACAGGGGCTTAAAAATCGCCCTATAAAAGAGACTGACAATGAAAACCTCCCATACACTTATCGGTATTCTCGTTTCACTGATTCTAGGCGGCGTTATGCTATTGGTCGGCAGTCAAGGCAGCCTAATGTACGAGGGTATAGCCCTCTTCGCCCTATGCGGGGCAATTGGTTTTGCTCTCCACTGGGCGGTATTTGTGCCCTCCTTTGCCTTTCAGACCGAGCATTACTTCGACCTAACCGGCTCACTGTCCTATATCACCACCGTGATTGTGGCAGTCTATCTAAACCCGGATATGGATCTTCGCGATGTAATTATCTGCGCAATGATTGTTATCTGGGCCGTTCGACTGGGATCGTTTTTATTCTGGCGGATTAAAAAAGACGGTCAGGACAAACGCTTTAGAATTATGAAAACCAAATTTACCTGGTTTCTTATGACCTGGACCCTCGGCGGACTCTGGGTGCTGATGACCATGGCCGCAGGACTGGCGGCAATCACCTCAGATACCAGCACACCACTGGGCCTAATGGCCTATACCGGCATTGCTCTCTGGGTCTTTGGCTTTACCGTTGAAGTGATGGCGGACAGCCAGAAAACCCGTTTCCGTAAGCTGCCAGAAAATCAGGGGCGCTTTATCACCACGGGCATCTGGGCCTGGTCCCGACATCCCAACTATTTTGGTGAGATTACCCTCTGGGCCGGTGTGGCTCTGGTGGCACTGCCGGTACTGTCAGGTTGGCAATTGGCGACCATGATCTCCCCGATATTTGTCTATCTGCTGCTGACGCGAGTCAGTGGTATCACCATGCTTGAAGCGATGGCCGAAAAGCGCTGGGGAACAGACCCTGAGTATCTTGCCTACCGCGATGCCACGCCGGAGCTGATGCTGCGCAAACCCTCCGCCTAAGCAAGCGCGGAGGTTATAGCTGGTTTGGGTTTAAGCTTGTTTAGAAGGTTTCAGGGTACAAGAGCAACGGCGCTGCAACCTAGGCATGACGTTTAAAGAACAGATTCACCTGCTCGAGGGCTTCGCCAGCCTCGGGCAGATCCGGATAGAATACCGGCCACACATGGGGCACATTGTCCCATAGCATCAGACTGGCATCAGTCCCCGCCTCAACCGCCTTATTAACGTAACGACGGCCGTCATCACGGAGAATTTCACAGTCACTGGCCAGCACTAAAATAGGTGGCAGAGCGGACAGATCCCCAAGCAGCGGCGAGACAACTGGATCTGAAGCCTTGTGCCCAGCCATATAGCGCCCGGCGAGGCCAATTAAAAATCCAGGCACCCAGGCTAAGCGTTTGGCCAGAGGTTTAAGAATTACATCGGAATCGAGATTGCCGCGAATACTGGGACTGGTAAAGCGCGCATCGGTAACCGGAGACAGTGCCAGAGCCGCATTGGGTTGCGCACGCTGAGTATCGCGAATCCACGCCAACAGTGCCAAAGTCAGGTTACCACCGGCAGAGTCACCGGCCACAAAAACCGCTTTAGGTGCCATAGCGTCTGGTCCCTCGGGGCCATTCTCAAGCATCCAATCATAGCTGGTGCGGCAGTCTTCAATACAATCGAGACGGCTATTTTCCGGCATTAAACGGTAGTCAATCACCAGCACCGCGCTATTGGTAATCTCAGATAATTTATCCGTGAGCACTCTATAACACTGGGGACTGCCGGCCATAAAGGCGCCCCCATGAATATACAGAAATCGGCGACTGCTATCGGCACCCGGTGCCACCACCCATTCCGCGGGCACACCCGCGGCATCAACAGGTGTCACCACACTGGATATGACCGCCCCAGCAAAGAAGTTATCCATGGTTTCACGCATGGCCAACACACGTTGTTGCCAGGGCATTTTTTCCAGCGGACCGCTGGCACCGCGAAGGCGCTTGTTGAGTGCCGTTACCGCCGCAGCAGATGCTGCCGCGGCAGTGGCATCAGCGGGGCTAAAACGCTGCCCCAATGGAAGATCATATTTGCTGAGAGTATCTCGATTAAACCACCTCACCAAGGCCAGAAGCCCTAGAACAATTGCGCCTAAGATAGCCATCCCAGCAAGGATAATCACGACCCTGAATAGCTCAGTTGATTAAACTTCTTTTGATGGAAATCGCGGTCACCAAGCGTGACGTTAATGGTCATCAGGCGTTTGACAAAGTGGCCAATATTTAGCTCATCAGTCATACCAATACCCCCGTGCAACTGAATCGCCTCTTCGCCAATCTGCTTACCAGATTTCGCCACAGTGACCTTTAATGCGTGAACTGACTTCAAGAACTCTGCACTATCCGCATCCGCGTCCGCGGCAACTTCACCCGCCTGACAGAGGCTGCGATAGAGCATAGATTTAGCCTGTTCACAGGCCATGAAGGTATCCACCATGCGGTGCTGCAAGACTTGGAAGGAACCAATCGGCGAACCGAACTGCTGACGGGTTTTTGAGTAGTCAACGGTAATGCTGTTGAGTGTCGCCATAATACCCAGAGCCTCTGCACTGAGCGCCATAAGAATGCTTGGCATAACCTGATCAACCAGATCCATACCCTGCCCCAGATCATTGAGCAGCTGATCTTCAGCAACCACTACATTGGCCAGTGTCACAGTGGCAGCGCGTTGGCCATCCATCGTCTTGTAACTTTTAACCGATACGCCATCAGCACTGGCATCGACCAAAAACAGGCTGACACCCTGATGATCAAACTGGCCACCACTGGTGCGGGCACTGACAACAAACTTGTCGGCACTGCCACCGTTAATGACCACAGTCTTTTCACCATCGATGCGGTAGCCGCCATCACAGGGCGCTGCAGTGGTCGCCACATCGGCCAGCTCGTAACGGGACTGACGTTCAGCAAAGGCAAATGAACCCATGCAGCTGCCATCGATCACGGTTGGAATAATTGCTTCTTTTAAGGCGCTGTTATTTGACGCCGCCACCAGACCACCAAACATCACCACGGTGGACACATAGGGCTCCACAACAATGCCTTTACCCAGCTCTTCCATCACTGCGGCTAGATCTTCTACGGTGCCACCAAAACCGCCGTACTCTTCGGCGAAGGGAACCGACAACCAGCCCAACTCAGCAAAGGTGTTCCAGAAGTCACGGCTGATGCCCTCTTCTGAATTGATAATTTTACGGCGGGTATCAAAGTCATATTCCTCGCGCACAAAACGCGCGACGCTGTCTTTGATCATGGTTTGTTCTTCTGAAAAATCAAAATTCATCTGTATAAACTCCGGAAATCTGTTGGGGCCTAAAGGCCGAGTACGGCTTTGGCAATCACGTTGCGCTGCACTTCATTGGAACCACCATAGATGGTTGCGGCGCGGCCATACATATACTTGCCACGGGCTTCATAGGCGTAGTCATGACCCAGCTCAGCGCTGCTCAACTCACCCTCGACAGCCTGGAGTGCACCGCCATAACTACCAGCCAACTGCAACTGCAGCTCGTGGATCGCCTGACAGATTTCCGTGCCCTTAATTTTTAGCAGTGACGACTCAGGTCCTGGCATACCGCCGGCAGCCATTGAGGCGAAAACACGCAGTTCAGTATATTCCAGCGCCATCAGCTCCATTTCGATATCGGAAAGACGCAGCTGAAACACTGGGTCATTGATCATTGCCTGACCGCCATTGACCTCTTCTGTGGCGCGCTGCTTGAGCGTGCGCAACATACGCTTGGAATCAGCCACTTCAGCCATACCGGTACGCTCGTGAGCCAGCAGAGCCTTGGCATAGGTCCAACCTTTGTCCTGCTCACCAATCAGGTTCTCGCGCGGCACCAGCACATTTTCAAAATGCACTTCGTTAAGGCTGTGCTTGCCATCGATAGTCACGATTGGCTTAACGGTGATACCTGGCGTTTTCATATCGATCAGCAGGAAGCTAATACCCTGCTGCTTGCGCATATCCTTGGTGGTGCGAACCAGACAGAAAATCCAATCGGCATACTGGGCAAAGGTGGTCCAGATCTTGGCACCATTAACCAGATAATTGTCACCGGCATAGTCCGCAGTGGTGTTTAGTGCAGCCAAATCTGATCCGGCACCCGGCTCAGAATAACCCTGACACCACCAGGTATCACTGGACAGAATCTCCGGCAAAAAACGCGCTTTCTGCTCTTCGGTGCCAAAGGTGAAGATCACCGGGGCAACCATTTTCAGACCAAATGGCACCACGTCGGGAATACCCGCTGCACCGCGCTCAGTCTCATAGATAAACTTCTGCGTCACACTCCAACCGGTGCCGCCATACTCTGTTGGCCAGCCCGGCGCGATCCAGCCCTTGGCATGCAGCTTCTTCTGCCAGTTGACGATCGCCGCTTTGTAGCCTTCGCTCTGCACGCCGCCGAGCTGCTTAGCAGCATCTGCGTCAAACTCACTGGCGAAGAAATCACGCACTTCATCTCTGAAGGCAAGATCTTCTGCTGAAAATTTAATGTCCATCTATGTTACTCCCCACTATTAGTATTTTTGCCACAGCTTAGGTTGTGGCATTGTTTGTGTCAATTCAAATTGAGCGGCTGATACCACTCGTGAATACAGTTAGTTCAATTATTTTATTAGGAGGTTATACGCCGTTTCCGCCAATGCAGTTTAAATCTCTGCAGCCAAATAACTGGCCTGCTTAATCGCCGCCTTGGCATCCAATTCAGAGGCCTCAAAGGCACCGCCAATCAGACTGGTAGCAATACCACTATCACTCAGTTGATCAAACAGATCTCGTTTCGGCAGCTGTCCGGCGCAGATAATCACGGTATCCACCTCAAGTACCTGGGCAACACCGTCGATACTGATGTGCAAACCCTGATCATCGATTTTGGTGTATTCAAGACCATTCATCATTTGTACGCCGCGCTTGGCCAATGACATACGGTGAGTCCAGCCCGTGGTTTTCCCTAAGCCACGGCCCACAGGAGTGGATTTACGCTGCAATAGAAATACCTGACGATCTGCCGCTTCAACCTGAGGCACCACACCAGTAACACCACCGCGAGGATGATTGGCAAAATCGATACCCCATTCCCGGGCAAACACCTCTTTGTCCATCGCCGCAGAAACGCCTTTGTGCATAATCAGCTCCGAGACATCAAAACCAATACCACCGGCACCCATCACCGCAACGGTCTTACCCACCTCAACATTGCCGCGAATCACATCGATATAGCTCGCCGCTTTTGGGTGATCAATACCCTCTATATCCGGTGTCCGAGGTGTAATGCCCGTGGCAACCACCACATGATCAAAGCCTCCCGACTTTAAATCCTCGGCACAGACAGTGGTATTTAAGTTCACCGTCACCCGGTTCACTTCAAGCATGCGCGAATAATATCGAAGGGTTTCATAGAACTCTTCTTTACCGGGAACCTGCTTAGCCAAATTAAACTGACCACCAATCTCACTGCCCGCATCAAAGAGTGTCACCGAATGGCCGCGCTGGGCAGCAACGGTGGCATAGGCTAGACCGGCTGGACCGGCACCCACTACAGCAATGCTCTTTGGCATTGCAGTCGGATCGTAATTTAAAACGGTTTCGCTAAGCGCGCGCGGATTCACCAGACAACTGATTTCCTTGCCTTCAAAACCATGATCCAAGCAGGCTTGATTGCAGCCAATACAGGTATTAATTTCGTCTTCACGACCTTCAAAAGCCTTTAATACCAGCTCCGCATCCGCCAGCATGGGTCGCGCCATAGAGACAATATCGGCATCCTCATCGGCGAGAACCTGCTCTGCCACATCGGGCATATTGATTCGATTGCTGGTAATGGTAGGTATATTGAGTTCTTTGCGCAGACGCCCAGTGACACTGGAGAATGCGGCGCGAGGCACCATAGTCGCGATAGTGGGAACTGCAGACTCATGCCAGGTAAAGTGTGTGCTAATAATCGTGGCGCCCGCTTTTTCCATCTCTTTGGCCAACAGCACCACCTCATCCCAAGACATGCCACCCTGCAACATATCCATCGCCGCGATGCGGAAAATCAAAATAAAGTTCTCACCCACCTCAGCACGACAGCGGCGCATAATCTCTAATGGGAAGCGCATACGGTTTTCATAACTACCGCCCCACTGATCGTCCCGCTGATTGGTTTTCTCGACCAAAAAAGTACTCAGCAAGTAACCCGCTGAGCCAATAATTTCTACCCCGTCATAACCTGCCAACTTAGCCATTTTAGCGCAGTTAACATGATCGTCAATCTGCTTCTGTACACCGGCTTCGTCCAGTTCAGTTGGCACCAACCGCGAAAGGCGCGAAGGCACAGCGGAGGGACCAACCAAGTTTGGAGTGTGGGCCAACGGGCCGGCATGGAGTATCTGCATGCAAATTTTAATATCGGGATCCACAGCATGAACCGCCTCGGTGACCTGACGGTGACCCTCAGCATGCTCAGTCGTGGACATCTCAGAACCCATACTGCCCTCTTCGTTAGGGCTGATACCACCAGTGATCATCATGCCAACACCGCCCCGAGCGCGCTCAGCAAAATAGGCCGCCAAGCGCTCAAAGCCACCTTCGACTTCTTCTAGGCCAGTGTGCATAGAGCCCATTAGGGCACGGTTTTTAAGCTGGGTAAAACCCAAATCCAGAGGGGCAAACAGTTTTGGGTAACGGGCGTGGACTGACATTCGTAGAGACCTTATAAGATATTTTGTGAACTGTTGTTAACAATCGCCTGCTGAAAGCAAGGGCGCTGTTTAAGACCTTCGTAATAGGCCAATGTGTGGGGTTTAAAGCCCTTTTTAAGGCTCAGCATATCGGCAAAATAGAGGGCAAAGCCCACTGAAATATCCGCTAGGGTAAAGCGGTCCGCACAGAGAAACTGACGACCATCGGAGAGTGCCAACTCAACTGAGCGCAGGCGTGAGAAGAACCACTTGGTGTAGTCCTCCGCCACTTTTGGCAGCCGTGTCGCTTCAGGCTCAAGCACTGTATAGCGCAGCACCAGAGTCTGGGGGAAGGTCAGGGTCGCATCACTGCGATGCAGCCAGTTAAGGTATTCACCATAGGCCGGTTCGCTGGACAGCACGGCAAGCTCCGTGGGACCGTATTTATCCGCCAGATACTGACTGATGCCAGTGGATTCAGTCATACTGACAATGTTTTCCGGATCACTGCTATCGGTAAAATAGGGCACAGTGCCAATCGGATTGATGTCGGTATAGCCGGGGTGTACAAAGCGCGGAGGGAACAGCATCGTCTCAAGGTCAAAATCCAGCCCCATCTCCAGTAGCGTCCAGAGTGGGCGAATCGAGCGAGAGCCGGCGCAGTGCCAGAGTTTAAGAGTCATTAAGCTGCCTCATATTGCTTATTATTATTTTTATTGCTGTTAGGTTTCTGGGTCTTCAGGCGCGGCAATCTCAATTAACAGATCATCAGTGGCCACTTGGCCGCCGATTACGGCGCTGACCTCAGTCACACTGCCGTCTATCTCAGCAACAATTTCATAGTGCATTTTCATTGCTTCGAGCACTGCCAAGACCTGCCCCCTGACCACTTTATCTCCCGGGGCAACCAAAACATCTAGGAGCAGACCGTGCATTGGCGCGATCACGCGGCCACCGCCCACGGCCTCATCCACTAGCCCATCGAGGATAATCTGATCCTTGTAAAAGGCGCTGCGTCCTTCAATGGAACAATACAACTGGCCCTTCTTGGGCGATATAAAGGTAGCCCTTAGGCCCCTGCCGTCCACCAGTAAATCGGCGCTAGTATCTTTCATGTCTGCCAAAGTCACCACAAGCGTCCGCGACTCGCCAGTATCCATACCAGTGACTGCATAGCGGCCATTGCCCTGGGGACTAACCGAAAAATCATGCACCAGATCGTCAAACTGATACTGTTTGCGCGACACCAGTGGACTGGCACTGGCCCAGTCTTTAAGGTTTTCGCTGACACCTAGAGCGCGCTGAAAGAGGCGGTTATGTTCCAGTCGCAACTCCAGTACCGCCGCCACTGCAGCATCGGCAAAGCGCGGCAAGGGGTTGTCTAGATCCGTCTCTGAGAATTCTTCAGCAATAAAAGCGGTAGTAGCAAATCCATCAATAAATTGTTGTTTTTCAAGGCATTGAATAAGAAAGCTCATGTTATTTGGAGTACCAAATAACACTGTTTCTCGCAGCGCGGCAATTAACCGCAGCCGCGCCACTTCTCGGGTTGGGCCATAGCCAATCACCTTCGCCACCATCGGATCATAAAAAGGCGAGATATCCTGACCGCTACAGATACCGCTATCGATTCGCACACCTACCCCAGTGGCCGGCTGCCACAGTTCCACTGGACCAGAAGCGGGTAAAAAGTCATGGCTGGGGTCTTCGGTATAGAGGCGCACTTCAATGGCGTGCCCCTCAAATTGAATATCAGCCTGTTCTAATCCCAGAGGCTCCCCTTGAGCCACCGCAATTTGCAGGGCCACAAGGTCGAGGCCGGTAATCAGCTCGGTCACCGGATGCTCGACCTGAAGGCGGGTATTCATCTCCAGAAAGTAAAACTCGCCGCGGCTATCGAGCAAAAACTCCACCGTGCCGGCACCGCGGTAATTCACGGATTTGGCGGCATTAATTGCCGACTGACCCATCTGCTCACGCAACTCTGGGGTCATAATCGGGCATGGCGCTTCCTCAATAACCTTCTGATGGCGGCGCTGCACCGAGCAATCCCGCTCACCCAGATGCACCGTATTGCCAAAGCTATCAGCAAACACCTGTATCTCAACATGGCGAGGCTGAATAATCGCCTGCTCAAGAATCAGCTCGCCGGAGCCAAAGGCACTCTCGGCCTCAGCTCGAGCAAGTTTGATTCCATTGCTCAGGTCGCCCTGCTCATTGATCAGGCGCATACCGCGGCCACCACCGCCGGCAGCGGCTTTGACCATTAATGGCAAGGGGATCTTGGCTCCCTCCAGTAATAGGCTCTCATCGGATTGGTCACGACCTTCATAGCCGGGCACGCAGGGCACACCAGCGGCGATCATGCGGCGTTTAGACTCAGCCTTATTGCCCATCACCTCAATGGCTTCAGCACTGGGGCCAATAAATACCAGCCCGGCCCCCTCAACCGCCTTAGCAAAGGCGGCATTTTCACTGAGAAAACCATAACCGGGATGAATCGCCTGGGCGCCACTCTGGGCCGCCGCCTCGAGAATACGCTCCGGCAACAGATAGGATTCCGCCACTGGCCCCGGGCCTATATGCAGCGCCTCGTCAGCCAACTGTACATGGGGGGCGCCACTGTCCGCAGCGGAGTAAACCGCAATGGTGCGATAACCCAGCTGCTTGGCAGTGCGAATAATCCGACAGGCAATCTCGCCGCGATTGGCAATTAAAATACTGTTAAAGCGCTTCATAGAGCTATTTCCCGCTGATTATTCGTGAGTTTGACCGGCTGCCCATAGGGGCTTGCGCTTTTCCACAAAGGCGGCGATGCCCTCTAGCCCCTCAGTGCTGAGCATGCACTGGGCAAAGCCCTTAGAGGCGAAGTCCAGAGCTTCAGCGCGAGGTTGGCGCAGGGTTTCAAAGAGAATACTTTTGGTCACCGCATTGGCCCCTGGGGCACAGGCATTGATATGCCCTAGAATCACCTGACACTGAGCCTCCAGATCCTCGGTATCTGTGGCCACTGCATGGGCAATGCCCAGCCGCACCGCCTCTTCACCCTGAAAGCGAGCGCCGGTGAGCATTAAGCGGCGCGCCTGAGTCAGGCCCACGCGCTCGGTGACAAAGGGCGCTATCTGCGCCGGTGGAATACCGAGACTGGTTTCACTGAGGCGAAAACGCGCATCCGCGGTGACCAGAGTGACATCCGCAACACAGGCAAGCCCGAGACCGCCGCCAATCGCCGCTCCCTCAACCAACATAATCACCACCTGGGGCTGTTCATTTATCTTGATCATCAGATCGCCAAAACTGCGGTTGCTCTTGGCCACCTGCTCGGCACTAACCGCCTGCATATCCGACTTAAAGCCTTTGATATCGCCACCGGCACAGAACACCCCACCCTTGCCCTGAAGCACAACGGTGCGGATCGAGCGGTCATCGCGAATAGCGTCGAACACCGCATTGAGCTCATCAGTCATTTCCTCTGATAGAGCATTTTTCGCCATCGGCCGATTAAGCCAAATTTTTAATACCGACCCCGGATGCTCAAGCAGCAGGAATTGGGTCTCGGGTAGTTCGAGTTTTGAAAGATCAGACATAATTTTTTCACTCTATTATTGATGCTTAATCGCAGTCGTGGACCTAGCTTTGAGCTAGAGGCGCGCGACACCAAAACTATTTGGCCGCACTGTTCGATTGCGACCCTCAAGAACCGTTTCCAGCAGCATGCCAAGGGTACTGCGCATATTGCGCGGATCGATCATGCCGTCATCCATCATATGACCAGAGGTATAGAAAGCATCGGACTGGGAATCGAAGATATGCGCCATCATCTGCTCCTGTTGCGCCAACTGCTCTTCATCTGGCTCGACCCCCATCGCCGCAGCCTTGCCCCGCGCCACAATGGACATGGTTTTCGCCGCCTGCTCGCCACCCATAACACCCATTCGGGCGTTGGGCAGGGTGTAGAGGAAATCCGGATCATAGCCGCGGCCACACATGCCGTAGTTGCCGGCACCAAAGCTGGCTCCGGTCATAAAGGTAATGCGCGGCACATCGATATTGCGCACCGCCTGAATCATTTTGGAGCCGTGTTTAATCATGCCAGCCTGCTCAGACTGGGTGCCGACGATATAGCCGGTGGTATTTTGGAAAAACAGCGCCGGGATATTGGCCTGATCCAGCAGCTGTAAAAACTGCGTGACCTTATTGGCTCCCTGTGGATCGATGGGGCCGTTATTGCCAATAATACCCACCGCCTGACCATAGATATGCGCCTGAACACAGACTGTGGAGACACCAAAGCGCGGCTTAAAATCAAGGAAATCGGAGCCGTCGACTACCCGGGCAACCACCTCGCGCATATCGTAGGGCGTGCGATAATCCGTGGGGATCACGCCAGCCAACTCATCGGGGTCGTAGAGCGGTTCAGTAAAGCTGCGCTTAGGCGGCAGCTTACAGCCGTTATTCCACTGCAAGCGATCGATTAACTCACGGCAAATTTGAATGCCCTGGCCATCATTCTCAGCCAAATACTCCGCCAGACCGGAAATGCTGGCATGCATTTCAGCGCCGCCTAGCTCTTCTTCACTGGCGATCTCTCCAGTGGCGGCTTTTAGCAGCGGCGGCCCAGCCAAAAAGGCCCGCCCCCTGCCTTTGATGGCAATCACATAGTCACTGAGACCCGGCATATAGGCGCCGCCAGCGGTAGAGGAACCGTGGAGAATAGAGATCACCGGAATACCCGCTTTGCTAAGTTGCGCAAGGGCACCAAACAGCGCGCCGCCGGCGCTAAAGCCCTCTACGGTGTAATTCATTAGATCGCCACCGGCACTCTCAACCAGATGCACAAAGGGCAGCTTTTGCTCTAGGGAAATCTGCTCTGCACGGCGCACACGATAGCCACCGGCAGTAGTCAGAGATCCGGCCAGAATGCCACTGTCATCCACTACCACCATGCAGCGCACGCCTGATATAAAGCCTATTCCAGCAATCACTGTAGAGCCGGGAATCGACTTGTCGGGGTTTTTTGTGTCCACCAGATAGCCCGCCAGATTGCCAATCTCAAGAAATGGCATGCCCGGATCCAAGAGTCGCGCCAGACGCTCTCGAGGAGTCAGCTGACCACGTTTATCGAAGCGCGGCTTGCGCTGCTCTGAGATAGCCCGACCGCGGCCATTGAGCATATTGAGCTTGTCCACCAACTCGAGCATCTCGGCACGCTGGCGCAAAAAGGTCTCGGAACTGGTATTTATTTTTGAGGCAAATACTGCCATTGGGGGAGTCTCCCTATTATTATTTTTAGAGCTTTTAATCAGTCAATTGAGCGGCTATCTCGGCACTCACAGGAATTGGCGCATTCAACAGCAACTGGCCATAGCCTTTCCCCTGAGAGTCATTGCGCAGACTGGCCATACCGCCGCCACCGAGCACATCGTGAATCAAGAAGTTAATCCCCTGACAGCCGGGCATTAGGTAACGCTCCACCGCTGTGTCCGCTGGGCCCTGAATAAAGTGACCAAAGCGCTGGGCCACGGCCTGCTCTGTGAGAGCGGCGTAAATAAACGGCAGGTACTCTGGCTGGCGGGCAATAATGCCGATATTGGCTTTATCGCCCTTATCACCGCTGCGCCCATAGGCCAGTGATATCAGCGGGACATCCACTAGCTCTTGAGCCTCTGGCGTCTGGGGTGCAGGAGGACGGGCAATGGCGCTTAAATCCAATACCCTGCCCCGAGGATCCGGGCAATCGATCAGTTGGCCATTGATTTCTACCTGAGGAGTTAGCTGGCCTTTTGGCAGCTGAAAGGAAAATAGCCTGACTATAGGGGACGGTTTTGGCCGGCCACCGGCAAAGCCACATAGCCCCGGCGGTGTCGCCAAACCGAGACCGGTCATCTCTTTTAACAGAATGCCAATTCCCGCCGCATCCGAGTGCTTGGCTGCGACCTTTAAGGCCACTTCGCGATAGCTGCCAGACTTTCCAGCAGCACCATACTGGGATTCCGCACCAATCACCTCGACACTGGTTTCACTAAAATCCGCCAGTCCGTATTGTTTGAGGCTGCGCCGCGAGGCAGTCAAAATTGCCGCCGCCAGTTTCTCGGCTTTTTTATTCGCATCGATCCCGTAGAGGCTCAGCAGATGACCGCCCCGCCATTGATCCCCATAGGTGCTGCAGACCTTATAGCTATCCGGTGCCGGCAAACCGGTTGCCCCGGTTACTGCAACCAGATCATCGCCGACCTGGTCGAGTTTGACCTGGGAAAAGTCACAGACCACATCGGGCAAGATATAAGCTTGAGGATCACCAATTTCATAGACCATCTGTTCCGCGACCGTGGCCACTGAGACCAGTCCGCCAGTGCCTGGGGGCTTCGAGCAGAGGAAGCTGCCATCGGCACTGATTTCAGCGATGGGGTAGCCAATCGTCTCGAGGCTCTCAACCAGCTCCCAATCGGTAAAGTTGCCACCGGTTGCCTGGGGTCCACATTCAAGAATATGGCCGGCCAGAGAGCCCATTGCCAGCTGATCGAGATCATCGCGACCCCAACCGAAATGATTGATACAGGCACCCAGAGTCACCGCACTATCAACACAGCGCCCGGTGATCACAATATCCGCCCCCTGCTGCAGCGCCAGCGCCACGGGAAAGGCACCCAAGTAAGCATTGATACTGGCAATCTTATGCACAGGCGGGAAGGCCTCAGCATTAAACATTTCACGGTGTTGCTGGGCAGACAGCTGCTCAGCTTGATCGATGAGGTCATCGCCAACAATGCAGGCTACCTGCAAATCCAGACCCTGTTCGGCAATTATCTCGCGCAGAGCTGTGGCACAGGCTTGAGGATTAACGCCGCCGGCATTGGAGACAATCTTAATGCCCTGTCGGGCGATCTCTTTAAGATTAGGTTTCATTGCCGCGCTAACAAAATCCAAGGCATAGCCTGTTTCAGGCTTTTTAGCCCGGGCTCGGGCCATAATCGACATGGTAATTTCGGCAAGATAGTCGTAGACAATAAAGTCCAGCTCTGCCTGTTCGGATCCGTCTTGAGGGCCATCTTTAGACCCTTGTTTGAGTAACTGTGCAGTGGAGCGCGTAGCATCGCCCCAAAAGCCACTGGCGCCGGCTATTCGTAGTGTTCTCTTCGACATCTAACAACTCCCTGAGCGACTTGTGCGCAGTGCTATTGAGTCAAAATAGTACTATCGCAGGGACGCTTTCTCTTTGGATAAGACGCCATCTATAGGACAGCCGATGACAATTCTTTAATGCTGGCTATTGAGTACCAAGTGCATCCGCGGTGACTGCCGCAGCAGCCCGCCGATTTCGCTCCAGATAGATCGAAGCAATAATAAAGCTCGGTGCAGCAAAGAAGCCAAAACTGTCCCCCACTAACAGCGCTTTGGTGAGCGGCTCGAACACCTGAGCAGCGGTCAGTAGATCACTGATCAAGCCAGTCATCAGAGCACCCAGCCCCATGCCCACAAGGTTACAGGCAACCAATAACAGAGCCGTCATTAACCCCCGCAAGCGCACTGGAGTGAGATCCTGCACCGTGGAAAAAGCCGGGCCATAGAAAGAACTAACACTAAACAATGCAAAGGCCAGAGCGATAAAAAACATCGGCGAATCCGGCGAAGCAAAGCGAAACGCCACCGTTAAGGGTGCAATCGTCAGCATCAGAATCGCCAGAAAACGAATCCGCCCGCCCTTCCAGCGCGCCTGATACCAATCACTGAGAATACCCCCGGAGAAAGTCCCCGCTGTACCGCAAATAATATAGATAAGCCCATACAGAGATTGAATTTCTGCCAGTTCGAAACCGCGCTCGCGCTCCATCCACACCATCACAAAATTGCCGGCACCCAGAGGGATATGTAAAAAGATCGCCCCGAGCATCGTCCAGGCCAGCGCCGGATTGGTTTTAATCACCGCAATAATTTCGGGCAGGGTTTTCCGCCAGCTACTGGCTTCTTTTACTTGAGGCGGGCTAACAGCCGCAGCGGATTCCACAGCAGGCTCCATAGCCCCGCGCAGGGGATCTTTCACCCGATAAAGCACAAAAGCTAAGACAATGCCGATGCCCCCGAGCAAAAAGAAACAGTTGCGCCAGCCGATCATCGGCCCGAGCACACCGGCCACCAGAAAGGCACCACCGGCCCCAAGGGGAACACCTAAATAGTAAAGCCCCGCCGCCGTACCGCGCTGGCGCTGGGGAAATAGATCAGAAATCATCGACATGGATGAGGGGGTCATGGTGGACTCGCCAACGCCGATAAACAGTCGCGCCAGACCAATCTGCACAAATGTTTTGGTCGCCCCAGAGACAGCGGTGAGAACACTCCACAGCAACAGACCTGCGGCGATCAATCGAGGCCGGTGCATGCGATCAGCCAATGCCCCCATAAACAGGCCCATAATGGCGTAGAAGAAAACAAAGATAAAACCGGTCAGTGCACCGAACTGGGAATCAGTCAAATTCAGGTCGGCAATAATTTGCGGCCCAAAGCTGGCGATCAGCGTGCGATCAATCATATTGAGAATATTTAACAGCGTGAGAAACAGCAGAATACCCATTGCTCGCGGTGATGCTTTTACCTGATCCATAGTCGCTCTTTTTATTATTGTTACTATTTTTATTATCAGCTTCGCTGGAGTCTAATGTATTAACAGGGCTAATGTCATTACCAATGTTGGCGAATCAGACCTTTGTCATAAGCCCTGTTGTAGCTGCACATTAATTATCCATTTCTTGCCTATTTGTTCCGTATTAGCTGCCTATTAATCCCAGACAGCCGGGAATTAATATCCTTTTTTGCGCCGCTTATATCTTGATTTATCCGTCAGACATTTCTACAGTACAGGCTCAAATAAGCAACATGAGCTGACATATCAGCTTCTTTATAATTCTAATAGCGGGGAGAAACATATGTCTTTGGATGCAGTAACAGCAGGCTTAAAAGAAAAAATTGGTGAAGATTGTGGTTTAGGCGCGATCCTTAAATTTGATTTCGGTGATGATGGTCATATCGTTCTAGATGCTACACAGGTTCCCAACGTTATCAGCAGCGATGACATTGACGCCCAGTGCACCATGTCCCTGAGTTTAGAAAACTTTATGCTAATGGCCGAAGGCAAGCTCGATGGCACTATGGCATTTATGTCTGGCAAGCTAAAGATTCAAGGTGATATGGGCATTGCCATGAAGCTTGGACCACTGCTCGCATAATCACTCCGCAATACATGCTCTGTGATTATAAAAATACCTCGTTCACTCTGTGATCCGGGGTATTTTTTTGTCTGTTTTAGAGACCATACTGACGGGCCGCCAGATCCCGCATAATTTCTTCAGAGCCACCGCCGATGGCATTGACCCGCACCTCGCGATAAATACGCTCAACCCGACTGCCACGCATATAGCCAATACCACCGAGAATTTGCATCGCCTCCCGGGCGCAGAACTCCATCGTCTGGCTCGACTGCACTTTTAGCAGAGCAATATCACCTGCATGTTCGCGATCGGCCTCCACCTCCGCACAGATCTGATTGAGGTAGCACTGAGTGCTATTAATACGCTGTTTCATCTCAGCGATTTTATGGCGAATCACCTGATGATCCGCCAAACGCTGACCAAAGGTTTTACGCTCCCTCGCCCAGTTCACCGCATCCTCCAAACAGACCCGAGAAAAAGCCTCCATCGCCGCAGACATAGCCAAACGTTCAGAATTGAAGTTAGTCATAATCACACTAAAACCCCGATTCTCCTGACCGACCAAATTAGCCACCGGCACGCGAACATTATCAAAATAAATCGTCGCCGTATCCGAACACCACCAGCCCTGTTTTTTATCCAATGGCGTTCGCGACACGCCCGGCAAATCTGCCGGAATCAGCAGAGCCGAAACGCCCCCTGCCCCTTCGCCGCCGGTACGCACAGCGGTGGTAAACCAATTGGCATTCATGCCGCCGGTAATATATGTTTTCGAACCATTGACCACATAGTGATCACCATCGAGCCTTGCAGTGGTGGTTAAATGGGCAACATCAGAACCTGCCCCAGGTTCAGTAATCGCTAGAGAAATACGCTTGGTGCCGGCCAGAACCGGCGGCGCGACCTCTCGCTTAATCGCCTCACTGGCAAAGTTAATCAGCGGTGGCAAACCGATGCCGTGGACCATAAGAGTTGCACTCAGACCACCCACAGCAATCCGCGCCATCTCCTCATTGAGGATATTTTTATGCCAGATATCAATACCATCAGAGACACCGCCAAACTCTTCAGGATAGCCAAGACCGAGAATTCCCACCGCTGAAGCCTTGGGCCAGAGTTCACCGGGAAGCGCACCATCCTCATCCCATTGATCGGCAAAGGGAATCACCTCGCGGTCAAAAAAGCGCCGCAGCTGAGCCCGCCATTCCTCGTGCTCCGGGGTTAGATGACTGTTATGTAAACGCGCGCTATCGAAATCGAGTGACATTGAATTTTCTCGCTGGTCAAAGACTATTGTTTTAGACTTTGATACTAGGCAGGCGAATGGGTGCCAGCTTGGGAATAAGCGCCATTTTTTCGGGAATCAATGCCATATACAGACAGCATTAATGGCGGCGGCCGACCGACCGACTGAGACCCCTAATCCTAGAGGTCAATGGAATGATGTAAACAAGCGAGGATTTAAACTAAAGCGGATAAAAAAAAGGGGCAGACTAATTGCCCGCCCCTTAATAACTAAATTATTGCAGATTAAGCTGGCCAGTAAAAATCAATTGCGAAAAGCAGCATAGGCAAATCCATATTGATTATTAGCATAGCCAAAAACGAGGGCATCATTAACCGCATCATCATCTAGCAACACGCCAAGACCACTGTAATTCCCGTTAACAGTACAAAAATTACCAGAGATTGTGATATCTGCAGCAATCATATTACGTCCAGAATTTGGAATATTCAAAGCGCCAGAGACATTGCAACCGTCAGAACCAATCGCGGTGAGGTTACCTGAATTATCTATTGAAATATTGAAACTCAAGCCCGGAACACTGCCGACCCAAGACCCACTTAAATCCGCGAGAGAGATGGTTCGCTCCGAGAATTGAGTCTCGTAGACTAAATCTAAATCTGCTGTAGTACCTAAAGACGAATTGGTTGTAGCCTTCAAGGTTCCCTCGGAGCTAATCACGCCACTTAAAGTACCGGTTCCCCCGAAAGGTCCACCCAACGAATACCCATTTGCCGATGCTGTAATATCAGTTCCATCAATGCTGTAGGTGCCTTTATAGAACTCATCAAAATCAAAGTTAATTGCAACAAAGTCTCCGTCATTGAATAAACCCAATGTTTCGGAGACCAAGCCATTAACGCTGCTAGTACCGGACCAGATGCCATTAGCATTTTCATCCGGGGCTGGGGTACTGCTGCTACCGTTGCTACCGTTGCTACCGTTGCTACCGCCACCGCCACCGCCGCTTCCACCGCCACAGGCTGCTAGTAAAGAGCAGACGAGTAAAATGGATAGCGCTTTAAGAATGTTTTTCATCCTACAGATTCCTTTAAGGTTAAATATCAGATAGTTCAATTGAAGTTTGGATCAGCACAGCTACCCAGATAGCTGTCAGCATGGTGAGAGTCTATTCATCAATGAATATATCATCCTCTCATTCTAATATAAATAAATATTTAGTGTCGGGAAAAGCGGCGATTCGAATAGCCCGCTGTTATCTCGAATAGCGCCCTGTTATCTCAGATAGCCCCACTGTCATCTCGAATAGTCCATTGTCATCTCGAATAGTCCATTGTCATCTCGAACGAATGTGAGAGATCTCAAAACCGGCAGAGAGATCCCTCGCCCTCCGCTCTGTCGGGATGACACTTAAGACAGAGCAGATTGTCAGATTACAATGGATAGAAATGAATGCACCACGATAGTCCAGATAGACTCTGGACATACCCTTGGGATCAATCAGGGCCCGTTTATGAGTGCCATTATTTTCAGAAGAAGAGAGCACTTGTCTGAGCGTCAGCGAGTTGTGCGAACGCTGAAAATGATGGTACTCATGGAACCGATCCCAAGGGTATGTTCAGGGTCTATGGGCAGCTAACCTGTCGGCAAAAACAAGCAAGAGATCCCTCGTCGCTGCGCTCTGTCGGGATGACATAGAGAGTTGTTCTGTCGGGATGACATAGAGCGTTGCTCTGTCGGGATGACATAGAGAGTTGCTCTGTCGGGATGACAAGCCCTGCTGTTAAACTGAGATCCCTCGTCGCTACGCTCTGTCGGGATGACAAGCCCTGCGGGCTTGTCACTTGCGGCGGTGATCTCTTGGGGACATGCCATGCCAACTTTTAAAGGCGCTAGAGAATGAACCCTGATCAGCATAACCCAGTAGAAAAGCAATTTCGGTAATGCCCAAACGATCATCCGAGAGGTAGCGCAGCGCCATGCGCGAGCGCACCTCTTGAAGCACCTGTAAAAAGTTGGTGCCTCGATCCGAGAGACGACGCTGTAATGTACGCCGGGAGATATTCATCAAACTGGCCAGCTTATCGATGCTCACTTCACCCTCAGGCAAACGACGCATCATAAAAGACTTGAGATTGGCTAAAAATTCATCAATCACTTGATCATTTTCAAACAGTTCGCTAAACGGCTTACTCAAGTTCGGCCCCTGCTGATAATCCTGTTTAAGCAGCTGAAAATCCAACGCAGCGCTCTCAAAAAACAAACTGCTATAAGGCTGGTTATAAGCGATAGATCGACCAAAAACAGCCTCTAACTGAGTGGTATCCTGGGGCTGAGCATAGGTAAAATTAGCTTTTACCACCGGCACCGGACGGGCGCACAATGAATTGATAATAGCCGCAGATGCCGAGAGTACCTCATCACTGCAGTAGCGCTTTAGCCCACTACTTTTTAACAGCGGTTCCCAGCGCAATTCCACTAGATTACCCTCACGATGGGCGGTGGTCTCACCTATATCACCGCGCATTTTTAAGGTGCTGGGAATTAAATTGAGATAATCGCGAAAGGATTTACACAGCGAACAGGTATAGAGCTGCAGATTGAGCCCTTTCAGATAGATAATCCGCCCCACGGAGAGACCAATATCTGGGTTTGCCGAGGCATCGGCAGCTAGCTGGTAGAGTTTGTAATAGCTGGCTACTGGAAAACGCCGCTCAGGTATTGTCAGCTGATCCTGCTGTAAACCGGAGTCACGCAGTAAATGCTGTTGATTAGCCCCATCTTTTTCAGCAGCTTGCAAAATAGTCACTAAAGCCGGAGCAAAAACGCTCCAGTTCGGATTTATCTGCTGTTCAGCTGCTCTGTTTGAGGCCATAGCCTTTTTCTCAACGCGGTAAAACGGTCGTTACTTTAACACTTTAGAAGATTTGGGTTCAATATCACTGGGGTAAAGCCCTCCCCTCAAAAGCCTCTTTAACCAACCTCTTAAAAAGCCTCTTTAAACCACAGCTTGAAATGAAATTCGCCAGTGACATCTGGCAGAATACTGTATATATTAACAGTATATCGAGAGCGACCATCTATGCCCAATACTGAAATAATAACAAAACTCCTCGCGCGCCATGATACCTGGCGCGGACAGAGCCAGAAACCTAACCAGCGCAGTGTCTCCAGCGGCAATGATCAAATTGATCTGCTATTAAAGGGTGGCTGGCCTGCGTCTGCACTGACTGAATTACTGGTTCAGCGTCCAGGGATTGGCGAACTTTCGCTGCTGCTGCCAACAATTAAACACTACTGCCAAAACAATCATCTCAGCGTCTGGCTCGACCCCCCCTATCAACCCTATGCCCCGGCATTGGCCGCCGCCGGCATTGCCTTGCAAAAGGTGCTTATAGTGCAGAGTAAAAATCCTCGAGAGTGGCTCTGGGTAGCGGAACAATGTATTCGCAACAATGCACTGTTACTGGCCTGGAGCGATAACAAAATGCCCAGCTATAGTGATCTTCGCAAGCTGCAACTGGCCGCTGCGGACAGTGGTCATGCGGCCTTTTTGTTCTCGACTAATAAAGAGACATCGAATAAAAGCATATCCGATAACCAGCTGTGCGCGTCATCACCTGCCACGCTGCGTCTAGACATAGACTCTGTGGGTGAGAAAAATCTCCGTCTCTCTGTGCGTAAACTGCGTGGTGTAGCGCCTGGAGAACAACTATTGATTGCTCGCGGTAAAGATCTTAGTTCCCAGACTTCTCTGACCAAACTACCAGTCAACAGCATCCATCCCGCCATTCCAATCTCAACGGATATTCCCCCCCCTAAAAGCCGCGAACAGAGACTCAACGCCTGAAACCTTCGCCCTATAGCGAACAGGGAAATAGACCAAAAGGATTTTCAACAGCACCCTCAGCAACGCGGGTAATCGGCGCTTACCCAGAAAAAATCTGGCTCTACCTGCACTTTCCCCTGCTGCCACTGGATGCCCTTCTCGAGAGACAAGACGATAATTTAAAGGCTCAGAAACAGGGGCAGGAACAGAGGCAAAAACCCCTTGCGGTTGTCCGCCAAGAAAGTAATGCAATGCGTATTATGTGCTGTAATAACAGTGCCAAACAGTCCGGTATAGAAACGCACCTTTCCCTCTCCACTGCTCTAGCTCTGTGCCCTGACCTACTGACATTACAACAGCAGCCGGAGCGTGAAAAAACCACTCTGCAACAGCTAGCATTAATCGCCTACAGCTTTAGTCCAGCGGTAATTATTGCCGAACAGGGTTTGTGGCTCGAGTTAAGTGGCTGTGAAAAGCTGTTCCATAGCTACAGTCAACTGCTACAACAATTACAGAATAATCTTTCCCTTTGTTGCTCCAATATTGATATGGGTGTTGCAGGCAGTGCCGATGCCGCGCGTCTGTTATATCAGCCGGGCTTCCGCTGCAAGCTTCCTGAGAGTAGCGAACTAGAGCGGCAGATTCGCTCAACATCTCTGAGTCTGCTCAGAGTTCAACGGCGCCAGCAACAAAGTTTTAATCAGCTTGGATTAAACAGTCTCGAGGATCTGTTAGCACTGCCCCGCGCTGAGCTGGCGAGTCGCTTTGGTGCTGGAATAATCGATCAGCTGCAATTACTCCTTGGGGAAAAGCCTTGCCAGCTAACGCGCTTTAAACCGCCGGTGATATTTCATGATTTGCTGCAGAGTCCCCAGGGTATTTTTAGTAAACAGGGTTTGCTGTTTCCCATGAAAACGCTGCTCCAGCGGCTAAGCATTTATCTGCAAGCTCGGCAGTGTTACTGCCGCAAAATTGAATGGCGCTTTGAACCCTTAATCGGTGAACCCAGTTCTATGTCGGTCACCCTTTCCGGTAGTCAAAGTAACTGGTCGACTTTGCTCGATCTGAGCCGCCTGCAATTGGAGCGCATAGGCTTGCCCGCCAGTATCGAAACGATTATTTTATCCAGCCATGACTTTGTTGATGGTCTGCCTGAGGGGTTGGATTTATTGGGCGATAGCGCTTCTTTTGATAGAGCACTAGATGGAGAACAGAGTCTAGAGAGCAGCCGGCTGATTGATAGTCTCAGGGCAAGGCTGGGACCGGAGGCTCTTCAGCAACCGGCACTGGGGAGTAATTATCTGCCGGAGAAAGCTGGGAAAGTTGTTGCCCCCGGGGAGCATCAGCAGCTAGCTGTCGAGCACAGTGGTCTACAACCTCTTTGGTTATTGCCCAAACCTATTGCCATTCGGCGGCATAATCAGCAGTTGTTTTGGCGTCAGCCGCTGTATATTTTAAGTGGCCCACAGAGGCTTAGTGACAACTGGTGGCAGAGCGATCAGCAGCGTGATTATTATTTGGCCTGTGATGCTGAGGGAGCCCGTTATTGGCTATTTAAACAGGCTGGGACGGATCGCTGGTTTGTACAGGGGCTTTTTTCGTAAAAGTTGGGAACTTTTACTTTGTGCTCAGGGCTGTTTTCGTAAAATCTGGGAACTTTTACTTTGTGCTCAGGGCTGTTTTCGTAAAAGCTGGGAACTTTTACTTTGTGCTCAGGGCTGTTTTCGTAAAAGTAGAACTCTTACTTTACGCTCAGAGCTGTTTTCGTAAAAGTGGATTTTTTACTTCGCGTTAAAGGCTGTTATCTCGACCCTAAGTGAGATATCTCAGAAACCCAGAAGGAGACCCCTTATCGCTATGCCAAGTCGGGTTCACAAAACCCTAGTCCTCATCCAAGCATAATGGCCAGGATGAAAACCAATTCTCTCCAAGGCCAACCACCCTAGCCCGCAAGCTGTTCCTTAATCTTAAATTTCTGCACCTTACCCGCGGGATTACGTGGCAACTCATCGAGAAAATAAAGTCTGCTTGGCAGTTTGTACTTGGCTAAACTCTGGCTGGCAAACTCCCGAAGCTCTTCAAGCTCTAGAGTGACATTATCTTTTAACACTGCCACAGCGGTAACCGCTTCACCCCACTTCTCATCAGGCAGTCCAATTACAGCCACTTCAATCACCGCGCTGTGACCATAGAGAATGCTTTCCACCTCAGCGGGATAGACATTTTCGCCTCCGGATATGACCATATCTTTGACCCGATCACAGAGAAATAGATAACCCTGGCTATCGAAATACCCTATATCACCACTGTGAAACCAACCCTGACCATCAATGGCATCCACCGTGGCTTCCGGGCGATTCCAATAGCCTTTAAGCACATTGGGACCGCGCACACAGACTTCACCGTGCTCTCCAGCGGGGAGCGGATTATTATCCCCATCAACGATACGCACATCGGTAAACATCGGTGGCCGACCTGCTGAACCTACTTTTTCCAGCGCCATACTGGTCTCAAGCATAGTCGCAAAAGGCGATGTTTCGGTGAGTCCATAGCCCTGACAGAAACGCACACCGCGCTCACTATAGAGATTAATCAGTGGTACCGGCACTGGTGCACCGCCAACTACAAAGGCGCCGATTTGACTCAGATCGGTGGTGGCAAACGTCTCGTGCTGACTCATCATCAAGAACATGGTCGGAGCGCCAAACATGGTCGATACAGAATATTTTTCCAGCGCCGCTAATACTTCGGCGGCATCAAAAGAACGAACCAAGACCACTTCAATTCCCCGAGCCAGGGAGGGCAAGGTGGTGACATTGAGCCCACCAATATGGAACAGAGGCGCACAGGTCAATGTAGTGGTACCCATAAAATCTTCGCCATAAGCTGAATTGGCACTGTTCCAAAATAGATTGCCGTGGGTCAACATGGCGCCTTTCGGCAGACCTGTGGTGCCCGAGGTGTACATAATAAATGCCACTTCATCCGCATCCACCTGTTCAATTAACTGCAGTGGCTGGCTATCCGTCATCAAGTCTTCCAGAGACTCCCAGTTAGCCGCGTCATCCTCAATACTGATATAACGCTGACAGACTAGATTATCCCGCTCTTGATCCACTAGCGAGATCAGGCTGTTGTCGGCGAGCATGCTATGAATACCGGCATCGTTGGCGATATAGCGCATCTCGGGTCCGGTGAGGCGAAAGTTAAGTGGGACAAAAATCGCTCCCAGACAACTGCAGGCGTAGAGTGCTTCTAAAAATACCGGATGATTGAGGCCGATATAACCTACCCGGTCACCTCGGCAGACGCCGCCGGCACGGAGCAGAGAGGCAAGTTTGCGAATGCGTTGACCAAATTCTTCAAAGGTCGAGGTCTTACCCTCGAAGGTTAAAGCTTTGCGCTCCGGTGAGAGATCCGCGCGGCGCAATATGGTGTAGCCCAGTCCAATTTCCGGTGTGTTCGACATACTCAAGCCCCTAATTTTTGTTTTTTTAACTGCTTCTAATTTTTTACTGTTTTACTGTTTTTACATGAGAGGACTTGCTCCTTTTGAACACGCCTCCCTGAAGCTTAATTGCCGCCACTTTTATAATCTCTTTGTACCTCTAATGGGCGTACATGTAAATACGAGCCGTCCACATTCAACAGCAAAAAACCACCTCGCCGTTTGGCACGAATTCTGCAACAGCCTAATTCAGCAGACCAAGGCTCTCCGGCAACAGAGAGTCCTGCCATCACTAAACTGCCCCGCTTTCAATATAGGTGCCTAGTGACAGTGCCTAATAGGAGTGCCTAATAACAGTGCAAACAGGGTAAATACACTGATGACAGCAAGCCCAGATTGGCGCATAGCATTATCCGAACGCACCAAAACAGTGCTTTCAAACAATGGATCAGCAACTTTAACGCAACTAACAGGCGGCCAGCAGATATCACTATGCGATTAATTTTCACTGATTTGGACGGTAGTCTTCTCGACCACCACAGCTATAGTTTTGCTGCAGCTGTGCCACTGCTCGCCAAACTCGATGCACTGGCGGTTCCGGTAATTCCCATCACCAGCAAAACCTTTGCCGAAGTCACCGCCCTGCGTGACCAACTCAACAACCGTCACCCTTTTATTGTTGAGAATGGTGCCGCTATTTATATTCCCAGCCGCTATTTTAAAACCCAACCGGAACATGCCATTTTAGAAAATGGTTTTTGGGTGCTGCGCAATGTGCCGCGACGGGCTAAGTGGCAACAACTTCTGGCGGAGCGAGCGGCGGACTTTGGGGATGAATTTAAAACCTTTGACTCCCTCTACAAAGACTCTGGCGCAGCCGGCGTTGCTGCCGTGACTGGCCTCAGTCTTAAGGCATCCGAACTGGCCAACCAGCGCGAGCACAGCGAACCGGTGCACTGGCTTGGCAGCCAGTCGCGCAAATCAACTTTTGTCTATCGCTTGATCGAAGCTGGCGCCACCGTCCTTCAGGGGGGCCGATTTTTAAATATTGGCGGCGATGTGGATAAGGGCCGAGCCATGCTCCAGTTGCGTGATCTCTATCAGCGCGAGACCAACAGCAAAGACTGTGAAACATTGGCCATCGGCGACAGCCATAACGATATCGCAATGCTTGAAGCGGCCTCATCGGCACTGGTGATTAGGGCTGACAAGCGTTCGCCACCTACCTTAAAGCGCAGTGAAAATTGTTATACCAGCCAGCTGATCGGTCCCGAGGGCTGGGTGGAGGGCGTGAGTCTGTGGCTGGAAAAAAGCCTCTGACCACAAGCGCTAACAGCAATTACTGATAAAAATCACTAAAACCAAACAGCAATAACCAACAATATAAGAGAATTAATCATGGGCGACTTCCATCAAAACGGCGTGATCACCACTTTGCACAATCTATCCAAACGATCGGTTGAGACTATGGAGACTGAGCTGCTGGGCTTTTCTAAAAGCCGGCCTATGGGACTGATACTGCCGTCACTCTATTCTGAGCTTCAGGGGGATGCTCTCAAGGGTATTGTCGAAGAGTTAAAGCAGGTGCCCTATCTCAGCGAGATTGTTATTGGCCTCGACCGGGCAACCGAACAGGAGTATCGCCAGGCTCTAGAATTCTTCTCGGTATTACCCCAGCATCACCGGGTGCTATGGAATGATGGCCCACGATTAAAAGCATTGGATGCCAAGCTACAGAAGCTCGATCTGGCGCCCAAGGAACTGGGCAAAGGGCGCAATGTTTGGTACTGCATGGGTTACACACTGGCCTCAAACAAGACCGAGTCAGTGGCACTGCATGACTGTGATATCACCACCTATGATCGCGAGCTGCTGGCTAGGCTGATCTACCCAGTTGCCAATCCGCGTTTTAGCTATGAGTTTTGTAAAGGCTATTACGCCCGGGTCGCCAATGGCAAAATCAATGGCCGAGTTTCACGTCTCTTAGTCTCACCCCTGCTGAGCGCCCTGAAAAAAACAGTGGGCCACACCGACTACCTCAATTATATGGGCAGCTTTCGATATCCCCTGGCCGGGGAGTTTTCCTTTCGCCGCGATGTGCTCAACGATATTCGAATTCCCAGCGACTGGGGTCTGGAGATTGGTGTGCTCTCAGAGATGCACCGCAACTATGCCAGCAACCGCCTCTGTCAGGTGGATATTGCGGACAACTACGATCACAAACATCAAAACCTCTCTCTGGATAATGACCGCGATGGCCTGTCCAAAATGTCCATCGATATTGCTAAGGCGCTGTTTCGCAAACTGGCCACTCAGGGTGTGGTCTTTAGCCACGAGGCCTTTAGATCACTAAAAGCAACTTACTATCGCATGGCGCTGGATATAGTTGAGACCTGTCATAACGACGCCATTATGAACGGCTTAACATTGGATATTCATGAAGAAGAGAAAGCCGTAGAGATGTTTGCCGAAAATATTATTAAAGCTGGGGAAGTGTTTTTCACCAGTCCTATGGAAAAGCCCTTTATTCCCAGTTGGAACCGAGTTATCAGCGCAGTGCCGGATATCTTTGAGCAATTGGTGGACGCAGTCGAGGCGGATACCGAAGAATTTAGTCAGCGCTGAGGGGCAGTCTATGAATCCAGAGCAATTGGCCAATAGCATTGGGCGCCATCTCGAGACCATTTATCAGTCAGTGGAAGGCGTGGCGAGAGAAAACCACGAACAGCTGTGCAATGAGTTAATCGAGCTTATGGGGCTGCAGCAGGCGACCACTGAGCCAACCCGCTATAGCAATCACTGGGACGAGCAGGTCTGTATTCTCATAAGTTACGGCGACAGTGTATTGCAGCCGGATGAAATGCCTCTGCAAAGTCTAAAGCGATTTCTCGATCGCTATGTGGAGGGCTGTATCAATGGGGTTCATATTCTGCCCTTTTATCCCTATACCTCGGATGATGGTTTTTCCGTGCTCGACTATTCCAGTGTCAATCAGTCCCTTGGTGACTGGGAGGATATTCAGGCAATCGCCGCAGACTATTCGCTGATGTCAGATCTGGTGATCAATCACTGTTCGGCACGCAGCCCCTGGTTCGAAAACTTTCTCAATGATCGCGACCCCGGGCGCAATTTCTTTGCCACGGCCTCACCAGAGGATGATCTTAGCGCCGTGGTGCGCCCTCGCACTAACCCCCTGCTCAAGGAAGTCGAGACCGTCAGGGGCAGCCAGTTTGTCTGGTGTACCTTTAGCCACGATCAGGTGGATCTGAACTTCAAAAACCCAGAGGTACTAAAGCATTTTGTCAGTATTATTCGTCAATATCTGGATAGCGGCGTACGTATTTTTCGCCTCGATGCGGTGGCCTTTCTGTGGAAGCAAGTGGGCACTAGCTGCATCAATCTAGAGCAGACTCACGAGGTGGTTAGGCTGCTGCGCACATTGATTGAACATGCCCAGCCAGATGCCATTATTGTCACCGAGACCAATATTCCCAACCGCGAAAATCTAGCCTATTTCGGCAATGCCAACGAGGCCCACTGGGTGTATAACTTTTCACTGCCGCCGCTATTGGTCAACAGTCTGATCACTGGCGATTGCAGCTATCTCAAGCAGTGGATGATGAGCATGCCACCGGCACGCAATGGCACCGCCTACTTTAACTTTATCGCCTCTCACGACGGCATTGGGCTAAGACCCGCCGAGGGTCTGCTCAGGGAAACTGAAATCAACACCCTGGTAGACACTATGGAATCCTTTGGTGGGCGTATTTCCTGGCGCACCGGCGATCAGGGAAAGCGCAAACCCTATGAGATCAACATCTCCCTATTTGATGCCCTGCAAGGCACCACTGAAGGTCCTGATCAGTGGGGACTGCAGCGCTTTCTCTGCGCTCACGCCATTATGTTTGCCCTCGAGGGGATTCCCGGTATTTATATCCATAGCCTAGTGGGTACGCGGAATGATTATCAGCGGGTCGAAAATGCCGGTCACAACCGGGCAATCAATCGTCATCAGTGGCACTACAGCGATCTGCAAGATCGCCTAGCGGACGCCAATAGTCTAGAGCATCAGGTATTTAGTGGCATCAGCGAACTATTGAAAATTCGCCGTCAACAGTCTGCCTTTCACCCCAACGCCACTCAGTTCACGCTGCATCTGGGCGCGGGTCTATTTGGTTTCTGGCGACAGAGTATCGACCGCCAGCAGAGTATTTTTTGTGTCAGTAATATCACTGCTCAGGAGCAGTTATTAAATCTCTCTGATATCAATTTAATCGATAATGAAAACTGGGTTGATCTGATCAGTCAACTGCCCTGCGATGGCCTGATGCAGTCAGTAACTATGCAGCCCTATCAAACATTGTGGATTACCAATCAGGTCAACGGCTAGCTTGTTATATGCCCCGGCATAGGTGAGAATATTGGCCACCTACATTGATCTGAGGGCATTCATTGCCATCAGAAAAAAACTATTAAACCTACGCATAAAGCAGGGGCAGAAACGCAATGAAACTTGAGACACAGGCCATTCACGCCGGATTTAATGATGACCCAACCACGCGCGCAGTAGCGGTTCCCATTTACCAAACTACCTCTTATAGCTTTCGCGATACTGAGCACGGTGCCAACCTGTTTAATCTTGCCGAACCGGGCAATATTTACTCCCGCATTATGAACCCTACCAACGATGTGCTGGAACAGCGTATCGCGGCAATGGAAGGTGGCGTCGCAGCACTCTGCATGGCATCGGGCATGGCCGCTATCACCGCCTCAATCCAAACACTGTGCCGCAGCGGTGACAATATGGTCAGTGTCAGCCAGCTCTATGGCGGCTCCTACAACCTCTTTGCCCACACATTGCCACAGCAGGGAATCGAGGTGCGCATGGCCTCCGGTGATGATATTGCCGCCCTAGAAGCGCTAATCGATGAGAACACCAGAGCAATATTCTGCGAGTCGATTGGCAACCCAGCCGGCAATGTGGTGGATATCGCCGCGCTCTCGGAAATGGCCCACCGTCACGGTGTTCCAGTGATTGTCGACAACACTGTTGCCACGCCCTACTTCTGTCGCCCATTCGAACATGGTGCCGATATCGTGGTGCACTCACTGACTAAATATATCAGCGGCCACGGCACCACCATCGGCGGCATTATTGTCGATAGCGGTACCTTTGCCTATAAAGACAACCCACGCTTTGCCCAGTTTAATACCCCAGACCCCTCCTACCACGGCGTCACCTATGCGGATGACTTTGATGCGCCGTTTATTGGCCGCGCCCGAGTGGTGCCCCTGCGCAGCATGGGCGGTGCTCTGTCACCCTTCAATGGTTTTTTGATTTTGCAGGGATTGGAGACACTGGCTCTGCGTATGGACCGTCATGTGGAGAATGCCCTCACGGTGGCCAGCTATCTGCAAAACCACGATGCCGTTTCCTGGGTCAACTACGCCGGTCTCGAGGATGATAAATATTACGATCTGGCCAAGCGTATGTGCTCTGGCAAGCCCTCATCAATTGTCAGCTTTGGTATCAAAGGTGGCGAAATTGCTGGTGCCAAATTTATCGATGCCCTGGGCATGATCAAGCGTCTAGTAAATATTGGCGATGCCAAATCTCTGGCCTGTCATCCCGCCAGCACCACTCACCGTCAGCTCAATGAAGAAGAACTGGCTGACGCTGGCGTGAGTTCCGATCTGGTGCGTCTGTCCGTGGGTATTGAGCATATTGATGATATTTTGGCGGACATTGAGCAAGCTATAAAGGCTGCTGGCTAGGTTCCTGTCATCTGCGTATATTGAGACGTAGCCCCCCAATAGGCGATTGCCAGTACAAAAAAAACCACCGTGAATCATAACTGTTCGCGGTGGTTTTTTTGTTTTAACAGTGCCTCCAATCAGAGGCATCTTTTTACCCTTAACGACTACCTTTTACCCTTAGCTACTACCTTCCATAAGCAAAGGCATCAGCGGCATATGCTGCTCAGGCCCCATAGCACTGTAGCCACCGTCCACCGGCACCTCAGCTCCGGTCATATAAGAGGCATCCTCCGAGGCAACGAAGGCGGCCAGTTTGGCCACTTCTTCACCATTGGCAACCCTGCCGAGCAAATTAAAGCTCGCTGAAACCTTATCCGCATGGGCCCTATTATCACCGGTTAGCCCCTCAAATGGATCGGACCAGATATGCCCAAGCACCAACAGATTGACGCGAATTTTATC
This sequence comes from Porticoccaceae bacterium, assembly GCA_029250825.1. Classification (GTDB taxonomy): domain Bacteria; phylum Pseudomonadota; class Gammaproteobacteria; order Pseudomonadales; family Porticoccaceae; genus HTCC2207. Next base: position 207,568 of record JAQXEN010000050.1, read on the forward strand.
TTGCGCATACTCTACCGCCTGACTTTTTGACAGGTGTCTTAGGGTGGCTTTTGCAACCGGGTAAGCCCAGCGTCCTATATGCGGGAATGCGCCGGAGACCGAACCAATATTGACAATATTGCCTTGGCTTTTAGCCAAATGAGGTCGTGCCATCTGTCCAAGAATCGCCGCCGAAATGGCGCTGACATTAATTGTAGAGAGCCAGGTTTCGCGAGTGGTTTGCGCACCCTCATCATCGTATGCACAGGCATTGTTGACCAGAATATCGAGCCTGCCAAATTCACTTATGGTGCGTTCGATTAGACGCTCTAATTGACTGTCATCGGTAATATCGGTCTGCACGTACACTGCGCGCTCGCCCAGCTCTTTGACGAGAGCCTCGCCCTTCTCAGCGGTTCTGGCAGCAATCACCACACTGGCTCCCTGACGATGCAGTTCACGACTGATATCTCGACCAATCGAGGCCGCTCCGCCAGTGATAATAGCGACTTTGTTGGTTAAATTTGGCATAGCTAATCCTCATTTTATTATTGGTGCTTTCTAAGATGTATTTTACGGTTTCGTCACAGTGTCCCCAGACTGCTTCAAGCGGCTTATGGAATTACAGTTTTTAGCCCAGATGTTTGGCAACCATATAACCGGAATTACCCCCTAAACCGGGACCTGGATGTGTGGAGGCTCCAATATGGTAGAGATCCTTAACCGTTGTATCGTGATTTTTAATCGACTTGAGCGGTCGCCAAGCAAAGAACTGCTGCATACCGCAGTGGCCGGAATAAGGGTCACCACCGACCAGGTTAATATTCAGTTTTTCAAGATCGGCCGGTGACCATACCGATCTCGATAGGATGCTCGATTTTAGGTTTGGGATATACTCGCAGAGGCGTTCAATTATCCGATCCGCATACTGCTCGCGCACAGACTCTGTCCATTCACCGCTCGGCGGCACATCGATTGTACCCCCAGCATCACCTTTGATATGGCTGGGCAACTCCTGCAACTGAAGCCATAAAATCCCCTTGCCCTGAGGTGCACGGCTTGGGTCTAAAGCAGTGGGCTGACCCACTACTACAGTACAGTCATCTGGCAGCATGCCACGCTCAGACTGATTAATGGCTTTCGACACAGAGTCGGCACCATCGGATAGATGGATCATGGCAACCGAATCCAGCTGGGGATCGATCCACTTGGGCATTTGGTCGAGGGCCAGATGGATCTGCATACCAGCGCGACCATAGCGATATTCTCGAACCTCTTTTGCAATCTGCTGAGGAACAAATTCGGGACTCAGCAAATCGCCATAGAGCTGGTCTGGAGTGACATTGCAAATCACCCCTTTGCGCGCCATAAACGGGGTTGAGGCTACGCCATTATCATTGGCCTTAACCTGCACACCTGTGGCTCTGCCGTTCTCTACAATTATTCCAGACACATGGCTATTGGTATGGAGCTGGCTCCCATTCTCTGAGATCAAAGCGACAAATGCAGAGACCAAATTGCTGCTGCCACCTTTGACCACCGGCATACCTGCAACTTCTAAACTAAAGGCAATCACCCGGTTCATGGCACCTGAAAAGTTAGCATCTGGACCCAGCCCTGTATGCAGAATCCAGGGTGCAAATAAACTGTGAATAGACTCCGATTGAAAGTGCTGTGTCAACCAATCACGACTCGATGACATGGCGTAACCGAAGAATCGCAGTAGCCCCTGCAACCCTCTCTGGCGCAGTTGTCGCCAGAGTAAACCTAGGGTTTTAAAGCGCACTAATTCGTTGCTGAGGAGGGCAAAGGTGAATTCAGCATCCCGCTCCATCTCTTCCATAGTTTGCTTATAGCGATCACCATCGCCCTGAGAGAGCAGATTAAACTGAGCGATATTGTCAGCTCTAGAGGTGCTCATTACGCAACTCTGCTTAGCCCGATTAATCGATGCAGTGGGTGTATCGGTATTCAGATAGACCAGACCCTGGCGTGCCAAGTCATCCGCTAATTCAGCATAGCTTGGGGAGGTCACAAACAGAGGATGCCAGGCGGATAGCACATCATGCTTAAAGCCGGGTTCAGTGAGTTCGGCGGTTTTGATACAGCCACCGAGATAATCATTGCGTTCGAGAACACAGACAAGGTGCCCCTGTTTCGCCAGCAACGCCGCACAGGTAAGCGAATTGATACCGCTACCGACGATAATGTAGTCATAGACTGCCGCCATTATTGACCTCGATCTGCGCGGCCATATTTCTTTTGCAGCGCCGGCAAGATATGACCGTAGACCCTGGGGTGCAAGGCTCCGAGCCACTGTTTTAACTGGGTAAAACGGCCGACATTCATCTGCATATCCTCGAGTAACTCATCGATATGGTGGATCGAAAAGGGAATAATATTGGTGCCCTTGGAGTGCTTGCCCTGAGTCCGCTCTTGCATCCAAGCTAAGCGTTCATCGATATCGCGATTCTGCTCACCTGACGAGGGCAGCTGAAAACCTTGATTAAGATAATCCGCCAACCACAGGGCGCCAACCTCGCAGTTCAGTTGGCTAAAAAATGACGAGTTATAGCCGTTAAATGCCAGCCGCGGTACATCCACCGGAATCATTGAGCGAAACAGACGAAAGTTGCCCACTTCGTCGGTGACTTTGTCCATGATGTCCTGCTCTAAAAAGGGACAGACCTGCTGCCAACCAGTGCCGCAGATAATAATATCAACAGGGACTGTCTCACCATTGGATAACAGCGCCTGCTTGCCGTTTAGCTGAGTAATAACAGCTTTCTTTTGGATGCCGATCTTGCCGGCCTCAATATTCTGATAAAAGTCATCACTAACAAGGCTCACGGTGCTGCGGGCGATACTTTCTAAGGGCATGTTCGGGTGCAGACCAAGGCGCTTTAAGCCGAGCTGCCGCTCAACAACAAACTCAACGCTGTTGAGCATTGCCTTTCGAATCGGATTGCCGAGAGTATGGAAAAATTTATCCGCTCCGCGCAGATGAATATAGCGGAACAATGCCTCACTCATACGCGAGAGAAAAAGGTGTTTATAGTTGAGTTTATTGGCGATCATTTTGGGAATTTTCCAAATCAGGCTGCGCGCCACCACGTTGGTACTGGCGGCAATATCCTGTATCGCATTGGCTACGTCACAGGACGATTTGCCATACCCTATCACCAACACATTCTGGTCTCGCGCATCCTCGCGCTGAGTAAATTCACTGGTGTGGCAGATGCGCCCGCCCGCCTCTACAAAGCTTTCGACGCCTTTGTAAGTCGGTATCGATGGCAGCGAGAAAATTCCATTGCCAACAATCAGGTAGTCAAACTCTTTAGTCTTCACCTCAGAGGTCAGTCCTCGAGTGGTCACAGACCAGATATTGCGATCAGCATCAAAAGAGGTCGCCAACACTGTGCTGTTGAGGTGAACCTGGTCGTTGAAACCATAGTGATCAACATAGGACTGCATATACCGCTGAACCTGTTCTCCCGAGGGCCACTCTGGATAGCTCGATGGCATGGGAAAGTCCGATAGCTCATAGGTAGTGCGGGTATTCTGAGTGGTTAATCCAGGATAGCGTCTTGAAGCAGACCAGACGCCTCCGACATCGGCTTCCTTTTCGTAGAGCGTAACCTCGTAACCTAGCGCTTTAAATACCCTCGCCGAGGTTAGACCGGCAAAGCCTGCACCGACAATACATATGCTTCTAATCATTATTTATTTACACACTTATCAATAGGCAAAATGGCATCTACTCAGCTACCTTTTACCTTTGGTTTAATATCAATAGAAAAAAGAAGAAGGCGAAGCCCCAACAGGTGAAACACCGCGGTTCAACTGTTGCTGGAGAGAGGCTTTCAAGCTCCGCCCCCGTCTAAACCTCTATTGCACTAATTACTGCAACACTATTCTTAGCTCACCGAAGACCAGAGGTAGCCATCACCTCTGGTCTATTGCTGGCGAATTAAAACTCATAGGCATAGGTTGCGTACCATTCACGCTGTCGGGCATATAAGCCCTCAAATGATTGGAAGGCGTCCCCTGCAACTCCTGAGACAAGATATTCTTCATCGGTAAGGTTGGTCACTCCGAAGGTGAGCCTTAGCTTCTCGTTTGGCGACAGCCAAGCAATACTCCCGTTCACCGTTGAGTAGCCATCCTGAGCAATCATTGCTGTATTAAAGGTGTCATTGAAGGTCTCGGAGCGATAGGACCAATCTAGGCGCGGCAATAGAACAGCGCCGCCCTCTAGAATGAATTCTTTCGACACCGATGCGCTGGCAGTCCACTCTGGTACACGTTCAAAAGCATTGTCGGCAGAGAACAGCGTGTCTGAATCCACCTGATCATACTCGGCGTCGATATACCCTAGACCGGCACTGACAAACCAGCCACCACCAGGTATATATTGAGTCTCAATTTCAAAGCCAGACAGCGATGCTTGACCCGCGTTTTTAGTGACTGGCGCGACACCCTCAAAAACCTGAACCTGTAGGTCTTTATAGTCAGTGCTAAAAATAGCGCCATTGACGACCAAACGATTGTCATCACTAGCAAACTTAAAGCCGAGTTCAGTTACGGTGACAAACTCTGGGTCAAAGGTGGGTATCAGATCCACATCCGGCGTGCCCGCGGGGGCGGTAAAACCGGCCACAATTGGCGGGAAAACCCTCTGAGTAAAGCCCCCTGACTTAAAGCCCTTTGAATAAGTTGCATAGGCCAGCATATTGTCATTGATCTGATAGGCTAAATTGACGAATGGTGAGGTTTCTTTAATTTCAATAGTCTTTTCAACGAAAGGTAAGACTCTCTCGCCTGCCTGTAAAAATGGCACATCAAAGCTGGGATCACCGCTGCCTGCGAAGGGGTTGTTGAAAATAATTTGATCCGGCGTAAAGGACTTATCTTCCTTGGTATAACGAAGACCCAGAGTGGCGCTGAACTTGTCGCTGACATCGTAAGTACCCTGAGCGTAGACAGCAGTGGCTTCATTTTTAAATGACCCGCCACTTCGGAAACTCGAAATAGAAAAATCTAACAGGTTAGCGTTAAAGCCATCTTCATCAAAATAATAGGCTCCTAAAATCCAATTAAGTCGATCACTTGAACCTAGCAGTTGTAATTCCTGAGTAAACTGTTCCTGTTCAAACTCATCGAAAAATTGTGAAACAACCACTGGCGAATGGTCACCGTCCCGAGCAAAGGTACTGTCTAGGTCGCGTATTGCGGTAATACTTTTGAGGGTCAGACTGTCTGAGATATCCCAGGTCAGATTGACATTAGCACTCAACAGATCACTTTTTGAGAATGCCGGGGCAGTGCCGGAGTTACTGTCTGGACCGTTGACATAGCGATCATCATAACAACCGGCAACCGCTAGGTTGGTTTCTTGACCGGGAAACGCACAGGGCGCCGCTGGCCCGCCGGCAGCAAGATTGGCCATTATATTGGCGATAGTTGCCACTGGCGGTGTTCCCTGTGGCGGCGGACCCGGATTAAATATTGCACCGGGATGGTTGATTCCCAGCAAAGTCAATGCGGGGCCATTCTCTCGATCACGGCTAAACCCTATAGCGGCTTCAAGTGACAGTGATTCACTAACATCCCAACTCAATGCGCCGCGGGCGGTCAGGGTGTCGTCATCGCCTAGGTCAATACCGTCATCACGAGTGACATAGCCATCCCGATTAAAACTGGCGATACTTAAACTGGTCCTAACCTTGTCACTCAGTGGCATATCAATTCTGGCTTTTATATCTGCTCGACTATCATCGCCTGCAGTGATGGATATATTACCGCCAAATTCCTCAGCCGGTTTGCGGGTGGTTAAGCTGATTGCGCCACCAATAGTATTGCGACCAAAAAGGGTTCCCTGAGGGCCACGCAAAACTTCCACCCGTTCAACATCGACTAAATCTAAAATAGCGCCAACCGACCTTGCGATGTAAACCCCATCGACATAAATACCCACACCAGGCTCTGTGGTGGGCAAAAATTCTTTTTGGCCAACGCCGCGCAGATAGACAGACGCAGCATTACTAGACCCACCAAAGCTGGGGTTATTTTGAAACGTTAGGTTAGGCGTAAACTCGGCGATTTGGCTAATGTTGGTGACACCGCGATACTCAAGCGCCTCACCAGTAAAAGCTGAAATCGATATCGGCGCGTCTTGCAAACTCTCTTCACGTTTACGCGCCGTGACTACAACCTCTTCCAGAAGACGATCTAAACCTCGGCTTTGATTGTCTTGTGCAATTGATACTGTACTGACGGAAGTCAGTGCTAATAGCACCGCCGCAGGAATTGTTTTTAACGTATAACCCCTCATAGCCCACCCCTCGTTATTATTAGAATAATTAGGTGGTAAATGTAGCCGAGGTTAAATTTTTTCGGTATGCAGTTACTGCGTCACATATACGCTTCCTGCACATATTGATTGCAGCAGACTAAATTAGTCAATATACTCATTTTAAGCTTAAAATATATTGAGCATTATTATGCATGTAGCGATAAAAGAAGCACCTAAATCACTAATACAAAATAAGCATGAGTTATTTAGATCCACAGACCTAGATGAAACTCGCTCATTGGTTGGAGATGTCTACTGCGACCATAAATTGCAAATTTCTAGTGGCGCGTTGGATGCCTTTCATTACCACATTCCCTTTGATGGTATCAGTTTCAACTACATGGGCTACGGCGCAGAATGTATTATTGAGCCGGGCTGTCTGGGTGATTTTTATCTGCTTCAACTGCCTTTAAAGGGCACTGCTACTATATTTGCGGATGGTCGCGAGTTTCAGTCACACCCAGGCAAAGCCAGCATTCTAAATCCAAACTCTTACACCAAAATGCGCTGGTCCGGAGGTTGCGAGCAACTACTAGTTCAAATAGAAAAACGTAAAGTTAATAGTAGTCTTGCGGGCTACGTGGGTAGAAAATTTTGTGAAGAGGTTTCGTTTAATCCTAATATTAGCGAAAACGATGAGAAGCAATCCGCTTGGTGGCGGCATGTGGTTTCGTTTATCCGCGAGTACAATCAGGCCAATAGTTTTTATCAAACCCAATGCGTATTAAATAATGAACTCGACACCATCGTTAAAAATTTACTCTTCACACTAGATCACAATCATAGTGAAACTCTGGTCACTACTGACAGAGCGGTGCTGCCAAAGCATGTCCATCAAGCGACTGAGCATATACGTGAACATTTTAGTGAGAACCTAAGCATTCATGACTTAGTCAAACTAACCGGCGTCAGTGAGCGCTGTTTATTTGAGGGGTTTAAGCAAAATTTAACCGTAACCCCAATGCAGTTTTTGATGCAGACCCGTCTCAAAAATGTTCGCGGCGAGCTACTAAAAAACTCCTTTGACGACTTTGGAAATATTACTCAGGTTGCGCTAGATAATGGCTTTACACAGCTGGGTCGTTTTTCGTCTTACTATAAAGATATGTTCGGTGAGCTGCCTTCTCAAACCGTCAAGGGCCGAAAGAACTGCCCTGACGCTTAACCTCGAGAACAGTTGTTAAAAACCAAAAATTTAAAGTCGGTTTACATCTGTTTGGCGATAAAAATCTCTCCAAATAAACCAGAAAATTCGACTCTTTAGAGTTTCTACTCTTGCCATAGTGCCTGCGTTACTGTTGCCAAATATATCTATCTGACTAATCACTTGGCCACTGTCATTATAAAAGGCAACCAGAGAATCATGCTGCGCTGCGTAATACAATATTACGTCCCGTTCGCCAATTACGATATTTAACAGACCACCCTGTTCTGAGACAAAATCTTTGGTATAGGCGACATAATCATTGCCGACATTTATGCCATAGACCATCTGCTTGATGGGCAGGCGGTCATCGAACTCATGAATGGTTGGAAATGCCGGCTGATCAGACTGCCACTGCAGGGTTTTTACTGCCATCAGCATCATGCCATCGCGAACCACCGTATCGAACAACCGGACCAGAGCATTATCACTCTGCTGTTCGATATTGTTGATAAACACCTGACCATCGGGATAGAGCTGCTTAAAGGCACCAAATGGCATTCTCAGGGTTGGCCACTCAGTCATGCGTGTGCCCTGCTCGCCATCCCTCTCCGCGGCACCCCAGAACTGCTGTATTGGCTCACCGCTATTCATGTCCCACATCACCAGATTGTTACGCAACTGCGTCATCACCTTCAACTCAAGTGGTTCACCTTTCAGCTCTGGGGTATAGGCTATCCCCATATTAGTCAGCCCACAGTAGGTCATTACCACCGGCTTGCCGCCAATCTCGCCGCCATCAACAATATGAGGCTGCAGGAGATAATAATCCGCGTAAGCACGGGCGCCGTCATCGCTTTCGAGCACTAACATTTCGATTTCATCAACCGAATCAAACTCCGGTTTTTCATATGCTGCGTGTTTCATCTGCTGAAGGAATTTGGGCGCCTCTTCAACAGATACAAACAGGGCTTGGCCATCAAACTGCTGAGGTCGAAACATCAAGAGCGTGTTTAGCATTCCTGAATACCCGTTAAACAGGCAGATGAAGACTAAACCGATCACCAGACCTCGAGGCATAATATGGCGATTTTTAAACCAGATCAGCACACTGCCAAACAGGGCAAGCAATGTTAAAACTGTTATCAACCAGCGGTTGTACCAAATAAACATGGTGAACTCGCGGCTCGATTGAACCAGCCATTGGCTGATATCAGCAAGATCTTTGAACAGGAAAAATCCGCCGACTTGGGCCGCAATCATTAGCAGCCAGAAAGACAGTTTGGTGATTTTTAATGCTGATAGAGCCATGGGATTGCCTTCGCTTTTTACTCAGGAGACCTTGATTCTCACTGAGATAGTGTCAGTTGGATGTTTTTCCCGGTAGTTTAAGGAGTAATGATATTAGCAAGTATGCATTTACCGCACTCACTATTCAGTTACTGCGGCTTAATTTCTCAGCGTTAAGAAATCAGCGTTTTACAGTGATTGGGGAGCTTTGTAGGAGCTTATGGAAGCTAGAGATTAGGTCTCACTAGAAAAAAATAAATACATCCCTATTTTATTAGAGACCGTTAAAGGTAAGGCCAATCTGAAATACAACATCAGGTGCTGTATCCACCACGATATCTTCGCTAACCGATATATCCAACACCCAGTCATCGTCTAAACCCAGAGCAGCACCCAGTACCAGCTGTGCTGAGTTATCCCCGAGCTCCGTTAAGGCACTGTTGTAGAAGGCACTATGAAAATCAATCTGCGCCTTAAAACTAACCCTTTGATTAAAACGCCAAGCAATGGTTGAAGAACCATAGGCCACCCAGTCCTCTCGAGTAGCATTTAACAACTCTCCACTACTCATCCACAGCGCTCCAAAACTGGCATGCAGGTTAATATTATACTTTTCAGATAGCCCCTGATCGCTAACATTGACCCCCAAAAACACATCGGTTGATCCAGATCCCAGCAGTGAATCAGCATCCCCTGTGGGTAATTTAAGGCCTCCGCGCAGGGCCCATTGTCGGGTCGCAGCATTTGATAGCTGATAGGCCAGACTCATACTGATATCACCAATGCCATCAGTGGATTTCTGCAGATCGGTCAAGCCTGTGCCATTGTCGATATAGCTAAATTGCAATTGGTTCTTGGGTACATAGGACCGAATACCATCGGGTAAGTTAAAAAACTGATGCCAATGGTCAATAAATGTATCGAGTCTACCGCTCTCATGGCTTAGATAGGGTATATCAAAACCCAGCTCAAGATTATTTCCCAGACCCTGGCGCCAGTGTAAATTCAATCTATGTGTTTCCCCATCGAGAACAATGGATTCATTGGCACTACTGCTAATTGTGGAATGATTTGCAGCGTCGAGTTGCACCCGCAACTGGGATGTTTTTGGGATCAGCAGCTGAGCACTCTGAGCCGCTGGCAAGCCATAGGCTTGTACAAAAGGACTGCGGTTAGCACTGGCATAGGGCTGGTTCAACTGGCTGGCTATAGCATCCCCGCCAAATATCAAAAACCAAATCACAACCCAGCTTGGTGCCAGTCTTATGGCTCTGTATACCCTATTCTGCAAGCGTAATATCCCCATCAACTTACCACTTAGTCATCATTGCAATTAATGGTGGCTGCGCTTCACCAGAACGATGCAGATCCCTGCGTAGAATTATCTCGAGGTTTTTAAAAACCCAATCACTCAGTGGGACTTTATTCATAATTGTTCTCTATTATGTTTTCCACCGGAGGCTTTTTAGCAACTGTGCCCGAGGCCGGCAATATAGACCTTCCGGAGTATATCAAAATAATCTTTAGCGGCATTTCAATTATCTAAGCATCGATTTAAAGCGCAGTAACAAGGACCTGCTGCGGACCACATAAGACTCCTCACCGCCGCTCGGCATGGCAAGGCAAGGCAGGTGGAGAGATATAAAAGGGACTCTAACAAGGTTAAGCAAGCTAAAGTGAATTAAGTGAATTAAGTGAATTAAGAGGATTAACTAGGATAAAAAAATAGCATCGCAAGAAAGGCTTAGGCTCGAGCGCTCTAACAATCTGCTCAACCCCAATCACAGGTTGAGCGCCGACAACCTTGCTACCGACTAATCACGCATCTGAGACAGTAAAAAGCGCTCACAGGAACCAGACTTATCACCCAAGCTCTCACGCTGCACATGCAATTTTTCACCATAATAAGCCGCACAGCCCTGAATCAAACCCTCGGCCACATCCCCCAGACAGCGAGGTGACTCATAGATCAGTTCCATTGTGGTGTCAGTATATTTAGTGCATTTGAAGGCTGGAGGTGATGCATCCGGATAGAGCTTTCTCACTTCCACATGAATAAAGCCATCGACCTTTTGTAACAAATCAAATGACGAAGTAAGCCCCTCAATCCACTGGGGATAGGCCGCTATCAGTTCAGCAAACAGATACATGCCAAAGGTTTTGGTGACCTTGGCAACTGCGACATTAGTCTTTTTGCTCAGCACAACGATCATATTGATCAATTCCATATGATCGTAGACACCCATAGTGGTATAGATTCCACCGCTGGCTGGAGCCGCCTCCTCGATGACTTCCTCCACCATATCTAGTCCATAACGCTCCTCTACTAAATAGAGAAACGATGTAAATATCATCCCTTTCAAATGAACCCCCTGAAAATGGATCTGATAAGCATTTAGTACCGCAGATTTTGGCGTGCCTTGAGCACCAGTGCCTTTCATGTAAGCTCCATATTCGTGCATTCCCTTTACTTGCAGCCTTCGAACCAGACACAACCCAGAGAAATTTAGTTATCTCTGGGCGCAAGAATAGTTAATTATATTTATAACCTTAGTCGCAATATCCTAGTTTTTCTGGTTTTAAAGTGAAATGCTGGTAGCTCATACAACTCGCGGGGCTCAGCGAGCAGTTATCAGCATCAATTTGAGTAACGGAGATAGATGGAAGCTTAAATGATCAATATTTTCGGCTCTTAAATCTAGGAAGCAGAAGCACTCATCACCAACCGACACCCATCAACTGAAAGACCTTCGCTATACCTCGAGTCCTGCTAGTGTCTGCTTATATATAACCTGAGCATGGTTTAGAACAGACATTCGCCACTCCGGTTGGGAGGGATTAAACCGTTCAATCATTTTAGTACGAACAACGGTGGCATCTTTAGCATCAGGGTCATCACAGGTGAATCGCAACCATCTATCCATCATCAGCCCGGCATAAACCGCGCCATTCCCATAAGTCCCTAACTCAATAATCACCCCTGTCGCTTCCACCTCCATACTCTCAAGCAAGGCAGACAACCCATGAATAATAATGCCCTTAAATTCCGGGGCTACATCGGGGTTTTGGAATGCACCGCCTTCCTCAATACGCTCCTTACCCCATAGAGCGCAAGCTCGCCAATATGCAGCGCTATTTTTTGGATGGTGACAGATCAAAAAAGGTTCGCCAAAGGGGCCGAGACCGGTGTGCCAATCAATGACCGCAACTTTCTTGACGGTGCTAACGTAGGTTTCAATGATATTACGTAGATTGGTCGTCGACCACTCTGCCTCTGTTCCTCCAAACATAAGGCCGTCGGGCTGCTGGTATTGCCCTTGAACAATTGACGCAAGGCCCGCAACTTTGCCGTGCTGTTGTTCATAGGCTGCAAGTTTTTCACCGATAGTGGCGCAATCTCCCTCGGTCATTTTCTCGGTTAATAATATCGGGTGCTGCGCCATATAGTGAGCGTTGTCAGGATGGTCTTGGTGATCAAAAAAATTGCGATTGAGATCAACATTATTCTCATTAGTGCGGCTGTTGTGGGCCCAACCATAGGGATTGTTGGCGTGAACAAATAAAACTGCTGTACCCTTTGGTAAGTGCTGATACTGCTTCTCCAGTATCCATTGAATCATTGTTGCCGAACCAGATGCTGCCTCCAAACCATGAGTGCCACAGATTGCCATACAGAGATGGGTTGCGTTATCTGGGCCAAACCATGCCACATCACAGCTCAAGGGTTTATCCTCAGATGTAAGCCCATGGGGATTGACACGTGAATCTACTCTAACTCCCGCGTTATCACATGCCTCAAGAAATTTTCTGCGGCCTTCATCATAGCTTTCTGCAAAACAATCTCGCAATAAGCGATAGTTTAAAATCATCTGTTAGTCCTTTAATGTGGAAATTGGCAGTAGGTTGAATTTTTCAGGCAAGCCTTGATTAGCTCACGCGCTACGATTAACTATAGGTGGGATTCACATATTTTCAACCGAAGGCTTAAGAAGAGCTTCTAACGCTATAAAGAAATCGGCGCCGAGTCCGGGGACGGTCAATTGCTCAGCCAGACCGGTTATTATTTACATGCTAAAATGATTTACCGCCTATCATTAAGACTGCACTTTTTTATCAAGACATATCCGGCAATTCATATACCGCTATGGGATAGCACTGATTATTAGGGTAGTTTGGTTTTTGTGTCGCTAGAAAGCGGGCAGAGTAATCATGTTTGATTAAGTAAAAATCAACGAAAGGATTGTGAGTCTCTAGCAATAGATATGGTATGACGCAGGTGGTGTGAGGCAAAAAATTGGCTATCGTCTCAACAGCGTGTGAGAGGTGTCTTGGATGACCTGGTCAACTTGAGAATTGGCGTCATACTTAGTTTCGACGGCAGGGTTTCCCTAACAAACTGTGGTTTGCCATGACTCTGATGGGGCTACGTCGTTCTGGTCGCCGTTTAAATTCCGCCGCAGGCATAATTTTTATGTGGTAGTTTTTATACAGTTCTTATACACCCAGAAAAAGGGCAAACAATGAATAGCGTAACTAGTTGTTTTGAAAGGGAGAATTTGGTCGGGACGGCATGGCCTGAACTAACACTATAAACTACTGATATATATGTATTTAATTATTTATACTGCGAAATGTACCGTAACATATACCGCAATAAACTTTTGTACTACTCAGCTGCTCGACGCTTAAATTTCCTAAAAACCCCGTAAAATCATCCAATTCTCAGATACGCCGACCCCACCCCGGGGGTACCCCCACTTTTTCAACTGGGACTCCTAATACACACATGTATTACTAATACACACAAACAAAGAATTGATAAAATGATTTCCTAAAAGGAATTGCAACATGGAATTAGGTCATCGTCACCACAGAAATCAATCTAAAAGATACAACGATCAGAGATGAAAAGTACGCTCATACAAATC
>JAQXEN010000038.1 GCA_029250825.1 Porticoccaceae bacterium
CATTTGACGATAACCGAGGTATCTAATCCACCGGAGTAGGCTAAAACAACTTTATTAACTGATGACACGTGACGTAATCCTTTGCTTGAGGTGACGAGGCGGCGATTTTACCCTAAGACCAGCCCTTTTAGTATTGCTTAAGCGCAGTAATCTCAGCCTCGTCATAGAGCCGTCCACCGGCAGCTAAAAAATCCTCGAGATCGGTCTCGGTGGGGAAACTATAATAGCCCGGAAGTTTTACTTGAGGATCGGCCGCCAGGCTCTGTCCGGCGCTGAGAGTCGTCACGGCACTGAGTATCTGCTGACAGCCCCCAACATAGAGATTGATCACATTGAGCAGGTAGGAGTGTCGTGGATTTAGGGGAATCTCGGAGATCGAAATAATATCGCCGTTATCGATGCCGCCATCTTGGATAAAATGCAGGGTCGAGGCGATCTCGCGGTCATTGTTTTGCATTGCCCTAAAGGTCGCCATAACGCCGCGGTAATCTGGCAGCAATCCAGAGTGCAAATTGATAATGCCATATTTGGGGATGGCAATAATCGCCTCGCGAATAATCAAACCAAAGCGCACTGATATTATTAGCTCAGGCTCAGTAGCGGCGATTCGTTGGATGCCTGCAGCACTATTAACCTTATTATCCAGATCAGCAAAACCCTGCAACTGACAACCGGCTCTTTCCGCCAACTGCTCAAAACTTGGACGACCATCGCACAGTAACCGCCGTTCGAAGGCGGCAAGATCCATCAGCGGCTGGGGCAGTACACTGTCAGCACCGACCTTTTCAGAGATAAAGATCGATAGCTGGTGTTCCGACAATCCCTCATCAACAGCCTTATCTCCATAGCCCCTCAAATCCCCACTTAAATGGTCAATTAGACGGCTTAGGGCCAAGTGACTTGGCAGATCGCGGTTGCTGAGTATGGTTATCTTCATTCGTTGCTCGATTTTTCTGCATACCTTTCCACAAAACCTGTTATGACACCACTGTTTCCGGTAGCATTCACCGATAACTGCGGATACGGCTTCAATGAACAAAATTACCCTTACATTACCGGACGATTGGCACCTGCACTTGCGGGACAATAGCGTACTGGGATCCACCGTGCCTGCTGCCGCAAGAGGCTTCGGTCGCGGCATTATTATGCCCAACCTCGTGCCACCAGCCACCACAGTGGCTCAGGTTGCTGCTTACCGGGAGCGGATTCTGGCCCAGCGCCCAGCCGGTTCGAGCTGGGAGCCTTTAATGGTTCTCTATCTTACTGATAACACCACTGCCGATGAAATTCGCGCCGCGAAGGAATGTGGATTTATCCACGGCTGCAAGTATTATCCAGCAGGGGCGACAACTAACTCAGATTCCGGTGTTACCAACCTCAACAATATCCAAAAGGTTCTTCAAACCATGCAGGAAGTGGGCATGGTGTTGCAGCTGCACGGCGAAGTCACCGCCGGCGAGATCGATATTTTTGATCGCGAGGCGGTGTTTATCGAACGCCATCTGCGCGGCTTGGTACAACACTACCCCAAGTTAAAAATTATTTTTGAGCATATTACGACTCTCCAGGCGGCTGAATTTGTTGCCGCGGCAGGAGGCAATGTGGCGGCGACTATTACGCCCCAGCACCTGCTCTACAATCGCAACCATATGCTGGTTGGCGGCATTCGACCCCATCTATTTTGCCTGCCGATTTTAAAACGCGATATTCATCAGCATGCGCTGATCAAAGCGGCCACTAGCGGCAGCCCAAAGTTTTTCCTCGGCACCGATTCTGCGCCCCATGCCAAGGATAAAAAAGAGAGTGCCTGCGGCTGTGCCGGCTGCTTTAGCCATCACGCGGCAATTGAACTCTATGCTCAGGCATTTGACGAGGCCGGCGCGCTGGACAGCCTCGAGGGCTTTGCCAGCCACTACGGTGCAGACTTTTATGGGCTGCCGAGAAATACCTCTAGCATTACCTTATCACGCCAATCCTGGCAGCTGCCCGCAGCAATTCCCTTTGATGATTCGCAACTGATTCCTCTCGGCGCTGGCACCACTCTGAATTGGAAAATGGACTAAAAATGGATATGTCTCATATCACCAACGAGTCTGATACTGAAGAGTATACGAATAATATTGCCGAGCGCTTTCGCGGTTTTTTACCGGTTGTTGTGGATGTTGAAACCGGCGGTTTTAACTCTCGCACCGATGCCATGTTGGAAATTGCCGCAGTGATTCTGGAGATGGATGCTCAGGGCAATATTCAAATCAAAGAGACTCACAGTAAAAATATTGATCCCTTTCCCGGTGCAGTTATTGAAAAAGCGGCATTGGAATTTACCGGCATTGATATCTATGATCCGGAGCGTATGCCCGAGGAAGAAGGTGAGGCACTGCGGGATATCTTTCGACCTATCCGCCATGAGATCAGCGCAACTGGCTGCACTCGTTCAGTGATGGTGGCCCATAACGCCCATTTTGATCTTGGCTTTGTCAACGCGGCGGTGAATAGAAACCAGATTAAACGCAATCCATTCCATCCGTTCTCCTGCTTCGACACCTCCACCCTCGCCGGGCTCGCCTATGGTCAGACTGTACTGGCCAAAGCCTGTCAGGCGGCGAAGATGGATTTTGACAATCGCAGCGCTCACAGCGCCCTCTATGACGCGGTAAAAACCGCAGAATTGTTCTGCGGTATTGTTAATCGCTGGAAAGACTTAGGCGGTTGGCCAGCTCAGTCCGAGTAGCTGCTAACAGTTAGCGGCTAACAGAGGCTACCGATTCTCGGCATTCTTTCTATCGACCCAGAAATCAGCCTTTTTGATCCCCAGAGCCTGGGGATCAAAACGCGGGTCGATACCCGCATCTAACTGCTGTTCGTAATCTTTAAGCGCTGTTAGAGCTGGGCGCTGCAAGATAATAATCGCGACAATATTTAACCAAGCCATAATTCCGACTCCCACGTCACCCAGAGCCCAGGCCAGATCGGCACTCTTGATGCCGCCGTACATAACCGATGTAATCACCAGCACCTTGAGCAGGCTAGCCAACCAGGGGCGATGCACCTTGCGGTTAATAAACATGACATTGGTTTCGGCAATATAGTAGTAGGCAACAATGGTGGTAAAGGCGAAAAACAACAGAGCAATAGCCAACACACTGCTGCCAAAGCCGGGCATCACGGTATCAAAGGCCGCCTGCACATAGGCTGGACCTACTTCAACGCCGGGCAATCCCTGATAGAGGTAGGTGCCATCGCCACCCTCGACATTATAGAGTCCGGTCAACAGAATCATAAAAGCAGTGGCTGAACAGATTAGCAAGGTATCCACATAAACCGAAAAGGCCTGTACCAGACCCTGCTTGGCTGGGTGGGAGACCTCTGCCGCAGCAGCGGGGTGTGGGCCACTGCCCTGTCCCGCTTCATTGGAGTAAACGCCGCGCTTAACACCCCAGGCCACAGCCATACCGATAATCGCGCCATATCCGGCATCGAGACCAAAGGCACTATTGATAATTAACTTGGTGACTGCGGGCACCATATCGAGATTGAGGAAGACCACGGTAAAGGCGATAAGAATATATCCAGCGGCCATCACCGGCACCACCACCTGTGCAAAGTGGGCGATGCGTTTGACGCCACCGATAACAATCAGTGCCAGACCTACGGCCAGTGCAGAGGCACTGAACAGCGCCGGAATCTCCCAAGCATTGTTCATGGCAGCAACAATACTGTTGGCCTGAATACCCGGCAGACAGAAGCCCATAGCAATAATAGTGGCCACAGCAAAGGCCCAGGCATACCATTTTTGGCCCATCGCTTTTTCAATGTAATAGGCTGGGCCACCGCGGTAGCTGCCATTGTCATCTAGCTCTTTATAAATCTGTGCCAGAGTAGCTTCGATATAGGCAGTGGAAGCCCCCAGAAAGGCCACAGTCCACATCCAGAAAACTGCACCCGGGCCACCAATGGCGATGGCGGTTGCCACACCGGCAATATTACCGGTACCAACTCGACCAGAGAGCGACATGGTCAGTGCTTGAAAAGATGACACTCCCGCCTCAGAGCTTTTTCCTTCGCGCATAATCCTTAACATATGACCAAAGTGGCGGACTTGCAGGAAACGTGTGCGCAGTGAAAAGTACAGGCCGGTTCCAAGACACAGATAGATCAGCGCCGAACTCCAGATAATGCCATTGAGATAGTTTACAAATGCTTCCACGATTAATCCCTATTGTTTTTTGGCCGTGTAACCACGGCGTTTATTATTATATTTTTTAAGCGGTTATTGCTGCAGGGCTTCTCTGTATTCTAGTCCAGCGCGTGGCGATCAGCTGCGGTAAAAATTGAGTCGAACCTGTCGACAAAATTATCTGCAGATTCTGCACCGGCGAACTGTAGCGCAGGTATTTCAATACCAGAGAAGTATTCTGGGTAGGGCGAAAACTCCCCCCACTGGCTCACTTGGGCGGTGATACTAACAACAAAGATCAACATTACAAAGCCGAGAGCTGAAACCCAGCGCTGGCGAGGCAACATATTGGTCGCCAGAGCAAAGTTAGCAGAGAGCAATAGGGCCGCAAGCACCAGAGCAATCAGCGGTGACAGAACCAATGACACCAATTGAGTACCCATATTGTAGCCGAGGATTCCGATCAGCCAGTCGCCCGCAGAATAGGCTAAGCCAGCCATCAAGATTAAACAGTAGTGGCTGATAAAATGGCTTTCATTGCGCAAGAAGCGACCCAGCCCACCCCAAAACAGCGCTAGCATCAATAGCCCCGTTTGGGTGACGAGAATTGTCGAGAACACATTTTTCCACTGCCACTCAACATAGCTGCTGGCATAGAGTAACCCTACATCCAGAATCAGACTGATTAGAAAAAGGGGTAGCCAAATAGACAGTCGGTTTAATTTACCCACATCCTGTTCCAGATGGTGGAGCTCCTTGGCGGGCCCCACTGGATGGCAGTCAGAAAGAATTCGCAATCGAGTGCGACCGATCTTTAACTCTGCACCTTCGCTGAGCAGGATGGTTGGGGCCAAGCTTGGGGATGCAGAGCTTGGAGATGGAGAGCTAGGGATCAGGGGATTTTTAATCACCTCAACGCCATTAAGACTACCCAGATCAGTTAGCTGCCAACCACCCCCAGCACCATCATTAGCATCGAGACGCAGATGCTCGGGAGAGATATGGACATCGCCGAGAACCACATCGTTCTGATAACTGCGGCCGATTGTGACACTGGAACCTTCCACAGCGAAGTAGCGCTGACGCTTGCCGCCCCACCCCAGCAGCTCAATAATTATCGCCATTGCGCCACCTCCATAAATTTGCGCGCATAGGCTTTAGCATTTTCGCGACTGACACCCGCCAAAGTGAAGTGGCTGATAAAGGCGGCACGGGAATCATCCACCGTACCCTGCAAAAACAAAACGTCGTAAAGCTCAGGATAATCTTTATAGGCCCGGGCGCAGAATACCGCCTTGGTTTTGCGCTCAGATCGCATCTCGATATTATTCGCCGAGACAAATTCGCTGTCACATTGATAGTCGCCAACATCTTTCTCTCGGGTTTCATTGCCAGGAGCAAAATCGCTAAATAGACGTTGATAGTAAGCGTAAAACTGCAGCTGATTGAGCTTGTCCGCCTCCAGCCAGAAGAACTGATGTTCAATCACACCGCTATCAAATTTTGCATTGAGATAAATTTTATCTTCACTGCGACAGGTGCGGTCGGCATTGAGCAATTGAGCTTTTTCGGAACTACTATTAGACCCGCCCCAACATCTAAAAAAGGGTGACAGCTCATTCACCACCACGGCTTTGCCAAGGGCAATAGTCGGCCATTCAAGAGCCAGCAGTCGGGCGAATTTATTTTCCTGATCGGCAATCAACTGTTGGCCAATTCGCTGACGGATATTTTCCGCGCCCGTTCCCCTCAGCTGATGCTCGGCGAGCAAAGTTTGTAGCGCGGTCACCGGCACCAAAAAACTTACCTGATTGCCCGCGGTGGAGACATTGATACCCACTACTTCGCCGGCTTGATTCAGGGTCGGCCCACCACTCATACCGGAGTTAAGTGAACCGGTAAAATGTACCCGCGGGTGGTAGCTAGTCTGATTGATGCCGTTGTAGGTGCCGGGCACCACGGTCAAACCCAAATCCAGAGGATTTCCGAGGGCATAGACCGTTACACCTATAGGCGGTTCTGTAATAGCTAGAGGCAACACCGGAGTAATCTCACCAGAGGCTTGCACCAGTGCCAAGTCATTGATCACATCCACATCGACCAGAGTCAGACTATTGGCGGCACCACTGGCATTGAGATATTCAATCCGGTACTGCTCAGGTTTACTGGCGGCCATTTGCACCACATGATAATTGGTTGCGATCAAGCCGCTATCCTTGACCACAAAGCCCGAGCCAATGGCGCTCTTGCTGCCGGAAGTAATATCGATAATACGGATCTGCAGGATGCCGGCTTTGTTGTCCGCGAACAGTGCCCGTGCGCTGCTGGTCTGAGCAAAGCTCGACTTCGGCCAGCAAACTAACAAAACAATTAGCAATAGTGCACCCAGCAAAGCAAACAGTGCAACTGTCTGGTGCCAGTTTGTATTTTGATCAATGTTCAATATTTAGGTCCTGTTGTAATGCAGAGGTATTCTTTCAAGTGATCCAAGGTATTACAAGTGTAGGGTCAAGGCACATAGCTATTTACCTAGACGCCGCGCTAAAATATAACTCTTAAAAGTGGAGCCTCTTCGCTAAACTAGCCTATCCATTATTGGTAGCCGATTTAGCAAAGGTTTGTCCCCATTACCGTAACAGGAAATAGCCGAAGATGACCGATTCATTTAAAGATAGTGCGCTTAAATATCACACTCACCCAACGCCCGGTAAATTGGAAATTCGTCCGACTAAACCGCTGGCCAATAAACGTGATTTGTCCCTGGCCTATTCTCCCGGTGTGGCACACGCCTGTGAGTTGATCGTAGAGAATCCTACCGAGGTGGCCTCGGTTACATCCCGCGGCAATCTGGTGGCAGTGATTACTAATGGCACCGCTGTGCTGGGTCTGGGCAATATTGGCCCACTGGCCTCGAAACCGGTAATGGAAGGCAAGGCGGTGCTGTTTAAGAAATTTGCCAATATCGATGTCTTCGATATTGAAGTGGACGAAACCGATGTCGATAAGCTAGTGGATATTATCGCTGCTCTGGAGCCCACCTTTGGTGGTATTAACCTTGAAGATATCAAGGCCCCAGAATGCTTTATGGTGGAAAAGAAACTCCGCGAGCGCATGAAGATCCCCGTCTTTCATGACGACCAACACGGCACTGCCATTGTTGCTGCCGCGGCTATCTATAACGGCCTGCGCATAGTCGAGAAAAAATTTGAAGATGTAAAACTAGTGGTTTCAGGTGCTGGCGCTGCCAGTATCGCCTGTGTTGATCTGCTGGTCAGCATGGGTCTGCAAAAGAAAAATGTGCGCATGATTGACCGCACCGGAGTAATTTATGCTGGCCGCAAAGAGGGTATGAATCCCTGGAAAGAGGATTATGCCGTTGAGACCAGCGACCGCACCATTGACGATGCTATTGACGGTGCCGATCTGTTTATGGGTCTCTCGGGACCCGGCGTATTAAATGGCGACCTGCTGAAGAAAATGGGCGACAAACCAATTATTCTCGCCATGTCTAACCCGATCCCAGAGATCATGCCAGAAGACGCGATGGCCGCCCGCCCCGATGCAATTTTAGCCACAGGTCGCTCTGACTATCCCAATCAGGTTAACAATGTTCTCTGCTTCCCGTTTATTTTCCGCGGCGCCTTAGACTGCGGCGCTTCGACAATTAACGAAGAGATGAAAATGGCCGCAGTGCGCGCTATTGCCGATCTAGCCACTATGGAAACATCAGATGTAGTGGCCGCAGCCTACGCCGACGAAGCACTTAAATTTGGCCCCGAATATCTGATCCCTAAAGCCTTTGATCCACGCCTTATTGAGGTGGTGCCTATGGCAGTGGTTAAAGCGGCGATGGAGAGTGGCGTGGCAACGCGCCCCATCGAAGACCTGGAAGCCTATCGTCAGACTCTCAATGAGTTTGTAAATCAGGCCGGTCTGTTTATGCAGCCGATTATTGAAATGGCGAAAAAAGCCCCGGCGCGTATTGTCTATGCCGAGGGCGAAAATGACGATGTGCTGTTAGCCGTGCAAGCGGTGCTTGATGAACAGATCGCCATGCCGATCCTGATCGGCCGCCGCGCCGGTATGGAGCAAAAGATTGATCGTCTCGGCCTGCGTATCGATCTCGACAAAGATGTAGAAATATTTAATCCCAGCGATAACGATCGCCACGAACAATACGCGGCTTTCTACCACGAGACTGTGGGTCGCCACGGCGTCTCTGTGGATGCTGCGCGGAAGATTATGCGCGATGATCAAACCGCTATCGCTGCAGTGATGGTAGCCCGCGGAGAAGCCGATGGCCTTATCTGCGGCAAGGTGGGTCGCTTTGACTTCCACCTGCGAGAAATTATGCACCTGCTCGGCCCTGCCCATAAAGAGCAGTTGGTCTCCTCCGCTGCAGTGCTACTGATGCCAGATGGCCCGCTATTTTTGGCGGACACGGCGATGAATGTGGACCCTACTGCCGAAGAGTTAGTGCAGATTACTGAAGCCAGTATTGATCTGGTTAAGCGCTTTGGCATTGAACCCAAAGTGGCTCTGTTATCCCATTCAAACTTTGGCACCTCGAATACCGCCTCGGCACGGAAAATGCGCAGTGCCGGCGAGCTGTTGCGTGAGGCTCATCCGGATTTGCAGATCGATGGTGAGATGCATGTGCTCAGCGCGCTAAACCCCAAATTGCGCAAAACCATCTACTCGCAATCTACTCTCCAGGGTCGTGCCAATGTCTTGGTGATGCCTAATTTAGACGCGGCGAATATTGCCATGGGGCTGATTCGGTCACTCACCGATGCTCTGTTGATCGGACCCTTCATCAATGGCTTTAACAAGCCAGCCCATATTGTGATCCCCTCGGTTTCTTCCCGGGGTATCTTTAATATGACGGCCCTAACCGTTGCCGATATTCAGCACAGCAAGTAACAGAGTGCTGGTGTCACAGAGGGCTAGTTCGGATGAACTGGCCCTTTTTTTTGCTGTTGGGAGCTGGACTAATCTTTTAGCGCCAGTGCCATTTGGTAAAACTGCTTTTTATCACCGCCGGTAATTTTCGCCGTGAGCGCTGCGGCCTTGGCGGTTGGCAATTCAGCTAACAGTAGACGTAAAACTCGCTCACCATCCACGGTCACAGTGCTCTCAGTCTCTTCCCTGCCGGCCAATACCAAGACGATTTCACCACGCTGCTGGTTGCTGTCCGCGGCAACTATATTGACCAACTCCTCAAGGGTGCCATGCAAGTAGGTCTCAAAGGTTTTGCTCAGTTCACGGGCGATAAAGCCGCTGTGCTCGGAGCCAAACACTTCAACGCTATCTTTTAGGGTATCCAAGATGCGGTGCGGTGCCTCATAAAACACCATCGTTTCCGGCACTGCAGCGAGTTCCTGCAAAACCTTTTTGCGCTGGGTGCTCTTGGCAGGCAAGAAGCCGACAAATCTAAACCGATCTGTTGGCAGACCTGCTACGCTCAGTGCAGCGATTGCCGCACAGGCTCCGGGAATTGGAATCACGCTGATACCCTGCTGCCGCGCTGCCAACACCAAACGATATCCAGGATCCGAAATCAGCGGGGTACCGGCATCGGAAATTAACGCTACATCATTGCCCCCATTGAGCTGCACTAGAATCTTGTGGCTGCTTTTTTTGTCGCTGTGGTCGTGATACGCCATCAGCGGGGTATCGATGCGAAAATGATCCAACAATTTTTTGCTGTGACGGGTATCCTCACAGGCAATCGCCGTCACTGATTGAAGGATCTCTACTGCTCGGGGTACCATATCACCCAGATTGCCAATGGGTGTGGCGACTACATACAACGTACCGGATTGATTTGAGTTCATGACTAAACGACTTTTTCTCTCGATGATTTATGCGCTGGCCATCTTAGCCTTTATCGGGGGCTGTACGCCAACAACAACGCAAGATTCCGGTCCAATTGCACGGGTTACGGTCAGTTCTGAAGTTCCCGAGATCAATCAATCCCTGGTGAGTCAGGCGGAACTGGCTCTGGCGCGCATAGACAGCGTAGAGCCCTATCGCCGAGACAATATGTTGCTGGATATTGCCATCCTCTTTGCTCAGGGCGGTGATCTCGAGCAGAGCAACACCACATTGCAACTGATTGATACCGACCTCTTAAACGACAGTTTTTTTATTGAGTACAGTCTGCTCGGTCTGGAACTGAATCTAGCTGAAAAGCAACTTGCCAGCGCCGCACAGATATTCGCCGGCAAGCGCTTTATCGCTCTGCGTCAGGGGCTGGAAATGAATTTTCAGCGCCGCATACTCGGCCTTGAAAGCGCGCTTAACTACGCCAGCGGAGATACCAAGAGCAGCATCGAAAACAATATTCAGCTGGGCCGGCTATACAATCCCCGTAAGAGCAGCGATCAACGATTGATCGCACAACTGCAGGATCAGATTTGGCTACAACTCAATGAGCTGCCCTTTAACCAACTACAGCAGTCCGATATCGGCGACCGCGGAGAGCTGGCAGGCTGGTTCGAACTGGCTGCCGCCATGCGCTATCGACAGGCGGACCCCAGCGCACAGAAAAGTTTTTTCACGGTGTGGAAACAGAGCTGGCGGGAACACCCAGGAGCCAAAACGCCCCCCTCGGTATTAAAAGAGCGCTTCCGTACCGGCGCTGCGCCGAAAAGCATCGCACTGCTATTGCCCCTGAAGGGTGATTATGAAACCCCAAGCAATACAGTACTCAATGGGTTTGTCAGTGCTTACTATGAGAACTTGGCGCAGGGCCGGACCCTACCCAAAATAGCCATTTATGACACCTCCTCAGTAGCGGTAACCGAAGTCTATAATCAGGCTGTTGAACGGGGAGCCGATATGGTTATTGGCCCGCTGCGCCAATCACAGGTGGAAGAGCTGGCCGCCAATCCAGCGTTAAAAGTCCCCACACTAAGCCTTAATCGCCTCGACAATAAAGCCACCGAGGCAACCAAAAATCTGGTGCAGTTTGGCCTCTCGGCCCTCGATGAAGTCAGCCAGATTGCGGATCATGCTTGGCTTAAAGGGCAGACTAATGTCCTGCTAATTGCGCCAGACAGCGGTTGGGGACTGCGCGCGCAGCGTCACTTTATCGACAACTGGACTGCCAAGGGTGGCACCCTAGTGGATGCAATCTCCTATCCCAACAGCGTTAATGACTTTACCCGATTACTTCAGCAACCACTGGAAATTGATCTCAGTGAAAAGCGCAGTCTGGCACTCCGGCGCACAGTTAATCGCGGTCTTAGCTCTACCTCCCGGCGACGCCAAGATATCGATCTGGTGATTGTGCTGGGCTATTCGTCAAAAGTACGTCAGATCAAGCCGGCTTTAGATTTTCTCTATGCTGGGGACATTCCGGTATACGCTAGTTCTCATATATACGGCGGCACCCAACAGATCGAACTCAACCGTGATCTCAGTGGCATTACATTTAGCGCTATGCCCTGGACCCTCGAGGGTCATATGCCAAGGCCACTGATGCCGGATCAACGTCTGCCGACTGCCTACCGTCAACTCTATGCCCTTGGCTATGATGCGTTTTTATTGCATGCCCTACTCGACAATCTCGACCAGCCACAGGCAATGCCTGTATTTGGCGCAACTGGGTTGCTGACCCTCGAACAGGGCAGCATCAAGCGCAAAGAAAAATGGGCGGTATTTGAAAAAGGCCGAGTGGTGCCGGCACAGCCCTAGGAGACAAGGCTACAGGGACGAACTTTATGGGGAAGCGGATATGCCTAAGCAATAGAAAAAACAGTCTAAGCGGTGCCGATGCTGAACAGCTTGGGCGGGAGTTTTTAATCTCCAAAGGTTTGCAGTTTGTGGCAAAAAACTTTCGCACCCGCAGGGGCGAAATTGATCTGATTATGCTGGATAATAAGGTTCTAGTGTTTGTCGAAGTGCGCTTTCGCAGCAGTATTAGTTTCGGTTCTGCTGAAGAGTCTATTACCGCGCAAAAGTGTCACCGCTTAACCGCAGCGGCTCAGGCTTATATGCAGCGGGAAGGCCTCACTGATAGAGTCATTGCGCGCTTTGATGCCATTGCCATTAGCCCGGCTAACAGTCCCGGTGTTAGCCAGCCCAGTGATCAAGTGACAGACGGCTATTGCATCAAGTGGATAGAGAATATTCTCCAGTAACGATTAGTAAAAAAGGGATAACAGTTTTTGGACGCAGCAGATCAAAAGGTTTTCAATCAGTTTCAAGAAATGATTGAAGCGACTATGGCCACGGGTGAAACCTGTGCTGAGTCGATTGTTAGTGCCGCGGAAAAAATCGCCTCGGCTCTGCTCGCGGGCAATCGTGTGTTTACCTGCGGTGAAAATTCTAATGGCTTGGTAGCCCAACTGCTAACCGATTATCTGTCTCAGGGTTATGATATTGACCGCCCTGGCTTTCCCTCACTGAACCTCAATCAGATCGCTCTGCAGAGCAGTTCGGCGGAACGTTACAATCAAGCACTGAAGACTCAGGCGGCAAGCGGCGATATTTTAGTCTTGCTGAGCAGCGGCAATAATAGTCCAACCCTTCAGGGGGCACTGCATACCGCCCTCGATCGCGGCATGTCAATTGTCCTTGTCTCTGCAGACAATGATGATTCACTGATTAACGCGGTAAGCTACAATGATGTGCATATAAGTGTTGCCGGCAGGCCCGCAACATTGGTTATTCAATCGCAAGTACAGATTGTTCAGTGCCTCTGCGCACTGATCGATAGTCATATTTTTGGAGGAGATTAAATGCGCAATATTGTGCTAGTTATATCAATGGCGGCGTTTCTATCTGGCTGCACAGCGGTGGTGGACTCGGTGGTCAAAGACCCGATTATGCCGGATCCTACATCCTCTCCCATTGGCTCAGATATCAACGATATCAAAATGGACACCTACATAGGCGTCAACATTAAGAAAGCCCACCCAAGATTAAAGAAGGCTCATATCAATGTCCATGTCTACCATTCCGTGGTGCTGCTGACTGGCGAGGTGCCAACCAAAGATCTGAAAATTCTCGCCGGCGATACCGCTCGCGCCTTTAACGGCCAGCGTCAGGTTCACAATGAACTGCAGGTTCGCGGTAATTCATCGATAGTTGCACGCACTAACGATGCACTAATTAGCGCTAAGGTAGCCACCAAACTGACCTTTGATAGCGAGGTAAAGTCCTCCAATATCGAAGTGACCGCTGAAGATAGCGTGGTTTATTTGATGGGCAAGGTTCGGCGTATTAACGGCGAGAAAGCCACTGCGATAGCCAGTGAAACTAGCGGCGTACGCAGTGTTGTTAAAGTCTTTGAGTATGTGGATTAAGCTGACACTTTTAAGAAGCAGCTTTAAAGAGCGCTATTAAATAGCGCTCTAAGCGAGCACTCTAGACCAGCTCAATCGCCATAGCAGTGCCTTCACCGCCACCAATACAGAGGCTGGCAATGCCCTTGCGGCCGCCATGCTGCTGCAGGGCATGAATTAGCGTGACAATGATTCTTGCGCCACTGGTGCCGATAGGATGTCCAAGGGCGCAGGCGCCACCGTGAACATTGAGCTTTTCATGGGGTATGTTCAACTCCTGCATGGCCGCCATAGCCACCACTGCAAAGGCCTCGTTAACTTCCCAGAGATCCACATCATCCACGGTCCAACCCACCCGATCCAGAGTCTTGTTGATCGCTGACACCGGTGCCGTGGTAAACCACTCTGGCTCCTGAGCGCTCTGATCAAAACCATGAATTAAGGCAATCGGCTTTAAGCCGCGAGCTTCCGCTTCGTCTGCCATCATCAGTGTCAAAGCCGCAGCGCCATCAGAGATTGAGCTAGCATTGGCAGCGGTAACTGTACCGTCTTTTTGGAAGGCAGGTCTAAGGCTAGGAATTTTTTCTGGCTTGGCATTGCCCGGTTGCTCATCAGTATCTACAACCACATCGCCCCGTCGTGAAGAGATTGCCACTGGCGCAATTTCTTGCTCAAACCAGCCATTGGCAATGGCGGCATTGGCACGACGCAGGGATTCGATGGCATAGGCATCCTGTTGCTCGCGACTAAAGCTGTATTTGCCGGCACATTTTTCGGCAAAAACACCCATAGCAACACCCTGATAGGCATCTTGCAAGCCATCGTATTGCATATGATCAAGCATCTGTGCATGGCCGAATCGGTAGCCCTGACGCCCCTGGGGAATCAAGTAGGGTGCTCGGCTCATGCTCTCCATGCCGCCGGCAACCACTGTGGTTGCCTGACCCGCGCGCAGAGCATTGCATCCCATCATGACGGCTTTCATGGCCGAACCGCAGACCTTGTTAATGGTGGTGCAGGGCGTAGTTTGTGCAATACCAGCGGCTAGTGCGGCTTGGCGGGCGGGAGCCTGACCAACCCCGGCACTCAGCACGCAGCCCATCAACACTTCATCGATTCCATCGGCGTCTAAGGTTGATTTTTCTAGCGCGGAACGAATTGCGGCAGCACCAAGATCGGCGGAGGAAAGTGAAGAGAGAGAACCCATCATGCCGCCCATAGGCGTGCGTGATGCTGAGAGAATTGCTATTGCTTGAGACATTGTGGTGCTCCGACAATACCTACTATTTAATAACCCTTAGCGATGGCTTAGTCTTTCTCGGAGCCTTATCGCTCGGTGTAGCAGGTGGTTTAGTTGAGGATTTTTTAACTGCTTTCGGGCCGCTGGGTGGTGTCGGCGGCAGATCGTCAGAGGGTTCGTGCTCAAATACCATTCCCTGACCATTCTCCTGGCTGTAAATGCCGACAACGGCAGTAACAGGCACTTGAATATCAATTGGCATACCGCCAAAGCGGGTAGAAAAAGCCAGAATCTCGAGATCGAGAATAAAGTTAGACACGGCGCGGGGTGCCACATTGAGCACGATCTGGCCATCGGTAACGTAGCTCTGCGGGACCTCTACTCCTGGATGATGGGCATCGACCACAACATAAGGTGTGCAATCGTTGTCCACTATCCAGTCGAAGAAGGCGCGCAGCAGATAGGGTCTGTTGGACCGCATTTTCATTTTACTGGCGGATCTCTAGCTCAAGATCGGTCAAACTTTCCTGAAATGAGGGTCGCTCAAATAATCTTTCCATGTAGTCATGTAAAGGTTTTAGCTGACGGTTAACCGGTAACTCGATACCAAACTCAGGCAGACGCCACAGGATCGGCCCCAAGCAGCAGTCGACCAGAGTAAACTCTTCGCTCATAAAGTACGGCATATCAGTAAAGATGCTGGCAATAGTGATCAGTGACTCACGCAATTCCTTGCGCGCTTCCTCGGCCTGCTTGCTCTCTGGATTGTGCAGAATCTGCGCAATCAAGGTGCACCAGTCTTTTTCGATACGGTGGACCCAGAGTCGGCTCTGAGCACGGGCTACTGGGTAGACCGGCAGCAGCGGAGGGTGCGGGAAACGCTCATCGAGATATTCCATAACCACTTTGGACTCATAGAGCGCTAGGTCACGATCTACTAAAGTGGGTAGAGTGCCGTAAGGGTTGGCCTCAAGAATTTCTTCAGTTACGACTACTGGATCGATATCTTCAATATCAACAGTTACGCCTTTTTCGGCCAACACAATACGCACACGGTGGCTGTACTGGCATGTAGGGTCGGAAAACAATGTCATAGACGATCGTCGCACAAAGACCTCTCAGTTATTAAGTAAGTAGGGGGTAGCTTTTCACCGCCCCAAATAGACAATCCATGCCTTTATATGGTCTGTCCCGAACAACAAAGCCTCCGGACTATAGATCCAGAGGCGTTTAAAACATTACCAACCTTAGTGAATACCTTTCCAGTACTCTCGGTTGAGCAGCATAACAAAGACCAACAGTACCAAAAGGAATAACAGCACCAGGCGGCCAATATGCTTGCGCTCTTCTGCCATTGGCTCTGCAACATAGGTCAGAAAGTTGACCAAGTCATACATTGCCACATCAAATTCTTCAGCAGTCATGCTGCCAGCAGCATCGATGCTAAAACGACCGCAGGGATCATCAAGCATATCCTCACCGGTTAACAGGTCGCGCTTAATACCGCCGTTAGCAGTGATGACTGGTCCTGGCGCACATTCAGGCAAACCCTGAAGGTCGAGCAAAACGTGGGGCATACCGACATCTTTAAAGACCTTGTTGTTAACCCCAAAAGGACGACTTGGGTCTGCATAAAAGTTACGCAGGTAAGTGTAGACCCACTCTGAAGAACGTGCCCGTGCAACCAGAGTCAAATCCGGTGGCACAACGCCAAACCACTCTTTGGCGCCATCTTCAGGCATAGAGATCTTCATCAGCTCACCGATCTTCTGACCAGTGAAAACCATATTGTCGAGCATCAGCTGATTGGGGATACCAATATCATTGGCAACACGCTCCCAGCGCGAATACTTAAAGGAGTGACAACCCATGCAGTAATTGACCGCCAGTTGAGCGCCATTCTGCAGTGAGGCGTGATCGCGAAGATCGGCCTCAAAGGTATCACAGTCAATAGTGCCGCATGACTTGCCGCTCTCGGCGCCTACAGCTTTAATCGGCAAGATCACCAACAGTGCCACAATCAGAACACCGCCTAGGGTTTTCCAAATACCGATTCCACCATCCATAGTAATGCGGTCCGGTTCTGGCCTAGTGGTCTCCATTCGCGTCCAGAAGTAGATGCCAATAAAGTAGGAGAAGTACAGAACAGTACAGATCTGCGCTAGCAATGTACGTGCAGCCGTGGGTGCTTTAACACCCAAATATCCCAACAGGATAAAGGAAGCAGCAAACACCAAAATCGCACCGCGGCTAAAGTTGCCCTTGTAACGCATGGAGCGCACCGGGCTACGGTCTAACCAAGGCAGCACAAACAGAATCGCAATCGCAGCAGCCATAGTGATAAAGCCACCGAGCTTATCTGGGACCGCACGCAACATAGAGTAATAAGGCGTGAAGTACCAAACCGGCGCAATATGCTCTGGCGTCTTCAGAGAGTTGGCAATTTCAAAGTTGGCGTACTCTAAGAAGTAGCCACCCATCTCTGGCATAAAGAACAGCACTGCACAGAACACAAACAGGAATACCACGATGGGTACCAGATCGTGGATAACAAAGTAGGGATAGAAAGGAATACCATCAATCGGGTTGCCCTTCTCATCTTTGTACTTCTTGATGCTGACACCATCTGGGTTGTTTGAACCCACATCGTGCAGGGCAATAATATGCATCACTACCAGTGCAATCAGGATAATAGGCATGGCCACTACGTGGAGCGACATAAATCGATTTAGGGTAATACCCGAAATCAGATAGTCACCACGAATCCACTGCACAACGTCTTCACCGACCACTGGAATAGCGCCGAACAGAGAGATAATCACCTGTGCGCCCCAATAGGACATCTGACCCCAGGGCAGTACATAACCGAGGAATGCCTCAGCCATAAGTGCCACATAGATAGTCATGCCGAAGATCCATACCAGTTCCCGCGGCGCTTTATAAGAGCCGTAGATCAAACCGCGATACATGTGCATATAGACCACAACGAAAAATGCCGAGGCACCGGTAGAGTGGGCATAGCGAATAATCCACCCCATATCCACATCGCGCATAATATATTCAACAGAGGCAAAGGCCTGCTCAGCAGAACCCTGATAGCTCATCAGTAACCAGATACCGGTCACCAGCTGAATAACCAGAACTACCATCGACAGCACGCCGAAGTAATACCAAAAGTTAAAGTTTTTCGGCGCGTAGTATTCGGCCATGTGCCTATTCCACTCGCGCTTGAGCGTAGGCATACGCGAATCTAACCACTCAGCAAAAGCTGCTGCTTTACTCATTACGCAATCTCCGCATCAATTCCGATAATAACAATGTCATCCGACTCATAGTTGTGAGGCGGAATTTCTAGATTGGTTGGCGCCGGAACGCCAGCAAAAACTCGTCCTGAGAGATCAAACTTAGAACCGTGACAGGGACAGAAGAAACCGCCCAGCCAAGAGTCGCCACCAAGATCAACTGCTCCTACATCAGGGCGGTACATAGGCGCACAACCTAAGTGCGTGCACAGACCGACCAGGATCAAAAATTCTTCACGACCAGCTTGAGTACGTGCTGAGCCACTCACATAGCTAGGCTGCGAAGCCGCCTGTGAGTCCGCATCTCTCAAGATGTTGGTATCAATATCGGCGATCGCTGCTAGAGACTCAGCAGTGCGGCGGACAATATAAACTGGCTTACCGCGCCACTCGACGACCATACGGGCGCCTGACTCTAGCTTAGAGATATTGACTTTAACCGGGGCACCAGCAGCTTTGGCTTTGGCGCTAGGTTGCCAGGATGAAACAAAAGGTACAGCGGCACCGACTACACCTGCACCACCCACAACAGTGGTGGCACCAAGCAAGAATCGGCGGCGACTATGGTTGACTCCGTCATTGGTCATGACGTTCTCCCTAAACAGCAAAATTGGATGTTAAAACACGCGGATTCGCATGCAATTAAAAATGGCCCCGCATTCTAACGGAACACTGATATATACGCAACAAGAGAGATAGACAGATCAGGGTTAACTTACTGTTTTTTAAGGCAAAAAAAAGCCCGACTCATGAGTCGGGCTATTCTTTCCAACGTTGATATTAACGCTTGGAGAACTGAGGACGCTTACGTGCCTTGTGCAGTCCAACTTTCTTACGCTCAACCTGTCTAGCATCACGGGTCAGG
This sequence comes from Porticoccaceae bacterium, assembly GCA_029250825.1. Taxonomy (GTDB): domain Bacteria; phylum Pseudomonadota; class Gammaproteobacteria; order Pseudomonadales; family Porticoccaceae; genus HTCC2207. The sequence continues at coordinate 18,878 of JAQXEN010000038.1, forward strand.
AACCCAGCTTTGCGCAGTGGCGAACGAAGATTTTCATCATACTGAAGCAAGGCGCGAGCAATACCGTGACGGATTGCACCAGCCTGACCAAAGTTACCACCGCCATTAACGGTGATCTTCATATCAAACTTGTTGACCAAATCAACAATCTCAAATGGCTGACGAACAATCATTCGTGCCACTTCACGACCGAAATAAACATCGATCGTGCGATCATTGATGGAGATGTTGCCGCTTCCTGCAGTCAGGAAAACGCGGGCTGCTGACGTCTTGCGACGGCCAGTGCCGTAAAATTGAGTTTCTGCCATGATAATCGCTGTCCGTTAAAGTTCTAGAGCTTGGGGCTGCTGCGCGGCATGGGGATGTGCACCACCAACGTAGACCTTGAGCTTTCTAAACATTTCCCGACCAAGTGGTCCGCGGGGCAACATGCCTTTGACAGCAGACTGGATAACGCGCTCAGGCGCTTTCTCAATCAACTTATCAAAAGTGGTATCCTTCAGACCACCGGGGTAACCGGTGTGAGAGTAATAGGTTTTTTGTGTGGCCTTGTTGCCAGTCACACCAATTTTTTCGGCGTTAACCACGACGATGTAATCGCCGGTATCGACGTGCGGGGTATACTCTGGCTTATGCTTTCCACGCAAGCGTGTTGCAATTTCCACTGCTAAACGACCCAAAGTTTTACCTTCGGCGTCTACGATATACCAATCACGTTCTACTGTTTCTGTTTTTGCGCTATATGTTTTCATCTTATCCTGCCTGGCTTTGGGGGATCCCAAAAAAGGGTGCGAATTGTAATGATCACCCGCACCTATTACAAGGGGCGATTTGATCAAAATGTAAGTTTTTTCTTTAGCTCATTACGGGCGGTGTGGCCGGGCCAAATACTCGTGGCTCTGCATTTCTAATAAACGGCTCTCTGTACGCTGAAACTCAAACCCCAAACGACCGCTCTCATAGAGCTGATGTAGAGGCGCGGCGGCGGTTACAGCCAGTTTCACTCCGCGGTCATAGAACTCATCCACCAAGTTGATAAAGCGTCTCGCGGCATCATTATTGACTGTACTGAAGATTGGCACGCCGGTAATCATCACCGAATGAAATTCCCGCGCCACCTCAATATAATCATTTTGACTGCGCGGACCTTCACAAATTGCCGCAAATTCAAACCAAACTATATCTTCGGCAACCTTACGCGCCGGTATCAATCGACCCTCAATATCCAGATCGACAGCTAACTTTATTTCACCTTCCACGGCCACCAGACTATCAAAGGTGGCCCCAATTGCCTGATCCGCCAGTTCACCCAGCGGTGAGTAATAGAGCTCAGCCTGCTCTAGAGCGCGCAGACGGTAATCCTGTCCACCATCCACATTGACCACCTCGCAGTGCTCATTAAGCAGCGCAATGGCGGGCAAAAAACGCTGACGCTGCAAACCGTCACGATAGAGCAGGTCGGGCACTATATTGGAAGTGGCAACCAATGTAACCCCGCGCTGGAAGAGCCCTTCCAGCAGACGCGCCAAAATCATCGCATCCGTGATATCACTGACAAAAAACTCATCAAAGCAGATTACCTGAGTCTCTTGAGCAAGGGACTCAGCAACCAAATCCAAGGGGTTGGCCTGACCTTTTAAGTTTTCTAGATCCTGATGCACCCGGCGCATAAAGCGATGAAAATGAATCCGCATCTTGCGCTCAAAGGGCAGGCTCTCGTAAAAGCTATCCATCAAATAGGTTTTGCCACGGCCCACGCCACCCCAAAAATAGAGACCCTTTTCAGGTGTCACCTCAGGGCGCCAAAACGTTGCCAGCAAACCACCTTTTTTACGCTTATTGCGCCGCGCCAAACGACTGCACAACTGGTCGAGCTTATCGACTGCCTGAGCCTGAGCCTGATCAGCTACAAAGCCGTCTCGAGCCAGATCATTTTGATAGCGTTGCTTTGGGGTTAACATCGAATATGATAGAATCGGTGAAGACACGCAGACTTTAACCAGCGTGACGCCGCAAGACAACTAAAATAAAGTCAGCTATGGCCGACAGTGATCATTGAGACTGTAATCAAGCAAAAATAGTTGGCGCTTTGTCCAATAAAGCATTGCTTCAACAACCACCTTTGGCGACACTAAAGGTGTGTAACAACACAAAAGTATGGGAGAACACATTGACAACTTTGAGCGTAATTCTGATTTTAGCGGCTTTTTTAATAGGAGCTGGCATCGGCCACCTGCTGTCAAAGAAGGTCGATAGCAGCGATAAATCGGTACGCAACCTTGAACAGAAACTTGCCGCCAGCGAAAAAGAACTCAAGCGCTATCAGCAAGAGGTTACCGAGCACTTTATTACCGCCTCCCACCTCACTGGCAATATTGCACAGAGCTACCGCCAGATCCACGAGCACCTGGCATCAAAGGCCATGCGTTTAGCCAGCCCCGATGTGGCGCGGCAGATACTGAAGTCCGGGGGCAGTGATTTTGGCCTCCTCGACTCCAATGGCAATCCATTGATCGACCTATCCGATGTTGAAGTTCCACGAGATTATGCACCCAGTGTCCCCGGCGGAATCCTGAGTGAAGACTACGGCCTTACCGAGTCAGAGCAGAGCAAGGCAGAGAACGATGCCGAGCCTGAATTGCTCGATAGCGACAGTGAAGATGAAAAGGATCCCACCCAGAGCGTCGCCTAGAACACTTAAGTTAGGGCGTCTTTAAAGGGCGCCACTGGCATTAGCGCAATGCAGGGAGGTTTGCGGTGCTACCATCACTCAGTCGAGTTTCTAAGCGCCTGGCTAGGTATCTCAGTCACAGCCTACTACCCGGCAGTTGCAGCCTCTGCCTATCATCACTGCAGGCCTCCAGCGGGGTTCTGTGCCAACACTGTATTGCGGAGCTACCGCGCCTAACGAATCACTGCCAACGCTGCTCAGCGACACTTGAAAGTAATTTAATCTGTGGCAGCTGTCAGCGAAGGCCGCCCATTTTTGGTCGCTGCATCTCGGCTTTCCACTACCATTCACCGATAGACAGTATTATTTTGCGGCTAAAAAATGACCCCTATACAGCGGACATTAAGCCCCTCAGCGCAGTTTTAGCCGAACACATAGCCAGCACCTACCGCCACGCTCAACTGCCCTGCCCCGAAACAATTATTCCCCTACCATTGCACTGGCTTAAAATAGCCAAACGCGGATTCAACCAGAGTTATATTATCAGCGGCCTAGTTGCAGACCACCTGCGCCGAGATCACGGTATTGCCGTTGAGATTCGCAGCGATATTTGTCAGCGCCGCGTTATGGGGCAGGATCAACACCTGCTCAGCGCCAAACAGCGCCTCAGCAGTATTAAAAATGCTTTTGCTGTAGAGCCTTCAGCGGATAGAAAGCCTTCAGCGGATAGAGAGCCCTCAGCGTATAAAGAAACCTCAGCAGCACAGCCCCTAATCGGCCGCTCAGTAGCAGTGGTGGATGATGTAGTAACCACGGGCGCCACAGCAAACAGTATTGCCTCAGCCCTGCTGCGAGCAGGTGCTGCACAGGTCGATATATGGAGCATTGCAAGAACAAGCTGGAATAATTCCACAGGGTGACTCAGAATGGTGTTCATGAATAAACCAAATACAACACTGAGCAAAGCTACCACCGCGGACTCAATCAAACAGCCGGACAATATTTGGCAGCAAATTTACCGCGAATCCCAATCGGCCGCGGCTGAAGAACCGGCACTGGCAGAGTTTTTCAATGCGACGATTCTCACTCACAACAGTCTCGGCGATGCTCTAAGCAACTATCTAGCAAGTAAACTGGCCAGCGATAAAACTCAGCAGGCCATGCTGCGCACAGTAATGGATCGAGCATTTTCGACCCCCGACATTATTAGCGCTGTGGCCGCAGATATTGCCGCCACCGTAGATCGAGACTCAGCCTGCACACAGTATTTGACGCCTTTTCTGTACTTCAAAGGCTTTCTTGCGCTGCAGGCATACCGCGCCGCACATCAACTGTGGAATGAACAGCGTCAATCACTGGCACTGCTAGTTCAGTACCGTATCTCATTGATATTTGCAGTGGACATTCACCCAGCGGCAGTGATTGGCAGCGGTCTGTTAATCGATCATGCCACCGGTTTAGTGATTGGTGAAACCGCGGTCATAGAAGACTGTGTATCAATTATGCAGTCAGTCACCCTCGGCGGCACAGGCAAGGTCTCAGGAGACCGCCATCCAAAAATTCGCAAAGGTGTACTGATTGGTCCCGGAGCAAAAATACTTGGCAATATCGAGGTCGGTGAAGGCGCCATGGTCGCCGCATCCAGCGTTGTGTTAAAGGCCGTACCAGCTCATGCAGTGGTCGCTGGGGTGCCAGCAGCAGTGGTCGGAGATACCCGCTGTGACGAGCCCTCTCAGGCTATGGATCACTACTTTAAGTGTGACTGAGAAGCTTTAAGACTAGATGCCTGTAGCCGTGAAAAGAGTTTGAGCCACTAGCAACGATCCCAGCTAAAAGGCATCACCTGATCAATTGAATCCGCGCCCTGTAACTGCATTATTAATCGATCCACTCCCATCGCCACCCCAGCAGAGTCCGGAAGACCAGCCTGCATTGCTGCCAGCAAGTGCTGATCAGCAGCTATGGCTGCCTTGCCAGACTGCTGGCGCAAACGCTGATCCTCGGCAAAGCGAGCGGTCTGTTCTGCAACATCAGTCAACTCACAGTAGCCATTGGCCAGCTCAACGCGATTTAAAAATGCCTCGAAACGCCGGCTAATCCGACGCCCCTGACTGTCCTCAGCGCATTGTGCCAAGGCCGACTGACAGGAGGGATAGTCGTAGACCAGCACCAGTCCCTCCTCCAAACGCGGCTCGATAAGCACAGTGAATAACAGATCTAAACAGTTGCCGCGGGTCTCATGGGCCCAGGCCTCTGAACTGGCGGAAACCGCCATACTCTGCAGCTCAACCAGCTCAATTCTGTGGGGATCCACCTCTAAGTGCTGGATAAACAGATCCCCATAGCTACAGCGCCGAACCGCGATATCGGGCACCAAAGTAGCAACGAGCTCAACCACCTCATCCATCAACTGATGCTCATCCCAGCCGCAGCGATACCATTCCAGCATGGTAAATTCAGGATTGTGACGATGGCCACTCTCAGCGCTGCGAAAGGCTTTGCCGAGACTGTAAATATCACCGCTGCCAGAGGCCAGCAGGCGCTTCATAAAATATTCGGGAGAGGTCTGTAGATAGGCTGGATCACTAGTGCGGGGATTAGCACTAGGATTAGGGTTAATAGTGTGGATACTATCGATATTGAGGTCGGTCACCGTTGCCCTAGACAACAGCGGCACATCCACCTCCATTACCTGGCGCTGTTGGAAAAAATCGCGCAGCTGAGCAAGCACCCGACTGCGTTGACGCAGAGTCGCCAAGCTGGCGCCGGGCTGCCATTGTTTTAACATCGGCTTAACACCTAATTAACCCTTTCCTGCAGCGCTGTTCAACGACTTTATTTGGCGCTGACACGGCCCTGATATTCTCCGGTGCGCGTATCGACACGGACAATCTCACCCTGATCGAGAAATAACGGCACTTTTACCACTGCACCAGTCACCAACTTAGCCGGCTTGCTGCCGCCCTGAGCGGTATCGCCGCGCAGGCCGGGATCAGTTTCAACAATCTCCAGCTCAACATGATTGGGCGGTGTCACCGATAGGGGAGCGCCATTGAAAAGAGTCACTACCACCATATCCTGTTCACTCAACCAGGGAAGCGCATCGCCAACGGCTTTCTCATCCGCCTGATGCTGTTCAAAACTCTCGGGCTCCATAAAGTACCAAAAGTCGCCGTCTGTATAGAGATACTGCATATCAGTATCCATCACATCGGCCGCCTCAAGCTGCTCACCAGACTTAAAGGTTTTATCCAATACTCTGCCGGTATTCAAGTTGCGTAATTTAACCCGATTGAATGCCTGACCCTTGCCGGGCTTTACCAGCTCGTTGTCCAAGATCGAACAGGGATCTCCATCAAGCATTACCTTTAACCCGGAGCGAAATTCATTGGTGGAGTAGTTTGACATTGGCGTAGATTCTCAATTATCTAAAAAGGCCGATATGATACCCGAACTTCCCCCCAATTTGAGCAGTTTGTGACGCCGCTGAGAAAATTAATCCCCTCGCAAAATTCATGCGCAATTGAATTGCTCGGCATAGACAAAAAGTTGACTACACTTAGAGGCGTATAAAAGGATAAATCGAGCGCCCCTGAGCAAAAGTGCAAAAAAATCCAACGACAACGTCTATCAGGCTAACTTTTATGAGCTCTGCCTCTAACAACAATATCGCAGCCCTGCTGAGCATCATAAAGCCAACCATTGCAGACAGCCTAGCAACTGACGCCGATAGCCAGCCATTCGACAAAGCCTCCGCAGAGCAGTTTATTAGCAATCTCTCAGCGACAAATTACGCGAATAACTCAATTGCGCTGTACCGTATTCTGCCAGGGGTCATAGGTTCTAATATCCCGCCAAAAACCAAAATCGATATTCTCGACAGCCTCAATCCCGCGGTTATTAGATCCACAGAGGGTCTGCTGCAAAACCCGCTCAGCCAATCGACCGCCAAGGCTATATCACTTGGCCAGTCTTTGGTAAGACGACTTTTTGAAGGCTACAAGCTAGTTATCTATCAGCTCGGTCGAGAGCTTCCAGAAAACCCAAAGCAGAGCCCTAAAAGTGATTATCTCGCTAAGAGTATCCTTGCCGCCTGTCACCTGTTGGCGAGAATCCAGCTCAACAGCCTCAGTCATTATCTGCAACAGCCAAGCTTTTATTGGCGTGAACTGCACGCACTTTACATACTGGCAGAGCAACTGGGTGTTGCCAGCAAAGATATAGCCGACAAACTCGGCATCAATACCTCGATCAAAAAGGTCTACATAAAACTACTGCTTTTCGGCAGTGCCAGACCCCATCATTTTTCCAATTATGAACTGCGCTTTATCTACAGCGAACTGGAATTTTGGTCCTCCCTTGCAGAGCTTCACAGAGGCGATGTGAAAGGGCTATTTTCAATCGACCCTTCGACAAATCACGGCACTGTCTATGCTGACGAGTGCCCCAAGCAGCCGGGCAATATCATCCTAGACACCTCCCATTTGGTGCGTTTTCTGCAGGGCATTATCAATGATAACTCGGACACTCTGCTGTCGGACCGTGTCTCTCGCCGAGTTATCCGCGATCTGATCAAACAGTGGGGGGGAAAGCTCAAACGTCGAGAGACCCATATTAAAGATCAGGCTCAGCTATCCGTCACTCAGGGTTTCACCGCGACACTCTGCATGTTGTCGAAAAGTGACAGTTTTGATAATTTCCTGCGCCTCTGCGGGCAACAGCCGCCGACAAAAAACACGGCCAAAAGAGGTGTTAAACGGGTCGATGATATCTGGGGAACCGCCTTTGAAAAATTCGATGACCACCCAGATGACCCGATAATCTTTGTCCCGACTCAGGACAAAAGTAGCAAATTAAAAGTTATCCAAGCTCTGCGTAAAAATGTCAGCCTGAATGGCGCCTGTATTGAGCTAAATGATAAAAAGGTCCAACTGCAGCCCGGGGAGCTGATCGCCGTTCGCACCCGCGAAGACAATAAATGGATGTCGGGAATTGTGCGCTGGAAAAATATCTCCCCCTCCCTTTACAGCATATACGGCGTGCAATTTCCCGCCCGCCACTGCGCTCCGGCCGCTATTCGAATCCAACCGCGAGGGCCAGACTCTACCTACCAATTTATACAGGCGATACTGCTGTCACAAAAGCGCGATCTCAGCGAAGGAGTCACATTGTTGTGCCCGCCCCTGCGCTACACTAAAAACACTAAAATTTGTGTTATCACCCCTCTGCAGCAGAGTGAAGCGATCATTGCCGAAGAGCTGGAGACGACGGAGCATTTATCACATTTCAAATTAGTTTTTTGCTGAGTTCTTTTATCAAGCTGTTTTATTTCAAGCTAATCAAAAACCCAAGGAAGAAAGATTTTTATGCGTTCAGATGAACCACTGCATATTTTAATCGTCGACAAATCAAATGATGAAGCCAATCGTTTTATCAGTATTCTGCGCAGCGCAGATTTTGTTGTGGAAGCCAAGCTGGCAAGCAACGAAGAGCAGTTGCAAAAAACTATCTCGATGCGCAACTGGGATCTATTACTCGCCGCTCAGGATTACAGCAAAATCCCGACTCAGAATATATTTCAGCGTATACGCCGAGCTGAGAGAGATCTACCGGTGATCCTAATCAACCAAGAATATAGTCCTAAAAAGGTGATCGAAGGCATGCGTCTCGGCGCCGTTGATGTGGTGGTAGAAGATCAGGATCAACATCTAATTAAGGTGGTAGAGCGTTCATTGCGCGGTGTCTACGAACGACGCCAGTCACGGGAGTGGGAGCGCAAGTTGTCCGTAGCAGAAAAGCGCGCGCAGCATTTAATGGACATCTCACGCTTTCCCATCGCCATTATCAAAGAGGGTGTCTACCTCTATGCCAATGACGCCTGCGCCAGTATTTTTGGTTTTGGCGACAGCGAAGAGATGCTCTGCCTGCCAGTTATCGACAATATAGGCGCCAGAGACAGGGAAAAGCTCAAGGCCTATATGGTACCTCTGGAGTGCGCCGATGAAATTATGCCCTTTGAGGCGATGGTCAAGACAGTGGATGTTGAGGGTGCCGAGAGTGACGCTTTTCTCGAGATCCAGCAGATTCAATATGATGCCGAACCCGCGCTGCAATTCACGATCAATAAAGATAAGCTGTTTGATGCCAGCATGGATACCAGCGAGCAGCAGCAGACCGCGGAATACAGCGCAATACAGCCCCACCTGGTCTACGAACTGATAAGCCGTGGAATCAGTCGCTCGGTGCACAGTGGCCAAGACTGCATGCTGCTAAATATTCAGGCGGATCGATTTAGTCATCTGAAAGAAGAACTTGGTATAGCCAAAGCCGAAAAGATCGCCCACTCCCTAGTGATATTTATCGTCCAGCAGTTTGATCACAATATCGACTGCGGCAGAATTTCGGAAAACTGTTTTGTGATCGTCCTCCCGGACACATCTGAAGAGCAGGTTATGGAGTTAGCGGCCGATTTATGTCAGCAGATCGGCCAGCAAGTATTTGATATAGACAATGAAACTTTTTCACTGACCACCTCCATTGGCATAACCGCTCTCAATGAGAATGTACCCTCAGTGGAACGGGGACTGGAGCGCAGTGAAGAGGCCATCTCACAGTTGCGACTGAACTCTGTAGAGGGCAGTACTGGAGAAACTGATGGAGCAGGCAATGAAAGCGGCAATGGCGCCAAATTCTATATCCCGGATATTCACTCGGATGACATATCAAAAGCAGACGCAGTGGTTATTACCGCCAAGAAACTACTCGCCAAAGACGCCTTCTCAATATGCTATCAGCCCATCGTGGCGCTTATAGGTGGCGGCAGTGGCAAGGAATACTACGAGGTCATACTGGGGGTCAAGACCGAAGTCTCTGCCACTGAGATGCCCGAGGACTTTATCACCAATCTATTTAAATCTGAGGTTGCCGCGGAAGTGGATCGTTGGGTCATTAGTCAAGCCCTCGAGTCACTCAGGGACAAACTCAAGAGCAATCCTGAAACCCAACTGTTTATCAATATCAGCGCCCAGTCATTTGCTGATAGCGACTTCTTACCCTGGCTGCAAAAAACCTTAAGGGAGTCAAAACTTCCGACCAATGCCCTGATATTCCAACTACGAGAAATCGATGCAGTACGTTATCTCAATCAGGCTGCAGCCCTCTGTGAGGAAATGAAGAAAGCACAGGGGCAAATAGGCATTAGTAATTTCGGTCTCGCCATCAATCCCCAGAAAACCCTTGAACGGATCAAGGCAGACTTTGTTAAAGTCGATCGCCTGATCGTTGAAAAGCTTGCCAACGAGGGCAAGAGAAAGGGCGACCAAGGCAGAGAGGAGTTCCAAAAGATTATGGCCGGCATGACCGGAACCGGGGTCAATGTGATCGTACCCTTTGTGGAAACCGCAACCATTATTCCGGTACTCTGGCAGCAGGGTGTGCAGTATATTCAGGGGCACTATATCGATCAGCCGTCCTATACCATGAACTATGATTTCTCTGAGGGACCATAAGCAACAGCCCTAACTAGCAGGTCAACCCAGTACTATCGGAGCAGCCTCAATCAAGAATGAGCGTGTCCTTATCGCTATAACCCAACAGATAGAGAATACCGTCCAGACCCAGATTAGAAATTGACTGCTTGGCAGATGCCTTAACCAGAGGCTTGGCGCGGAAGGCAATGCCGAGACCGGCAATGCTGAGCATCGGCAAATCATTGGCACCGTCACCCACGGCAATAACCTGTTGCAACATCAAGCCTTCGCGCTGGGCGATCTGGCGCAGCAACTCAGCCTTGCGCTGACCATCAATAATCTCACCAGTGACGCGACCGGTTACCAGACCATCTTCAATATCCAGCTGATTGGCGTAGACATAGTCAACGCCCAAGCGCTGCTGTAAATACTCGCCAAAAAAAGTGAAGCCGCCGGAGACAATCGCGGTTTTAAAACCGAGCTTTTTAAGCGTGGAAATAAGATGCTCTGCACCTTCATTTAAGCGCAGACGTTCTGCTACCGATTGCAATACCTTGGTATCCAGACCCTTCAGCAGCGCCATACGCTGAGTAAAGCTAGCTTTAAAATCAATCTCACCTTGCATCGCAGCTTCGGTAATAGCGGCCACCTGATCACCCACACCGGCCTCATAGGCCAGCTCATCGATAACTTCGGCATCGATCAGAGTTGAATCCATATCAAATACCACCAGTCGGCGATTGCGGCGGAAAATATTATCTTCCTGATAGGCGATATCAATATCATAGGTACCGGCAAGTTCCAGCAGCGCACTCTTAAACTGCACCGCATCCTTGGGTTCACCGCGCACAGAAAACTCCACGCAGGCGCGCCCCAACTGCTCGCTTTCATCTAGCTCCATACGTCCGGAGAGACGCAGAATTTTATCAATATTGAGCCCATATTCACTGGTCACTGTGGCCACCGCCGCCAAATGCTCAGGCTCAATTTTGCGTGCCAGCAACGTCACGATGTACCGTGCTTTGCCCTGCTGCCCGACCCACTGCTTGTAGCGCTGTTCAGTAATCGGCGAGAACATCACCTGCATCTCCAGCGCCAGTAAACTATTTTGCACCGCCTCGATCAGCGCCTCCGAATCATTACTGCGCGGCACTGCCGCAAGGATTCCCAGATTTAGCTGATCGTGAATAACCGCTTGGCCAATATCCAGCACGGTGACCTCAAAATTCGGCAGCACTTCGGTAACAACGCGAGTGACGCCTGGCTTGTCTTGCCCCCATACATTTATCAGAAATATATCTTTCACAGATTGTGGCCATAGTTATTTTGAGGGCGCTATTATATAAAAGCCTGAGCAATAGGATAGAATGCGCAGCAATTAAATTTCAATTAGGCTCTTTTAAGGACTTCGGGATGCACCGCCAATACTCTCTGGCTAAAAAATTGCCTGCACTGGTGCTCTCCCTCTGTCTGATTTTAGGCGTACTGAGCTGGGCGCTACTCTCTAGTCACGCCAATCAGTTAAGCCAGGAAACTCTGCAAGAAATAGGCGAGCTGACAATCAACCAGTTGGTCGAACTGGTTCGGGGTCCACTTTTTAACGGCGACAGCATCAGTATTCAGGTCGCCCTGCAAAAGGTTACCGAAGATAAAACCATACTCGATGCCAGCGTCTATGATATCGGCGGTCAACTGGTGGCCCAGAGTAAAAAGCCGGCACCGGACAGCGCCATCGCCGTGAGCTTCGATCGCAATATCGCCCTTCAGGACACTCAGGCCGGCAAAGTCATTATCAGCGTCGATAGCCAGCCTATCGAACAGCGTTACAGCCAACTGCTGAGCAACTGGTTACTGCTCTGGGCGGTCTTTACGCTGCTCAGCACCTACGGTTGCTATCGCTTCGCCGAACAACTGTCACGACGTCTGCGACTGCTGACCAATCGCTTGCCCGGTAGCTCTGAGAGCCTCGACGATGAAATGGCCTCGCTGGAACTGCGCCTGCAGCCACTGCTATCAAAAAGCAGCGATGAGGGGCTGACTGACACCGGCTATTACTGCTCACTGATTACCGCAACAATCAAAAACCGCCACCGCCTCGAGGGCCAGCTCAACCGACAGAACCTAACCCAGTTATTTGAAAAAATTGATTACTGCACATTGCGGACACTGGAACTCTACGCTGGCCAGCGCATCGAAGGCGGCAGCGGCAGTATCAACTTCTATATCCGCTCGACTCAGGTGTCGAAGCAGCATTTGCTAATATGTCTGATGGCAATTTATTCCTTGCAACAGGTGCTTGAGCGCCTCTCTGAAGATCTCGGCATTGAACTGGAAATATGCTGGGCGCTGTGTAGCAACAATATTGCTTCGGCCCCCCTGTTTCGTCACCATGAGGGTCTCGACAAGCTAAAAGCCGCTACCGCAGCGCTAGGGGATGAACTTGAGAAAGGGGCTATTGCGGTACAATCCGCAGAGTTCGATATTGAGCAGCTATCGTCGATTGCTCGATTTTTGCCCTTTAAAGAGAATTGTTATGTCTTACAGGGTTTTCCTGAAGGGCGTCAACTGCTGCTCGAGAAGCAAATTCAGCACCTTGCTACTATCTGTCTCTAGGCCCTAACCGCCATCAGAGTTTAGGTGATTGGGCACGGGTGAAGATTAGACAATTGCTTATATGGCATTTCTCTCCCACTCTCGCCTGGTTATTTTATAAAGCACATGCTCGCACTGAGGATGCGCCTTTTCTATGTCAGGGTGCATAAAATTATTACCGGTATTAGACATACCCAGCTTTTGCATCACTGCTTGAGAGCGGGCGTTTGCCAAAGTTGTAAATGAAACAACCTCATCTAAGCCCAATTCTGCAAATGCATATCTAAGAGACTCATTGGCCGCCTCGGTGGCGTATCCCTGCCCCCAATGCTCTTTTGCCAAGCGCCAGGCAATTTCAACACAGGGAAAACAGGGTAAGTTGTCCTTTGGGACATGGAGTCCAACAAAACCAATGCATTTTTTCTGATTAGAAAGCTCAACTGGCCAGAACCCCCACCCGCGCTCATCTAGCAGCGACTGGACTCTAGCTCCCATACTGTGGCTTTGTTCTTTGGTAAGTGGCTGAGGGTAGAACTCCATCACCTCAGGGTCGCCGCTAATCTTTTCAAAGCGAGCTAAATCATCGTCCGCCCAAGCTCGAAGAATTAATCTTTCAGTTCGCAGCATGGCTTTATTAATGTCCTTTTATGATGATTTTCACTAAAGATCCTACTCAAGTGAGAATTTTGAGGTATCTAAGTCGGGAGTTTTAACCCGCGACACTTCAGCCTCGTTAACCATTCTAGTTCCAACAGGTTCCAGACTAAGATGATCCAGTGAAACCGAGAACACCACTTTCGCCTTTCCCTTTTCAGTGCCATCAGTCACATTACTGCCCAGAGGCGCTAGAGATAATGGGTCTTTAACAACCGTCTCAGGCTGCCTTGAATTGGGAACTATGATCGCAATCGCGCCGGCATCCCTCAAGCACTGCAGAATACGCTCGGCGGTAATTTTATCGACCCCGCGCTTAAGGCGAACTGCAGAGCCTGAAAAGAGCTGATCTGCCGCAACGGAGTCGAGATTAAAACTCGCTGCAACCCGCTGTTTAACCTCTTCAATATTACTCCCTGGGGCAATCTCCCCACGGAACACCAAATCAAAGGAATCAGCTTTAGCCGGCTTATCGACCTGACTTTTAGACAAGTCCTTGTCGGTCATTATTCAACCTCCTAGTTAGGCTGCAACGGCTCACAGCTACCTGAGATACTGATCCATCTCCAGAGCCGGTGATGCCTCTCTCGGCGCGCCGACAATTTTAGCGGGCACGCCTGCTACGGTGACATGGGCCGGCACTGACTCAAGCACCAAACTACCCGCACCAATTTTTACTCCATCCCCCACCGAGACATTGCCGAGGATCTTAGCACCGGCAGAAATCATCACACCTTTGCCAATGGTTGGGTGGCGACTGCCTTTGATGCAGCCACTGCCGCCAAGTGTCACCGAATGTAAAATCGACACATCGTCGCCAACAATCGAGGTTTCGCCAATCACCAGCCCGGTGGCGTGGTCGATCATAATGCCGCTGCCAATTTTGGCGCCCGGATGAATATCCACAGCAAACACCTCGGATATTTGGCTCTGCAGATAAAGCGCCAGATGATTGCGCCCTTGAAGCCACAGCCAATGGGAAACTCGGTAGAGCTGCAAAGCCTGAAAACCCTTAAAATAAAGTATAGGCATAAAATGGTTGTCGCAGGCAGGATCGCGATCGAAACAAGCATGGATGTCGATACGAGCCGCATCACAGATCGAGTCGTCTTTATTCATTGCCTCAGCCAAGACCTCGGCAACAGCAGCGGCAGACATCACCGAACTATGCAGTTGCTGAGACAGATTAAAGCACAGCGCCTGCTGCAAACTTTCGTGGCACTGAATAGCGGCATCAAAGAAACCACTCATCAAAGGCTCCTGAGAGACCGTATCCCGGGCCTCAGTGCATATTCTGTCCCACAGTGGGTCGTTTGCAGTCATTTATTGCACTTCCTATTCTTGTTCTAGTTCTCAACCAAAATATAGCGTTGGAAAAGCTCATCCAGATGCGCCAGCACAGTCTCTCGGTGAAGAATTTCTGCACTAGCCAGTCGCTCAGCGAGAACCTCAACGGTCAACTGTGCCCCGTAGATATCCGCCACAGGTCGATAGCTAATATGCCAGCGCTCCGGAGCAATCCCGCCGCGATCCTCAGCATAGGGACGGTAAAAATCACAACTCGCTAATACTGAAGCATCCAGCCAATCATGCAGTGGCGCGAACACTCCATCGCCCTCAACTTCTTCTGGCACCAGCTGAATCTGATAGCTGGCATCCACTGCGGCGGCATCATAGATATCAAAATCTGTTCCCCAGTGATGGCGTGAAGCACCGGGCAGAGCAGACCAGCGCATTATCGCCTGAACCTGCTGCCATTCAGTGAGCTGGGTTAAATCCAAACGCGCCCCGCTATCATCGTAAACCGGACGCAATCCAATAATCTTATCGTTCCAAATTTTTAACTGCCGATCAAAGCTGCGGAAGCTACTGCAGAGTCGCAGATCAAATCCCTGTTGCGCCGCTTGCTCACAGAGAACAGTCAGGGGCTCCAGAACGGCTCCGTGGACCATCAGGTTATTGCCAGCAGACGCTGGATCCGGCCATTTCACTAAATGACTCTCGGTGCTGCCGGTGAGGCGCTCTGTGTCTATCTTGAGATGATCTTGCATAACAGCGTTTATACCTGTGGGGCAGCCTATAAGTAAAGGTCCATTTGCTCTTCGAGACAGTACTTTGTTCATGAACTTTGACATAAAATGCCGAGCAACATTGAAATCTGGGGCTTTGACCTTAAATATAGCCTTACAGGTCGTTTAGCCAACAGTCATTTAAAGAGGAACTTCACATGTTAAGGATAGGTTTGTTTTTGCTAACCAATCTGGCAATTATTATTGTTGCCGGCATCTCCCTGAGCCTGCTTGGGGTCAACAGCATACTCGCCGACAACGGCGTTGATCTCAACTTAACCTCACTGTTGATACTCTGCGCAGTGTTTGGATTTATCGGCTCCTTTATCTCTCTGCTACTGTCGAAATTTATGGCCAAGATGTCCACCAAGACAAAAATTATTCAGCAGCCTGAGACTGAACAGGAACGCTGGTTGATGACTACCGTGGCCGAGCTGGCCAAGAAAGCCGATATAGGTATGCCGGAGGTGGGTATCTTCCCGGCCCAGCAGTCAAATGCCTTTGCCACCGGCTGGAATCGCAACAAGGCATTGGTAGCTGTTAGTGCCGGACTGCTGGCACGCTTTGATCGCGATGAGGCCCGCGCAGTGCTTGCCCATGAAATAGGTCACGTGGCCAACGGCGATATGATTACCCTGAGTTTAGTTCAGGGGGTGGTCAACACCTTTGTGATGTTCTTTGCCCGCCTGATCGGCTTCTTTGTCGATCGTGTAGTGCTGAAAAATCAACGGGGGCTCGGCATAGGTTATTGGATCACTACGATTATTGCGGAAATTTTTCTCGCCATTCTCGCCTCAACCATCGTCCTGTGGTTCTCTCGCCGCCGTGAGTTTCACGCCGATGCCGCAGGTGCCTCACTGGCTGGACGCGGCGCTATGATCAAAGCCCTGCAAAGATTGCAGCAGGAGACCGCGGCCCAAGTGGAAAATCAGATGCCCGATACCATGACCGCCTTTGGTATCTCCTCAGGGTGGAAAAAGCGACCCTCGAGACTGTTTATGTCTCACCCACCACTTGAAGAACGAATCGAGGCACTGCGCTTTGGACAATAATCAGCAACAGCTGGTTGAGCGAGATTACTTTCTCTGCCGCCTTGGTGATCTCGAAGAGTTACAGAGCATTGAACTGGAGATTGATGAGCGCAAGCTCTTTGCTATCAGGCAGGACAATCAACTCCACGCCTATTGGAACAGCTGCCCGCATATGGGCATTCCACTGAACTGGATGCCGGGGAAGTTTCTCGACTTAGATGGAGCGTTGCTGCAGTGCTCAGCCCACGGCGCGCTGTTTCAAATTGACAGTGGCGAATGTATAGCCGGACCCTGTGTCAGCGATCATCTCTCACGGATAGCCCTCAAACAGGACGGCGATCAATATTTTATTGCCGCTGATCAGCCTCTGCCGGCGCGATTGATCAATCTCCGCGAAGCCGCCCTGCGAGATCTCGACTAAGGTGCTAGTGTTAAAAGCTGCTCTTTAAGGGCCGCTGCAGGCTAATGGAGCTATCCGTCATATCCGCCTGCCAGACAATCACCTCGACTCCGGCGGCAATGGCCACTTTCAGGGTCTCAGCATAAACAGGATCAATATGATCCGCGACCGAGACCTCTTTAACAGCGCTCAATTGCACCGCGAAAAACAGCACAGCACGATGGCCCGCAGCCACCATAGCCATTAGCTCACGAAGATGTTTGCTGCCACGAGTGGTCACTGAATCGGGAAACTGAGCGCGGCCGTCACCGCAGTCTAAGGTGACATTTTTCACCTCGATGTAACAGCTACGGCCCTCATCGCTGCTATTGCCCTCAAGCAAGAGATCGATGCGACTTTTCTCCTCGCCATAGCGAACCTCAGTGCGCAGGCGGCTGTAACCGCGCAACTGCGGAATCAGATGTTTCTCAATCGCCTCTCGCACCAGATGATTGGGCCGACCGGTATTCACCCCCGCCAAATTGCCAAAGGCAGTGGTCACAATCTCTAGGGTGCCGGCCAACTTGCGCTTGGGGTTATCAGACAGCGAGTACCAACAGGGAGAGCCTTCCACCTGACAGTTTTTCATTGAACCGGTATTCGGACAGTGCACTGTAATTATATCGCCTTCGGCAGTGCAGATATCGGAAAAGAAGCGTTTATAGCGCTTGATAAAAGTACCCTTTAGCAGGGCAGGACTTATATTCATCGAATCATTATTTTTCATCAGTAGAGTGGCAATATTAACGGTTTATGTTATTAATAGAAGGTGTAAAAAATTTTCAGTCCCTGTAATCCTTATGCTTACAGCAACTTAATATAGTGCATGTGCACCAATGTGCCGCTTATGTGTCGTTTAATAGACCCCGGATGTGGATAAAAAGATATTTATACTGACCAAATACAGATTTCACTTGAAAAATTGGTTCAATATCTCTATAAACGCACGTCCTGTATTTTGGGGTCTGAAATTTAACTGTGGACTTTAGAGATGGCAACAGCAAAAACGAAAGCTAAGACAGTTACCGCTGGATCGGCAACCCTTCATGGTCTCTCTCCCTATGTGGAGAAGAAGAATGAAGAGTACATGAATGAAAAGCAGCGTGAACACTTTAAAGCTATCCTCAAGGCATGGCGCCGTGAGTTGATGGAAGAAGTGGATCGCACTGTAATGCACATGAAAGACGAAGCAGCGAACTTTCCCGATCCTGCCGACCGCGCTACTCAAGAAGAAGAATTCAGTCTTGAACTGCGCACCCGCGACCGCGAGCGCAAGCTGATCAAGAAGATCGACAAAACATTGGTACGTGTTGAAGAAGACGACTACGGCTTCTGCGATCAGTGCGGTGTCGATATCGGTATTCGCCGTCTCGAAGCGCGTCCTACAGCCGATCTCTGTGTCGACTGCAAAACTCTCGATGAAATAAAAGAGAAACAGATCACCGGCGGCTAACTAGCTGTCGGCTCAGCTGCTGATCAATCACTAGATGGTCAGCAGACTGAACCGGGTTAATCAATGGAACCCTTAGCCTATATCGGCCGCTTTGCACCCTCGCCCACTGGGCCTCTCCACTTTGGTTCCTTAGTCTGTGCCCTAGCCAGCTATCTTGATGCTCGACATCACTCGGGCCAGTGGCTCGTCAGAATCGAAGATATAGATCCCCCTCGGGAAATCCCTGGCTCCACCACCATGATTCTCAAACAGCTCGAATCCCACGGCCTGCTTTGGGATGGCGACCTGCTCTATCAAAGTCAGCGCAGCGATGCCTATAACAGGGCATTGGCGCAATTAGATAACAACGGCCTGACCTACAACTGTGACTGCAACCGGCAACGGGTTGCAGAGCTAGGCGGCATATATGATGGCCACTGTCGTCAGCGCCAAGTGAGCGGCGATTCAGCTGTTCGCCTGCGCCTACCCCAAGATAAAAGTGACGCAATAATTGCTTTTGATGATCTGATTATGGGCGGTTATCAACAGAACCTAGCCTCTGAGGTTGGCGATTTTGTGATCAAGCGCCGGGATGGACTGTTCTCTTACCAACTTGCGGTCGCGGTGGATGATCAATTTCAAAATATCAGCCATATTGTTCGCGGCGCCGACCTGCTGAGTTCGACCCCGAGGCAGCTCTATCTGCAGCGTTGTCTGGGTGCCAGTGCAGAGCAGCTTGCAGCAATACAGCATGGCCATCTGCCTCTGGCAGTAAACAGCCAAGGGCAAAAGCTCAGCAAACAAAATCACGCGCCAGCCCTAGTTCCCGGACATGAATCCACCAACCTCTGGGCAGCTCTCCAGTGGCTGCAACAGGCGCCCCCGGTGGAACTGCAAACTGAGTCAAAAGAAACGATTCTCAGCTGGGCCATCGCCAACTGGTCAATGGCTAGCATCCCCAAGATAGGGGAGATCTCTGCGCCGGACGCGGCCTGAGTCTTAGAAACGAGTAGTGCGCTTTACCAATAGCCAGTTTGCTTTGCCAGTCAAGCTTGCATACCATCGCGGTCAACTTACTCATAAGTCTTATTATCGAGCACGCAAATGTTCAACTACCGATTAGTGGCGGTTTTAATCTTCCTCAGCAGCGTTGTAGTGCCTCTGGCATCGCGATGGGCGGTGGAACCTGAGGGCAGCTGGTTTAGACCTTTTGTGGTCTGGGCGCTGATTGTTTTCGCCGCTTATATCCTGCAGCGCCACAGGAAATTCAATGAGTCTTGATATCGCCATCATCGCCATTGGCTTCGCTCTTGCCAGTACGCTGGGTGCCTACCTGTTGGCGGCATATGGCGGTGCCATTAGCCAAAATCTAATCTTGGTACTGGCTCTTTTTGCTGGTACTGGTGTGCTATTGGCCACCGGCACCATCGAAATGGCCGGTCGCTATGGCTTTAGCGTGGTCTTGGCACTATTTGCTTTCACTATGGTGTTTCTCTTCTCGCCACTGCTTTTTTACCCTATCCGCAGGCTCAATGAAATTATTCGCTTTGCCTCACTGGTGGACTTTTTAACCTTTCGTTTTCGCGGCAAAGTGGTCGCTGCGGTTGCCTGTAGCAGCCTAATTATTGTTTCCATCCCACTGTTTCTGGCGCAATTTCTAGCTCTCTCTTCAGCCTATGAATTTCTCTTCGACAGCAACCAATGGTTATTTAGACTGGTTATTGTCAGCACCATTGTCATCATCAACTGGAACGCCATTAAGCAGGGTATGGCCCGCAGTCTGCGCTGGGTAATGGCGGCAGCGGGATTTTTACTCTTGTCTGCACTGGTAACCTCGGCCCTAGTCTCAGTGGAATCGATTTTTGGCAGTGTCGACGAAATGAACCAATGGGTTGTCAGCAGCGGCCAGCGGCTGATCATTCAGCGCATGGATTACTCCTACAGCCTATTTGTTATTTTTCTCGCCGCTAGCTTCGCTCTGCCGGTCAACTTCAGCATTGTGATCTCGGAGCATATTTCGGATAACCAGTTTGGGATAAGCGCCTGGGCCTATCCGTTGTTGATGCTAGTAGCCAGCATTACCATCTTCCCGTTGCTCTGGTCTGGAATTGCAGTGCAGTCCGCATCGCCACTGCAAAACTATCTATTTGCCATTCCCTCCCTCATCCAACATCCAGTGGTCGCAGGCCTTAGTGTCGCCAGTGTTGTGCTGGTGGCCATTGGTCTGCTGTGCAATATGTCCACCATGCTTGCCAAAATGGTGCTCAATAGTTTTGTTTTGCCGACTAAAGCACTGCACCAGCAAACCCATTTAAACCGCTGGATTAATTTGCGCCTGCTGGTTATTTCAGCTGGCCTTATTGTCCTCTGCGCGGTGCTCAGCAATATAATCAAAGCACGCAGTATCACCGATCTTTACCTTGTGGGTTTCGCCGGACTAGCTCAGTTAACACCGGCCATGCTGGCTGCCATCTATCTGCCAAAAATCAATCGCAATGGCGTGATTGCCGGATTGCTTGGGGGAATCTCAGTATGGTTGGTGACACTGGCCCTGCCCATGCTATTTGGCGACTGGAGCTGGCAGCCGCCGGGACTGGATAGAGTGTTTACCTTTGGCATGGAAAATTGGCAGGCCTGGGCCTTTGAAGCGTTGATGGTCAATATCTTGCTGTGCACGATTTTTTCTATCCTCGGCCCAATGGACAAAGAGCAGCAGTCCTTTGCCAGACTCTGTATGGTGGACAATATCTATATTCCTGCCCGTGTTCAGCTCAGCCACAATTCGGTTGAGCAGATGCTAGTGAGTCTGCGCAGATTGCTCGGCAGCGAAGCCGATAGAGAGATCGAACGAGCACTGAACAAACTCGATCTTGAGCCCAGCGAAACTCGACCTGCCGCGCTGCGCAAACTGCGCGATAGTCTCTACTCTTCACTGACACTCAATTTTGGTGTCTTGGCCGCCTATCAAATGATGGAGGAGACGCTGCCCCTACTGACTCCAACCCGTGCTGAGCCAGACGATATCTATCTTATCGAATCGGTGCTGGCCATCGAAGGAGACCGCCTTACCGGTATCGCCAGTGAACTGAATAAGCTGCGCATGCACCACCGGGAAATTCTCGATAACTTGCCGATTGGCATTATTGCTCTGGGACAGAGCGGCGAGATTATCAAATGGAACAGCACTATGGCGCGCTACACCGGCATCGATGGTGAGACTGTTGCCGGTAGTCTAATCGGTGATCTGCCCGAACCCTGGCACTCCGCTATCGGCGAGTTCTTGCAGGAAGCTAGCACTGGAAAAGACAATGTAGAACTCGAAGTAGCAGGGAAAACCCAGTGGTTTGGTCTACAAAAATCCACCGCGATGAGTGCCGATGATGACTTAATACTACTGGTGGAAGACCAAACCAAATCGGTTATGTTAGTGCGCAATTATATCAACAATGAACGCTTGGCATCCGTGGGACGCCTAGCCGCCGGAGTCGCCCATGAAATTGGCAACCCGGTGACTGGAATTGCCTGTATCGCCCAGAACTTGCAGCATGAAACCGAAGCCGCAGAAATTGAAACCTCCGCAGAGTTGATTCTCTCCCAGACCGATCGCATCAGCACAATCGTACAGTCGCTGATCAACTTCTCCCGTGGCGAGCAAACCTACCATGATCAACTGCAGCCAGTATCAGTGAGCTTTGCTGCAGAAGAAGCGATTCAGATACTCAGCCTGGCCAAGGAACAACCCAAGGAACAGTTTGTCTGCCGGGTGGATCCCGATATACAAATAATCAGCGACCATCGCCAGTTGGTGCAGATCTTTCTTAACCTGCTGGGCAATGCCCGGGATGCCACCACGGACGAAAGTCCCATCGAGATTAGCTGTCATCCCGATGGCAAAAAATTGAGAATCATGATCAGTGATCAGGGCAGCGGAATTGCTGAGCCGATCAAAAATCAGCTCTTCGAACCCTTTGTCACCTCAAAAGAGCCGGGGCAAGGCACGGGCCTGGGGCTATGGATGGTATTCAATCTAGTGAAAAACCTTGGCGGTGAAATCAATCTTTCAAGTCCTGCAATCAACAGTGACCGGGGTACCACCGCAGAGCTGTCCTTTGATCGCGATGAGAATTAACCGCGATCGAACAATCACTGTCACTTGTATCGGCAGTGCTTCAAGGTAACAATATGAGTCATTCTCGAAAACAAGCAATACAGCTATGAGCAACGCCCCCCACAGAGATCAAATTCTGATCGTCGAAGACGAAGAAATTATTCGCGCATCTCTGCGCAAGTTGCTCGAGCGTCACGATTACCAAGTCAGCGATGCAGTAAGCATAAAAGCCGCAGCTGACAGCTTTGACTTCAATAATTTCGCCCTGGTCATTAGCGACCTGCGTCTGCCGGGACAGCTTGGCACCGATCTTATTGAAATGGTCGACCCAGTGCCGGTTCTGATTATGACCAGTTATGCCAGCCTGCGCTCGGCAGTAGACACCATGCGTCAGGGCGCGGTGGACTATATCTCTAAACCCTTTGATCACGATGAGATGCTGCTCTCTGTGCGGCGAATTCTCAGTGCCTCAAAGCACCGAGCTATAGCGGCAAAGACAATGGGGGATATCGCGCTACTGGGGTGCAGTGAAGCGATTAAAAAAGTTACTCGGGTGATTCCAAAAGTCGCCGCCTCCGATCTGCCAATACTGATTCACGGGGAAACCGGCAGTGGCAAATCAGCTCTGGCAATGGCCATTCACAGGGGTAGGAAATCCACCCGAAAAGCCTTTATCAGTATTAACTGCGCCGGTCTTAAAGAGACTGAATTGGTCAATCAACTCGAAGGATGCAAGCCAAGCGCGACCATTTTTCTAAAGAATATTGCTGAGTTAGCCCTGCCACTGCAGCCGCTTTTACTCAGAGCAATGCAAACCAGTCAATGTCGCTTTATTTGCTCCTCGGACCAGGATCTGGAAAAACTCTGTCAGGCCAATCTATTCCGCAAAGACCTCTACTACGAGATTGATGTGATCAGCATCCCCATGCCAACACTCCGTCAGCGCAGCGCTGATATCCCGACTATTGCGCAGGCGATCCTTGGGCACTTTGATGATGCCAGCTCAGGATTAACTCCAGAGGCAACAGAGGCACTGGCCAATTATCAGTGGCCTGGTAATCTGCGGCAGCTTAAAAACTGCCTGCAACAGGCAGTGATTATGGCCTCTCCAGAAGAGCCTATAGACGCTGAGCTGATTGGATTTGCCGAGCAACCCTCAACTTCCGAGGAAATACCCAGAGCTGTCAGCACTCGATCGCAGGAGCAGAGCACTGCCCAAAATTATGATGCTCCCGCAGGTCTGTCACTGGCAGACTACTTCACCCGCTTTGTGCTCGAGAACCAAGAAAATATGAGCGAGACAGATCTAGCAAAGAAGCTCGGCATCAGTCGCAAAAGCCTCTGGGAGCGACGCCATAAACTGGGTATCAGCCGCAAAAAGACCGATGAGTCTCTGGGCGACTAACTGCGATCAAAGGTCGCTTTAGTCTCCCGCCGAGATGTTTCCTCTGTTAAACTCATAGTTCTAACAATAACCTAATCGGCAATCACTTAATGCTGAAACGCATAAGTAAGTTTTTCCAACGAGATAAATCCTCAAAAAGTGCCTCTGGCCCGCTTGTTTTCGGCGATGGTCAGCACTGTCTCTCGCCGGATATGATCAATCGCGACGCCTTCAAGGTAGTCGATGTTTTACAAAAAGCCGGCTTTGAAGCCTATGTGGTGGGCGGCTGTGTCCGCGACCTGCTGATCGGTTTAAAACCCAAAGACTTTGATGTTGCTACCAGTGCCAAGCCCTGGGAAGTCAAAGAACTGTTCCGCCGCTCACGCATTATTGGCCGACGCTTTCAAATCGTCCATGTGCAGTTCAGCCGCGAAATTATTGAAGTCACTACCTTCAGATCTAATAGCAGCCAGTCGACCAGCAAAAATCGTCGTCAGCAGACCGACAGCGGTATGCTCACAAGAGACAATGTCTTTGGTACTGTGGAAGAGGATGCCTCGCGCCGCGACCTCACCGTCAACGCGCTCTATTACGATCCCAGCACCAATAGCATCCATGACTTCACCAATGGCATAGATGATATGGATGCCAAAGTTATCCGCATTATTGGCGATCCGGAAACGCGTTTTCGCGAAGATCCAGTGCGTCTGCTGCGGGTTGCACGGTTTGCTGCAAAGCTTGGCTTTAGTATCGAATCCGCAACGGCCAATCCAATGAAACACCGGGCCGCCGATCTGCAACAGGTGTCCTCACCGCGACTTTTTGACGAAACGCTAAAACTGTTTATGAGTGGCCAAGGCCTAGACACTTTTAATCTGTTGGTCGAGTACGGCCTGTTTGACTATATAGTTCCGCAGTTGGCACCTATGCTCAACGATCGCCAGGGTACACCCATGAAGCTGGCATCTCAGGCGCTGATCAATACCGATAAACGCATTCGCTCCTCACAGCGAGTTACCCCAGCGTTTATTTACGCTGCCCTGTTGTGGCCTGCGGTACAAAGATTGGCGAGCAATTTTGAGAAAAATGGCAACTCGCCACCCTATGCCCTGAGTAAGGCAGCGGGGGAAATCATTCTCAACCAAATTCCGGTCACGGCTATCCCTAAGCGCTTTAGTATTCCAATGCGTGAGATCTGGGACTTACAGCTGCACCTGCGACGACGGGGTGGTAATCGCGCCCAGCGACTCGCTGAGCACCCGCGCTTCCGAGCGGCCTATGATTTCGTCTTGCTGCGGGAACAGGCCGGGGAAGATCTCGATGGTCTTGGTGATTGGTGGACAAACTATCAGGAAGCCAATCAGGAAAGCCGTCAGACTATGGCAGACGAGGTCATGAAGACTGACCGCAGACCGAAAAAACGCCGCCGTCGCCGCAATAGCCCCAAGCCCACAGCAGATCCTGCGCAGTAATGGCTGTAGTCTATATTGCCCTCGGCAGTAACATGGACAGTCCTCACGGCCAGCTAGACAGTGCCCTTGAGGCTATTACGCAACAGCCGGACATGGAACTGACCGCCCTATCAAGTCGCTACCAAACTGCGCCGATTGGCCCACAGCAACCGGACTTCATCAATGCCGCAGCAGAACTCAGTACCGATCTATCGCCACTGGCTCTGCTCGATGCCCTGCAAGCTATAGAGCAGCAACAAAATCGAGTGCGCAGCATTCACTGGGGACCGCGGACTCTAGATTTGGATATTCTGTTCTACGATAACTTGCTGATGGATAGTGAGCGACTGATCATTCCTCACCCGCGTATTGGCGAGCGGGCATTTGTTCTGGTTCCTCTCGCCGATCTCAATCCTCAGTTAACCCTGCCCAGTGGAGAAACTGTCGCCCAACTATTGACAAACTGCTCTCAGCACGGCATCGTCAAAATAGAGTCTAGTGAAGATTAGAAAGTACAAAATTAGAAAGTACAAAACTAAAAAGCCCTTAATTAAAAAGCTCTTAATTAAAAAGCCAAAGAATTTATTCACTGACTATCGGAGAGCAATGTGAAACAGACAATTCTCAGTGAATTTGATTGCGACCTGACTAGCGCCTAAATCCCCCAATACATTACTATAGAAGGGCCAATCGGTATCGGTAAGACGACTTTAGCAAAGCGCCTCGCCCACTCTTTTAACTATGAAATACTGCTTGAAGACACCGAAGAGAATCCCTTTCTCGAGCTCTTTTATCTAGACCGTCGCAGTAACGCTCTGCCCACACAATTGTTTTTTCTCTTTCAACGTATGCGCAAACTGCAGGAACTGCGCCAAGGGGATATTTTCCAGCAGGTGCGGATTGCCGACTTTTTAATTGAAAAAGATCCACGGTTTGCCAAGATAACCCTGGATGACGATAAGTACCGCCTCTATCAGACAGTCTACGACAGTATTATTAGCGACCTGCCAAAACCCGACATGGTGGACTATCTGCAGGCTCCCACCGAGACGCTCTACGATCGTGTAAAGCTCTGCGGCACTCCCAGCGAACAGGCTATCGAACTCAGTTATCTGCAGCAACTGAATGACGCCTACACCCAATTTTTCTATTATTACGATGATACGCCCCTGTTAATCGTCAACACCGAAGCCATCAATTTGGCAAAAAGTGATCGGGACTATCAAAACTTGGTGGGGTACATGGTACAAATTAGTTCTGGGCGACATTACTACAATCCTCACCCACTTCAGTAAAAGCGCTATAATCTCGCCCTCGAGACACAAACAGAACTGTGACTAAAAGACTATGAAAACAACAACCATTAGCAATCTTGCAGCAATGAAAGACGCGGGGGAGAAATTCGCCGTGATCACGGCCTATGATTTTACCTTCTCAAAATTGATTGAGAATGCCGCGATTGAAGTGGTCTTGGTGGGCGATTCACTGGGCAATGTTATTCAGGGCTGTGACAGCACATTGCCAGTCACCATCGATGATATGGCCTACCACACCGCAGCGGTAAAGCGGGGCAATAACCGCGCACTGCTCATGACCGATATGCCGTTTATGTCTTACGCCACAGAAGTTCAGGCCCTAGATAATGCAGCCATTTTGATGCAGGCGGGCGCGCAGATGGTGAAACTTGAAGGTGGTGCTTGGCTCGCCGATACGGTTTATCTACTCAGTGAACGGGGTATTCCCGTCTGTGGTCATGTGGGTCTAACCCCCCAGTCGGTGCATAAACTCGGCGGCTATAAAGTGCAGGGTAAAGAAGATCAAGCAGCAGAACAGATGATTGCCGATGCTCAGGCACTGGAAGAAGCCGGTGCCGAACTAATCGTTGTGGAATGCGTACCCTCAGCACTGGGCAAGCAGCTCTCCGAAGCCCTGACCATTCCGGTTATCGGTATTGGCGCTGGGCCGGATACCGATGCTCAGGTGTTGGTACTTCACGATATGCTGGGTATCTCACAGCGCCTGCCGCGCTTCTCGAAAAATTTTCTTGAACAGGAAGCAAGCATTCAAGATGCCATCACCGCCTATGGCAACGCCGTGCGCAGCGGAATTTTCCCCGGGCCCGAGCACTCTTTTAAATAGCCTGCAGACGATTTAATAATAAAAACAAAACAGAGAGAAATACAACTTATGGCTAACGATCAATCAATTTATGACTTTACTGTCGCAGATAGCAGCGGCAACGCTGTTTCCCTAGAAGACTATCGCGGCAAAGTAATGCTCATCGTCAATACCGCCAGCAAGTGCGGATTTACGCCCCAGTACACCCAGCTGCAGGAACTCTATGACCAATACAGTGAACGAGACTTTGTTGTACTGGCCCTGCCCTGCAATCAGTTTGGCGGCCAAGAGCCTGGCAGCAATGCCGAGGTTCAAGAATTTTGCCAGATCAACTTTGGCCTTAGCTTTCCAGTTATGGGCAAGATTGATGTCAATGGCCCAGAGCAGCACGCACTTTACACCCACCTCAAAAGTCAGGCCGGCGGCCTGCTCAACAACAAGATTAAGTGGAACTTCACCAAGTTTTTAGTCGGTCGAGAAGGTCAGGTAGTGAAGCGCTATGCACCGATTCGCAAGCCTAAAGACATTGCTGCGGATATTGAAAAGCTGCTCTAAGCTAGATTAAAAACTAGCTTAGTGGTTAGGTTGCCGTGATCTGACGGCAACCCCTATATCAAACAAAGAAGAGGCAAGTTTGCTATTTGCTGGCGTGCAGCTCAGCGAAATACTTCTTCGCCGCCGCATTCACTTTAGGTGCCAAGATCAGCGTTGAGATCATCGTTGGGATAGCCATGGTGGCATAAGCCGCCAAAATCAGACCGTTAACAATGTCCATCGAGACCACTGCCCCCACCACAATCAAGCTAATATAAACCGGCGTGTAATAGTGCTCGCGCTCGGCACCGAACAAAAATCCGGCACACTTAACCCCATAGAACCACATGCTCACCATAGTGCTAAAGCTCAGCATGCCCACCATAATCAGCAGTAGATAGATGCCAGCAACTGGAAACACCTGTTCGATAGCACGAGCTGTCATGGTCACACCGGCGAGTCCAGAATCCGCCTGCCAGACACCGGTCAACAGAATAATCAGCGCGGTACAGGTACAGACCACCAAAGTGTCAATCACCGGCCCCACCATAGCGACAATACCTTCGCGAATCGGCTCTTGGGTTTTTGCCGCACCGTGGGCTAGGGACTCAGTACCTATGCCAGCCTCATTAGAAAAGGCTCCGCGACGCACGCCAATCATAATCACCGCACCTACGGAGCCGCCGGCTGCGGCCTCGCCAGTAAAGGCATCGCTAACAATCAGCCACAGCACCGCCGGTATCTCAGCGGCGTAGTTAAACAGAATCACTGAGGTCATACCCAGATAGAGTATTACCATGGTCGGCACCAAGCGCACGGTTAAACGACCAATACGCTCAATCCGCCCCGCCACAACCATTGTGACTAATGCCGCCAGAGTAAGGCTGGCGAAAAAATCAAAGGTGAAGTGCTGATCGTTGGTGGCTAAACCTGCTGGAATCGCAACACTGTCACGCAGTAACTGAATAAATTGGTTAGCTTGGAAAAGTGGCAGCGCACCGATCAGGCAGGCCACTGCAAACAGTGCCGCCAGAGGATACCAACGTTTGCCCATACCCTCCGTGATCACATACATGGGGCCACCACGCAGCGCTCCAAGAGAGTCATGACCGCGAAACATCACTGCCAGTGATGCGGTATAAAACTTGGTTGCCACTCCGACTATAGCCGTGACCCACATCCAGAACACGGCGCCGGGACCACCGATACTAATAGCAATCGCCACGCCGGCAATATTGCCCAGACCAATGGTGCCAGAGAGCGCCGTGGATAAAGCCTGCGAGTGGGGAATATGTCCCGGATCATTGGGATCACTGTACTTGCCCCGCAGCAGCGCGATGGCATGGCCAAAATAGCGATAGGGCTGCAGGCGTGAGCGAATCATAAAGAATAGCCCACCGCCAACCAGAAGTACCACTAGGGGCGTACTCCACATTAGATCGGCCCAAGCATTAAGGAAATTTTCGATTTGTTTCAGAGTAGTCTCGGACATTATTTTTACAATTCTTTTTCCGATGAAAAAAGTGCGATCTCAGAAATCGCAGTGAAAGGAACCGGTCATGAATTTTTAGGCTTTACATAGAGTACTAGGCTGTGACCCACTAATTGATAACCTTTGTCTGCGGCAATTCGTTCCTGCAGGCTCTCAATTTCGGCATCGTGAAATTCAATCACTTTGCCGCTCTCAGTACAGACCATATGGTCGTGGTGTTCGCCGCGGTCGATCTCGTAAATCGCCGGGCCATTATCAAAGTTGTGGCGCTCAACAAGTCCGGCAGCCTCAAATTGAGTGAGCACACGATAGACCGTGGCAATGCCCACATCACCATCAGAATCGCGCAATGCCTGATAGATATCTTCGGCAGTCATATGACGATCGGTACAGTTTTCGAGGATCTGCAGGATTTTTACTCGCGGTAATGTCACCTTGAGTCCGGCTTTTTTTAGTTCTTGATCTTCCAGAGTCATTGTTAGCCCTTCTCTATGCTTGTCGCTTTGGGTATTATCCCCGTTCGCTTAACCAACGGGAACCCCACAAATGCGAATAGTTCTGATTTGCTTAATAAGTTTTACGCTTCTGGCCAGCGGCTGCAGCTGGATCAAATTCCCTGGGGTACACAAAGTAGCCATCCAGCAAGGCAATATTGTTGATCAGGAGATGATTGATAAATTGCTTCCAGGTATGACCAAGTCTCAGGTGCGCTTTGTACTTGGCACTCCTCTGGTAACCGATACCTTTAACCAAACACGCTGGGATTATTTCTACAGCCGCAAATCACCCTCTGGCAAAGAAACTCAGGAGCAGGTGACGATTTTCTTTGATCAGGAAGATAAGCTCGAGCGCATGACCGGTGACTATATGCCGACTCCTGCTGCGGAGCCCGAGGCCAAGTAAGTTGATCAGGTCGATCTGAAACCGGGTCGGCCTGCTCTCCATCTAAACAGCCTTCTATCACATTAGCCTTCTAACCGAACGGCTTTCCAACTAAACAGCCCTCTAGCTAAACGGCTTTGCCTTCAATCCCCGCCTGCTCTTTCTTAAGCTTTGCTTCCTCAGCACGGCGACGACGCACTTCTTTCGGATCGGCAATCAATGGTCGATAAATTTCTACCCGATCACGCTCCTGCAACACATATTCACCTGGCTCTGCCAAACCCTTAGTGCCCAGCACCTGAGCGAAAATACCCATCTTACTACTGCCCAGATCAATCTCGGGAAAGCTCTGGACAATGCCAGACTGCTCAGCCGCCTGCAGCGCTGTGGTGCCAACAGCCACACTCAGTTGAATTAACTTCTGCTTCTCCGGCAGCCCATAAACCACCTCTACCACAATCATATTACTGTCGGTCATCTGTCTTCCCATATACTTGATCAGCGCGGCGACAAAGGGAATCTACAAGATCATTTGCCATGTTCGAGAATAGCTTTGACGCTGCCATACCCATCGCCATACTGTTAAATTCAAATTCCAAATCGAGGCTCACTTTACAGGCCTCTGGAGTCAGGGCTTTAAACTGCCAGACCCCACGCAGGCTCTTAAATGGTCCATCTTCCAAGCTCATCTCAATGCGGTTTGGTGCACTGAGACTGTTGCGTGTCATAAAGCTGGTTTTAACGCCCGCCTTCTTTAAGTCGAGGCGCGCAACCATCAGCTGATCAGTCTGCTCAAACACCTCGGCGCTCTGACAGCCATCCATAAACTGCGGGTAATTGGCCACATCATTGACCAGATCAAACATTGCCTGATCCGAGTACATCACCAGTGCCGAACGCTGAACCTTATTCACAACAACCTCATCTCTCAAGCGGCCTATGCAAAGAACTTGTCGTAGATACCCATCACAAAGACTGCGGCTATAGCCACCGGCGCCACATACCTCAGCATTAAACGCCAGCACTGCATAACCCACGGCGAAGTGCCCTGCATTTCATCCTCGACAAACTCATCTTTCATAACATAGCCGACAAACAGCGCAATCAATAAGCCCGACAGAGGCAACATCACATTGGAGGTCAGGAAGTCTAAAAAGTCGAAGAAGGTAAATCCGGCGACCGTTGAGTTAGCCCAAATATTAAACGAGAATACGCTGCCTAGGCCCAGCAGCCAAGTACCGCCGGCGATCAGCAAGTTGGCCTGCACGCGATTCATATTTTTGGCTTCGATCAGCCAGGCTACAGCCGGCTCGAGCAGTGAAATAGCCGAACTCCAAGCAGCGATGGTGACCAGCACAAAGAACACCGAGCCGATCAGTAGCCCGCCGGGCATATTGCCAAAGGCCACCGGCAGGCTGATAAACATCAAGCCGGGGCCGGCACTGGGTTCAACGCCGGGGGTAGCAAAGACAATCGAGAAGATAACCAAACCGGAGATAATCGCCGTCATACTGTCAAAGAAGGCAACCGTTAAAATGGTTTTACCTATATTGGCATTCTGCGGCATATAGGCACCGTAGGCCATGATCGCGCCCATACCAATACTCAGGGTAAAGAACGCCTGACCCATTGCCTCCAGCACGCCACGACCGCTCAGAGCGGCAAAATCAAAGCTAAACAGAAAATTCCAGCCGGCTTGGAAATTACCCCGAAAAAAGCTAAAGCCAAGCAGTATCAGCAGCATAATAAACAGCAGCGGCATTAAAATTTCCACCGCAACACCGAGGCCTTTTTTGACGCCACCGACCACTACACCAACACAGAGCATCAGAAATAAGCTCTGCCAAAATACCAGTCGCGCCGGATCTGCCAACAGCTTGCCGAAGACCCCGGCCGCCACCTCACCGGTCGCGCCACGGAGTTCGCCAGAGGCCATAGCAAAGATATAATCCAGTGCCCAGCCGGCAATCACTGCATAGAATGAAATAATTAACATGCCCGCCACAACACCCAACCAACCAATATTGCGCCAGGCCGGATGTGCGCCGCTCTCGGTAACTATATCGCTCATGGAGTTGATCGGACTTTGGCGTCCGCGACGACCAATAGCCACTTCAGCCATCATCACCGGAACACCAATTAATAAGATACAGGCGATATAGGCAAGCACAAATGCACCGCCGCCGTTACTGCCAGCGACATAGGGAAACTTCCACATATTGCCGAGGCCCACCGCGGAACCGGTGGCGGCCATAATAAAGGTCCAGCGACTGGTCCAAGTTCCGTGCATGCCTTTTTGCTGTAAGCCCATAAACTACCCCAAAAAATGATTCTGGATTGTAACGCTATCCCCCAGACGATCCTAATCAAAAAGCGCTTATTAGCTGCGCATTTGGTTATGATAAATAGATCAGCAGACGTATAATCCGCAGTTATGACTAAAAAGAAACCGAAAGCTCAATCCAGCACTATCGCTCTCAACAAGAAGGCGAAGCACAACTATTTTCTTGAGCAAAAATTTGAGGCGGGAATTTCTCTAATGGGTTGGGAAGTGAAGAGCCTGCGCGAAGGCAAGGTCAATCTAACCGACACCTACGTGTTGCTGCAGAATGGCGAAGCTTGGCTGATTGGCACGAATATCACACCGCTACCAACCGCTTCAACTCACTATGTCACCGAGCCGATTCGCTCACGCAAACTGTTGCTCAATCGCCGGGAACTGGACAAGCTTGAAGCTGGGGTCAATCAAAAGGGCCACACCTGTGTCTGCACCGCGATGTATTGGAAGACTCATCTGATTAAAGTTGAGATCGCCCTGGCCAAAGGCAAGGCAGATTTCGATAAGCGCAATGACGATAAAGAGCGTGACTGGGATCGCCAGAAGCAACGGATAATGCGTCACTCTGCGTAAGCTTGCGCAAACCCAACGAGGGCGCACCACTGGCTTAAAGTGCAGTTAACAAAGTACTACTAAAAAGTGCTACTAAAAAGCGCTACTGGTCAGTGAAGGCAAGGCGCAGACCAAAGTAGGTAAATAATGTCCCGCCCAGTCTGGTTAGCCAACCTGTAATATTTTGATTTTGCTGTATACGGCGACTGCCCACAGCAGTCAAAAATGCCAGCAGATGGCACCACAGCATGCCATTAATATTAAAAATCACCCCCAACAGAATAAAAGACAACGCCTTATATTGGGCTGTTGGATCAATAAACTGCGGAACAAAAGCCAAGAAGAATAAGGCGACTTTTGGGTTTAGCAGATTGGTCAAAAATCCCTGACAATAAATTTTGCCTAGGGGAATAGCGTTTGATGGCAGTGAGTCTTCAGTCTGTTTGACTGAACGACCAAAGAGCATCGAAAGCCCCATATAAACCAAATAAATCGCACCCAACATTTTAACCAAAGTAAAGGCCGCGGCGGAGGTGGCCAAGATTGCCGAGAGACCAAAGGCTGCCATAAGAATATGAAAAATGGTGCCTGTTCCCACACCCAGAGCTGCGACTGACCCGGCGCGGAAGCCCTGCATGGCAGTTCTACCAATAATATAAAGCGAGTCTGGCCCAGGCAGCACATTTAAGATGATACCGGAGACGATAAACAGCCAGAGGTTGTTGATGCCTAATAGATCCATTTGTCTCTAATCCCCTGGCCTCATAGCCCAATCATTTTATAGTGGCTATTAACGCCAATGCTCCTAATCTACGCAGCGTGAAATAACGTTCTATTTACCAAACAGCCCTTTCAGCCCACTGGCCTTTTCCTTGAGCTGGTCTTCAAGAGACTTGCCCATATCCTTAATTGCCCCGGACTGACTGGCGGCCTTGCCCGCCGCACCGACAATAGCAGTAATAATTTCTGCCGCGGCCTCAGCGCCGGAGACGCCGCTGTTCTCTTCATCAGAGCCACCTAAATCAGTGAGCCGCAGATCCGGTAGCTGTAGATCGATACCCTTGCCCCCAAGAATGGCGTAGCGAACCACCGCATCGGTAATTCTCAGGTCACGGATAATAAACTTTTTACCCTCGGCGTCAGTTCCTCCCTGACTGCTATCGGCACCCAAATAATCGGCAATATTGGCCTGAATCTGATCCAGATTACTGCGCCCATCGGCGCGTTCCATCGTTATCTCCGGAGCCACAATACGCAGAGAGTCCACCACTATGGTGTCGCCGGCCAATGACTCTGGATCCACGGCAAAACTGATAACACCCAATTTAAACGCATCGGCGGCGGCAAAACCCTCGGGGTTTCCCACCCGCAGCCCTGACAAACTGCCTTTGGCATCGGTAAGACTCAGCTCTACGGAATCGAGAGTCACTTCAGACCCCGTTAATTCAGGGCCAATAGTTTCTACTGCAGTCTTGATACCACGATCCAAGTTAGTTAGAACCACCACCATCAACACAATAACCAACAGAACAATTGTCGCCGTAATCTTTCCAATTTTATTCATTTGCTTTCTCCAAGGCTGTCAATTCAATCCAATTAAACAAAGCATAGATGCTATTCTGGTATCTGTAAAAATTGCTAGTTGATCATAGCGGGCAATAATATTTTGAATCTGGGGTCTCATTAACAATGACTGCATCAGTATCACCTCTAACCACCCCTTCAGTCATCATTGAAGGATTTAAATTACTCTGGCATCGGCGGATTCGCTGGCTGGTGATCTTTCCCACAGCGATCAATCTA
The DNA here is from genome assembly GCA_029250825.1 of Porticoccaceae bacterium. GTDB lineage: Bacteria > Pseudomonadota > Gammaproteobacteria > Pseudomonadales > Porticoccaceae > HTCC2207. The sequence goes on from JAQXEN010000038.1 coordinate 53,897, forward strand.
ATTCTCTTTTCTGCAGCCACTTGGTTTGCTGCGGCCTGGGTTAATGATTGGCTGAATTTTTTGATTGCCTCGGTACCAACATGGCTAGAGTGGCTGGTATGGATTATCTGGTTACTGTTTGCACTGCTGGCACTGATTATCTATGCCTTTACCTTTACCCTGCTCGCCAATTTAATCGGCTCGCCGTTTTACGGGATTATCGCGGAACGGGTAATTGTTCTTGAGCGGGGTGACAGCGATGAAATACAGAGCTCCACTTCGGCGCTGCTTGCCACCGCTTGGAGCAGCTTTTGTCGCGAGCTGCAGATTATCGCCTATATGCTGCCGCGAACTCTGGGCATCGCGCTAGTCACGGTGGTGATCAGCTTTTTGCCGGTGATCAATATTCTGGCACCGCTGGTTGCTGCAAGCTGGGCGGCTTGGACACTAGCACTGCAGTATATGGATTATCCAGCGGATAGCGATGCATTAAGCTTTGCCGAGGTGCGGCAGCGCGCGGGAAAACAGCGATTACTGTCATTGAGTTTTGGTTTGTCAGCGCTGGCGGCAGCGGCTATACCGCTGTTCAATCTACTGTTGTTACCGGCTGCTGTTATTGGCGGCACCCTGCTCTGGTGCCGCGAATACAACAAAATATAAAAGAACAACTGGCACAGCGAGCGCTGCGCCCATTAGCTTAGCCAGCAGAGTCTGCTTTGTTGCCCTCAATATCGCCTTCTTGCTTATCTTCTTGAGAGCTCGTTTCTGAAGAGCTTTCTGTTTGAGAGCTTTCTATTTGAGAGCTTTCTTCACTACTCAAGCTAACTGCCGGCGCTTCTGTTGTTGCAGCTTGCGGCTCTTCCTTAACCAATTGCTCTTTCTCTGCTGATGGCTCTTGTTCCGCTGAAGGCTCTTTTTCTGCTGAAGGCGCTTTTTGCGCTGATGGCTCTTGTCCCGCTGAAGGCTCTTTAGTAGCTGAAGGCTCCTTTTCCGCTGAAGGCTCTACCACAGCAACCGCAGGCTCAACCTCTTTTGGCGTCTCAGCAGAAACCTCGACTGGCTTTTTAACTTCCACAGGCGCTTTTTCTGCCGCGGGCGCTTTTTTCGGCGCTCGTGCTTTGCGAGCTGGAACTGGCGTCTCAACCAGCAATTCCTCATCTGGCATAGTGCAGGAGAGTTTCATATCCAGCAGCTTTTCGATAGGCTCGAGCAAGAAGGCATCATCTTCACAGGCAAAGCTTATGGAGATACCAGTCTCACCGGCACGACCGGTGCGACCAATGCGATGCACATAATCTTCAGGCTCTTCTGGAAGAGTAAAGTTAATCACATGGCTAACGCCGTTGACGTGAATACCGCGACCGGCCACATCAGTGGCGACCATCACTTTTATCGCGCCGTTCTTAAACCCTTCTAGGGTTTTCATGCGACGCGCCTGGGGAACATCACCGGCAATCAAGCCCACTTTAAAGCCCTGCTTCTTTAAACGCTCGTAGAGAGTGCGGCAAATATCGCGACGGTTAGCAAACACCATAACGCTCTGCACATCATCGCTCTTAAGAATATTTTGCAACAGAGCAAATTTTTCACTGGCGGTAGTGATAAAGATTTTTTGCTCGACGGTATCTGTAGCTACGCGCTCCGGCTCCATCTCAAGCTTTACTGGCTTATCAGTCCACTGCTCAGACAGACGCATAACATCGTCAGTAAAGGTGGCTGAGAAGAGTAAGGTTTGACGATCTTCTTTTGGCGGCGTTGCCCGCACCAGACGCCGAACCTGGGGAATAAAACCCATATCCAACATGCGGTCAGCTTCATCGATTACCAGTACTTCAACCTGATCTAAGTGGACGTCTTTATTGCTGGCAAAATCCAACAGGCGTCCCGGAGTTCCCACTAAAATATCACAGTGTGAACGCTGAATTTTATGCAGCTGCTTTCCATAGTCCATACCGCCAACTAGCGTGTGTACCTTGAGGTCGGTGTGCTGAACCAACTGTTCGGCATCTTCACCAATCTGAACTGCCAACTCTCGGGTGGGCGCCAGAATTAGTGCGCGGGCTTCGCCAATATAGCGCTCGTCTTCAACCGGATACTTGAGCAGATCGCTGATAATACTGATCAGGAATGCAGCAGTTTTACCTGTGCCTGTCTGTGCCTTGCCGACCATATCATGGCCGCGCAAAGTATGAGGTAGCGATGCGCCCTGAATAGGTGTGGCATAGGTGAACCCAGCAGTCTGAATACCCCGCAGCAGTGGCAAGGGCAGATCGAAGTCGTGGAAGCGGGCTTTGCCCTCTTGCACTTCGACAACAAATTGATCAGCACTCCAAGCTTTTTCGGCATTGGAACTGTTGCGACCACGGCCGCGTCCGCGGCGTCGAGGACCTCGCGCAGATGACTTTTTGGCTTCATTGTTGGGAGTAGAGTTTTCTGGGGCTGTAGTTTCAGTCAAGTTTGGGCACACATATTTAGACAGTGATTTAACACCGGGTTCAATGCACGCTATGCGTTTAAGGCAATCTTTTTGAAACGCTGTGTGCACATATTTGCGCGGCGATTGTAGCAGAATTGTCGGCGAGCCGTTTGCTTTAATAATCTGGCTCGCCGCCGACCTGTCGCGGAAGTTATATCTATGCGACAGCCATGCGCCGTGCAATCCAGTAATCGAGACTAAACCAGCGTCCGCCCCCGCTAAACAACAGCATCATCAGCATAATAAAATAGGTTGCCGCAAACTCGATGCCATTGTTCAAGATCACCAAACCACCCTTCTCAGTTAGCCAGCTGTAATTGCCGTGACGCTTTAACAGTGACTTTGCCGCCCCTAAACGCTCGCCCACAGCAACACTGTTCTCAAGGCTTCGCTCCGCCCCGGGTACACCGACCAAAGCCAAGACTTTTGCAGTGCTGGTGTGGGGATCTCCTGGGGCAATGGCAAACCAACCGTTGTCCCAGTGGGCACTGCCCGCCGCAACCATCATGGTCACCATCAATGGGATAGCCACCAACCGAGTCGCCACACCGACCAATAGGGCCAAGCCCCCAAGCAACTCAGCACTGGCAGCCAGCAACACCATTAGCGCCGGTGCGGGCAGACCCAGCCCCCAGTCAGGGTTGCCAAACCAAGACACCATATCGTCCCAGTTGGCAAATTTATGCAGGCCGACACCGATAAAAATCGGCGCCAGATAAAGTCGCAGGGCCAGTGGCCCAAGCCAATCGATATACTTTAGCTTGGAGAGGAAGAGGTCGTACCAGATAACTAGCTGTTGCATGCATCGCTCCTTGATTTTGTTCCTATAAATAATGTCGCTGGCAGATTAGATTGCCCCTTGGAGAAAAAATTCCAACCTAGCGATTAGTTAGCTTAGATTAGGCGAATAGGTCTTCTTTTTACTCGCATTGCGCTGATCATTAAACGAGAATGAACACTACTATTTTTATGTGCTGACCATGCCTGCTAATAATATTAATAACGCCACTTTCATGTCCAACGCGAAGCAGCTTTGGTCCCTCGCCGGGCCGCTGATTTTCGGGCAAGTGGCTGTGGTTGGCATGACCGTAACCGATATTTATATGGCCGGTCAGATCAGCGCCGATGAACTAGCTGCGGTGCAGTTGGGCGGCAGCATCTGGGCAGTGATCAATCTTATTGTGATCGGCATTATGCTCGGCAATAGCCCGATTATTGGCAACCACTGGGGCGCGGGAAACAGGCATCTCGTGCGCTTTCAATTTCAGCAAGCACTATGGTTAGCGGTGCCTGTTGGCTTGGCGGTGAACTGCGGCATCCTGTTGGGAATTTATATTCTCGGCGAATTGCAGATTCCACCAGAAGTCTACGATGTGGGACGCCGCTACCTATTGCCGTTTTTGATTACCGGACTGATGTTTCCGGCATTTTTTGCCTATCGCACTACCTTTGAGGGTATGGGTGATATCCGTCCGGTGATGGTATTTAACGGCGCTGCATTTCTGCTCAATATTGTTCTCGATTATGTACTGGTGTTCGGCAAATTTGGTATGCCAGCAATGGGGGGCGCGGGAGCCGGCTGGGCCACCGCCATAGTTATGACCTTTTTGCTGATCTGTATGGCGGTCTATGCGCAGCGTTCGAGCACCATGCGCGCACTAAAACTCTACAGTGATTTTGCCCGAGCCAATCTCGCCGCGATTGTTAATATTTTGCGCCTCGGTATTCCTATTGCACTGAATATCGCCGCAGAGATTATGTTTTTCTCAATCATCCCACTGATGATCGCCCATCTGGGTTCCGATGTAGTGGGCGCACATGCCATTGCCATCAATATAGATTCTCTGGCCTTTATGGTTCCCTTAGGTGTCGCTTCAGCGCTGACGATCAAGGTGGCTATGGCCGAGGGCGCAGGGGATCCAAGACTGGCGAGACGCTTCTGTATAGTCGGCTACAAGATGGTCTTTATGCTCGGCCTGACTACGGCGTTATTAAAAGTTACTCTGCGCGAAGATCTGGCGGCGCTGTTTAGTGCCAACCCCAATGTCCAGTTAATTGCCGCCAACCTATTCTTGTTTGCTGCTGTTTTGGGTTCTGTGGATTCTTTGCAGATGACCGCCAGCGGTGCACTGCGGGGCTACAAAGATGTGCGCATACCGCTATTGATTCAGGTGGTGGCGTTCTGGGGTATTGCGTTTCCCATCGCCTATTCACTGGCACTTACCGATATCTGGGGCGAGCCAATGGGTGTCTATGGGTTTTGGGTGGGCACCATTATTGGCGCGTCTTGCGCCGGAATCGGCTTGATCACTCGTTGGAATATTATCTCGCGGCGCAGAATTCAGGCCCTAGACAATTTATAGTCAGTCAATCACTGCGGCAGGCCAGGGTTAATCGCTCTAAACCATTGAGGTCACGGCGAGTCTCTACCGAGGCAAAACCAGCCTGATCAAGTAATTCACGCACTGCCGCGCCCTGATCAAAACCATGTTCAAGCAATAGCCAACCACCCCTATTTAAGTAGTCGACACTCTGGGTGCAGACCAGTCGCAAATCGCCTAAACCATCATCACCAGAGACCAGCGCCGAGGCCGGTTCAAAACGCAGATCCCCCTGACTCAGATGCGGATCATTGGCTTCTATATAAGGTGGGTTGCTAACAATAAGATCAAAGCGCTGAGCGGGAATGGCGGCAAACCAGTTGCTAGCAAACAGCCTAACATTGTCGAGCTGGTAGCGTTGACGGTTGCGCTCAGCCAAATCCACCGCCTGCTGTTGCAGATCCACAGCGCAGATTTCCCAGCGGCTACGTTCAGTGGCCAGAGCCAAGGCGATGGCGCCGGTCCCGGTGCCCAGATCCAGCACCGATGCCTGTTCCGGCAGCGCCAGATCCAATGCCACTTCCACCAATAATTCAGTTTCCGGCCGCGGTATCAATGTTGCAGGAGAAACCTTGAGATCGAGACTCCAAAATCCCTGAGAGCCAATCAAATAGGCCACTGGCTCACCATCTAAACGGCGCTGTAATAGCCTATTAAATTGGGTACTCTGATCATCGCTAACTTGACGTTCGGGCCAGGTCTTCAGATAGCTGGAGTCCACCCCCAGTACAAAGCAGAGCAATAGCTGGCAATCTAGTTCTGGGCTATCGCTGAGCCGATTGGCTCCAACAGCAGATTGAAAGAGTTCGGCAATGGTCATTATTCAGACAAACTGGCGAGCTGCTCGGCCTGGAATTCATTGACTAGGGGTCCAAGCACATCATCGAGAGAACCTTCCATCACTTCACCCAATTTATACAACGTCAGGTTAATACGGTGATCGGTGACCCGCCCCTGGGGAAAGTTATAAGTGCGAATACGCTCCGAGCGATCGCCGCTGCCAACCAAACTCTTGCGCTGGTCAGACTGCTCTTTGGCAACCGCTTCATCCTGCATGGCGGTCAATCGAGCCTGAAGTACCGACATGGCCTTAGCGCGATTCTTATGTTGCGAGCGCTCGTCCTGACATTCCACTACCAGCCCACTGGGCAGGTGAGTAAGACGGATCGCCGAATCGGTTTTGTTAACGTGCTGACCACCGGAGCCGGAGGCGCGAAAGGTATCCACTCTCAGATCACCTTTGTTAATCTCAATGGCATCCTGCTCATCTGCCTCGGCCATTATTGCAACGGTGCAGGCTGACGTATGGACGCGGCCCTGAGATTCAGTATCGGGCACTCTCTGCACTCGGTGAGCGCCGGATTCAAATTTAAGTTTTGAGTAAACACCCTGACCGACAATCCGTGCGATCACTTCTTTATATCCGCCATGATCACCGCTGTTCTCACTGATGATCTCAACTTTCCAACGCTTGGTTTCGGCGTATTTGCTGTACATGCGGAATAGATCCCCAGAAAAAATGGCTGCCTCATCACCACCGGTTCCGGCGCGAATTTCAAGAAACACATTTTTCGAATCTTTGGGATCTTTGGGCAACAGTAACTTTTGAATCTCCAGTTCAAGCACCTCACGCTGCTCTTCACCGCTGCGCATTTCCTCCTGCGCCATATCGCGCATATCTGTGTCCGAGTCCTTTAATAACAGCTTGGCCTCGTCAATATTCTCCAGCACATCTTTGTAGCTGCCATAGGTTTTAACCAGTGGCTCAAGTTCGGCATACTCTTTGGATAGAGTACGAAAGCGATTTTGGTCACTGATGATATCGCCATCGCTAAGCAGCGCGCCGACTTCCTCATAGCGATCCGAAAGGTGGTCTAACTTAGAGAGAATTGAAGCTTTCATTGAATATCCATCTGTGGTTTTGTGCGCATCGAGCGCGGTGCAAATAAGCGATTTGGCAATAGAGAGGTGGGGCGCTGAGCGGCGCTAACGCTTCTTATCCAGACCAAAAAGGTCCTGAGTAGCATTAATAGTGTCATCGCGCCCCTCTTCACTGGCCTGCTTGAGGCGAGTAGTGGGTTTGTGCATCAGCTTATTGGTCAGATTACGCGCCAGAGTCTCGATCACTGCCTCTGCATCCTGACCCCGTTGCAATAACTGCAGTGCCTTGCCAACTTCTTCACCACGAATCTTTTCAACGCTGTCGCGGAAGGCGCGAATGGTATCGACCACGGCCAGAGAGCGCTGCTGGCGAGACCAGCTCTCGGATTCCTGATCAATTATGCCCTGGGCCACATCGGCGGCAGTCTGACGCGCGCGCAAATTGCCCTGAATAACTTCCTGTAAATCGTCAACCGTGTAGAGATAGACATCCTCGAGCGTTTCCACCTCGGGCTCGATATCTCGCGGCACGGCAATATCGACCATAAACATTGGTTTGTGACGGCGCTTCTTGAGCGCCGATTCCACCGCACCCTTGCCCAGCACTGGTAGTTGGCTGGCAGTGGATGAGATAACGATATCCGCCTGAGGCAGGTGGTCGTGAATATCCGATAATAGAATCGCATTGGCGGAAAAATCTAGGGCCAATTCCTGAGCACGACTGAGGGTTCGATTGGCTACCGTAATCGACCCTACCTGTTTGTCCCGCAGATGCCGTGCCACTAGCTCAATGGTTTCTCCGGCACCAATCAACAGGGCATGAACCTGTTTTAAATCGGCAAAAATCTGCTCGGCTAGACTCACCGAAGCATAGGCAACAGAGACTGGGTTCTGCCCAATCGCGGTTTCGGAGCGCACCCGCTTGGCCGCGGCAAAGGCGCTTTGAAATACTTGATTGAGATGTGTAGCAACAGTGCCGGCTTCGCGACCTACGGCATAGGCTGATTTGATCTGACCAAAAATTTGCGGCTCGCCCAGCACTAATGAGTCGAGACCGCTGGCAACGCACATAATATGGCGCACAGCTTGTTGATCCCGATAGCAATAATAGCAATCGCGCAGCTGTTCCAGCGCCACCCCTTTGCAATCCGCCAGCCAACTCAGCAGCTGTTCATCACTGGCGTCGCCGTGAAAATAAATCTCGGTGCGATTACAGGTGGACAGCAGGGCGATTTCGCCTCCGGGCAGATGTTCTAGAGCCTGCTGCAGAGATTCGACTACCATTTCTGGGGCAAAGGCAACGCGGCCGCGGAGATCCACGGAAGCGGTTGTATGATTAATACCTAATGCCAGAATACCCATGATGACTGCGCTGTTTGTCTCTCTGCTACTTGCTTAATTATCTGTCTATACTCAAAATCAAAGGGGTTTAGATTTCGACCAATGATTTAGGCGAGAGATTTTACACCAGTCTGGCCAGCATAATGAGAAATACCATAAAAAAAGGATATTGTTGGAACACGCCCTAATCTTTTGCCGTAATAAAGGTCTTAACCAACGGATTCCTGATAAAAGAAAATGATGAAATTAACCAGCTCTCTCTGCAACCCGCCCTTCGCTTCCAGCACCTTTGCTGTGAGTCTGGTTCTGTTGCTAACAGCCTGTGCTTCAGTGCCGGAAAGCGGCAATCTCTCGTCAGTTTCATCAGACCAAAGCTCTTTAACTCAAAGCTCTTTAAATAAAAGCTCCACAGAATCCCTAGCCCCAGAGTTAGCAGCAACCAAACCCTTTGATGAAGACTCTCTCTACCAAATTTTAGTCGCCGATGTAGCGCTGACCCGAGGTCAGTTTAAGACAGCTCTGAAGCATTATCTCATTCAGGCTCGCGAAACCCGCGATGCCGCCATTATCCGCTTAACCCACAGCATTGCCGCACATCAGGGCGATGCCCGGGGAATCTTGGAGAGCGCGCAACTGTGGATTGAAGTAGAACCCAATGAGGCCGCCGCCCACCGTGCTGCCCTGCAAGCCTTTGCTCTGTACAAGCAACCCTTTGAAGCACTGGAACAGGCCTCATGGCTATATCGCAATGATAACGATCTCGAGGCTTTTCTTGCGGTAACAGCGATTGATGAGGGTAATAAACAGGTCTTGATCCCCAGACTAATGGAAGCCTATCGCGCACTGCCGCTGAATCCTGACCAACAGGCTAGCGCAGAACTGGCGGTGGCGATTTTATTTCGCGAACTGGGTGATCTGGAGAATGCGGCAACCACCGCGCGCTATTTCTTGAGTCTGGTGCCCGATAATCAGCGCGGCCTGCTTCTATTAGCCCAGCTACTGCACCAGCAAGATAAAATAAATGAAGCCTCGGCACTGCTTGCCGATGCACTGCAGCGCAAACCTGACGACCGCAATCTGCGACTGCAATATGCACGGTTTCTGACGCTACTCGACCGGCCTCTGGCGATTCTTCAGTTCGAAATACTCAGAGAACAGAACCCCAATGATCAGCAAGTAAACTTCTTACTCGGCCTGCTCTATCTAAATCAGGGCAATGAGGAACTGGCCAGCACACTTTTTCAACAGGCCTCTCGGGATCCAAGCATGCGCGCTGATGCCCAATACCATCTCGCCGCCATCGCTGAGCGCAACGGCAATTTGGTCGCAGCACTGCAGTATTATCAGCAGGTGAAGTTTGGTCGCAATTATCTCGGCGCCGCATCCCGAGCTACCGTTCTCTTGGCACGGAGCTATGGCATGGATCAGGCGAGAGCCTATCTGCAAGCCCTGCGTCGTCAACAGCCGAGTGAAGCCACGGCACTTATTCAGCTGGAATCCAACCTATTGATCAGCGGCAATCAAGGCGATCAGGCAATTAACCTGTTGAGTAGCGGCCTGCAAGAACACCCCAATGATCCCAAACTACTCTATGCACGTTCGATGGTGGCGGAAATGCAAAATAACTTTGCTCTCGCCGAACAAGATTTGCGCGCCCTGCTGGCACAGGACGAAGACAATCCCACCGCACTTAATGCCCTAGGTTATACGATGATCCTGCACACCGATCGCAGTGAAGAGGCCTATCGTCTGATCAAGCGCGCCTATCTGTTAAACCCGGGAGATCCAGCGATTATCGACAGCATGGGCTGGGTATTATTTGTTATGGGCAAGGCCGAAGAGGCACTGCCCTATCTGCAGAAGGCCATGGCAATTTTGCCCGACCCAGAAATTGCCGCTCATCTTGGCGAAGTGCAGTGGTTTCTTGGGGATCAGCAGGCAGCTCTGCTAACCTGGCAGCGCGGCTTAGCCCAGTCACCGAATCATCCAACGATCACAGATACCATGCAGCGCCTTGGCGTCAACATCCTCAGTCCAGATGCACTCGATGAAGAAGACGCACGTAAGGAGGAGGTAATTAAAGGGGCATCTGATCTAAACAGTCACAACAAAGACTCTGATATAGACTCTCTTATACAGTCTGCCGCTATTAGCGAAGCTAACCATAGAGAGCAGAACCAGTGACCAAAGCTCTCCTATTAATTAGCGCCTTTATTTTCAGCGCCTGCAGTTTGCAGCAAACAGATATATCTGCGCCCACGGATTGGCAGGCTTATCAATTGCGCGTATCACAGCTCAATGACTGGACAGTTGTAGGCAAGCTCGGTTTTCGTGCCCCAGATAGCGGCGGCAGTGCCACGGTGAACTGGCAACAGCAACAGAGTAATTTTCAATTGCAGCTCTCCGGCCCCCTAGGAGTTGGCAGTGCCACCATATCCGGCAATCAACAGATTGCCGAAATGCTCTACAAAGATCAGCTTTATCGCCAGACGCCAGAGCAGTTAGCCGCTAAGCTGACCGGCGTGCCGCTGCCGGTCAATGCCCTCAGCTGGTGGGCCCGGGGTCTGCCATCACCAATTCAGGCGGCGGCGAGCGGTCTATCCACCAGCCCAGATGGCTATGCCAGCAGTTTCGAACAGGCCGGCTGGCAGCTGAGTTTTAGCCGTTACGCCGAGACCGATGCTGGCAGCTTGCCGGGCAAGATCTCCGGCACCTACCAATCCAGTGATGATAGGCGCTACTCTTTTAAGCTGGTAATATCCGACTGGTCATTCCCCAAATAAGAACAGATCACCCATGATGCCTTCGATCACTCTATCGGCACCGCCAAAACTCAACCTGTTTTTACATATCACAGGACGCCGTGACGATGGCTATCACAATCTGCAAACCCTGTTTCAACTGCTCGATGGCGGCGACCAGCTAACTTTTACAGCAACTGATAGCAATGTCATCAGCTTATCGCCACAAATTGATGGGGTTGCCCCAGAAGATAATTTAATTGTTCGCGCAGCACAGGCACTGCAGCAAAAGACAGGTTGCAAGTTGGGCTGCTCCATTGTGGTGGACAAAAATTTACCTATGGGCGCCGGTTTGGGTGGTGGCAGCAGCAACGCAGCAACTACCCTGTTAGCTCTGAATCGCCTTTGGGGCCTCGACTTATCCCTACCAGAGCTGGCTAAAATAGCGGCAGTTCTGGGCGCCGATGTGCCAGTATTTGTGCTCGGCCGCAGCGCCTTCGCCGAGGGCATTGGCGATGAATTAAGCCACTTTGATATAGCCGAGTACTGGTATTTGGTCATTACCCCCCCATGCAAGGTGTCAACAGGTGAAATTTTTTCAAATCCTCAATTGACAAGGCACTCCCTACCGATCAAAATACGCGCCCTCTCGGAGGAGCAGTATAGGAATGACTGCCAGGCTATTGTCGAAGAGCTCTACCCACAGGTTAAAGAGGTGGTTGAGTGGCTTCAAGACTTCGCAAAGCCAATGATGACAGGAACTGGAGCAAGTGTGTTTTGCCGCTGGGAAACGCAGGCCGAAGCCAACACGGTTTTAGCAGCAGTTCCACAGCACTGGAGTGCATTTGTCGCGCGGGGCGTTAATTACTCGCAAGTACATCAGCAATTGAGAGACTTTTTTACTGGGGCGTCGCCAAGTGGTTAAGGCATCGGGTTTTGATCCCGGTATTCGGAGGTTCGAATCCTCCCGCCCCAGCCATATCTTATTATGAATACCAGGAA
>JAQXEN010000058.1 GCA_029250825.1 Porticoccaceae bacterium
CGATTGACATAGCGACGCGCGATTTTAACCACTAATCGCAGATTGCTTTCGATCATGCGCTTGCGTGCTGATTCATCGCCTTTGAGGAGTTTTCGAGCGTAGAAGACTTCTTCTGCTGCCGTAAGTAACGGAGCATAACCAATCTCTTTGAGGTAGAGGCTAGTAGCATCAATAACCTGATGACTAACTTCCGATGAGCTTCCTTGATCGTCGTTTTGTACTTTTTCTATATCTACTTTTAACGCTGATTCCATAACGTCATAATCCCTTTAATGTTACTCCATGTTCCAAGTCACAATCTAGTGACCTCTCCAGAACGGTACCGCTTCCTTTTTTACATACTGCTTTTCAAATAACTTACTATCTACTACTTGCGTTGAGCTAGCTCAACAAGGTTGACGATATAGCTGTCCAATTTATCAACCTCTTCAAACGCTTTCGATCTTAATTTCATCTATCTATCTCAAATAGGCCTCAGGATCCACTGGATACCCATCTTTGCGTATTTCAAAATACATCGTACCATCAGAACCCAATCGAGAGATAATTTCGGTCTGTCTTACGGACTGACCCTCTCTGACCATAATCTGATCATTGTGAGCATAGGCACTTAATAAAATCTCACTGTGCTTAACGATAACCAGCTTACCATACCCGCGTAAACCCTCTCCTGCATAAACTACGACACCCGGAGCTGAAGACCGCACCGCTGCTCGGCTGACGGACTTAATTTTTATTCCCTTATGCAGCTTGGGAAGGCTATATGACTCAACTATTTTACCTTTAATCGGCCATTTCCACTGCCAATTAGTGCTATACACCACAGGACTAGGGGCAGATTTAGGCTTAATTTTAAGGGTTTCTGTTACCTTTGGACTGGTCGCAGGAGCAATCGAAGTGGCCTTCCGCGCGGCTATTTTAGTCTTTTTAACTGCTTTACTAACAGTTTTAGCCGCCGCACTGCTTATTTTACTGGTATCCAATGACAGCAGTTGGCCGCGACTAATAACGAAAGGTGCTCTTATCCCATTAGCTCGCGCGAGCTTGCGGAAATCCAGGTCATAGCGCCAAGCAATGGAATAAAGTGTCTCACCTGATTCAACCTGATGCACCATTACGCGAGTACTAGGCGGCGCAGAACGGCTACTGACAGGCGCCGAGTTATTGCTGCTACAGCCGGCCACTAAAATGACCGCTATCAGCGCTAACGCAGAGACTATTGGAACCGGCTTGGCTGTCAAATTAGACTACCTGCAGAGAGTTATAGAAGTTTATAGGGTTTCATTCTGAAACCTTGATCCAACATATTCTAAACCCAGCACTAAAATCAAGCCCCATAACATGGCGCTGACACTGAGCAGGGTTTGCGCATCAACGCCAACCAACGCTGTATATTGGCTTGGCCAGAGATTTTCTGCCGCCAGTACTATGGTCTTGCCTGAGTGACTGACAGTGGACTCCAGCACCAACTTCCAGGGCCAGATAATATTTAAGCTACCCACCAAAAAGCCACACATAGTGGCAATAACCGACACTTCATAATGGGCCAATAGCCAGGAGAGAAAGCGACTAAAGAGCGCCAGGCCTAGAAGGCCGCCAAGCGCAAACACGCTGAGAATATCCAGCTGAAGCTCAGCAATGGCACCGATAAAAACTGGATATAGCCCGAGGAGAACAAGGATAAAAGAGCCTGAAATACCGGGCAAAATCATCGCACAGAGAGCAATGCTCCCGGCAAAAAACATAGTCGTCAGATTGCCCTCAAGCTGCACCGCGGGTGCCACTGACACAGACCACGCGATAAACACACCAACCACAAATAGCAGCATATCCTGCCAGCGAGCAATGCGGTATTGGCGGAGTAGATAGATCACTGAGCCGGCAATTAAACCGACAAAAAATGACCAAAGTGGCAGCGGGTGTTGCGCCAACAGGTACTGCATACCCACCGCCAGAGAAAATAAGCTGGTTAAAATTCCACTGACCAAGGTGAGTAAAAAGTTGCCATTAATATATTGCCAGGCAGCGGCTAGCCCCTGAGTCTTTAGGGTTCTAAGCGCGTCCAGATTCAACGACTTAATACTGTTAATCAGCTCCATGTAGATGCCACTGACAAAGGCTATCGTGCCGCCCGAAACACCGGGAACTACATCGGCAGCGCCCATGGCCAAGCCTTTTGAGAAAAGTAATAGGGATTGTTTAAAACTGCGCATGGTTACTCCAAAGGCTGATCGGTGAGGCTATTATCCGCTGCACTCTCTGATTACTGGGCTAGACCACCCAACAGCGGGACAAACTTAACCTGCTCAATAATCTCTTCTTCAAACTCGGATGAGCTGCCAATACGGCGCAGAACTCGCAGATCCTGAACATCGCCAGTACCCACCGGAATCACCAGTATTCCATCCGGTGCCAACTGGTGTAACAGGTCGTCCGGGATCGCCTGAGGCGCTGCAGTGGTAATAATACCGTTGTAAGGTGCATGGCGTTTCCAACCAAAACTGCCATCGGAGAGTTCAGCGGTGATATTGCGCAAACCCAGCTTGCGAAAGCGCTCTTTGGCTTTTGTTAGCAGGGGCTCAATACGCTCCACTGAATAAACCCGGTCCACCAACTGCGCCAGAATAGTCGCCTGAAAGCCAGACCCTGTGCCAATTTCAAGAACGTTTCTCAGGGGGCCGGCGGAGAGCAAAATTTCGGTCATCCGAGCAACTATATAAGGCTGAGAAAGAGTCTGGGAAAAGCCGATAGGTAGAGCCGTATCCTCGTAGGCGCGATGGGCCAATGCTTCGTCGAGAAAGATATGCCGTGGCGTTACCCGAAAGACATCGAGGATCCGTTGATTGGTGATGCCCTGATCTTTTAATCGCTGAATCAGCCGCTCGCGCGTGCGCTGAGATGTCATGCCGACACCAGCCAAATCAATCGAGTTCACGCAAAATCCTCTATTCCTAAAGTCCCTACGGACTTAACGGGTTGGGTTTAAAATTAGTCCACCGAATGCTGTGCAAATATATCACAGGGACTCTACTGGAGGGCGGAATAATTCAGCGATCTCACGTAGTATCACCGTCGCAAAACAGCCCCCGGAGAGATCAAAACTGAGTTCTAACTGATCTACGGCCAGCCTCTGCCAATGCATATTCTGTGGCAGCAATATCAGTGCCCGACGCTCTTGTTTAAGTCCGGCATGTTCCAATGCATAACACCAGGACTGCCAGGGCCCCAAAACTGTCTGTTCTAATATTTCGAGATCACCACTGGCCGCTGAGCGTCCGCGGCCCCAGAGTGGACCGCTAGGTTCAGGCTCATAAGCGAAGCACTCTGACCAGTTACCCTTTTCCAGGCGCTCGGCTAGTACAAGATTAAACAGCCAGGACCGCGCTGCCGAAAGATAGATACCAGTACCCCGACGATTGCCTTTGAGTTGATCGCGTTCGATCAGATCCTGAGCCTGGTGCAAATTGCCGCAGTCATGACCAAAGCGCTGTTCGCCAAAGTAGTTCGGTACACCATTGCTGGCGATACTGCTGAGACGAGCCTCAATATCCGAGAAATGCTCTTCAAGAGAGGTAAACTCTCGCAATATCAGCCGAAAGGTATTGGCAGCATGCATACCGCGACGCAATTTTTTATTGTTGCGCGCCATGCTCAAGATTTCAAAGTCACTGTGGACTAATTGTTCCTGAGAAATTTCTTTACCCGGCAAATAAAGACTGAACCACTGCGTGGTCACAGCAAAGCGGTCTTTCATGCCACAGTAGCTGACATCATTGCGCTTGATGCCGGCAAGCTCAGCCAACAACCCGGCCACCCACTGAGTATTTTGGTCACGCTTGCGGACATGCACAAATAGATGCTCACCCTCACCGCTGGGCTCAAAACCGAGTATCTCATCGACTTGAAAGTCTTCCGGCTGGCTACGGAACTGAGCGCGGCCAAAGGTTGCTGGAAACAGGCGCGGCAAGTGCTGAAAATCAAACGCTTGGGAGTCCGGGCTTTGGGAGTCCGGGATTTGGGGGTCGGGGGCTTGAGAATCGATAGCAGTTAGTCCGAGAAAAGTTGTATTTCGATGGGGCAGGCTTTAGGAAGAGACCAATAAAGCCACTGCATGACAGGCGATGCCTTCCTTGCGCCCAGCAAAACCAAGCTCTTCGGTGGTGGTCGCTTTGATATTAATCTGATCAATATTGCAGCTTATATCTGCTGCGAGATTGAGGCGCATTTTGTCTAAGTGAGGCAACATTTTTGGCTGCTGAGCGACAATAGTGATATCGGCATTGCCCAATATGTAGCCTTTGCTGCTAATCATGGCGACAACTGCGGCTAAAAGCTGACGGCTATTAGCCCCCTGCCACTTAGCGTCTGTATCGGGGAAATGCTGGCCTATATCTCCCAGTGCCGCTGCACCGAGCAGTGAATCAATCAAGGCGTGAATCAGCACATCGCCATCAGAATGAGCAACAAAACTATGCTTATAGGGAATCGTCACGCCACCCAGCATCAACTTATCGCCGGGACCAAATCGGTGCACATCGTAGCCATGTCCTATACGCATTGTTCAGTCTCCTGCTGATTCATAATCGCCGCTGCGATAGTTAGATCTTCCCGGTGGGTAATTTTTATATTGTCCCGGCGACCCTCAATTATTTTTGCCTGCTCACCCAAATACTCAATAGCCGAGGCTTCGTCAGTGGGAGTTTGACCTTCCTCAAGCATAGTCTCTAGCGCCTTCACCAACAGACCGTAGCGAAACATCTGAGGCGTTTGCGCCGCGCGATAGAGACTGCGATCGGCAGTGGATTGAATAATATTGTCGACAGCGACTCGCTTTAAAGTATCGCTCACCGAGGTTGCCAGAATCCCCCCTACCGGATGATCAACCAACTCGGCAATTAGCTTATTGATATCGCCAGAGGTAATACAGGGCCGCGCCATATCGTGGACCAACACCCAGTCATCGTTAGCAGCTTGATCGGCAATAGCCTGCAAACCTTGCAGCACTGAGTGCACTCGCTCAGATCCGCCGCCAACTAGCTCGACTCGGGAATCGCTGGCTGCAGGTATCTGCGGCCAATAAACGGAGTAACTGTCACAGGGAACAATAATTTTTTTGATACAGGAAACATTCAGCAGGCGGCTGAGGCTATGCTGCGCCACTAGATGATCACCTAGAGGCTGAAACTGTTTCGCCACCTCAGAACCAAACCGCTGGCCGCTTCCTGCTGCGGGAACAATTGCCCAGTACTCAGGGGCACTCATTGCTTGGCCTCTGCTGGACGAGGTTGGTTGTTTTTATCGATTACCAGATAGAAGGTTTCACCCTGCTTGATCATACCGAGATCGGAGCGCGCTTTTTCTTCGATGGCATCGAGATTGGTTTTTAGACTCTCCACATCAGTGGCAATCAATTGATTGCGCTGACGCAGAGCTTGATTGTCGTCTTCCTGCTGCTGCAGCTGCCGATTGAGCTCAGCTCGGTGGGCGAGACTGCCCTCACCGATCCACAGTCGCCACTGTAGTCCGGCCAGAAGAACAAATAAGATAATGATTAACCAGCGCATGCAGGCATTCTATTCGCTTTTCGGATATTTGCCCATCAACCGCTGCTCTCTGCCGCTAAACAGCTAACAAAAAAAAGCAGCGATCGATTGGCTACAGCAAAAGCTCGCTATTACTGAGCTTTAAATTCTGCCAGACCACGGTATTGAGCCTGCTCACCCAGCTCGGCTTCAATGCGCAGCAGACGGTTGTACTTGGCTACACGATCTGAGCGACACAGCGAACCGGTCTTAATCTGACCCGCAGCGGTGGCCACAGCCAGATCCGCAATAGTAGTGTCTTCGGTCTCCCCAGAGCGGTGAGAAATAACCGCGGTGTAACCGGCTTCTTTGGCCATAGCAATGGCGTCAAGGGTTTCAGACAGAGTGCCGATCTGATTGAATTTAATCAGAATGGAGTTGGCTACGCCCAGTTCAATACCGCGACCCAAGATGCTGGTGTTAGTAACAAATAGATCATCGCCTACCAACTGGATGCGCTCGCCGAGCTTTTCGGTCTGGTACTTCCAGCCATCCCAATCGGACTCATCGAGACCATCTTCAATGGAGATAATCGGATAGACATCACAGAGCTCTGCCAGATAGTCACTAAAGCCTTCTGAGCTAAATACAACGCCTTCACCGGAAAGATTGTAGTGGCCATCTTTGTAGAATTCAGAGGCGGCACAATCCAGCGCCAAAGCTACGTCTTTGCCCAGCTCATAACCCGCGGCTTCAGTGGCCAGCTTAATCACAGCCAGAGCTTCAGCATTGGAGGCCAGATTAGGTGCAAAACCACCCTCATCACCCACTGCAGTGTTCAAACCTTTGTTGCTGAGGACCTTTTTTAGCTGATGGAATATCTCAGTACCCACTTGCAGGGCTTCAGCAAAGCTTTTAGCAGCCACTGGCTGAACCATAAATTCTTGGATATCAACATTGTTATCCGCGTGCTCACCACCGTTAATAATATTCATCATCGGCACCGGCATGCTGTACTGACCGGGCGTGCCATTAACATTGGCAATATGGGCATACAGTGGAATGCCCTGATCCGCGGCTGCAGCTTTGGCGGCGGCCAGAGAAACCGCGAGGATCGCATTGGCGCCCAAAGTGGCCTTGTTCTCAGTGCCATCAGCATCGATCATAAGCTTGTCGAGCAGGCGTTGATCGGCAACATCTTGGCCAACCAAAAGGTTTTTAATAGTGGTATTGATATTGTTTACTGCGGCCAATACGCCTTTTCCCAAATAGCGATTGCTGTCACCATCACGCAACTCAAGCGCTTCGCGAGAACCCGTTGATGCACCGGATGGCGCATTGGCGGTTCCAACAACACCATTATCTAAAATCACATCTGCCTGCACCGTTGGGTTGCCGCGGGAATCGAGAATTTCAAACGCCTGAATATCTTTAATGTTGCTCATTTACTATGTTCTCCAGTATCTATGGTGGTATGCATAAGGGAGTTACGCATCATGGAATTTAACAATTTGATTCGCTCAGCCCAGAGTCAAAAACCGCCCTGGGCTTAGTAGGATAAGGGTCAGCGCTAAATAATTCCGAGATCTTCCTGACATTTTATCAGGTCATCAAAGGCTTTCATCTGCGCGAGAAACGGCTCCAGTTTATCCAGCGGCAATGCACTGGGGCCATCACAGCGAGCCTGATCTGGATGGGGATGTGCCTCGAGGAACAGACCGGCTATACCGACAGCGATACCCGCACGACCCAGCTCAGCCACCTGATGGCGGCGACCGCCGGATGCAGCGCCCAAAGGGTCTCTACACTGCAGGGCATGAGTCACATCAAAGATTAACGGCAAGCCGCCACTGACATCTTTCATAGTGCGAAAGCCGAGCATATCCACAACTAGGTTGTCGTAGCCCATGCAGGTGCCGCGCTCGCAGAGCATCACCTGATCATTGCCACACTCGCGGAATTTATCGACAATATTGCCCATCTGACCGGGGCTTAAAAACTGCGGTTTTTTAACATTTATCACCGCGCCGGTCTCCGCCATTGCCTTGACCAAATCAGTCTGGCGGGCGAGAAATGCTGGCAGCTGGATAACATCACAGACTTCAGCAACTGGCGTGGCCTGTTCGATTTCATGGACATCAGTGATCAGAGGAATATTAAACGTCTGTTTGATTTCCTGAAATATTTTCAATCCCTCATCGAGGCCGGGGCCACGATAGGAGTTGATCGAAGAGCGATTGGCCTTATCAAAGGAGGCCTTAAAAACATAGGGGATATCCAGTTTTTCGGTTGCGCGAACATAGGCTTCTGCAATCTGCATAGCCATATCTCGCGATTCCAGCACATTCATGCCGCCAAACAAAACCATTGGAGCGTCATTGCTGACACCTATATCCGCTACCTGAATCGTCACTGCGGTCATTATTTACTTCCCTGAGTTAGATGACTGAGTTTGGTAATCCAACGCGGCGCTAACAAAGCCCTCAAACAGCGGATGGCCATCACGGGGAGTCGAATTAAATTCTGGGTGGAACTGGCTGGCAAAGAACCAAGGATGGTTTGGCAATTCAATGGTTTCTACCAAAGTCTTGTCATGGGACAGGCCGCCTATCACCAAACCGGCTTCTTTAAGCGCCGGCAAGTAGTTGTTGTTTACTTCAAAGCGGTGACGATGTCGCTCTTCCACCTGATCAGTGCCATAAATATCGTGGGCCATTGAACCGGGAACCAGATGACAGACCTGTGAGCCAAGGCGCATGGTGCCACCGAGATCTGAGTCTTCGCTGCGGGATTCTTTTTTGCCAGCGGCATCGATCCACTCAGCGATCAAGCCAACCACTGGATTGGCGGTCTCAGAATCAAACTCGGTGCTGTTGGCACCCTCAAGACCACAGACATTGCGCGCATATTCAATGATCGCAATCTGCATACCCAGGCAGATGCCCAGATAGGGAATATTGTTCTCACGGGCTGTCTTCACCGCAAAGATCTTACCCTCCGTGCCTCTGGTACCAAAACCGCCAGGCACCAAAATGGCATCAACGCCATCTAACAGAGAATGATCTTGCTCCAACAGCTCAGAGTCGATATAACGAATTTTCACTTTGGTCTTTTTGTGAATGCCGGCATGAATTAACGCTTCGGTCAGAGACTTATAGGCATCCAGCAGTTCCATGTACTTGCCCACCATAGCGACAGTCACCACAGCATCGGCGTGCAACTGGCTCTGGACAACAAAATCCCATTCACTGAGATCGGCATCAGGCACATCTAAATCAAAGCGATCGACAACAAATTGATCCAGTCCGCGCTCGTGGAGCATGCGCGGTATTTGATAGATGCTGGCGGCATCGATCACTGGAATCACCGCACGCTCTTCAACGTTGGTGAACAGCGAAATCTTCTGTCGCTGACTCTCTTCAATCTGCACTTCAGAGCGACACAGCAGCACATCTGGCTGCAGACCAATCGAGCGCATCTCTTTAACTGAATGCTGAGTTGGCTTAGTTTTAGTTTCGCCGGCAGAGGCGATATAGGGCACCAGAGTAAGATGCAGTAATAGCGCACGCTTATAACCAAGCTCGACTTTTAGCTGTCTCACTGCTTCTAAAAAAGGCTGTGATTCGATATCACCCACCGTGCCACCGATTTCAACAACCGCTATATCGGCATCTCCAGCACCAGCATAGACGCGGCGCTTAATTTCATCCGTAAGGTGGGGGATAACCTGCACAGTGCCGCCGAGATAGTCACCGCGACGCTCGCGGCGCAAAATAGTCTCATACACCTGACCACTGGTGAAGTTATTATTCTTGGTCATTTTTGAACGCAGAAAGCGCTCGTAGTGGCCAAGATCCAGATCCGTCTCGGCACCGTCTTCAGTCACATAAACTTCACCGTGCTGATAGGGGCTCATGGTTCCGGGGTCGACATTTAAATAGGGGTCGAGCTTTAGGATTGTGACATTGAGTCCGCGGGATTCAAGAATAGCAGCCAGCGATGCAGCTGATATACCTTTACCCAAAGACGAGACAACACCACCAGTAACAAAAATAAAACGTGTCATAGAGACCCTGTAAAATCACGACCCTTCGCTCATATAGGACGGCATCCCATATAAACAGAATCTTGAAAAATGTAATCGAGAAAGGCTTGTTTGGTCGTGAAATTGACCGAGGCCCACCCTACCTAAGATGGGAGAGTAGATTAACAGAAAGGTATAGAGGTTTCTACAGAGAGTTTGTCTGCCAGATGATTTTTAAGCCTTCTATTTCAGACCCAGCCTGCCAGTCCTGACAGACCCACAAATCCCCCACAGCGACTAACTGCTGATCAATATAAAATAGCGGCACCCGCTCTCGCCACCAAGGCTCTAAGCCGTATTCCTGAAGTAATTTTTTAAGGCTGTTGGAATGATCTCGGCCAGCTGGCTGACAGCGCTCGCCACCCCGGCGAAAGCGCACAGTCAGGCGATCGACACTATCCACCCGTAAACCTTCTCCAAGCGCCGTTTCAGCGACTAATAGGTTGCCGTCTGGCAGCACTAGAGGTTCATCGCCGGACCAAAATAGACAGAGCTCTGGATCAGCTTTTGGCCGCCCACTGAGTCTCAGCAAATAGAGCCTCTGACGGTAGCGGCAAAGCTGCAGATCAGCCCTTACGACTTTTGGCTCACTGTCCTCCCGAGCAGTGAGCAGCGAACCCATAATTTCATCGATCACAGCCTGCCCCAAGGCCGGCAGTCCATGTATTTCAGGCCAATAACGCAGCAGGTTTCTCTGCCGCAGCGGTTCCAGTTCAATAAACGCGGTTAAGTTCAATGACCAACCGCCCTGTTCCGTGCGCGGATCAAGACCGGCAAGATCCCCTCGGGCCACCGAATCCGCCAACTGATCCGCCTGACTACTCTGCTCAGCAGTGCGCATTACACCCTGCAAGTAGTCGGGCCAGCGCCGAGCCAACACAGGGATAACCCTGTTACGCAAATAATTGCGATCAAACAGCTCCTGCTGATTGCTCTCATCCTCAATCCATCTCAACTGCTGCAAGTTGGCGTAGGCCTGCAAGCTCGACTTAGGCCAGGGGAGTAGCGGTCTGATCAAGCGCCCGGATCCCACTGCGCGAGATTCGGGAATACCCGATAGACCTCTGGCACCGGAACCACGTAGCAAACGAAATAGTACAGTTTCCACCTGATCGTCAGCATGATGACCCAGCAGTAACAGCCCACCTTTGACTAAATATTTCTCAAACACCCCATAGCGCGCATCTCGCGCCGCAGACTCCAACCCAGAACCGCTTTTATTAACCGACACGGATTCGGTAATAAGCCGCAGCCCCAAAGCCTGACAGACCGCCATAGCATGCTGCTGCCAATCATCCGCATTAGCCGATAGCCCGTGATTAACATGCACTGCGGTGATCCGCTCCGGGGCGATCACCTCAGCGAGCAGATGCAGCAATACCGCTGAGTCTAGGCCACCACTAAATCCAACTAGAATCTGAGGCGCCGCCTCAAGCTGTTCGAGACAGCCAGCAAACGCGGCTGCAGCATTGACCACAGAAGGATGCTTGGCAGCCTGTCTATTCACGATTGCTGCTCGTCAGCCTGTTGCTCGGCCTGAAATTTTACAAACTGATGGCGGGTCAATAGATTGCAGTTTTCAGTAGCAGGGTCAAAGGTAATCAACACATCACCCCTACTCAGCTGGCCCTTCACCTGATCGATTTTGCTTGCCAAGCTCACCTCATGGGAGCCGTAGTCCGTGCCTTCGCGCAGAATAAACTCTTCGATAATCCCGGAGAGGATTTCTGCACTTAGCATGTCGGCGGGAATTTCTATCACGTTATTGGCTTCCTTGATTGCTCTCGCAACGGTTGTCTTTGGCTGAAACATATTTGTCTAATCAGGGCGTTTCAGATTTATCTGTCCTGCATAATAGTGCCATAATCATTTGCAGTTAAGCAGAGGAATGAAAAATGACAGATTATTTAGTTCTAACAGTGATCGCAGACGACCGTGAAGGCATCGTTGAGCAAATTTCACAGGCAGTCAGCCAGCACGGTGGCAACTGGATGGAAAGCAGCATGGCGAGACTGGCAGGCAAGTTTGCCGGCATTTTGCTGGTGGAAATTGAACCAGCCAAGCAGGCAGATCTAGAGCAACAACTGGCGGCACTGTCGACTCAGGGCATCAAAATTACCGTGGAAAAAAGCGCCCCCAGCCATGAACAGGAAGCCAAGATCAGCTGTATCGAAATCGTTGCCAATGATCGGCCAGGCATTGTCGGTGAAATCTCAACCCTGCTGGCGAGTAACAATGTCAGCCTTATCTCTCTGGAAACCTTTTGTGAAAGCACCCCCATGTCAGCTGGCATGATGTTCTATGCCCATACCTATCTGCAGCTACCAGAGGCAATGACTGAGGAGCATTTAACCGCGGTTCTCGAAAGCCTATCGGATGATTTAATGGTGGAGATTGTCGACGCCTGAGTCGACTCTTAAAAAAACATGCTCGATATTGTTTTATACCAGCCGGAAATTCCCCCCAACACCGGCAATATTATTCGCCTGTGCGCCAATACAGGCTTTCGCCTGCATCTTATCGAGCCCCTCGGTTTCGATCTCGATGATAAAAAACTGCGCCGCGCCGGCCTTGACTACCGCGAATTTCAGTCCTTAAAAGTCCATGCCAGTCTCGAGGACTACCAGCAGAGCCAGCAGCCCAATAAGATCTATGCTCTCAGCACCAAAGGAACCATCTGCTATTCCGCAGTCAGCTTTGAACCGGGAGATGCCCTGTTGTTCGGTCCTGAAACCCGCGGCTTGCCTGCCGATGTGCGCAACAGTCTGGGGGCGGAGCAA
Organism: Porticoccaceae bacterium; assembly: GCA_029250825.1. Taxonomy (GTDB): domain Bacteria; phylum Pseudomonadota; class Gammaproteobacteria; order Pseudomonadales; family Porticoccaceae; genus HTCC2207. The sequence continues at coordinate 12,387 of JAQXEN010000058.1, forward strand.
GTCTTGCGCCTGCCGATGCAAAAAGAGAGTCGCAGCCTCAACCTCTCCAACACCGTTTCGATTATCGTCTACGAAGCTTGGCGCCAACTTGATTTTGCCGGCGGCATCTAACAGCCATTTCTTTAAAATGGCATTCCGCACCGCAGGCAGAGCAGGTATCATAGCCGCGTCTAGATCTCTGCCCCAGAGCAGATAATCACCACCTAGCTTGAGAACAAAATCAATGAGTTCAGCAATCGGCCTATTTTACGGCAGCTCCACCTGCTACACCGAAATGGCCGGAGAAAAGATCTGTGCGCAAATAAATAGCCAATTTAGTGACAGTGTCAGCCTGCACAATATCGCCGACCAACCCCTGAACCTGATGGCGGATTATGATCTGCTGATTCTTGGCATCCCCACCTGGGATTACGGCGAGCTGCAAGAGGACTGGGAAAGCCATTGGGACGAACTCGACAAGATCGATTTCTCCGGCAAGCAGGTGGCGGTTTATGGTCTCGGGGATCAGATCGGCTATCCAGAATGGTTCCAGGATGCACTAGGCTATCTCTGGGCCAAGGTGAAAAACCAAGGTGCAACTATGGTCGGCGCCTGGCCCAACAGAGGCTATGAGTTTGACGAATCCAAAGCGCTGACTGACTCCAAGGAGTATTTTGTCGGCCTCGCACTGGATGATGAAAACCAACTCGAACTCAGCGATGATTATATCCAGCGCTGGTGTCAGCAGATTTGCACCGAGTTTGGCCTCAGCCAATGAGCAAGCAAAAACCCAGCGCTACGCCCTGGTATGAAACCGCTAATCCCGTTCCACGCACCCGCAAAACCGTCACGATTATAGGAGCCGGCATCTCTGGCTGCAGCGTGGCTGCCGCCTTGCAAAAGCGCGGCTTCAAAGTGACGGTTATCGATCGTCATGGCCAAGCTGGAGCCGAGGCCTCGGGCAATCCGGAGGGCATTGTCTACCCGAAATTATCTCCCCGAGACGATCTGTTACCCCAGGTTAACCTCGCCGCGATTAAGTTTGCCAGCGACTACTATCGACCCTTCTGGGACAGTGGTCTGGGACGCCAGTGCGGCGTTTTGGTGGTGCCGGAAAATGACAAGGCTCGCAGTGACTTTAAGTTGATTAGCCAGCGCTACGCCGATCAGACAGAGATGGTCGAGACTATTGCCCATGAGCAATTGGAAGAGCTGAGCGGTGTGCCCCTGCAAGCCGAATCCGCTCTATATTTCCCCAAACTGGGCTGGCTGCCACCACAGCTTATCTGCAAGCAGTTGCTCGAGCTAAACAATATCCCGCTGGTACAGGCCGATATCAAAAGCCTCGAATACTGCGAACAGCAGAAGCGCTGGCAGCTCTACGATAAAAATCAGCAACTGGTGTCCCTAGAGGGAGACAACCACAGCGAGAGCGTTATTATTGCCAGCGCCTTTGACTGCAAAGCGTTTAGTCAGACCGATTATTTGCCACTGCGCAAAATTCGCGGGCAGATCACGCAGCTGCCCTGTACTGAGGAGAGCCGTAAAATGAAGATGGTCATCTGCGGCGAATGCTATATCACCCCCGCGGAAAATGGCCTGCATGGCTGTGGCGCGACTTATAACAAAGATCTGTTCACCACTGAATTACGCGATATAGACCATCAAACTAATCTGGCACAGATCACAGCAACCGATGCTGGACTGGCGGCGGTATTGGGCCAACCCACCAGCGATAGCCTGAGCGGCCGCGCCAACTTTCGCTGCACCACCTCGGACTATTTGCCAATTGCCGGCCCAGTGCCAAACCGCTCAGCAATGCTTGAGGATTACGCCATACTGCGCCGGGATGCCAAAACCGCCCTAACCACCCCTGGCGCCTATCTGCCCAACCTCTATGTCAATTGCGGCATGGGATCTCGGGGTCTCAGTTACGCACCGCTAACAGCCGAATTACTGGCATCGGAGATCGCTGGTGAGGGAGCAGAACTAGATAAAAAAATAAATAAAGAACTGCGCCATGCCATGCATCCAGCGCGATTCTTGATTCGCGATCTAAAGAGAAATCGTATCTAAAGCCTCCCCTAAAATTGCCCCTAGCATTGCCCCTAATGAGACCGACCACCGTGGCGATGGACATAGCTGGCCAGCACCGTATCCATAGTGACAATATGGTTGACTAACCAGTTGGGGAATTTATCCGCGGCATAATCGCTCAGATGGGTGATGGTGCTCAGGCTGCAATCCGCTATCCAGAGACTGTGCTCTTGCGCCATCCACTGCAATACCCGCTGATGCTCTTGGCAGTGCTCCGCCCTAGCAGGAAAGCAATGTTCCTCCATGCACTGCTCCTCAAGCTCAAAGTGGGTAACAGTGTCGAGCAATAATCGCTGTAGCAAGCGTTCAATTTTTACACTGTCAGACTCACTCAGATCAGCCTTGATCTGGACTTCAACCTCAGATTCTAAGACCTTTTCTGGCTGTGGGTTCAGCCTATTATCTAATCGGCATTTTAAGGCCTTATCGAGGAGAATCTTTAAGGCATTGGCATCATCGAAAGCCTTGCGGTGCTCTCGATTCATAAACTCCAGGTCTAGCTGGGGCGTGCATCCAAAATCAACCATGATAGTAGACCCTTTTATTGATCAACCGAGAAGGCTATCAGAATTTCTCCTGAGGCCCGTTGATGGCAATCAAGCCCTTTGGATATTAATCTCTTTTACCTTATTATCCTCGTCTTTATAAACCCTGACTTGTCTTCGTGAGAATAGATCACTATGAAATATTTTGGCGCCCATGTTAGTGCCGCTGGCGGCATCGAAAATGCACCGCTAAATGCCCAGGCAATCGGCGCCAGCGCCTTTGCATTCTTCACTAAAAATCAACGTCAATGGCAGGCCAAGCCCCTGAGCCAAGAGAGTATCGAGACGTTTAGAGAGAACTGTGAACGCTACGATTTTTCCCCGGAACAAATCCTGCCCCACGATAGCTATCTGATTAACCTTGGCCATCCAGAGACTGAGGGCTTAGAAAAGTCACGCGAGGCCTTTGTCGATGAACTACAGCGCTGTGAGCAGCTGGGACTCAAGTATCTTAACTTCCATCCCCCGGCAGCCATCTGCGCAAGATCTCAGAAGACCAGTGTATTGCCACAATTTGCCAGTCAATTAATCAGGCCCTAGAGGCAACCTCTGGAGTTACTGCGGTAATCGAGAACACTGCCGGCCAGGGCAGCAATCTAGGTTTTAGTTTTGAACAGTTGGCGGCCATGATAGACGGCATAGAAGACAAGAGCCGGATCGGTATCTGCTATGACACCTGTCATGCATTCGCAGCGGGCTATGATATGCGCAGCACCGATGGCTGCGAAAAAGTCTTTGATGATTTCCAACGCATTGTCGGCTTCGAGTATCTCTGCGGCATGCACCTCAATGATTCACGCTCGGAGTACGGCAGCCGTGTCGATCGCCACCACAGCCTGGGACAGGGCAATTTAGGGCTGAATGTCTTTCAATTTATTATGCAGGACAGGCGCTTTGATGGTATCCCGCTGGTTCTAGAAACCATCGACCCCTCCATTTGGGCCGATGAAATAGCCTTGCTGCGGAGCTTTCAAACAGCGGTTTAACAGTAGTTAGCTATTCTCTTGTTGCTGCTCATATTCGCGCGCAGCAAGTAGCCCATTCCGATAGGCCTCGGCACTGGCTTTGCTGTCGCCGATTGTCTCCAGCACGGCAGCCAAATAGATAGAGCCCTGCACCGAGGGGCGCAACTTAACCGCGGCACTGAGATAGTCTTTGGCTTTGCCCCAAAATTGTAAGCGCTGGCAGATTTGTCCCAGCGCTAAAAGCAGATCTGGATCTTCACTGTGCTGAGCAAACCATTTTTCCGCCACCGCCAATTGTTTCTCGGGACTGGCTGATTGGAGCTCACCAAACTGCACAACCAATAGGGGATGCCACTGTCGATTGAGGCTTTTTATCAACAGCGCCTGTTGTTTTTCCGGCAACTGAACTCTACCAAGACTGGCGCCATAGCTGGCGACAATCTGAGGATCTCGATGCAGTTTTTTCGGAATCAAATACCAAATATTCTCCAACTCCCCCCTGAATGCACTTATTGAGGCGTCCCCGTCAGCTACCAGACTGTCGAGCAGATTACAGTAGACCTGCTGTTCTAGACTGGCCATATCCTGTTCGCCGATAGCCTTAAAGTGGCGTAAGTCACGGAGTATTTTTTGCAGCGGCATCCATTCTTCAGCTAGATAATAGGCATCGGCCAAAAGTCGCAAGAGCCCTTTATCTCGAGGGTTTTTATCATAGATCCCCTGAAGAATTTTCAGCGCCTCACGGGGCTTTTCTTGCAGCAGGTACAGTTCCGCCAGCGCCTTATCGGCAACAAAGTAGCTATTTGGTAAGGATACTTTTAGCCTCTGTAATATCTGAGCCGCCTGCTCAAATTGCTCGTTGTCCGCCGCAGCCCGAGCTGCAAATAACAAATTTACCACCGGCATAGATGATTTATCCGCAGACTGAGACAACAGCTTCGTCGCCTCAGACCAATCGTCACCGGCAAACAGTAATAGCCCCTCAGCGGTCTGATTGCGATTGCGAGTACTGCGGCGATTGCGCCACCAGGATCTAAAGCCGCCAGCACCCATAATCCAGCGCCAAGTCAGCAGCAGCCAGAATAACAATAGCGTCGCAACTACATAGATTAGCAGTCCAGTCCAGACACTCATCTCAATGGTAAATTCGGCAAAACTCAATAACACATAGCCACTGCCAAACTGCAGCACCCAGACTGCGGACGCGCCCACAAGTAGGCCCAGAACCAGTAATAACAAAAGCTTTCTCACTTTTCTGCTCCATCGTCAGCGGCGCCGCTGTGACGCAAACTCAGAGCAGTTTGGATAGCTTTGTGAGAGGCAGAAATATCCGGCAGGCCTTGAACTACTGACTTGTCGGCGAGGGCTTGTAGTCCTGTAATCAAGGCTTGAGATTCACTGTTTAACTGGAAATAGCGGCGCAACAATATCTCGGCTTTATTGAGGCTATTGTTAAAGATCGGCTGTTCTTCACGGAGCAATGCACTCTGGGCCTGTTCCAGCAGCAGATAAAGATTCTGACGCACCATAGTTTGCTCTGCCTGACTGAGCAGAGGCTCAATCGGCTGCTGGCGTTTTTGCAGGACAATTAACTTGCCGAACTTATCACTGAAGCGCTCAAGGGTCTCTGCAAGGGAACTTGGAGCCTGTTCAGTGCCCTGATCCGATTGAGCGATCTCAGGATCCGTATGGGGCTCTAGTATCGAAAGCGTCTCAAGGGCAGAGGAGATTGCCTGCAACTCAAGATAGATGCCCTCACGATCAACTTTTTCGGTCATGCGCAGAGCCGCAATATCAACTGCCACGGCACTGCGCACCGCGAGCAACTCCGGGTCATTGAGCTGAACAAAAATATCATCAACCGTTTCTAAAATCGCCAGAGGATTGTCAACACCGCGTTCCACTTGGAGTCGCTGATTGGCGAGGCGCACTAAATAGGCAGCCTCTGCCAGCAGCCAATCACCACGCGTTGCTGTACCCAAAACTAATATCTGCTCCGCCTGCCGGTTGGCCATTAGACGCAAAGAGTAGAGTTGCTTTGTAAGTTGATCAATATCTACCGCGCGCGCCTGCTCAATTTTGAGTAGCGCTTGTTGCTGTTGTTCAACTCTGTCACTAAGCCTGGTTAGGCTGTCGTTAAAAATATCGGTTAATACCGCGCGCTGCTGCCATTGCATCCAGCCAAACCATGCCAATGAGGCGATTAGTAACAGTAGAAAAATCGTTTTAAACCAGGGGAAGGATTTTGTAGAAGCTTTGTCTGGAGAGGCTTTATTTGCAGCAGCTTTTTTATCCGCACCCTTGCCGCTGCTCTGCAGCGGTGACTTAACTGAGCCAGCCTTATCCGCCGCAGAAGAACTCGCTTTCGCCGGGGCGCTTTTGTCGCTGGCCGCAGGCGCAGCTGGTTTTTTCTCAGTCACCATTTTCCCTCTTTTATTTCGCGTTTCTTAAACGCCAAAAAAATTTATTCATTAATCGAAGAGTAGCTCTTGAGTCACCCTTGATGCAATAAATTACAGCGCTTTCTCCACCGCGGCAAACATTGACTCGGGCAGTGCATTTTCGGCGCTGATAATATTCTGGTAACCCAACTCTCGAGCAATCTCCGCCACTCGCTCACTGGGAACTACCACAGGAGTCCCAGCCCCCGGTTCGCCAACCTGTTCACCCAAGGCTTGCAGCAACTCACCACTGTGGGCCACTAAACAATCACTTTGCGCCAACTGCTGGCGCGCCAACATTGCCTGCTCTGGGTTGATCACGCGCCTGTAAAGTTCGCAGTAATCAACTCGAGCGCCGCGCTCCATAAGCGTGTCACCGAGGATTTCTCGACCGCCACAGCCACGAAAAATAATCACTCGCTGATCACTCAGAACCTGTAACTCAGGCAGCGCTAAGAGCGCCTCACTATTTTGTCGCCCCATCGGTGACAGGGCAGTAATATCTGCACTTGCAAGTATCTCTGCGGTCTGTTGGCCAACGGCAAAGAACTCTATACCCACAGGCATCATGGGCCAGTAACGATCTAGCCACTCAAGGGTCAATTGCGCAGCATTGCCACTGACACAGATGGCCTTATCAAAATTATCCACTTCAAGGATAAGGTTTTTAATCTCCTGACCATCGACTAGGGGTTCGATAGTCATCACTGGGGTATGGCATATCTGGGCACCGGCCTGCTCTAACAGTGCGATAAATTGATCCACCTGCCGCGAGGGTCTGATCACCAGAATGCGTTGCGACATTAGTCTGCCCCGTAAACCTCGGCGAGAATTTCACCTGCACCAGCTGCAAGTAAGCGCTCCGCCAGTTCAATCCCTAACTCTTCCGCCTGCTCCACCGGTGCCGACAGTTGGTCCTGCAAAATACGACTGCCATCAACGCTGCCAACCAAACCTCGCAGGTGCAGCGAACTACCAGCTTTATCGAGTTCTGAATAACAAGCGATCGGCACCTGGCAGCCCCCCTGTAGGCGTCGATTAAGCGCCCGCTCAGCAGTGACGCGGATGCGTGTTTGGCTGTGCTCTAAGGGTTTCAACAACTCGATGGTGGCATGATCTTCAAGACGGCATTCAATGCCTACAGCACCCTGTCCACCGGCAGGAAGGCAGAGTTCTGCTTTCAGGCGCGAGGCAATTCGCGCTTCCATGCCCAACCGCATCAGTCCGGCGCTTGCGAGAATAATTGCATCGTAGTCACCATAATCGAGCTTGGCTAAACGGGTATTCACATTGCCACGCAGGTCTTTGATCTGTAACCCTGGGAAGGCCGCGCGAATCTGACATTGACGGCGCAAACTGGAGGTTCCCACCACAGAGCCTGGGGGCAGTTCAGCAAGATTAGTGTAGCGATTGGAGACAAAGGCATCGAGGGGGTCTTCACGCTCACAGATAACCGTTAGGCCCAGCCCCGGAGGAAATTCCATAGGTACATCTTTCATTGAGTGCACAGCAATATCGGCGCGGCCCTCTAGCATTGCCACTTCAAGCTCTTTAACAAATAGGCCTTTGCCGCCGACTTTTGCCAGAGGTGTATCAAGCAACACATCGCCACGGGTGGTCATGGCCACCAGCTGGACATCAAGCTGTGGATGATTCTCAAGTAATCGGGCTTTTACAAACTCGGCCTGCCAAAGGGCTAAAGGGCTCTTTCGCGTCGCAATTCGGATCGTCTGGGGCACTGAATTTCCATCACTGTGGTTAACTAGACAAGCATTATCGACCATTTACTCGCGCTTGGGCAGCTCTAATACGGAGATTTTTCACCCCTAAACAGCCTTATAGCTGCGGCACTAACTGACGCAACTTAGGCTCGAGGCGACGACTGACAATCGGCTCAATAGTAATATCCCTGAGCTTTACTGCGAGATGGCCCTCAGCATAGGTAAGTCCTTCGATGGCATCTCGGGCCACCAGTGCACTGCGATGAACACGTATAAACAGCTGAGAGAATTCCTCTTCGATATCTTTGAGAGTATCGGACAGCACGGTTTCACCCTCGGCGGTATAGGCGGTGACATATTTTTGATCTGCCTGCAGCAGTCGAATTTGTTCCACTGGGACTAACTCAAGGCCATTGTGAGTTCGGCTGCAAAGGTGGCGCCTGTGACTGCGAGTTCCACCGTTGAGCTGGGCACGGGTCGCGCTTGCTGCTCGCTGCAGCGCCGCATCCAAATCAGCGGCCTTGATCGGCTTGAGCAAGTAGGCGAAAGCTTTGGCGTCAAAGGCACGCAGCGCAAAGTCTTCAAATGCGGTACAAAAAATAACTGCCGGGGGCGGATTCATTATTGCGATCTGACGCGCAGCTTCGAGACCGTCCATCTCGGGCATGCGCACATCCATCAACACAACATCCGGCAAGTATTGCTGCGCCATTTCCACCGCTTCAAGCCCATCCTTGGCTTCACCGACAATTTCCACATGCGACTTCTTTTCCAGCAGACGCTGCATGCGGACTCGTGCTAGCGATTCATCATCTACGATCAATACCTTGATCATCTCTAACCCTCCAATGGTTTAAATAGAATCCTCGTATGGTAGTGATTTTTGAATACAGTTTCCTGTAACTCAGCGTTACCATTAAAGTAGGTATCAAGCCGGCAACGCAAATTATCCAGCGCCAATTGGTGGCCTGAGGTAGGCGCAATAAGGGCATTACCCTCTCCAGTTTTGTCCGGGAGGCTATTTATCAAATCTATAGTGAGCCACTCTGACTGTCGATAAATAACGATATACAGAGCGCCACCCTTACGCGCTGGCTGCACTCCGTGAAATACTGCATTTTCGATTAATGGCTGCAAAATCAGCGCTGGAACATGAATATTATCGAGCTCTATTTTAATGTCCCAGTTGTACTCAAGACGCTCATCGAGGCGCAATTTTTCTATCTCTAGATAGCGCTTGCAGGCCTCCACTTCCTCCTGCAATGTCACGGAACTGGTGCTTTTCAGGGCATAACGGAAAAGATCGCAGAGACTCTCAACGGTTTTCTCAGCCCTGTCCGCATCAATGCGGATCAGCGTTGCCAAACTGTTCATGCTGTTAAATAAAAAGTGTGGACGGATGGTTGCCTGCAACGCCTGCAGTCGCGCCTCAAGGCTGGCACTCTGCTGTTGATGCAAACGCCGCTGCAGATAATAAAGTCTTAAAATTACGCCGGCGGGAATTGCGGTAATCAGCACGGTGTTCAATATAGAAATTGGATCGGCGCGCCAGATCCTGTTGAGGGAATAGCTGTTCCAGTATTCTGCGGCAATGGCGCAGAGAGCTGCGGCCAACAAAACCAATAGATAATTGATCAATGCCACCTGCGGCAGTTCGAGGTGCAACAAATAGGGCCGCGCGCGACATAAAAATAGCGCGCTGATCAGAGCAATCCAGCTAATGAACAGGCTAACTTTGCCCAACCAGAGAAAATCGAAGTCGCCAATCCCCCCCTGAAGCAGCGCCATTAATACTGCCGATAAGGCAGCAATAACAAATATTCCCAACAATCCCTGCCCTCGACAGAGGTCAGGAATAAAATAATCGTCTATTTGACTCTGATTTGCCCCTGAATCACGCATTCTAGTTATTGCTCATCCCTGTGATTAGCTATAATCCTAGTCGCGATATAACCACTGAGCAAACAAGTCGATGAGTAAAAATGAAAACAGCGAGACCAAGCAAACTCCAGCCACGCAAACTAATCAGGCTTGGGGTGGCCGTTTTAATGAGCCAGTGGATGATTTTGTCGCCCGCTTTACCGCCTCGGTGGATTTTGATCAGCGCTTCTACCGTCAAGATATTCAGGGATCTCTAGCCCATGCCAGCATGCTCTGCGAAGCCGGTGTATTAACCGTCGCCGAACGGGATCAAATTGTTATCGGGCTAGGAGAGATTGCAGCGCAGATTGAGGCCGGTGAATTTCCTTGGTCAGTGGCACTAGAAGATGTACATATGAATATCGAGGCGGCTCTCACCGCTAAAATCGGTATTGTCGGCAAGAAACTGCACACTGGCCGCTCGCGCAACGATCAGGTGGCAACCGATATTCGCCTCTGGCTGCGCGATGAGATCGACCATATAGCGCCGATTTTGACGCGTTTACAGGATGGCCTAATCGGTCTGGCTGAGCAGGAAGCAAGCACAATTATGCCTGGCTTTACGCATTTGCAAACGGCTCAGCCGGTGACTTTTGGCCACCATCTGCTGGCCTGGAATGAAATGCTCGAGCGCGACTACAGCCGCCTGCAGGATTGCCGCAAGCGACTCAACCAAAGCCCCTTGGGAGCCGCGGCCCTGGCTGGAACCACCTACCCTATCGACAGAGCCTTTACCGCTCAGGCTCTGGCCTTTGATAAGCCTACGGAAAACTCATTGGACTCGGTTAGCGATCGCGACTTTGCCATCGAGTTCTGTGCCTTTGCCAGCATCTTGATGACTCATATGTCACGTATGTCTGAGGAACTGGTGCTCTGGACCTCGGCGCAATTCCAGTTTATTAATCTGCCTGACCGCTTCTGTACCGGCTCATCGATTATGCCGCAAAAGAAAAATCCCGATGTCCCTGAACTGGTGCGCGGTAAAACCGGCAGGGTCAATGGCCACCTTATCTCTCTGCTGACTCTGATGAAGAGCCAGCCCCTGGCCTATAACAAGGACAATCAGGAAGATAAAGAACCGCTGTTTGATGCTGTTGATACAGTGCGCGACTGTCTGCGTGCCTTTGCTGATATGATCCCTGCCATCGAGTCACGCAAAGATATGATGTATGAAGCCGCCCGCCGCGGATTCTCAACCGCCACCGATTTGGCCGATTATCTGGTACGCAAAGGCATTGCCTTTAGAGACTCTCATGAGATTGTCGGCAAGTCTGTTGCCTATGGACTGGCTGAAAACAAGGATCTCTCGGAGATGACACTGGAGGAGCTGCAGCAGTTTTCCACTGAAATCAGCGCCGATGTGTTTAATGTCCTAACGCTGGAAGGATCAGTTGCTGCCCGAGATCATCTTGGCGGCACAGCACCGGCTCAGGTTGTGGCAGCAGCCAGCCGCGCCAAAGCTTTGCTTGGTGAGCGCTAAGAATGTAACGGGATCTGGCGCCTAGAGTCCTAGGCGCCGATCAATAAAAGATCTTAAAGACATTGGCTAAAAATCGAAACTGACAGCTTCACCTGACTGGGCTAGACAAGCCTGACTGAGCATATCAATCAGCGGCTCATCACTGACGGTATTGCACCATACACCCTCTTGCAACTTAAAGTGGAAACCACCAGATTTTGCCGCCAACCAGATTTCACCCACCGCCGCTTGGCGTGAAAGAATTATCTGGGTGCCGTTGGTTTCACAGGTGATGGTCAGCATACCGGCACTGTTCTCGTAGTCCATTTCCGCACCACTGTCGTCAATGCTCTCCTCGATGGAAAACATCAGATCGTCTACCAACTGATTAAACTGTGCTTCATTCATTCGTTACATCCAATATTTGGCCACTGCCAGATGAGTTTTAGATTGGGCTAGCGCCGCATATTTGTTTGAGTGTCATCAGCCACTGCCGCTATACTGATGATCAAACGTTAGATAGACATATCGCCGCGTCAACGGCAGGAATTATAAACCATGTATCGTCATTTACTTGCGCAATTATTTAGCTATGTATCGCTGATCAATCGAGGGGCGGCAACTCGATGTGCTGGGATTATCTTTGTCGCCACGTTTTTATCCGGCTGTGGCAACAAGGGCGCTCTGTATCTTCCCGAAGATGTTGCGACCAGCTACCAAAAACAAACTGCTCAAACACCAGACAATCAATTACTAGCCAATCAAAATAAAGACTAAATCACTATGCACCATGCCGTTAGCTCCCAGGATGGGAATCTGTTTATTGAGCGCACTTCGCTCGCCACTATTGCCAATCAATTTGGAACACCTTGCTACGTTTACAGCAAAGCCGCCATCAGCAATAACTTTCTCGCTTACCAATCCGCTCTGGCCGAAAAAGAGCATCTGATTTGCTATGCCGTTAAGGCCAATTCCAATATTGCCGTACTGCAAACGCTTGCTCAGCTGGGTGCCGGCTTCGACATTGTTTCCATTGGCGAGCTCGAGCGTGTGCTTCGTGCCGGTGGTGATCCAGCCAAAGTCGTTTTTTCAGGGGTCGCCAAAACTGCTAATGAAATGCAGCGTGCTCTTGAGCTGGGCATTCACTGCTTCAATGTTGAATCTGAAGCCGAGCTTGAATTGCTGAATAATACCGCAGCTAGCTGTGGCTTGATCGCAGCCGTATCGCTACGCGTCAATCCCGATGTCGACGCCCAGACCCATCCCTATATTTCCACCGGTCTGAAAGAGAATAAGTTTGGTATTGATATCAATTTGGCCGCTCAGGTCTATCAGCGTGCCGCACAGATGGCCCATATTAAGGTTGTCGGTGTCGACTACCACATCGGCTCACAACTGGTGGATATAGCTCCCTTTGTTGCCGCCTTAGAGCGCTTGTTGGCACTGGTGGATGAGTTGGCGGAGCTGGGCATCACACTGCAGCATATTGATATTGGCGGCGGTCTTGGCGTGCGCTATGACAACGAAGAGCCACCTACACCCCAGAGCTATATGTCGGCTATTTTGCCGCTGTTGATGGATCGCAGTGAAACACTCGTGCTGGAGCCAGGCCGCTCGATTACCGCCAATGCCGGCGTGATGTTGACTCAGGTGCAGTTTTTAAAGAGCAATGGCGAGAAGAATTTTGCGATTGTCGATGCCGCCATGAACGATATGATTCGCCCAGCCCTGTATCAGGCGTGGATGGATATTCAGCCAATTTCAGCCGGCAACTCTGAGAGCGCCGTTTACGATGTGGTCGGGCCGGTCTGTGAGACTGGAGACTTTCTCGCCAAAGATCGCTCTCTGGCAATCTCAGCTGGAGATTATCTCTGCCTGATGTCAGCCGGTGCCTATGGTTTTGTTATGAGCTCCAATTACAACAGTCGCCCCCGTGCACCCGAGGTAATGGTGGATGATGATCAGGTACATTTGGTCAGAAGACGCGAGACCATTGCAGACTTGTTGAGTGGCGAGAGCTTAATGCCCTCGACTGCGGGATAGCCCTGATGTTAATGAAATTTACCAAAATGCACGGCCTCGGCAATGATTTTGTGGTGATTGATGCGGTCACGCAAAATGTCCGTATCACTGCCTCGATGGTGCGGCGCTTGGCCGATCGAAAGACCGGTATCGGCTGCGATCAGGTATTGGTTATTGAACCGCCCTCAGCAACAGATATCGATTTCGACTACCGTATTTTTAATTGCGATGGTGCGGAAGTTGAACAATGCGGCAATGGTGCGCGCTGTCTGGCACGCTTTGTTCACGATCGTCAATTGACCGGTAAGAAGTCGATTCGAGTACAAACCTCAAACCGCGTAATGACTCTAGAGTTGATTAATAAGAATCTAGTTGCCGTAGATATGGGCGTTCCAGAACTGGACCCTACAGCCATTCCCTTTCAGGCTGATGAACCGGCAACGCTCTATGATATAGATGTCGATGGGCAACTAGAGCATATCGCTGCCGTCTCTATGGGCAATCCCCATGCGGTGTTAACCGTAGCAGATATAGACACAGCACCGGTGACGGAATTGGGTGCAGCACTGGAGTCCCACTCGCGTTTCCCCAATCGCGTGAATGTGGGTTTTATGCAGATTGTCGATCGCAGTAATATCAAACTCAGAGTGTTCGAGCGCGGCGTCGGTGAAACTCAAGCCTGTGGCTCCGGCGCCTGCGCAGCTGCAGTGGCAGCCATTCAACAAGATCTAGTGGACTCACCGGTAACTGTTCATCTCACCCGAGGGTCACTAAAAATAGACTGGAAAGGTGTGGGTCATGCACTGATAATGAGTGGATCAGCCAAGTCAGTTTTTCACGGACGTATAAGAATATGAGCAAAGAAATAGCAGCAGAGCCCATCGATAAAGTGGTACGAGAGTTCCTCCGCGATAACCCACGCTTTTTAGATGAGAACACAGATATTCTTGAAACAATGGTGCTGCCCCACAATAGTGGCAAGGCAGTTTCCTTAGTTGAACGTCAAGTTGGCGTATTGCGCGACCGCAACAAAGAGATGCGTTCGCGGCTGGATAATATGCTCCAGACGGCCAAGGATAATGACCTGCTGTTTGAGAAAACCAAACGACTGGTGCTCAATCTGCTAGAAGCCAAAACACTGGGTGCCTTAGCCGAGGCCCTCTATGACAGTCTAGGCAAAGATTACGGTATCGAATTTTACAGCCTGACCCTATTTGGCGATGAAAAGAAGCTGCCGCGCACTATGGCGCGAATTGCCAGTACCGATAAAGCCAATGAGCAAGTCGGTACATTGATCGGCTCCAACCGCGCGGTCTGCGGCATACTCCGCGAAGACGAAATGGTATTTTTGTTTGGTGAGCGCGGTCGTCAGGTGGGATCAGTGGCCGCGGTGCCTCTGCGCTATGACAGCCTGTATGGCATTTTAGCGGTGGGCAATAGCGACCCCAACTTCTACAAAAGCAGTATGGGCACGCTATTTCTCAGCTATATCGCCGAGATCCTCAACCGTGTACTGCCCAGCCATCTAAAATAGTGTGGTTTAAGCAGCTACATTAGAAAAGCCCCTTTAAACGGAGAAGCCTCAAAGCGCAGCGACTAGCTTTTAGGTCCTTTCGTTCCCCCAGAACTAGCCCCTTTATTAGCCCGCCCAGCGGCCTTTGGCGCATTGCGCCTGCGTTTCGAGCCAGAGGGTTTATCCTTGCCGCCGGCTCCAGAGCGAGCACCAGCACCGCGCTTCTTTTTGCCTTTGGGCTTGTGTTTGGAATCTTGCTCGCGGGTCTTTCTAGAGGACTTGCCAGCGGGTTTTCCCGCCTGCTTTCTAGTAATTTTCCCCGCCGGCCTTTTAGCACCTGAATTATTGCTAGAGTTCTCTTGCCCAGACAATTCAAAATCAATCTTACGCTCATCAAGATTTACCCGAACCACCTTCACTTTCAGCTTGTCACCCAAGCGGAATACGCGGCCGGTGCGCTCGCCAACCATCCGATGTTGCGCCGCCTCATGATAATAATAATCTTTTGGTAGACCGGTAACATGGACCAGACCTTCGACATAGAGTTCATCGAGCATCACAAACAGGCCAAACCCAGTTACGGCAGTGACTACACCTGGGTATTCTTCACCAACTCGATCAACCAGATATTCACACTTGAGCCAGTTGACCACATCTCGGGTCGCCTCATCGGCACGGCGCTCAGTGACCGAAAGATGTGCTCCAGTCTCGTCCAGACGCGGCAGTTCGTAGGGGTAAATCTCAGCTTTGGTAAGACCCTTGGCACCTTCAACCCGCACCACACCGGAGACTTTTTTACTGCTTCTAATCAGGCTGCGAATGGCGCGATGCACCAGCAGGTCGGCGTAGCGACGAATCGGCGAGGTGAAATGGGTATAGCCCTCAAAGGCGAGGCCAAAATGGCCGAGGTTTTCGGCCTGATAAACGGCCTGACTCATGGAGCGCAACAATACCGATTGAATAACCGAGGCGTCATCACGATTCTTAGCGGACCTTAAAACCCGCTGGTAGTCATCTGGCTGGGGATCGTCCCCGCCTCCCAGTCCCATGCCGAGTTCCCCGAGAAAGTCGCGCACTGAGGAGAGGCGATCTTCACTGGGGCCTTCATGGACACGATAGAGTGCCGGCAGTTTTGATTTTTCAAGGAATTGTGCAGTGCAGACATTGGCGGCAAGCATGCACTCTTCAATAAGTCGGTGTGCCTCGGTGCGCTTCACCGGAATAATCTGACTTATTTTGCGCTGACTATCAAACAGGATGCGAGTTTCCTGAGTGTCGAAGTCAATGGCACCACGTTCATTGCGACGCTTGTGCAGCACAGTGTAGAGGTCATGCAGCGAATCAATTTGAGGCAGAATGGCGGCAAATTGATCTCGGATATTGGCCGCTTCGGCAGATCCTCGCTCCTCAATAATCTGCGCCACCTGGGTGTAGGTCATGCGCGCATGGGAGTACATCACCGCTTCGTAAAACTGGTATTTGGTAACATCTCCTTCGCGACTGACCTGCATTTCGCAAACCATGCACAGACGATCTTCCCGAGGATTTAAGGAACAGAGGCCATTGGACAGCTTCTCTGGCAACATCGGCACTACATGGTTGGGAAAGTACACCGAGTTGCCCCGCTCAAAGGCTTGCTTATCAAGGGCGCTACCGGGCTTTACATAGTGCGACACATCGGCGATAGCGACAATTAATTTCCAGCCGCCGCGAGGTTTGGGCTGACAGTAAACCGCGTCATCAAAGTCACGGGCATCTTCACCATCGATGGTAACCAGTGGCAGAGATCTCAGATCAACGCGAAATTCCTTGTCCGTTACATGATCCGGGATGGCGTCAGTTTCCACTTTTACGTCATCATTCCACTGATGGGGAATCCCGTAGTTGCGGATCGATACTTCGATTTCTAAGCCAGGATCCAAATGATCCCCCAACACTTCAGTAATACAGCCACTGGGTGGGCTATTGCGAGACGGCGCGTCAGTGATACCAACCAATACAATCTGACCCGGGGTAGCACCATTCAGCTGATCCGCAGCAATTAAAATGTCCTGACTAATACGTGGGTTGTCTGGGCGGACAAAATGAATTCCGCTCTCACAGAAGTAACGCCCCACCAACTCTGTAGTCCTGCGCTCGACAACATCCACCAGTGTCCCTTCAGGGCGCCCGCGGCGATCTCGGCCGGCGATTCGCACTAATACGATATCGCCATCAAAGACACGGCGCATCTGGCGACTGGAAAGATAGATATCCTGTTCATCCGCCTCTAGGGGCGAGACAAAGCCATAGCCTTCCGGATGGCCGATAACGCGCCCTTTGACCAAATTTAACTTATCCAAGGTGCCATAGCCATCCGCTCGATTGCGTGCAACCTGACCATCTCGCTCCATAGCCCTTAAACGTCGACGCATGGCTTCAATCTGCTCATCCTCAACCAACTGCAAACCCGCACAAATTTCCTCGTGAGTCAGAGGTCCGACACTTTCGCGTAAATACTCGAGCACGAACTCTCGACTTGGCACAGGCTTCTGGTACTTGGATGCTTCGCGGCTAGCATAGGGATCATTGAGTTTTTCTTTTCGAGACATAGAGGTTTGAGTATCCATTGAATAAGCAGGCAGTCTATGTCTTATAAGCTATGGAGTAAAAGAAATTCGATGGTATAAAAAAACCCGAACTGGCAAGCGCCATGTCCGGGTTGTAAGGGGGTACCAATAATCTAACTACAATTTGACTCGCACCATCCATAGTGTGCAACTTCCTGTGCCGATACATCTATCACATACCCTATCTCGCATATTACAAAATCGGTAATATCGGCAATACTAAAACGGCCTGTGCTAATTTAGGCTGATTCCTTAACTAGCCAACTCCCTGTCAGCTATGCCTCAAGCGTCCTGCTTATTAGCGCCGTCTGTATAAAACGCAGTGTAGGACTGTTATCTATTCACCACTACCTTCCCTTTGTACGCATCATGCTAGGGAGCCAAAATAGGGGTCTATAATAGGGCTGTGATCGACAAAAGAAAATTACACTGACGAACTAGTACGAAAGGATTAGTTTTTTGTTTGAGCAGCTGTTCACGCCAAACTATTTCAATGCCCAGCAGCTAGGAAGTTCTCGATGTGCTGACGAATTTGCTTTACACGCATAAGGTTTTTGTCGGCATTTAAAGAACCATAATCGGCCCTAAAGGCCTGCACCATATCCCGCAGCTCCGTCATACCATAGAGACCAGACAGCCCCATGAGGTCGTGAACGATTTCCCGCAAGCTACCGTTCTCATTATTGATCAACTGCTCTTCAAGCTTGTCGAGACTCTGGTAGAGCGCTTTTTTAAGCTCTTCAACGGGCACTACGGTGGAGAGTATTCCAGCCCCTCGAGGAGCTGGGGTGTCTATGGAGCGGGCCACAACCTGAGTCAGGCTATGGATCAGTTCATTCTCATTGACCGGCTTCAGTAACAGCATTACCGCGCCAGCCTCGGTGATTCTCTCACGATCAATCATAGTGACATCGGCGGTCAAGGCAATGATCGGCGGACTTTCACCAGACTGCTGAACTATGGTCTCACTGGCAGTAATACCATCAATAATCGGCATATGAATATCCATAAGAATCGCATCTAAATTCAGGCTGCTAGCGATTTCAATCGCCTCTTGACCATTGTTGGCTGTAAGACAGCTGGCTCCATAGCCCTCAAGTAGGCGCACAATCAACTTTTGATTAAAGGCATTATCCTCGGCAACCAGTATCGTCGCTCCAGCTAGCACTTCATTTGGTGCCGTCCTAGCAGTGGATGCGCCAACCAAACTCTCTACATTGAGTGCATCACTTGCGCTTAATTCACAGGTAAAGGAAAACACCGACCCTTCGCCAACTCTGCTGTGAACCTCAATTTGACCACCCATAGCCTGAACCAAATTTTTGCAAATGGACAAACCTAACCCGGCGCCGCCGAAGCGCCGATTGATCGATGTATCCTCTTGAGAAAATGGATCAAACAGTGCCGGAATCTTTTGCTCATCAATACCTTTGCCGGTATCGGCAACCGCACATTCCAACATCACCGTGCCATCGGTATTACTGAGGCAGCGAATATCCACTTCTATAGATCCGGCATCGGTGAATTTAATGGCATTGCTTAAAAGGTTGCTGATCACCTGAATAAATCTAACCGGATCACCCACCAGTGCGGTGGGGATTTTCTCATCGATGGTGTAGTTTAAGTCCAACCCTTTCTCTTGCGCTCGCTGTCGCTGAATCGACATCAGATCGACAATCCAAGACTCAATATAAAAAGAAACTTTCTCCAGAGTAAAACCGCCCACTCGAGCTTTGGAAAATTCGAGAATATCGTCAATCATCGTTAACAACATGGTCGATGACATATTGATAATACGCAGATTTTCATCGCGTTTTTCTGTATCGGTCTCAATCGCGAGCAATTTCGAAAAGCCAATAACAGCAGTCAGTGGTGTTCGCAATTCATGGCTCATTCTGGCGAGAAACTGATCCTGAGCTTCTATCGCTTCTTCAAGCTCAATTAAGGTTATTTGCAGCTGTGCGGTTGCCAGCGCTACTTCACTTTGCATGCGCACATTGGATTGTCGCACAGTGGTCGCTAACTGGTTGATACCCGAGGCTAGCTTGCGTACTTCGACCGGCCCATCCTCCACCGCTAAGTTGTTGAGACTCCCTGCCTCCATAGATTCAACGACCCCGGTAAGTGATTCCACCGGCCTGGAGATACTTCGTCCAATTCTCATGGATAACCAAGCAGCTATCAACAAGCCAACAGTGGAGACCAGTACAATGGCGAAAATACCTTCGCGATACTGTTTTTCGAGCATTTCATCAGTCAGTGAAACAACTACCCAACCTAAAACATCAGCACTGGCTTGCTGGCCCTCGTCATAGTCTTCGAGCGCCGACGATGTCAAAGTTACACGAGAATAGAAGTACCAATTTTGATCGATATAGATCGGCTTACCAAACTCATAGCTATCGGGAATACCGATCATGTCACTGTCAATTTCTCCTATAGCGACACTGGTATCTTGGCTAGAATTGTAAAACAGCAATCCATTGACTGCCGGAATATCCAGCACCGACTCGCCCAAACTTACCTGCATTCCTCTATTGTTGGAGTACACCGCGAATTCAGCGTTGGCTGAAATCTGCTGCGCTGCAACAGAGCCTGTATTGTGGAGATTAGTCAGCAGCACAGTGCGCTGACTGGATATCATGTAGCTGGCTAATACAATACAGAGCAAAGTCAGCGGCAATAGCGATGTAATGAGCATTCGTGAGTGGATGCTGGAAAATTGCTGCTTTGCCGCCATCTACTTGCTCCCATCTAGCAAACGTTGACGATAAAACTGTTCAGTTTCTATCGGCACATCAAGACTTGCTGCTACGGAATAATTGAAGTGCATCGAATAGTACTTAGCCTCATAGGCGCGCCCAGTTTTATCCCTATTGACTGCATCATTGGCAATCCAATCAACCGTCTGCATAGCTACATTTTGTGGAGACGAATAGATGCCAGCAAGTGCTCCAGCCTCCACGTAAGTCCGTGAGAATGCGATTACCGGTACTTTGTGCCGATAACTGAGGTGCAGGATCCACTTCGCTGTTGCAATATTCATCAGACGACTGTCAGGCACTGGAATAAACACATCACTACTGCTTATCACCGGCTCGATCTTGGCAATAGGATTGTCTTTGGCACCCACTATGACAAAGTCTGATTCCATACCCGCATCTTCAATTGTGCCTGCCAGCTCCTCTTCGAGAATTGCCGAAGAAAGGCCCAACATGACTCCGGTCTTTTTACCCTTGGGCAAAAGGAGTTTTGCCAGAAGGATGCTGCGGCTGGTGGGCTGATCAATACAAATTGACGACACTTGGCTAGCAAATGCTTGATCGACAGACCCGAAATGTTGACTCGCCAAGGCGACAAATGAGCTGTCGGTGATAAGAGCACTAATAATCGGGGGGCCAAGCTTGGGTTGAAGAGCCCTGTATTGATATGCGCTGTCCGCCGCTGCAGTGCCAATGGTGACAACAAGGTCAGCAGAGGCAATCGATTTAAGGGCTGTCCGCTCAGGAGCTACAGTTTCCGAGACGAACTCAATCCTGTAGCTATATTTTTCCGGAAACTTAGCCTCTAACTCCTTTTGAACCGTTGTCAGCACATCCAAGTAATCGGTTGTCGGTTTGCTCACCAAAAAAAACACATCGGTGGTATCTGCCGTCACAGAGGTTCCATACATCATTGTCACGACAAAAAGCACGGGCATCGACCAACCTGATTTTGGCCGTCTCCCACGATATGTCTTATTCTGTGACAAAGTACTTCTCATAAGTGACTCAAAAATCCACTGTAATCGACAGTTATCCCAATTCAAAAATCGATACCCTATAAAGGAAAAACTTAAGGCATTGATACCTTCAAACCCAAAACATATTGGGTGTCAAATTGGTTGTAATTATAGAATTCCCTATAGGGTTCACCGACATTTTGCACGAGGAGTGACAGATCGATATTCGAGTTAATAATAGTCCAGCGTCTACTGGCCTTGAGATCGATTCGCGTGTGGCTTCCCACGTTAGAACCCCGATAATGCTTAGTCGCCGAACGATAAGAAGCCATGGAGCTCAAGGTGATACCCCGATCAAAGCCATAGCTGACAAGAAAGCCAGCGCCATGCTTAAGGCTATGGATTCCCAGTTCGCGAATTTCTAGTTCTGGGGGAGATGTGTGTATGGTCTCACCGTCGATATCCGAATAGCTGTAATGGGTTCGTAACAAGAAACGATCGTTGGGCCGATACTGGGTCTGAATCTCAAATCCATTGACATTAAATGTGTCGGTATTATCGCGAATATTAACAAAATTATCGAAGTCGGGATAACCAGAGCGACGCTCATTGATAACGTCTGTTAACTGTTCGCGAAAGAGCCTCATATCAAAACTCAACTTGCGATCCAACAGATAACCTAGGTAGCCAACCTCGATACTTCTAAGCCGCTCATTGTTAATCTCGCCATCTGAGATAACGCTGGCATCAAGAATAATGTTTTCATTGTAGCGAACAAGCTGTTCTTGCTGGCTCTCTAAGAGGGTCGGCGATCGAAAGCTGCGGTTAAAGGCTACCCGCAGCGTATGCTCAGGATAGAGTTGATAATTACCCGCTACACGATAGGAAAAGTAGCTGTCGGCACTGTCCTTTTTCTCCAGCACCAACCCGCCGTTGAGAACCAATCTATCAGACTGGGTCAACTCAAGATTAGTGTAGACACGGTGCGATGTCTCACTCAGTGACTCAGGTCTGTCGAACAGCTCCTGTCCCTGAACCCGGTCATAGCGCACTGCAACCCCGGTTACCGCTCGTAGATTATCCAGGGGGTTGAGTATGGCGCGTAGCTCAACATCCCAGCGCTCGGATTCGAATCGATCAGTATCATCAATCACTAACTTGTCCGGTAGGCCAGGAAGTGGCCAGCTCGGTGAAGTATCGGGGATGCCCAGAGCATCAGAGAGAAGTAGCGGCATTGTCTCATCGGTTAGATCCATATCATTGTGATATAGAAGCATTTGCAGCTCGCCACCACTGACCATCAAGCGGCTCCAATTAATATATTGGTATTTGTAGCGGACATTGCGCGGGAAATATTCCCGCTCGCCTATGCCTAAATTACTGTCACTGATCCCCGCCTGAAACTCAAAACTGTCGCTGGCATTTGGAGTCCACAGGCCCCTAAATGTGGCGCTGAAATTTTCCGAGCTATCATCGGCGCTAACCGGCTGCCCCAGATCAAAGGAATCATCAAAACCCTGGTTGCTGCGAAAGCTTAGAGTAGTACGGTGATTCACCGGCCCCAGAGCACCGGTATAAGCAAGGTTTGCATTGCGTATATTGTCACTGCCTAGCTGAGAATTCATCATCCAACCGCTATCAACTAAGGGCGATCGAGTGACAATATTTATCGATGCCAAGAAAGCATTGCTACCATCGGCCGAAGCATTGGCACCACGGACAATTTCAACATACTCAATATCATCCAATGTGACGCCAATAACTGACCAATCGACTGCTGAGAAAAGTGACTCATAAACCGAGCGGCCATCCACCTTAACCTCGAGACGCCGAGGATACTCATCGCCAAGAGCATGATAGGTAGTTCCCATCCTGCTGCCATCGACAAAATAGGTCTGAAATCCCGGCACCAAACGAAACAAATCTATTACACCCAGTGCAGTAGAGGCCTGAATAGTCTGGCGATCGATAATAGTCACTGACGCCGGTGTCTGAGCCGGAGTTTGATCCATATGAGTCGGACCTTTAACACGCGGGATTTCAACCAGAAAATCATCTTCGGTGAGTACAGCTTGAGCCGCAATTGCTGGCGGTTCTGCAGACAAAACATTGACTGCTACTGAGCCTAACAACGCCAACCAGGTAAGTCTTTTAGCCGCGCCGAGTAGAGCAGAGAACATATGAAGCCCTTTTTATTATTATTTAATTACTGGCGTCGGCATTTTCATCAAGGCCCAGCTTCTGGCCCAAAATACCTGCCTGAGTTCGATTGGCTAAACCTAGAGCGCGGAGCATGGCACTGACGTGAACTTTTACCGTGTTTTCCGATAGATCTAGATCTCGAGCGATCTGCTTATTTGACCGACCCTGAGTGATATGACGCAGGATATCCATCTGCCGCTTGGTCATCAGTCCAGCGATAATATCCACATCTGCTCCGGAATCGACCTCATCGATTACTTTGGCCACATCCGGCATGGCTTCACGCAGGGACATAGGTATGTACTTCTCACCTTTTAATGCGCGAGAAATAGCCTCAAACAAAGCGTCTTTGGGAGCAGATTTTGTAACAAACCCAATAGCGCCAAAATCCAAGCATTTACGGATATGGGCCGGATTTTCAGAAGCCGAGAGAACAATGACAGGAAGGGTGGGATAACTTTCACAAAGCATGGCGATAAAGTTAAAGCCACCCCCTGCCCCGGGCATAAATAAATCGACAATAACCAGATCGATGGTATCACGAGCGAGGATTGTTAACGCGGTATCACCGTGATCTGTGGTGGTGACATCAATGCCCTTGTACTCCTCGAGCAGTGTCGCCTTAAGTCCGACGCATACAAACGCGTGGTCATCAACTATCAGAACGTGCATGTTTTAATTCCTTGTCTTCACGTCCCTGCGAATTTGACTTTAGCTATTCCCTAGCCGAGCCTGCATATAATACCTAATCAGCACACAAATAACCTTAATTTATTCATTTGCGAATATATTCCTCAATGTAGGCGGGGATTCAAGAGCAATCCCTTATGGCAATGCGATTTTCATTGACACTACAATTCACTCAAGGCGAGGGATATTTGTGCCTGCAGCGAAGCATCAGATGATGCCAAGTCTCTAGCTCGCAGCAATGATTTCTTGGCTTCATCCTGACGCCCTAATCGGCTTAATCCGACACCATGATGATAGTGAAAAACCGCTATTGCTGGCGCAACTTCGATCACCTTTCCTCTCTAATCCTTCAGTTTAGTGTAGACCTTATTGCTCCCTTGAGAAGCGGCCGGTCCCCGGTCAATTATTAGTAAGCATTTTTGTTCAGAAACCCACCAAAGGCAGTCATCACAATCAATTTAATATCCAGCCACAGAGACCAACTGCGGATATATTCGAGATCATATTTGGTCCGCCCTTCCATCTTTGCCAGTGTGTCCGTCTCGCCGCGGTAACCCTTGATCTGGGCCAGACCGGTAATGCCGGGTTTGACTTTGTGACGGAGCATGTAGCCATGAATTGCGGTGCGGTAGAACTCGTTGTGAATAATCGCATGAGGTCGCGGTCCCACGATGGACATGGTGCCGCTGATAACATTTAGAAACTGGGGCAATTCATCCACTGAGGTCCTGCGCAAGAACCCGCCGAACGGGGTAATGCGGCTGTCGCCTTTGGATGCCTGAACAAGGTTTTTATCTCCCGCATCCATAACGGTCATGGTTCTAAATTTCCAAACGGTTATGGGTTCGCCGCCAATGCCATAACGCTGCTGCCGAAAGAGCACCGGCCCCTTGGAGGTCAGCTTTATGCCGAGGGCAATCAGTAACATGGGAATAACAATCAGCCCCAAGATCATGCTCCCGGCAACCAAATCAAGGGAGCGTTTAGCAAAATTATCCAGACCAGTATGGGGTGACTCAAAGACACTAATTGCCGGCATCCCCTGAATGTCGAGCCAACTGGCGGTGAGCAGATCAAAGCTAAATAGATCGAGCATCATGAAGGCAGAGACGGTGGTGTCGGCCAATTCATTAAGCAGCAGCTTGATGCGTTGTTCGGCGGCCAGGGGCAGGGTAATAAAGATGGTGTCTATCTTACCGGCCTTGGCCTGTTGAATAAGTTCTTAGGAGCCACCTTTAATAAGGCTTGAGTCGGATATAAAGCGACGAGTGCCATTGGTTTTGCGATCATCAAAATAACCGACAAAATTGTATCCGGACCAGGGCATATGTTGAATGCGACCCTCGAGACCAGCGCCCAACTCAGTGGCGCCATAGATAGCTACCGATTGAGCACGCACCCCAGTATCGCGAAACAGGCGCAAGACCATTCGCAAGATGGAGTGCCAAGAGATAAGTTCTGTGGGTGTCAGTACAAACCAATAAAAGACCATCTCGCGGTTGTACAGATCGGAGGGGTGGAAGATCACATCGACTAAAACAAGAACAAAAACAATCGTCAGCCAATTGCTGCCTACGCCAATCACCTCGGCGCGAAGACTGATATCCCGCCATGACTTACTGTGACTGGACTCAGAGAGAAAGCTAAATAGCACAATGGCGATCAACAGCAACCAGCTGTAAAGCGGCACCCAACTGAGTTTTAGTACCGACACTAAAGCCACCAGAGTGCAGCCTATAATCGCCGCGTCAATAAGGCGAGAAAAGGCGTTAATCTTGGCGTCGTGGCGACGTACCATCCTTGATAATTGATCGGCCATAAGATAAAACTGACTCTAAATGATTATTTCCTGAACTGGAGTGTACGCCACCGGCAGGTTGTGTCGATTGCGTAACACTCAAATTGTGAATCAGTTATCTTTTTATTTGGAGCACAACTACTGCTTTGATGATTTTCGAAGACCAGCCAAACCTAACAAGCCAGATAAGAATAACCAAGCCGCTGCGGGGAGTGGTGCTTCAGCTACAGCCCATTCAGTGTAGTGGGACACATCGTGATCACCGCCCACGATGACCTCTACCGTTTCACCTGGACTTCCATCGCCATCAACCAGATATAACCAGACTAAGGTTGAGGCTTTAATGGTCAAATAACCGGAAAAATCAGCGGCAATATTAAACGACTTACCGCTAAAACCATTCTCAGTTTTGTCACCGGCTAGACTGGGAATTACGACTCCTTCAAAGGCCAACATATTGAGCATATCCGGATCTGCGTGATCCTGTGCTGTGCCGACATTGCCGTTCGCGCCATAAAACTGGTTGGCACTAATATCGCTGATATCACCAGCTGAAATTGAGCCTCCGCAAGCATTGGCACAGAATAGCTGATCGGCCACGCCATTATCTGCGGCATCAGCATCTACGCCGTCTGGACTCCATATTGCCAGCAGGTCAACGCTGCCAGCATGGGCGGTATTTAGCGATAATAACCCTGCAAAAGGGTCGCTAGTAGTGTTATTTTCATGATGTCTTCCTTGGAGGTCTCTCCCTAGGATTCACAAAACATCTCGGAGAATTTCTGTGAATTATTTTTATGATAAATGTGAAATTGTTCACATTTTTAAGTAGTAAGTTAAAAGATAGACTATGGCGATGCGCTGTCAAGCTAGGAGTCAGAAAGACGATGGACTGATAGACGGATAATTTGTGGAGGGATTATTTTTAGAGATTAAAAAAGGCGGCCCTTTCGGAGCCGCCTTTGCGCAATAAATACTGCTTTGAAGCCAGTATCTATCGATTGAGCTTTTCTTTGATACGTGCAGATCGACCTGAACGCTCACGCAGATAGTAGAGCTTGGCGCGACGTACTGCACCGCGACGCTTAACTTCAATACTATCAACCAGCGGGCTGTATGTCTGGAAGGTACGCTCAACACCAATACCGTTGGAGATTTTACGAACGGTAAAGGCAGAGTTCAGCTGACGGTTACGCTTGGCTAATACTACGCCTTCGAATGCCTGCAGACGCTCGCGAGTGCCCTCTTTTACTTTAACCTGTACAACAACGGTATCACCGGGGCTGAAATCAGGAATTTCTTTGCTCATCTGCTCTTTTTCAAGCGCAGCAATTATCGATACTTTGTTAGTCATTTCTTGCTCCTCAATTTTCATTGGTTG
>JAQXEN010000064.1 GCA_029250825.1 Porticoccaceae bacterium
ATTCATAATTTCAACGATTACGGCAGCAGGTTCAAAACCCGCCATTTTCGCCATATCACAACCGGCTTCAGTGTGACCTGCGCGACTGAGAACACCGCCTGGCTGGGCCTTTAGTGGGAAGATATGTCCTGGCTGGACGATGTCTTCGGGACGCGCACTGCTGGCAACCGCAGCTTGCACTGTACGGGCGCGATCTGCAGCCGAAATACCGGTAGTTACACCCTCTGCAGCTTCAATCGACAGCGTAAACGGAGTGCCATGACTCGCATTGTTCTGGCTCGAGTTAACCATCATCGCCAACTCTAACTGTTTGCAGCGATCTTCATGCAGCGTCAGGCAGATAAGTCCGCGCGCATGGGTAGCCATAAAGTTAATATCCTGAGCACGCACCATTGGCGCAGCCATAACCAGATCACCTTCATTCTCGCGATCTTCATCATCCATCAAAATAACCATCTTGCCCTGACGGATATCTTCAATCAGCTCTTCTATTGTATTGAGTACCATTATTATTCTCTTCCAATCTCAACTGTTTATTACTGTTAGCTTTAAAGTTTTCAATTTCGTTAGTCGGAGCTGTCTGCAGCCTTGTCGCCGAGCAACAGGCGCTCAAGGTAACGGGCAACTAGATCAACCTCAAGGTTTACTTTAGTACCGGCCTGATAATCGCCCATAATCGTGTGAAGCATGGTGTGCGGCACTATGTTTAACTCGAATTCAGCGCCTTCAACGTGATTGACTGTCAGGCTGGTGCCATCGACAGTAATCGAGCCTTTATGGGCAACGTATTTAGCCAGTTCGCGAGGCGCGCGAATACGAAAGCGCCAGGAGCGTGCATCTTCGTGGAGTGACACCACCTCGCCAATACCATCCACATGTCCGGAGACAATATGACCGCCGAAACGATCTGTGGCCTGCATGGCTTTTTCCAGGTTGATCCGGCTGCCGGGCTTTAAATTACCGGTAGTGGTCAGGGTCAAAGTCTCGACTGACACATCGGCAACAAAACCATTTTCGGTTAACTCTACTGCGGTTAGGCAGGTGCCGTTGCAGGCAATACTGTCGCCCAGTTGAACATCGGCCATATTTAAATTGCCGGCATTGATATGCAGTCTAGCGTCGCCACCGCGAGGTTCGAGGTTAGTAAGCTCCCCAAGAGCACTGATAATTCCTGTAAACATAGTGTTAGCCTGTGTTGATTAATTCTGTGTTGATGAGTTCTTTATTGGCATCTGCCAAGGGTCAATTTTCAGATCCCTCGTCGCTTCGCTCTGTCGGCATGACAAATTAACAAGCTCTGCGGGGATGGCAGACTGTAATTAGTAATCTTTGTCTGGCCCCAAGGTAATACGGATGTCCTCACCAATCTGGCGCATATCTTTTACTGCCAGTGCTAAATGAGCATCAATGGTCTGAATCGGTAACTCAAACATTGGCCGAGCATCGCTGCCAAATAGTTTCGGAGCCCAGTAACAGACCAACTCATCGAGCAGCCCTTCAGCGACAAAACCACCAGCTAACCCAGCGCCGGCTTCAACCATCACGCTGTTGCACTCACGGCGAGCCAATTCGAGCAATAACTCATGCAGGTCAACATGACCATCGCGAGCCGGCAAAAACACAACCTCCGCTCCAGCGGCTTCCAAGGCCACGGCTTTTTCACGCTGATCCGAACCATCCGTTGTGGCGATCAACGTATCACCGTGTTGGGCAAACATGCGTGCCTCGGGGCCCATCTGTAGCTTGCTGTCGACGACCACTCGCAGAGGCTGGCGCAGACTATCTTCGACCCCAAGATCTTTATGGGTAATGCGCACGGTCAGCGAGGGATCATCCATTAGCTGAGTGCCAATGCCGGTGATAATGGCGCAGTTGGCGGCGCGCAAACGCTGCACATCTTTACGCGATGCCGGTGTTGTTATCCACTGGCTCTGGCCACTGGCCATCGCGGTG
This sequence comes from Porticoccaceae bacterium, assembly GCA_029250825.1. Classification (GTDB taxonomy): domain Bacteria; phylum Pseudomonadota; class Gammaproteobacteria; order Pseudomonadales; family Porticoccaceae; genus HTCC2207. The sequence continues at coordinate 1,954 of JAQXEN010000064.1, forward strand.
CGGCCATCGAGGCTGGCGGCAGTCTTGACCACAACCCAGGGCAATCCATGCTCATGGCGCTTTATAAAACCTTTATTCAATTCTCGCGCCTGATCTTCATAGAGACCACAGGCAACTTCGATTCCAGCATCCTCAAGTCGCTTAATGCCCTCACCGGCAACTTTCGGGTTGGGATCTTCACTGGCTATAACAGCGCGGCTGATACCCGCTGCGATAAGCGCTTCAACACAGGGACCAGTCTTGCCGGTATGGCTGCATGGCTCGAGAGTAACGTAGGCAGTCGCACCCTTTGCACTGGATGCAGCATTTAGCGCTTCGATCTCGGCATGATTAGTGCCGGCAGGACGGGTATAGCCTTCGCCAACAATTGCGCCATCCACCACCAGCACACAGCCAACAGTAGGGTTGGGGCTGGTGGTAAAGCGACCTTTGGCGGCCAGCTCCAGCGCCCGAGACATATATTCGCGATCTGCTACAGAGTAGGCCATTAGTCTTCAGCCCCAGAGGGTTTTAAGGCATTTAAACGATTTAGCTCGTCTTGGAATTCACTGAGATCCTGAAAACTGCGATACACCGAGGCAAAGCGCACATAGGCCACTTCATCGAGTTCGCGCAGTTTGCTCATCACCGCCTCACCAATCATCCGCGAGGGTACTTCCCGTTCACCGGTGACCTGCAGAAAATGTCTGATTTGGCTCAGGGCAACTTCGATCTGTTCTATGGATACCGGACGTTTTTCCAAAGCCCGCTGCAACCCAGCACGCAGCTTGTTCTCATCGAAAGGCTCGCGGGTGCCATCGGTTTTAATCACTCGCGGCATCACCAATTCGGCCATCTCGTAAGTGGTAAAACGCTCACTGCAACTGAGACATTCACGACGTCGACGAACCTGACCGCCGTCAGCGACAAGACGAGAATCAACGACTTTGGTGTCATCAGCTTTGCAAAAGGGACAATACATGGCTTTAGATCAAAAAAAAGGGGCGCCATTCTAACACAAGATAATGCTCTGAAAGCTATTGCGGATTATCCATAGCCGCTATTCCTACATCCTTGCCAGAGTGAATATAACTCACGCCTCGATCATCGAGCACACAGCGGTGTCGAGGGCCGGCTAGAGCACCATCGGAAGCCTCATAACCAGCGTCTCCCGGATACAGCAACACTGCAGTCTCTCCATCTCGAGAAATTCTCGGAGTAATCCAGTAAGTAGCAAAATGGCGCAGGCTTTCCAGAGCTTGATCGGCACTGAAAAATTGGTCGAGCATTTTAATACTCAGATAGGTGGGCGGCATCATATTCAGTTCGCCGGCACGGTGTTGAGCCAGCGCCTGAGTGGGCGTCAGCCACTGAAAATCGTGAATCTCACCATCATCAATTACCACCTCAGATTGAGCCTCGGCAACCACCGCAGCAAAAAACCAGGTGGCAAAACGGCGCTTTTGATTGACTGGCGTGGTCCAGTGAGAAAAATGCACTAGCTGCTCAGGTTTCAGCAGTAGGCCGCACTCTTCTGCAGACTCCCGCACGGCGGCAACACGCGCCGCTAGCTCTTCATTCTCAGGCTCTGCATCATTCTGCTTAGCAGTTTCAGTATCAGCCTCATCGACAGCACCGCCGGGAAACACCCAGGCACCGCCAGCAAAGACTAATTTAACGTTGCGGCGCAGCATGAGTATCTCCATGCCGGCCTTAGCTTGGCGCATAATCAGAACCGTTGCGGCGCTGCGTACATCAACTACTGGAGTGTCGCTCAAAATGGCGCCTCTATTTTTATTATTATTTGAATCGCTAGTTAAAAACAAAAAAGCCCTGCAGTAAACAGGGCTTTTTCGATTCACTTACAACAGACTGCTTATCACCGACTAACCATAGACAGGGAATCGGGCACAGATTTCCAAGACCTTGGCTTTAACATCAGCAATCACCTGCTCAGAAGTACCGTTCTCAAGGCTATCGAGAATATCGCACATCCATTCAGTCAGCTGCACAGTCTCATCAATGCCGAAGCCGCGAGTCGTAATTGCCGGTGTGCCCACTCGCAGACCAGAGGTCACAAAAGGTGAGCGCGGGTCATTGGGAACAGCGTTTTTATTCACTGTGATAAAGGCTTCGCCCATAGCGCGGTCGGCATCGGTACCGGTGTACTCTTTACCGATCAGGCTGACCAGCATCAGGTGATTTTCAGTACCGTTGGAAACAATATTAAAGCCGCGCTGCATAAAGCTGGCTGCCATCGCCTTAGCATTGGCCACAACCTGCTTTTGATATTCAACAAACTCGGGGCTGGCTGCTTCTTTAAAAGCGATTGCCTTGGCCGCGATCACATGACACAGAGGGCCGCCCTGTCCACCAGGGAAAACCGCAGAGTTACATTTTTTCGCCACATCTTCATCATTGGTGATGATAATGCCGCCGCGGGGACCACGCAGTGTTTTGTGCGTAGTTGAGGTCACAACGTGAGCATGGGGCACTGGGTTGGGGTAAACACCCGCCGCGATCAGACCAGAGACGTGAGCCATATCAACCATCAGGTAGGCACCCACTTTGTCAGCGATTTCGCGGAAGCGCGCCCAATCCATAATCCCGGAATAAGCAGAGAAACCAGCGATAATCATTGCCGGCTTGTGTTCAACAGCCAGTGCTTCAACCTGATCGTAATCAATCAGGCCAGTCTCGGTATCGAGACCATACTGAACCGCTTTGTAGAGCTTGCCGGAAAAGTTTGGCTTCGCACCGTGAGTCAGGTGACCCCCGTCAGCCAGACTCATCCCCAAGATTGTGTCGCCACCTTTGATCAACGCCAAAAATACCGCGCTGTTGGCCTGAGAGCCAGAGTGCGGCTGCACGTTGGCAAACTCAGCACCATAGAGAGTCTTCAGACGATCGATTGCCAACTGCTCAGTGATATCAACATACTCGCAACCACCGTAGTAGCGCTTGCCGGGATAACCCTCGGCATACTTGTTGGTCATCTGACCACCCTGAGCTGCCATGACCGCAGGACTGGTATAGTTTTCAGAGGCAATCAGTTCAATGTGCTGCTCTTGACGCTGATCTTCCTGTTGCATGGCATGCCATACCTCGGCATCAAAATTCTCAATAGTCTGGTTTTTATCGAACATGGTTAGAACATTCCCATAGGTGGTGGCAGTTAAATTTTAATCATATGTGTAGCCGGTAAAGTTCGCGGCTGCACAGGGGTTTTCAGAAGGGGAGCAAGTTTAACTGAAAGCGCATTCAGCTAACAGCCAAAACCTCCCCCGACAAGTTATTTTTCTAGCAGCGCAATGGCCTCGATATGAGCGGTGTGGGGGAACATATCCATCACCCCCGCTGCAGTCATTTTATAGCCCGCCTCAGCCAGCACTTTCAGATCGCGAACCATAGTCGAGGGGTGGCAGGAGATATAAATGACCTGCTTGGCCTTGGTTTTGACAATCCAAGGCATTACCCCTGCGGCGCCGCTGCGCGGTGGGTCGAGCAGCACCAGATCAACCTTGCCTTTGATTTTGCGCATGCCGCTCCAGTTACTGAGATCCGACACCACAAATTCGGTATTAGCAATATTATTGCGCTGAGCGTTTTGCTGGGCTTTTTCCACCAATTCCGTGAGCCCTTCAATACCGATTAAGCGGTCAAACTCGGCAGCCAGCGGCAGAGAAAAATTCCCTGCCCCGCAGAACAGATCAACCGCGACAGAGGATCTTTCAGAATTTGTCTTACGCACCAAATCCAATACCTGATCAATCATTTGACGATTAATCTGGCCATTGACCTGAACAAACTGACCCGGTTCCACTTGCAGCTGAAGGCTATCAGTTAGGGCGACACTTAAGGCTTGATCTCCAGCGTCAAGACGCAAAAAAGCTGTCTGCTTTTCGGTTTTCCACCACAGCTGGGCGTCGCTAAATGGCAGTTCTGCCAACATAGTTTCACGCTCGCTGGCAGAGGGCGCACGACTGGCTTCAATGGCGATGGCCACGGCGTTATCGGCACTCAGCAACTCCACTTCAAACAGACGGATACCGGGAGGAAAATTAACCATCCAGTTGGGCAGAGCCGCAACAATCTCAGGCAGCGGCGCAGCCAACACCGCACATTGGGTAATCGGCTCAATGCGGCGACTGCCAGCATTGCGAAAGCCAACCATAATCTGACCGTCTTTGGCACGCTGCACGGCGAGGCGCGCACGACGGCGATAGCCCCACTGAGGGGCACTGAGTGCCGGCAAAATAATCTCTGGCAACAGATTGACCCGTTCGAGACTGTCCAAGAGCTGCTGTTGTTTAAAAGCGATCTGCGCGCCATGTTCGAGATGCTGCAAAGTACAGCCACCACAGCGGGGAAAATGTTTGCACTGGGGATCGACCCGACTTGGGGATGCCGAGATAACATTTAACACATGGGCTTCATCGTAATTGCGCTTCTGATTGTGGCGGCGAAACTCAACCGTCTCGCCGGGCAGCGCGCCGTCAATAAAGCACGCCTTGCCGTCGGGACGACCGACACCGCGGCCATCGTGAATCAAATCAACAATTTCGCAGATCAATGGAGTGGAGTTGGCCATAGCGGCATCTTGTGTGGTCAAATTTAAGGGCGCTATAGTAGCAGATTGAGTTAATCGCTTTTGATTGTTTTACATAGCTGGGAATTGAGCTGATAATCCTCCTCACTAGGATAGTTAATCAAAGGAAGATTCTTATGAATATGGGCAATACAGAGCAGCATTGGGGCTGGCCAAGCAAGCTTTTGCACTGGCTGACAGCGCTGTTAATTTTGATTCAAATTCCCCTCGGCATTTATGCAGATGACTTAGCAAATTCGCCACTCAAACTCGAGTTATTTGGCTGGCACAAATCCGTTGGCATTCTTATATTAATGCTGGCGATTATGCGCTTACTGTGGCGCATGGCTGGCTCTATCCCCAACCTTCCTGACGCTAGCCTGCTGCAGAGACGATTGGCCAACCTCGGCCATAGTCTGCTCTACGGCTTGATGTTAGTGCTGCCACTGAGTGGTTGGCTGATGTCCTCCGCAGCCAATCGACCGATCAATTGGTTTTGGCTGGTGGAACTTCCAGCACTGACTGGCCCAAATAAAGCCCTTAAAGAAATTGCCGAAGAAGTTCATGAGGTCTCGGTAATACTGCTGCTTGTGGTTCTCGGCGTGCATATTGGCGCAGCCCTGTGGCATCACTTTAAACTTCGCGATAGCGTGCTAAAACGGATGTGGTTTTAAACCGATGAAATATTGTTCTAAAGCGTTTTTACTGTGTCTCTCTCTAGCTTGCCCTTTAGCGACTGCCGACCAGTGGCAGTCAGTGCTCACTAACAGTCAGCTTAATTATGAAGTGACTTTTCAAGGTCTGCCCATTGAGGGTCAGTTTAAACAGTTCTCTGTGACCTACAGCCCAGCTGAACAGCTTCTGGTGCAAGTCGCTATTGGCAGCGCCGATATGAGCGATGATGAACTCAATAGTGAAATTTCCGGCGGCGACTGGTTTGATGTTGGGCGCTTTGCCGAAGCGACCTTTAGCAGTAAAGCATTGGTCGTTGGCAGCAACCCAAGCCAAGACTTTATCGCTGAAGGAAGCTTAAATTTAAAAGGTGTTTCCGAGCCAGTGGATGTGCCATTTCTCTGGCGGCAAGATGCTGAAAATCCAGATAGGGCTATTATGAGCGGGCAGCTAACCCTTCAACGCAGCGACTTTTCTATTGGCATTGGTGACTGGTCCAGTGGCGAGCAGATTGGCATTGATGTCGGCGTTAGCTTCGTTGTTCAAATGCAGCGGCAGGTTCAGGAGCTGAATAATTAAAAAGTTTAGCGCCACAGTATTGCTCGCCTCTTTACTACTGATCTCTATATTACTGGCCGGCTGCTCTGTACCTAGGGAAGAGTCCACCGCACCGCAGCAACCCAAAGACTTCCCAACCACTCTCTACACAAACCAAGATCCACGGAACAGCCTCTACCAACTGGACAGCGCCAGTTCTATAGTGCGTATCAAAGTCCTCCGCGGCGGGGCTATGGCCAAGTTCGGTCACGACCATATAGTTGCCAGCCGAGACCTTCAGGGCTATCTATTACTAGGCGATGACGGCGGCTGCCGAGCGGATTTCTATGCGCCTCTAAACCAGCTTATCGTTGACGATCCAGCTTTGCGCAGCGAGGCCATGCTACTCACCACCCCCTCAGAAAAAGATATCGCCGGCACTAAAACCAATATGCTAATTAGCCTCCAAGCGAACCAATATCCCTTTGTGCAACTGCAGAGTATCGATTGCTCTGGGGCGATCAATGGACAGCCTATTTCGACTCGAATAAATTTGCACGGTGTTAGTCAAGAGCAGCAGATAGATATGCAGGTGAGTCGGCCTGACGGCAATAGTCTATTGATCAGCGGCAGTTTTGCCATATTACAGACCGACTTTGGTATAAAACCTTTCTCGGTATTTAATGGCTTGCTTAGAGTAGAGGACAGACTGGAGATTAGCTATCGGCTATTAGCCCGTGAAAAATAGCCCGTAAAAACAGCCCGTAAAAAAAGCTCCGAAAAAAAAAGCTACTTCTCAACCGGACAAAAACCCTGAGCAGGCACATCCAGCGCATTATTGAATTTGCTCGAGAGATTTTGAAAGGCAATCAACCCGGTCAACTCCACGATCCCCTCATCATCATAAAAACTGCGCAGTCGGGACATTAACTCAGCACTGACAACGGCATCGGTATAAGTCACCGCCTCGGTATACTCGAGAACAACCCGCTCCTTTTCGCTAAATAAATCCTGATTGCGCCAATCACTGAGGGCAAACAATTTGTCTGTAGAACCGGTGCGCTGGGCCAGCGTGGCAGAGTTGATATCGACACAGAAGTGGCAGTCATTGACCTGAGACACCCGCACTGTCACCAGTGATCGTAGCGCCGGGCTTAGAGGCGAGTGCTTTCGATCCAGCACGCCATACATAATTGCCACACTGGCAAACAATTTTGGCGAGCGCCCCCAGAGCCGACCGGGATCGAGCACAGCGCCATATTTACGCTTCTGGTTCCAGAAGAAGGGTCGCAGATACCAAGGGTACTGTTTGAGAGGTTTAACCTGAACGTGCATCGCTTCACCTATTGGCTGATACCAAATTGACCACAGACAAGCAGTGTATCAATTCCCCGGCACCAACCTACCAAGGGATCGATTTATTATCCCAATCCAGATAAGAGAGCTGCCCATCAATTTCGGCAGCAGCCATAATGCCGCAGAGCCGCTCAGCGACAAACTCTGGCGTAAATAACTTATCCGATGGCACTGATGCTTGAAAAGGTTTGGATAGCGCGGTATCCGTAGTTCCCGGGTGAAAAGATATTATTTTGACGTTTTTTACTCGCCGGGCATATTCGATGGACAGGGTTCGTAACATCATATTGAGCGCCGCCTTGGAACTGCGGTAGGCATACCAGCCCCCAAGATGGTTGTCGCCAATACTGCCCACTCTGGCACTCAGGGCAGCCACAACACAGCGCTGCTTACTCTTTAACAGGCGATGTAAAAGTTTTAGCCACAGCACCGGCACCACTGTATTGGCCTGAAATACGGTTTGCAGCGACTCAGCGGAAATATCTTCGAGACGTTTTTCTGGCCACAGGTTATCGCCATGCAAAATGCCATGACAGATCACCACTCTGATTATTTGCCCCGCGAAGGGCTGCAACTGTTCAACCACCGTGGCCATAGCCGGCTCGCTGTATTCAGTTTCAATCCATAGCGGTCCAGCAGCCCCACTGGAAAAATGCGCGGGTGCAGAATGTCGGCTCACTGCGATCACCCTATCAATGGCAGCATCCGCCATTAGCTCACTCACAATTGCCTGGGCGAGTCCGCCACTGGCGCCCAGCACCAGTGCTGCAGTGGGTTCACTCATACCTCACCTCGTTTAATCTCACAGACTTCGCAGCGCTCGCTACCCGTCAATAATTTTGATATCCGCGAACGGTGCTTGGCAAAAAATAAATAGACCTGATGAGATATCTGCTTAACCAGAGGCCAGCGCAGTATCGCAACCCAGTGGCGCTTGCCCACTAGCGCCCAGGCTTCGTAGGTCACATCCAAGGCATAAATCATTTCACCGCTGGCCAGTTGACCGTGGAGAATCTGATCCGCACGCACTGGATCTATATGGGGAAAGGTTTCAGCAAAACCCTCAGCGTGAATATCGTGCAGGGCAATCTTGCGACTCGTATCCCGGCGACTCAGATGGCGCATCTCCGAAACACAGAGCGGACAACCGCCATCGTAGAAGATTCTAAGCTGTGGGTTAGACGATTCAGACATACTTAAAACTCCCCAAGCATCATTGCGGCGACCAGCCCATGCAACAACACTACTAATATTGTGATTCGTAAGCGCATTGACCAGTAGCTGCTGCCAAAAACTTCAGCTGCTCCGGTGAGACGTTCAACCCAGAGCAAACTCAAAAAACCCGCCAGCAGCAAGCACAGCGCGAAGACCGTCATAATCGGTGCAATATAGATCATCAACAGACAGGCCCAAGCACTGAGAGCAATCAGATTGCTAAACAGAATCCCCAGAGTTGCCAATTTACCCGCTTCGGCAAGCCGGCTGCGCTCCCACAGAGCACCGCTTAAAAAGCTCAAAATAACCGCGCTATAAGCAATAAACACATAGGGCGCATAGAGACCCATCAGCGAGGCAGACTGCAACCCAGGGCCATTAAAATGGGCATTGGCCATCAGGCCAGCCAGCAAAATAAACGGCAGTGAGCCAAGATCACCTAACATCGAGGTAAGGTTGTAGTGGGTTGCGGAGGTTGCTGATGAAGACGCTTGCTCAGGCATGAGGGGTCGCTTTTGCTCTTGAAGGGAAATAGTGAATGGATAACGATTCTACGGGCAGCACCCTGATTTAGATGATTCTCACAGGCCCAATCACAGGTCTAAATCAATTCTCCCAGCGTATCTTAAAGCCTCTTTCAGTTTAAATAATTCCCTTTAAAACGAGACGGTTCAGTATGCAAAAAGTCGGTCTTTTCCTGTTTAACCATGATTTGCGCATGGACGATAATGCCGCCCTACTGCTCGCTGCCACTGAAGTAGACAAGCTGATCTGCCTCTACTGCGTCGACAACTCTAAAGTTGGACCCGGCTGGCAGCAACCGGCCACCTTAGGGCCACGGCGGCGAGAATTTTTATTTCAATCACTGCAGGATCTGGACCGACAACTCAGTCACTACGGCCAGAAACTCGTGGTGCGCATGGAGTCGCCACTGGAAGCCATTGCTCAACTGATTACCGCACACAATGTCTCACACCTGTATAGCTCACAGCATGTAGGTACCTATGAACAGCGCATCTGGAATACTCTGCAAAAACGCTACACCATGCTTGAATTTAGTCAGTGTTACAGCCACACAATATTTGAGCCATCGCAGCTGCCTTTTAGTCTCGAACAGTTGCCAGGAAGTTTTTCCAAATTTAGACGACTAGTGGAAAAAATGGACTTGGATAGCATTATCAGTGCCCCACTGGATGCTCCCGCCACCTTGCCAGCCCCCGCGCTGGTCGCCGATATGGCCTGGCAAACCCTGTGGCAGGATCAGTTCCCGGAAAGCTCAGGCAACCTCGGTCAAGCTCTATTTAAAGGGGGAGCCAGTGCCGGAGAGCAGCATCTCAAAGGTTATTTCTCCAGAGATCTCGCCAGCAGTTATAAGCAGACCCGCAATGGTCTCGATGGCATGGACTACTCCACCAAATTTTCGCCTTGGCTGGCCAATGGCACCCTTTCGCCGCGGCGTATTATCCAACAACTCAAACAATATGAAACTCGTGCAGGGGCCAACGACTCCACCTACTGGATATTCTTTGAGCTTCTATGGCGTGAATATTTTCAGTGGTACGGGTACAAATATCAGCAGCAACTCTATGCTTTTTCCGGCATTAGCCACTCATCACCGACTACCAGCTTTTATCCCGAGCGGTTTAAGAAATGGTCTGCGGGCAACACGCCCTACGCCATTATTAATGCCTGCATGAAGCAGCTAAATAGCACCGGTTATCTCTCCAATCGTGGGCGCCAGTTAGTCGCCAGCTGTTTTGTCCATGAATTAGGTTTGGATTGGCGTCATGGTGCCGCTTATATGGAACAGCAGCTGGTGGACTTCGATGTCGCCTCCAACTGGGGCAACTGGCAATATCTAGCAGGTGTGGGCGCGGACCCCCGTGGGCACCGGCGCTTTGATTTGCGCAAACAGGCGCAGATTTATGACCCTGATAATCAATTTGTACAGCGCTGGGCTGGGGAGCAAACACTGCAGCCTTTGGATTCAATGGATGCTGCGGACTGGCCAATCTAAACAGCTGCTAAACTGCACTGGATATCATTGTTAATAACTAAAATAATATTTAAAAAGTACCTACAACCATGAAAAAATATCACAGTCTGAGGCTTATTCTCGGTGACCAACTAAATGCCAGTCACTCTTGGTATAGAGAGCAGGATGATGGCGTGCTCTATCTGATGGCCGAACTGCATCAAGAAGCCTCCTATGTGCGCCATCATGTGCAAAAAGTCTGTGCTTTTTTTGCCGCTATCGAGAGTTTTGCCAATGCCCTGAGTTCAGCGGGACATAAGGTCAAGCATCTAACCTTAGACGACACCGCGGGCTTCGCAGACCTCAATTCACTGATCACCGCCCTCTGCAAAGAGCATGGTATCGAACAGTTTGACTACCAGCAGCCAGATGAATATCGCCTCGCGGAACAGTTAAAGGATCTAGAACTAGATATTCCAATTTGCTGCTGGGACAGCGAACATTTTTTACTTAAACAGGAAGAACTGACCCGTTATATTAAGGTTGGCAAACACAACCGTATGGAGTCTTTTTATCGCAAGCTGCGCAAGCGTTTCGATATTTTAATGGACGGCTCTGAGCCTCTCGGTGAGCGCTGGAATTTTGACTGCGAAAATCGCAATAAATTAAAAGCTGCAGATATTCAACAGGTTCCACAACCGCTGCTATTTGCCAATCCGGTGGGGAATTACTTAGAACGCATTCAACGGCACAATATAGATACCTTGGGAAGCGCCACAGAACAATTGCTGTGGCCGATTAATCGCCAGCAATCCCTGCAGCTTTTAGATTTTTTCTGTGAATACTGCCTACCTAATTTTGGACGTTTCCAAGATGCTATGACCCAACATGGGGAATCCCGCTGGAGCCTTTACCACTCGCGTATTTCCTTTGCCCTCAACAGTAAAATTCTTCAACCCATGCAGGTTATAGAAGCGGCAATAAAACGCTATGCCGAGCCACAGAGTGGTTTGGATCTGGCTCAGGTAGAGGGATTTGTCCGGCAAATCCTCGGCTGGCGTGAATATGTGCGCGCGGTTTATTGGGTCAATATGCCAAATTATGGAGAACTAAATAGTTTCGGGGCAGATCGCGATCTGCCAGAGTATTTCTGGAATGGCAAAACAAAAATGGCCTGTATGAAACAGGCCATTGATCAGTCACTGGATTATGCCTATGCCCATCATATTCAACGTCTAATGGTCACCGGTAACTTTGCCATGCTGGCGGGTATAGATCCGGACCAGATGGATCAGTGGTATTTGGGTATCTATATCGATGCAATCGAGTGGGTTGAAATGCCAAATACTAGGGGCATGAGTCAGTTTGCCGATGGCGGGTTAATTGCCACCAAACCCTATGCCGCCAGTGGCAGCTATATCAATAAGATGAGCGATTACTGCAAAGACTGCCACTACAGTGTCAAACAACGATTTACCGAAGATGCCTGTCCCTTTAACAGTCTTTACTGGCACTTTATGCAGCGTCACAGCGAGCGCTTTTCAAGAAACCCGCGCACCGCTATGGCCTATCGCACCTGGGATAAAATGGATGCCGAGGTAAAGCAGTCGCTGTTGGCGAGAGCCGACTACTGTCTAAGCAATTTAGACCAACTCTAGAACGGCTTTAAACCTTTGGGGGCGAAAGGCTACCGACTAACATCCACCAAGGCATCGATAATTTCGCTGTAGTTCTGAAAAAACGCTTTTGAGGTGCCGTCTTCATAGGTCACCGGCGACTTAATCGAAGTGTTGAGTTCTATAACGCCCAAGGAATCCAGTAATTCTGCAGCCTTACGCCGAAAATTCACCGATCCCAGCCAGTTGATATAACGCAGCTTGCCCCAGTCTTGAACGGATCCGCCAGTGGGGTGATATTTGGTAATTCGCGTAAAGACAATATCATTTTCTCTGTCGACAAAAATATACTGACCGAATTTGCCACTGGCATTAAAGATCACCGCCTCTTCATCGTGACGTGAAATCCACCAATGCAGAGAGTACCCACGGTCATGCTCAATAGTTGAACTCTCGAGTCCATCCCACACTTTGGAAAAGGTTTGGTTCACATAATCAGCAGAAATAATTTGTTCACCGTTCCAGTTGCCGCTGCGCGCAAACAGCAAACCAAAGCGCGAGTACTGTCGCGCTGTAGTGTCGACACAACAATAGGTCAGTGGATTACCAGCACTGTCACGCCAAAGCGTTGCATCGGTGAGACCGATTTTGTCGAAGACCCGTTCCTTTAAAAGGACATCGGCTTTTTGGCCGGTGGCATTTTCGAGAATTTCTGCCAACAACATTGAGTTAACATTGTTGTAGTCAAACTTCTCACCGGCGTTTTTTTCAAACCCCACTGCGCGGGCGTAGGCCAGGTGATCACTGGTGAAAAACATTTTTTCGTGTTCATGATCGGGCATTTCTAAACCGCTGGTCATATCTAAAAGATCACGGATACTAATTGCAGCACGCTGGTCATTAAAATAGTCAAGGTAATCGGCGACCCTGTCATCGAGACTATTTATCTCACCGCGATCGATAGAAATGCCAATCAGTGCAGCATAAAAACTTTTTGCCATAGACCAAGATGTGCCGTAGGAACTTTCGTCAAATCCCTCAGCGTAGCGCTCGCCAACCAGAAATCCGTCTTTAATTAAAACCACCGCCTGAGTAGCAGAGTCGGCAAAAGATAAATCGAATAAATGCTTAATTTTTTCACCGGAAAGTCCCACTCCATCTGGCTTTGCAACCTGCCACTGTGCCTGGGGATACTCCATATCTGAACTATTTTGCAGCGAAGCCTCAAGGCCAGCATGGTGTTCCGCCAACGTTATAATTGGAAATAGTAAAAGAGCCGATAAAAGGTAGTTAGAGCTGCGCAGTCGAAGCATAGTGATCTCTTGGTTTTATTATTATTCAGCGAGTATAAACCGATAAAAGTACTTTGCCCTACTAAACTCTAAACCGCTAAAGGCCGCTAATGTTTGCACTTTTTTAAAAATAGCGATAGATTACGCTACGCAGTTTATTCTTGTTTATAAAAAGAGAAAGGCTGCACATGGGGCACAGCTCGTTCTCCGTATAATAAGAAGCATGCTATGCCCATAATAAAAATAATATCTAACTGTAGGGGTTACACATGACAAACAACTTATCCGCTAGCGATCCCGTTGGCATTTCCTTTTGGCTAATATCTATGGCGTTGGTTGCTGCCACAGCATTCTTCTTCGTTGAACGTGACCGTGTCGCGGGCAAGTGGAAGACTTCTCTGACAGTCTCTGGTTTGGTTACTCTGATCGCTGCAGTGCACTATTTCTATATGCGCGATGTATGGGTAGCAACTGGTACTTCTCCAACTGTCTTCCGCTATATCGATTGGTTACTGACTGTGCCACTGCTGATGATCGAGTTTTACTTGATCCTGTCTGCCGTGACTAAAGTACCAGCCGGTGTTTTCTGGCGCTTACTGATCGGTACAATCGCTATGCTTGGCTTCGGCTACGCTGGTGAAGCTGGTTGGATGGATGCGAAGATGGCGTTTATCCCATCAATGGCAGCTTGGTTCTACATCATCTGGGAGATCTTCAGAGGTGAAGCAAGCCAGATCAATGCTGGTCTAGCCAATGCAAACGTTCAAAAAGCCTACAAGACTATGACTCTGTTAGTCACTGTCGGTTGGTCAATCTACCCACTGGGTTATTTCTTCGGCTACTTCATGGGAAGCCAAGATCCAGTTATGCTGAACGTTATTTATAACGTAGCTGACTTCTGGAACAAGATTGCCTTCGGTGTAGTTATCTGGGCAGCAGCAGTAGCTGATTCAGAGTAATCTGAAACAGTAGTGAATGTGAAAGGGCCAGCTCTGCTGGCTCTTTCTCTCTCTGCCACAAAAAGCTAAAACCATACAGAATTGCTAAAAAATTTAGGTTACAAGATAAGTAACTGCATATAAAAATTATAAGGGTACTAACAATGTCCCCAACACCGCGTAAAAACACTCCGACAAGCCAATCACCCGGATCAAAGGGTTTAGCCGAGCTAGAGCTTCTCTACAAGCGTGAGATGCCAGATGCCCAGAGCACACTTGCTCCAGCCGCTCGCTACCACTTTAAAAATCCCGGCAAGTCTTTTCGTGCGCAACTTGCGCTGACCAGTGGTCAATCACTAGGTCTAAACCAACAGGATAATCTACATTGGGCCGCCGCTTGCGAGCTGCTGCACAATGCCTCACTGATACATGATGATATCAGCGATGCCAGCACCCACAGACGTGGTCAAGAGAGCATCCATCAGCACTTCGGCGCTGATATGGCACTCTGCCTCGGCGACTGGATGGTGGCAAAAGCCTTCGAGCTCGGCGCCAGAAACTCCCTCTACGGAGGTAAACTGGTAGCCTTGTTAGCTCAGGCAATGCAAGAAACTTGCAGTGGTCAGATTTCAGATATTACTCAGCGCGAATGCGCCAATCTAGAGGACTGGCAGCGCATTGCCAAAGGCAAAACCGCGCCACTGTTAATTGCTCCGATCAAGGGCGCAGCCATAGCTGCGGGCTTAAACGCGGAACAAAACTCAACTCTTAATTCTGAGCTGCAATGTCTTGAAAAATTAGTCGGATTCTGTGGCCTCGCCTATCAGGGTCGCAACGATATCGACGATATTATTCCCTCGAGCCGCCGTTCTAGCGATCTCGATGGCCGCAAGCCCAACTTAGTTGTTAGCCTCTTTGCCCAACACGGCTCAAATGCCGATGATTTTAATCTCTGGTACCAGTCTGATGATCTCAGTAAACTGAGCCACTGGCAGAAACGTATCGCTAGCAGTGATGTGATTTTGCAGGCTAATCAATCAGTAGATTACTGGCTGGCTCAGGCAGAGCTGCTGGTAGTGTCGGTGCCGCCGCAATTACAATCGGTCACCGCAGGATTGGTCGCCTCAGTAAAAAAAATGACCACCAATACTAATATCATCAAACACCAAGGGCAGATCGCTTGACACAAAAAACACCGCAGGACGTTCAACAAGCAGTAGTCATTGGAGCAGGATTTGCCGGAATAGCCATAGCACTGAGATTGCGTAAACTCGGCTACGAAGTCACCTTATTAGAACGTCTGCAAAGCCTCGGCGGTCGCGCCCAGGTTTTTCAGCGGGGCGGTTATCGTCACGATGCAGGTCCCACTGTTATCACCGCACCTTTTCTATTTGACGAACTCTTTGAGCTGTTTGATGAGAAACTTGAAGATCATCTGCAGTTTGTACCCCTGGATCCCTTTTATCGCTTTCATTTCGCCGACGGTAGCCAATTTGATTACCGTGCTTCGATTGAAGATACCCTCACCGAAATCCGCCGCTTTAGTGAAGATGATGCGGATGGCTACCTAAAGCTACTAGAAAAATCCAAGCGGGTTTACGATATTGGCTTTAAAGAACTAGTCCACCGTCCCTTCACCCGGGTCTGGGATATGGTCAAACAGGTTCCAGCCCTGCTGATGCTGAAGTGCTATCGCAGCGTCTCGCAGATGGTTGGCAGCCACCTCAAGCACCCGCTGATCCGCCAGGCGTTTTCGATTCACCCCCTGTTAGTGGGCGGCAACCCCTTTAAAACCACGGCAATCTATACCCTGATTCACTATCTCGAGCGGCGCTGGGGTGTGTTCTTTTGTATGGGCGGTACCGGCAAGCTGGTGGAAGAATTAGGCAATTTAATGGACCGTCAGGGCATAAAAACCCAGCTTGACGCGGATGTTGATGAAATTGTACTCCAAGGCAAACAGGCCACCGGTGTGCGACTCAGTTCAGGTGAGGTAATAGACGCGGATTTGGTGGTTTTTGGTGGCGATCCTGAGACCTGTTACAAGCATCTGCTGCCGGCAAAAAAGACCTTCAGCATGCCGACCATCAAAAAACAGTATTCAATGGGCCTCTATGTGCTCTATTTTGGTACCCGCAAACTCTATCCCGATGTGGCTCACCACAGTATTTGGATGGGACCGCGGTTTAAGGAATTGCTTACCGAGATCTTTGATCACAAAACCATGAGTGAAGACTACTCTCTCTATGTCCACCGCCCCACCGCCACAGATACAAGCTTTGCGCCGGAGGGTTGCGAATCCTTTTATGTGCTCTGCCCGGTGCCCAACCTGCTCGGCGATGTTGAGTGGGAAACTGAAGGGGCAAAGTTGCGCGACCGAATTGTTCAGTCTTTGGAAGAGACCATCCTGCCGGAGTTATCCTCAGTGATCGAAGAAGTGTTCTGGATGACACCAGAGGATTTCGCCAAAGACTATCGCTCTATGCACGGTGCCGGTTTCTCCATCGAGCCGCGCCTCACGCAGTCCGCTTGGTTTCGTTTCCACAATCGCGATCGTGCCATCTCCAACCTCTACTTTGTCGGCGCCGGCACTCACCCGGGCGCGGGACTGCCGGGCGTGGTCAGCTCAGCTAAGGTGGTTGAAGAACTATTGACTGGGGTCGAGGTAGGCTCAGGCGGATAATCAATGCAAAACTCGCAGGCCAAGCAGGTTCTCGCCCGAAACGGTAAATCGTTTTATTGGGCCAGCCTGTTTCTTGGCCCAGAGTTAGCGGATCGCGCCGCACGGCTCTATCAATTCTGCCGCTTTGTGGATGATCTAGCGGATGGAGATCTTCCCCACCGACTCGACTCTCTGGAAGATATTCGTGCGGGATTAAGCAATCCCCAACACCCTGCCGTTAAAACAGTTCCCGAGCTAGGGGCTTTTGTGGCACTCGCCGCCGAAACCAATATCCCGCTAAATGCCGCCGGCGAACTACTCGATGGCATGCTCCGGGACCAGCATCCCACGGCCCTTGAGACGGAAGCGGAACTGCTGCGTTACTGTCATGCGGTGGCCGGCACTGTGGGACTGATGATGTGCCGAGTCCTCAACTGCCAGCACCCTCGCGCCGATGCCTTTGCCATTGATTTAGGTGTCGCCATGCAGCTCACCAATATCGCCCGTGATGTACTTGAAGATGCCAAGATGGATCGCCGTTACCTGCCCTCCAGCTGGTTTGATGTCTCCATCAGCCCCGAGCATATAGCCCGGGCTGCCAATGAAACCCATATACCGGTGGCCGCTGCCATCAATCAGCTGTTAGAGTTAGCCGAGACCTATTACGCCAGCGCCCTGGTGGGCATCCACCTGTTACCCTGGCGCAGCAGATTCTCAATTATTGTGGCGCTGCGGGTCTATGGGCAAATTGGACGCCAACTGCAACGGGGGGGATTGCACTGGTGGCGCGGCCGTACCGTGGTCAATAAGATCACCAAAGCGCGCCTTAGTGTCATCAGTCTGATCGATCTGTGCAGCGGAATAGGCATTCAGCTAGGGCTCAAAAAAATACCTCAGCACAGAGCTGATTTACACAAACACTTAAAAGGATTAGCCGGTGTCAACTGAGTTTGATATCGCCATTATTGGCGGCGGCAATGCCGGTCTCACCCTGGCAGCGCAGCTCGCTGCCCAAGACAATCCGCCCACTACAGTAGTGATTGAACCGCAAACCGTGGAACAGCGAGACTGCAGCTGGAGCCTCTGGGCTGAGGATCATCAGAGCGAGCAACTAACCCATTCGACAAAGGGTCGCTGGCACCGCTGGCAGCTGATCGATGACACCAGTCGAGTGATTCACAACAGCAAACAATACAGCTATCTGAGCCTTAGCTCCGCGGACTATCTGCTCGGTCGTGGAGCACAGCTGCGCGACCCCGTGAGTCTTATTGAAGACTCGGTTACCGCACTGCACCGGCAACAGCAGCAAACCATTATTGAGACTGAAAAAGGCCGTTACAGCGCCAAAACCGTCTATGACAGCCGACCGCCAAAGATTGCTGAGGATGGTTTGCGCCAACATTTTCTCGGCTGGCATATCCACAGTAAAGAGCCGATCAAAGATCCCCATGTGGCCACCCTAATGGACTTTCGAGTCGATCAGTCCCAGGGACTGCATTTTATCTATGCCCTGCCCTTTTCCGATCACCATCTATTGATTGAGTCGACCCTGATCTCCGCCAGCCTGCAGCCCCAAGACTGGTACCGCAATGCCATCGAGGATTGGCTGCGCGTAAATAATATTGAAGTAGAGGAGATTATCAGTGAAGAGATGGGCGTGATCCCTATGGATACCCTGATCACCGATGCCTCATCGAGTACGACATCATCAGAACAGCCGCTAATCGCCAATATTGGGGCTGCCAGTGGCGCCGTGAGACGCTCTTCAGGTTATGCCTTTCAGCATATCCAACAACAGATAAGCCAACTGGCTTCGGGTATTGCCGAGGGCAATATGGCAGTCCCCACACCGATCTCCAGTCGCCTTACCGCAATGGACCGTATTTTTAACGGGGTCTTGCTAAACCGCCCAGATCTCGCCGTCTCCCTGTATATGCGTATGGCCAAAGCCTTGACCGGCGATCAGTTTGCGCGCTTTATGCTCGGCCAAGCCAGCCTCAGCGACTGGTTGCGGGTGATCGCCGCTATGCCCAAGATGCCGTTTTTAAAGCAGACTGCAGAACTGATCGCAAAGCAGGTAGCAGAGAAGCTATCCCGTGCCTGACTGGGGCCTATTATCCAATGGGTCTGTTATCGCGATAGCCGCGATACTGCTGATCGGCGTGCCCCATGGTGGTCTTGATGGCGCTGTCGCGAGACGTGTGGGCTGGCCCAGCGGCCTAATTCCTTGGATGCTATTCCATATTATTTATTTAGTTATGGCAGCCAGCGTGGCCGGCCTCTGGTGGCTCTATCCCCTGCCCAGCCTAATATTTTTTCTGATTATCTCAGCACTGCACTTTGGCAGCAGCGATATTCGCCATATCAGCCCACCCATAACAAAAGCCGCCTGGTTGCCCCTAATCGCCCATGGCAGCCTAGTGGTGATTGCCATACCGATTTTACAGCGCGCCGGCGTAGAACCGCTGTTTGCAGTCTTAGTAGGCGATGAAAATAGTCTCTGGCTGCTCAATCACATCGACCAGCTACTGTTGCCCTGGCTTGTCAGCCTATTTGCCTATGCCATCTACAGCCTTTACCAGGCCCGCTGGCGCAAGTCGCTGCTAAGTTTGACCCTGCTCATAGCACTGGCCTATCTGCTGCCGCCACTGGTGAGCTTTGCCCTGTATTTCTGCCTCTGGCACAGTCGCAGCCATTTGCAGCGAATCTGGCGCAATATTCCCACAGAACAGCGTCAACGGAGTGCCCGAGAAGCGGTCATTTACAGCCTCTTGGCCTATGCCGCCGGGGCAATTTATTTTCTATTACAGACCAACAGTGGCTCGGCATCCGTATCAGCTGTGACCCCAGCACTGTTACAATTGACCTTTATCGGCCTCGCCGCCCTGACTGTACCGCATATGGTATTAGTGGATTTTATCCACGGCCAACAAGAAGAAGAACAGCAGCATGACTGAGATTAGCCAACGCAAAGCGGACCATATTCATTTGGCCCTGCAAGCCGAACATCAAGCTGCCACCTCAGCTGGCTTTGACCGTATTCGTTTCGAACACAACGCCATGCCAGAGCTACATGTAGATGAAGTGGACTGCTCAACCGTATTTCTCAATCAATACTGCTCTGCGCCACTGATTATTGGTGCCATGACCGGCGGCTGCGAACACGGCGAAGCCATCAACCGTCACCTAGCGGAAGCCGCCGAGCATTGCCAAATACCAATGGCACTGGGTTCACAGCGCGCCGCACTGCAAGATGGACTTCCCCAAGATGTGCGCCGCTGGGCACCCGAAGCCATGCTGCTGGGGAATATTGGCGCAACCCAGCTGCAACAACATGGTGTTGAACTGGCACAGCGGGCAGTGGACAGCGTGCAAGCCAATGCCATGATTATTCATCTCAATCCACTGCAAGAACTGGTGCAGCCACAGGGCGATCGCGACTGGCGCGGTGTGCTCGACGCCATTGAAGCCTGCTGCGCCACCCTCAGCGTGCCAGTGATTATCAAAGAAGTGGGTTCGGGCATCGGCCCCAGCTCAGCCCAGCGCCTGATCGATGTGGGCGTCAACTTTATCGAAGTGGCAGGTCGCGGCGGCACTAGCTGGGCAAGCATCGAAAACGCCCGCATCGAACAGACCCGTGAACAGCAGATAGCCGCACCCTTTTTGGATTGGGGCATGAACACCGCAGAGCTAATTCCAAGAGTGCGCAGTCAATCCAGCCAGCTCGGCCTAATCGCCTCCGGCGGTCTCCGCAATGGCTTAGATATTGCACGCAGCCTGCGTCTCGGCGCCAATATAAGCGCCTTGGCACAGCCATTTTTACAGCCGGCACTAGAGTCCACAGAAGCGGTTATTGAGAAAATTGAAATCCTTCGCGAACAGCTGCGCTGGGCGATGTTTTTGACCGGCAGCAAAGACCTTAAAAAACTGCAGTCGGCGGCGCTACTGCCAGTCTAAATTGCACAATAGCCCTACTGGCCTGAATAAAAAGCAATGTGATAGCGCTAGCTGCGCATTTCACAACCGTTTAAACTAACCGACATTAACTGTACCGAGCCGCTCAATAAAGCACTATTGAGCGGTTTTGTTTTTTGCTGCTTGCTAAACCTTTTTAGGGTTTAGCAGCTCAGTCAGGAGAACCACCCCTTGAGCCAAATTCAAAGCGAAGTCGTCGCCGGCGTCGGCCGAATCACCCTAGACCGCCCCGAAGCCCTAAACGCCCTGTCACTGCAGATGGTTATCGACCTCACCGCAGTGTTCACCGACTGGCGCGACAATCCCAGCGTAGAAGTCGTCGCGATCCGCGGCAGTAATAAGCGCGGCGTATTTGGCGCCTTCTGTGCCGGCGGTGATATCCGCTTCTTTCATGATGCCGCCATCGCCGAAGACCCAGCACTCGAAGACTTCTTTACCGCCGAATACAGCCTCAACAACCTGCTCTACAGCTATCCCAAACCCTATATCGCCTTTATGGATGGCGTGATTATGGGTGGTGGTATGGGACTGGCTCAGGGGGCTGATCTGCGAATAGTTAGCGAGCGCACCAAGATGGCCATGCCAGAGACCAATATCGGCCTATTCCCAGATGTTGGCGGCGGATTCTTTCTGAGCCGCACTCCCGGACACCTAGGTGAATATCTTGCCCTAACCGGCCAGATGTTAGTGGGCGGCGACGCCCTCTCAGCCGGCCTAGCCGATGGCCTAGTCGCCAGCGACTCCATGCCCGAACTATGGACGAGCCTTACCGCCAACACCCAGCTCAGCGCCATAGAGCGCTTCGAACAGCTCGCGGATCTGGTTAGTTTGCCATCACCGGTAACAGCACCCCAATGGCAAGACCCACAGATAGACAGCATCTTTGCACTGCCCACCGTCATGGATATGATCAACGCCCTAGAACAGACCGACGGCGACTGGGCAGCCCAGACCCTAGCCGGTCTGCGCCAGCGATCACCGCTTATGCTGCATGTTAGCCTCGAACAGATTCGCCGTGGCCGCCAACTGACCATGGCCGAGGACCTGCGTATGGAGCGCAATATAGTTCACCACTGCTTTAACACCGAGCATCTGGGCCGCAGCGGCACCAGCAGTGAAACCGTAGAAGGTATCCGCGCACTGGCAGTGGACAAAGACCATGCGCCAAACTGGAATCCGGCCCGTATTGAAGATATCACCAATGACATGATCGAGCCGTTTTTTGCCAGCCCCTGGTCAGAGGAGCAGCATCCGCTTAAAGATCTAGACTAATTAGTAGCCGCCAATAGGAGCAGTTATGCACTTTCAACTCCACGAAGAACAGATCACCTGCCCCTTCTGCTGGGAGAGCATCACGGTCCTCGTGGACCCCTCAGAGTCACAACTCTACACCGAAGACTGCTCCGTCTGCTGCCGCCCCATCCTGATTCAAACCGAAGTTCAAGGCGACTATGTCAGTGTCCAAGTGACCCAGGAAGACGACGGCTTCTAACAGCCAACTACAGTCCACCAATCACCACAGACTTAGGCTACACTGGCGCGCTCACCCACCAGGTAAAAGGTCAGATCCATATGGCACTCAGCGCACGCATCTGCAAAGCAGAACTCAATGTCATCGATATGGATCGCCACTACTACCAACAGCACAGCCTTACCTTAGCGCAACATCCCTCCGAAACAGACGAACGCCTAATGGTTCGTCTTCTAGTTTTCGCCCTCCAAGCCAGCGAAAACCTTACCTTCACCAAAGGCCTTAGCACCGACGACGAACCGGATCTCTGGCAAAAAAGCCTGAGCGACGATATCGAACTCTGGATTGAACTGGGCCTGCCCAGTGAAAAGCGTCTTAAGAAAGCCAGTGGGCGGTCGCAGCAAGTGATTGTTTACACCTATGGCAGCGGCTCCGCCGAGATGTGGTGGAAGCAGATGGAAGCTCCTCTTGCACGGTTTAAGAATATTAGTGTTTTTCATATAGACACAGAGACTACTGAAGTTCTGTCTAAGCTAGTGCAGCGAAATATGGATGTGCAGATTAGCTTGCAGGATGGGGAGGTGACTTGGGATTCGGGTGAAAAGAATTTGAGTTTTACGCCGGAGAAGTTGCGCTAGCACGGAAACCGACCAACGGTATTGATGCCCGTCGAGTAGGAACCTATAGTTCCTTGTTAAATATCGCGTACAAGAATGTACACCCCATGTGAACCAAGGAATACTGATGGATACTCTGTAATAGTTATTCTCAGGGCATCAGTATCTTTTTGATTTATTTTAGCTTGGTAGAGCAGTTTTGCACCTCGCCAGATTCAATAACGCCTAAAAGACGATTTGTTACGCATGGCAATAACCGTTTTATTAGGCTTTAAACCCAAAAATGATCTATCAATTAAACGTCCGATAATAATGAGGTCAGCGGGCGACCTCACAAACAGACTCTTTGGTTGCATTCAACCAGTACAAAATTTGGCAACCGATCACTGACGGAGGTATCTTGATATAAACAAAACACTATTGGTAATTCTGGCAATCCTACTACCACCAGTAGCGGTATTTCTTAACAACGGTGCAGGTAAGGATCTTCTTATAAATATCGTGCTCTGCCTTTTTTTCTATGTGCCGGGCATATTGCATGCTCTATGGCTAGTCCTGAAATAGTTGCAACACCTATGCAAGTCAGGGCTTGGGACGGCTATCAGCCGTTCCAAGTCTAAACGCTTTACCGCCTTCTTGGCCGGCTATCTTCCATTAAGTCATCCAATGTAGATTGCGCCTTTTTAACGTCAGCCAAGTCTTTAACCTCAATCATTTCGCATTCATCTCGAACCATTTCCGCAATATTGCTTGGATAGTGCCTGCAGTCTTCAGGTCTGCTTTGGTAGATAGAGCAGGTATATTTTTCTTTACCCTGACCGGGTTCAATCTCAAGAAAAGGGCAGCGAGTCAGCTGTACGCCAGTATCTGGAGAAAACCAAATTTCATTATCTTTTACGTATTGGTAAATATGCGGCTCAAACAGCTCCCACA
>JAQXEN010000081.1 GCA_029250825.1 Porticoccaceae bacterium
AGTAGCGGCAAAGCGGGACATTCTTCCAGATCCTAAGTTTGGAAATATCACGCTAGCTAAGTTTATGAACATGGTTATGGTCAGCGGCAAGAAATCAGTTGCTGAGCGGATTGTTTACGGTGCACTCGACCTAGTTGAGGAGCGTCTTAAGAAAGATCCGGTTGAAGTGTTTCAGGAAGCGTTAGAAAACGTTGCACCTATGGTGGAAGTTAAATCCCGCCGTGTGGGTGGCGCGACCTACCAGGTCCCAGTTGAAGTTCGTCCCTCGCGACGCACTGCTCTGGCGATGCGTTGGTTGGTAGAATACGCTCGTAACCGCGGCGAGAAGTCTATGCCGCAACGCCTAGCGGGTGAGCTGATCGATGCAGCCGCAAGCAAAGGTGGAGCAGTTAAGAAACGTGAAGACGTTCACCGTATGGCAGAAGCCAACAAGGCGTTCTCGCACTTCCGTTTCTAAAAAGATTATTGTCAATTGTAATCTTGCGCAAAAAAGGTGGCTGTTATGGCCGCCTTTTTTCGTTTTTAATGACTAGGTTTTTATAAGCCATTTGAGTATTTAGCCCCTAGAGGAATATATTGTGTCTCGCGCAACCCCCATCAGCCGCTATCGCAACATCGGAATCTGCGCCCACGTAGATGCCGGCAAAACCACCACTACCGAGCGTGTGCTGTTCTACACTGGCCTCTCTCACAAGATTGGTGAAGTACACGATGGTGCTGCAACCATGGACTGGATGGAACAGGAGCAAGAGCGTGGTATTACTATCACCTCTGCGGCGACCACCTGTTTTTGGAAAGGCATGAATGCCCAGTTTCAAGACCACCGCGTCAATATTATTGACACCCCGGGGCATGTTGACTTCACCATTGAAGTTGAGCGTTCTCTGCGTGTCCTAGATGGTGCGGTAATCGTACTTTGCGCCTCTTCAGGGGTGCAGCCACAAACTGAAACCGTATGGCGTCAGGCGAACAAATACGAAGTTCCACGCTTGGTCTTCGTCAATAAGATGGATCGCGCTGGCGCCGACTATATGGCGGTTGTCAGTCAGCTTAAAGAGCGCTTAGGAGCCATTCCTGTGCCCCTGCAAATGACCATTGGTGCCGAAGAAGAATTCAAGGGCGTAGTAGACCTGGTGAAAATGAAGGCTGTCTACTGGAATGACGCGGACCAAGGCATGACCTTTGAATATGCCGAGATCCCCGCAGACATGGTCGATGAGTGTCAGGAGATGCATGAGTTTATTGTTGAGTCTGCTGCTGAAGCCAATGAAGCCCTAATGGATAAGTACCTAGATGATGAACCCCTAACAGAAGAAGAGATCAAGCAAGGCCTGCGTGCGCGCACCCTGGCCAATGAAATTGTTCTGGTGCTCGGTGGTTCAGCCTTTAAGAACAAAGGCGTACAGGGTGTACTAGACGCCGTGGTTGAGTACCTGCCGTCCCCCACCGAAGTTAAAGCGATTGAAGGTGAGCTGGACAATGGCGAAAAGGGCACAAGAGAAGCCAGTGACGATGCTCCCTTTGCTGCCTTGGCATTTAAGATTGCCACTGATCCCTTTGTTGGCACCCTAACCTTTATGCGCGTTTACTCCGGCAAGTTGGAGACTGGCACCGCTGTGTATAACTCGATTAAGAATAAGCGCGAGCGGATTGGGCGTATGGTGCAGATGCACGCCAACAGCCGCGAAGAAATTAAGCAGGTACTGGCGGGGGATATTGCCGCTGCTATCGGTCTAAAAGATACTACCACCGGTGACACGCTCTGTGCCGAGAGCGACAAGATTATCCTAGAGCGAATGGTGTTTCCCGAACCGGTAATTTCAGTGGCGGTGGAACCGCGCACTCAGGCTGATCAGGACAAAATGGGTGTGGCTCTGGGCAAGTTGGCTCAGGAAGATCCCTCCTTTAGAGTCAAGACTGACCAGGAGAGTGGTCAAACCATTATTTCCGGCATGGGTGAATTGCATCTGGATATCCTAGTGGACCGCATGCGTCGCGAGTTTACTGTCGAGGCCAATATTGGTCAGCCTCAAGTAGCCTACCGAGAAACCATTACCAAGCACTGTGATATCGAAGGCAAGTTTATTCGTCAGTCCGGTGGTCGTGGTCAATATGGTCATGTCTGTTTGAAGTTTGAACCCGCTGAAGATCCCAGCGCTGAAGGGCTGGAATTTGTTAATGAGATTGTTGGCGGAACGGTTCCCAAGGAATATATTCCAGCGATTGAAAAAGGCATTTCTGAGCAAATGCAAAACGGCGTGCTGGCTGGCTATCCACTGTTGGGGGTCAAGGCAACCCTCTATGACGGTTCCTATCATGATGTGGACTCCTCGGAAGTGGCGTTTAAGATTGCCGGCTCACTGGCTACTAGAGATCTCAAGGATCAGGGTGGTGCAGTATTGCTGGAACCGATGATGAAAGTTGAGGTGGTTACACCAGAGGCGAATATGGGCGATGTGGTGGGGGACTTAAATCGCCGTCGCGGCATGATTCTGGGTATGGCGGACAGTCCAATGGGTAAAGTGATCGATGCTGAAGTGCCGCTGGCGGAGATGTTTGGTTATGCCACAGATCTACGCTCCGCAACTCAGGGCCGCGCTACCTTTACCATGGAGTTTGATCGCTATGCTGAGGCGCCTAAGGCTGTGGCTGCCGCGATTATGACGAAAAACTTGGGCTAGTGCAGCTTGTCTAGCCCGCCGGTAGGCTCTGTT
Organism: Porticoccaceae bacterium; assembly: GCA_029250825.1. Taxonomy (GTDB): domain Bacteria; phylum Pseudomonadota; class Gammaproteobacteria; order Pseudomonadales; family Porticoccaceae; genus HTCC2207. Next base: position 2,715 of record JAQXEN010000081.1, read on the forward strand.
AGCGAGCTTGGGTGTTTTCTTAATGACTAAGATAGGGTAAATAAAGCCAGCTTCTGACGATTATTTGAGAGACTTAAGATCAAGTATCGATAATTTGGATAATGCGTTGGTGGTTATTCTCGCTGAACGCTTTCGGTTGACTGAGAAAGTTGGTGTTTAAAAAGCTAATCGTAAAATGTCTACAGAGGATCCTGAGCGATAAGCATCTCAGATAGAGAGGCTTTCAGAATCCTATGGTTTAGATGGCGATGTCCTTATGGAGGTAATAAAGGCTGTTATTGGACGCGTTAAAATGCGTTGCGAAGAAATTAAAGCCCGAGTCAACAATGTTGAAGCTAGGTAAACGGTTGGACTCTCGTGCTCGGCCGGTTCTGCAGTCATTAGCTAAATAATCAGACAATAAAAATGTTCTGTGGGCAAGGCATGTAGTGTGCAAACTCCGTTGAGAACTGACCGCGGCCAGAAGTCATGGTGCGCAAAGTAGTGATATAGCCCAACATCTCAGACAGAGGAACCTCAACATCCATTGTAGGGTAAGTCGCCAGTGCGCCCTCTGCCATCATGCCTCTAAAGCCCTTCTCAATAGCTGGGAAGAATTCCTTTCGCGTTATTGCGACAGTATGTAAGGATCAGTTTTTCACTGGATGATTACGGTTAAAGTGACACTCGGGTAAATGTCGGGTGGAGGCCTTCCGTTGTTATTTTTTTGGATGAAGGCTTTGAAGCCCTACATGTTCCTCTTAAAGGGGATTTTTTTCCTCACGAATCCTGCGATTCTGTGTGGAAAACTGGTTAGTCTGTGTCTATCTTTATGCGTAATAGCTGGGATAGTAGCTTTGGAGTTCCTATCTTTGAAGGAGACACATTCGTGAAATCCGTAATATTATTCAGGTCTACACTGCTATTCATCATTGCTACCTCATCGGCAAACGCCGCTACAGATAATTCACGATTTGATGGCGTTCGTGCCACTATTGAGACGCATATTATAAACTCTGATATCCCTTCGGCTGCCGTAGCTGTTGCTAAAGATGGAAAATTCATCTGGCAACAGGGTTTTGGCTTGGCCAACGAAGAAGAGAAAATTTCTGCCACTGAGCACACCTTGTATTCTCTTGCCTCCATCTCCAAGCCAGTAGCCGCCACTGGCTTAATGGTCCTGGTAGAGAAAGGCCTGCTGGATCTGGATAAACCAGCCAACTATTATCTGGACAGCACTAAACTGACCGCATATATGGGCGATGCCAAAGACGCTACCGTTCGGCGTCTGGCGAACCATACCTCTGGCATTCCTGCACACTTCCATCCCATCTACGAAGATAACGGCAAACCTGCACCTTCAATGGATGAGAGTATTCGTCGTTATGGCAATATAACGATGAAACCAGGGGAGCTTTTTCAGTACTCCAACTTCGCTTTTGGTGTAATTGACTACATTGTTGAACGTGTTTCAGGGCAGACTTATAACGCATTTTATGCGTAAGGAGGTATTCCAGCCACTTGGTATGCATCACAGTAGTGGTGAACGTCCTGAAGGCTTTTCACAAGATCAAATTGCTGTGCGCTATGCACCAAATGGCAAACCTATTCCTTTTTATAGTTTTGATCACCGTGGTGCTGCGGCTTCCTTTTCCAGTGCTCACGACCTAGTTCGATTGGGGATGTATTTTTTAAAGCAGCCGCAAACTGATCAAAAAACCATTTTATCGGATAGCAATATAGATGAAATGTTACGCCCAACTTCTGATGCGCCAAGCCTTGACCCTGATAAAAAGACCCATTTTGGTGTTGGCTGGGCAGTCAAGGACATCGCGGGCCATAAGAGCTTTGGGCACAGCGGAGGTATGGGCGGAGTAGCAACTATGCTTACAATACTTCCAGAAGAAGGGATTGCGATTGCCGTGTTGACCAACTCTGGCAGCCACCCGATCCCAGGTGCATTAACCAAACAGATTATTGAGGTATTACTCCCTGGCGAGGAACAACGCAAGGTATTTGCTGCCAAGACCGGCTTGCGTGGCATTTGGCAAGGTGAAATCGAAACTCATCAAGGCAATGTGCCTGTTGCCCTTGAGGTTGGTTCCAGTCAAGAGGTGAAGGTGCGAATTGGCAAGCAAAGCGTTCAATCTGTGTGGGATGGAAAAATTGGCGTGGATGGCATGCTAGTCCTTGATAATCTCAAGGGGCGAGTTAATACTGATGATGCCAATATTTATCCACATAATCTCAGAATAAAGCTTATGCCCCGCGGTGATATTCTAAACGGCTATGCAACGACAAAAACCAAACCTATGGAAGGTCGTTTTGGGTCTTTTCTGCCCTACTGGATTGAACTAAAACGAAATACCCAGGTTACAGCAATTGAGCGTGTTCGCTTCTGATTAATCTGAATAACTGAGCGCCTGAAATAGCGCTCAGTTGCCCCATCTGATATCAGCCACTCAGCCTGCTTGACCTCCTGCCGGATTTTTTTTGTGCTTGATTCTCTTGCTATTACTATTCGGGCAAGCTTGAAACCGGCACCGCAGTGTATAGCTCGATCAAGATGAAGCGCGAATGCATCGGTCGCATGGTGCAGATGCACGCAAATAGCCGCGAAGAAATTAAGCAGTTACTGGCGGGGGATGTTGCCGCCGCCATTGGCCTTAAAGATACCACCACTGGTGAAACGCTCAGTGTTGAGAATGCCAAGATCATTACAGCACAGAGTTAATCTATCACTTGGGGCCAGATCCTGGATCACACATCTTCAAGTTTTTTTTTTTTTTTTCTGA
>JAQXEN010000090.1 GCA_029250825.1 Porticoccaceae bacterium
GAGATATCTATAAGGTTACCTATGTGGAAGATCAGCTTAGGTTTGTGTTGTCGCTCAAGGATGTATCAGCTCAGACTGACACGGCTGAAAATGAAACTGCCACCGACGGATTCCAAATGCTAAATCTGAATCTATCAAAAACAATTGAGACCAGCCCAGGACACGAGTTTACACTTTCAGTATTCGGTAAAAACTTACTCGATGAAGTGGCCAGAAATCACAGCTCATTTGTTAAGGACGAGGTGCCAATGTCCGGTAGAAACTTGGGTATTCGGGCTAGTTACTCTTTCTAGAGAACTAGTCTTTCGCCAATGCTCAGGGGTTGTACTTTTTGATCTGATATTAGCTCGACAAAGTCAACTCTTGAGCCATTGGTGATTGTGAGGAGTTTATTGCCTACAAAAAGGTACTTTTAACGAGTACCTTTTTAAACGGCACAATACCGACCATACGCTCATCATTAGGTGCGGCCGCGCGCGACCAAGGGCATCAAGCATTGTCTCAAACTGGTTTTGAGTATTGGCACCGCGGAGACTATTAATATGCAGTGAAAGCAGCGCGTAGTTTACAAAGCCCTCGAAGAATTCACGCAACAGATACTTTGATGCTGCCAGTTCCCAGCTGATGGCAACCTGATCAGATACAGTTTAGGCTCTAGACATAAAGCAGACAGGAAGCGATAAATTCAATAGGATAGTTCTATTGGCCCGCAAAGATATCTTACCCATGAGGTTAGGTGTAACGAAACTGAGTTATCTATTTACTGGCGATAGGCGAGATTGAGAAAGTGCGGCTTCTTTAGATATATGGCAGCTATCCCACTCAAACTGAGCAGACGTTTGACTGGACAGGATATGGTCAAAATCGTGAGCTAGATTATTCACCACAAAAAGCACAGCCGCCAGAAGCAAGAGCGCAGCACATTTTTTTAATCTATCCTGAAAAACAGTTACAGCCCTTAGAGAACAAGTTCAAGATTTCTTGAGGCCTCAACTTCAAGAGATTGATTTCAAATATCAAACACCTACTCCGCGTGACACTTTGCTTGAAACTCCTCAAGACGGAACCCCAAAATCCTATTCCGTCCTTTCACTCAACAACGTCTTTACCAATGAAATCGCCATTAGCGCCATCACCACTGAGAATGGTAGCGCACCAATAATCATCACCGATCGTAGTGCATCCATTCCCCCAGCGGACAGTAGCGAGCCGATCAAAAGGGCGAAGATCACCCCCCAAATAATTACATGTTTGGCATGCTTTTGGCTCTGATTACCCCCAGAGGCAAGCGTATTAATAATTAAAATCCCCGAGTCTGCAGAGGTCACCAGAAAGGTCATCAGTAGCACAACAATAACCACTGATAGTGCAACTGCCAGTTCAGGGGAGAGAATCAAGTTGATGGTTTTAAATAACTGTGCGGATATATCTGCGTTAACAATCGCCCCCTGAGCAACGCCAGATAATTCTAGATCAATGGCTGTGGCACCTACAAAGGCAAACCAAACAAGACAAATCAAGGAGGGGATAATCATCGCCCCAATAACATATTCACGAATGGTGCGGCCGCGGGATACCCGGGCTAAAAACAGTCCAACAAAGGGCGCAAAGGCTATCCACCAAGCCCAGTAAAAAATACTCCAGGCGCCCTGCCACGCTTGCAGAGCAGAGGCAGGGTCCTCGCCATCACCTGACCACACTGTTGTGGACATGGCCGGCATAGCCACTAGGTAGTCCCAGATAGCATAGAAAAAAGTTTGCAGGGCAAAGAAGGTTGCACCAAAAATAGCAAAAAAGGCGATAACAAATACCGACAGGCCCATATTAATATTGGACAGCCACTTAATCCCTTTTTTCAGCCCCGACATGGCCGATAGACAGGAGGCACTAATAATCAGGATCAATCCAACCAACTGTGCGATCAGGGTCGGCTTGCCGTTATCTCCCACCAGCCATTCGGCGCCACTAATATTGAAAAATCCCGAGGCCAGCTGGGATACACCGTAGCCGATGGTAACACTTAGACCCACGATGGTGGCTAGGATCGCCACTACATCTACCATATGCCCTGCACTGCCCGACATGGCGCGACCAAACAGCGGTTGCAGTGCACTGCGAATGGTCAGTGGCAAACCATGGTTATAAGAGAAGTAACCCAGTGACATTCCCACTACCCCATAACAGGCCCAGGGAGTTAGGCCATAGTGCAGTAACGCCCATTTGTAAGCATTGCGGACATTGTCTTCATCGAGGCCGTTGGTAAGGCCTTTGATGGTGTCGGGATTATTGGCGAAGTGAAAGATCGGCTCAGCGGTGGAATAGGTGAGCATTCCAATACCAATGCCTGCGCCAAACATCATTGAGAGCCAAGTGAACATAGTAAATTCCGGCTTTTCATCTGCCTTACCCAACTTCACATGGGCTGTGCGCGACCAGATACCCAGCACCAGACAGACAACCGTGTAAAAAGCGGTGACATAGATATACCAACCGGCAAAATTGGCAGTTGTCCAATTCTGCATACTGAGCAATAACTCACCGGCAGCAGATGGCGACATACCCACCCAGACCACCAGTGCGCCAATCAATAGTTTAGGAAACACTGCAACGACCCGATTAAAACCCTTATAGAATCCAGATTGCTCGGTGGTAATTGCAACAGCTGATTGATTATCAATTGATTGTGGCTGGCCCAAAATATGATTTCCCCCTAAATGATTAACGATGCTGCTAATCAGTCTTTTAATTATTTTTTTGTGCAGGCTTTATGCCAAAACCTTAATCGCACTGACAACGTAGCTTATCATGTTATGCCTTGGATGGTTTTCCATTGCCAATATCAGTGGGTAAAGGGACAGATACCCAGACATTCCACTGCTGAAGACAGGTTAACCAGCACTCAGCATACGATATTAGCTGACAGGTTCAATAAGGCCTGCATCACATAATTTTATATAAAACCTATTGATAAAATCTCTGCTGTCACTAAAACCCACCTCTGTATAGGGCTTTTGAAGATCGCAATAAGGACAAGCCAATACAGTTGAAAGAAGGTTTAAAGGGGAAATGTATATCTGGGAAAATCCAGCTATTCCTTGATTGAAAAAAAGCCACACGCAGCCCATTAAAGGCAGTTAGAATATCGTCCACCGGGGGACTTATAATGAAAAAAAAAACATGTTACAGACTCGTTGCTCTAAGTTTTGTTGTCGCGATTGCCACACTACAGGTGCAGGCTCAGCAGGATCCAATGTTTGATTCCGCGCCCACAGATAAAAAGGGCCGCTTTACCAATTATCAGAGCGACCTATCTCATGGCTCCATAGCCGTCAGGCTACCGTTCTTTTTGCGCCGCTTTGCCACCCTATTCCGCAGTGGCGCCGGTGCGCCCCAACAGGTGGACAACGATGGCGACTTTCTGCGCAACAATAGCAGCATCCCCACCGCCACCTGGATAGGCCATGCCACTCTATTAGTGCAGATGGATGGGGTTAACTTCTTAACCGACCCTATCTGGTCCCAGACCCCTAGTCCGGTGCCTCTTATTGGCCCCAGCCGCTGGGTTGATCCCGGTGTTGCTCTGGAGGATTTACCCGCTATCGACTTTGTTGTGATTTCACACAACCACTACGATCATCTCGATCTACCCTCACTGCGCAAGCTCGCAGCACTCAATTCTGAAACAGTGTTTTTTGTGCCACAGGGCAACGGCGACCTGTTGCGTAAAAATGGCATAGATCAGGTGCAGGAGTTGAACTGGGGTGATACCGCCGACTATAAAGGGATCACTATTCACTGCTTGCCGACCCAACACTGGAGCAAGCGCAGCCTTACCGATACCCGCAAAGCACTCTGGTCATCCTGGGCGGTTATGGGCGCCGAGAGACGCTTTTATTTCGCCGGAGACACCGGCTACTTTGATGGCTTTAAAGAGATTGGGGCCAAACTTGGACCCTTTGATTTAGCCGCTGTCCCTGTGGGAGCCTATGAACCCAGCGCCATGATGAAGGCCTCTCATATGAATCCCGAAGAGGCGGTACAGGCAGCTTTAGATGTGCAGGCTGAGACTGCTGTGGCGATCCACTTCGGCACCTTTGATCTATCGGATGAACCCATATCCGAACCGCCTCTGCGTTTTAAAGCCGCGGCCGAAGAAACGCCCCTTGGGCTGAATAACAGCTGGGTATTGGATATAGGCGAGACCCGGGAGTTTTAATAGACGTCAACAATATTAGGCTGGTACTAGACTACCTAAGCTTGCTACCAGTAAACCTAAGCCGCCAGTCCAAATAGCACAGGCTAATAGGTCAACAAGGCTAAACTTTAGTCTGCTGGTGCCGCTAACTCCGGCTAGCATTGGCACTAGGCTTCTCACTGCCGGCACTAGACGCCCCAGCACTATCGCGCTGGCACCATGCTTGAGAATAAATTTTTCGGCTTTTTCTAGCTGAGCGGCGCGCTTTTTAGCAAATGCGGTGTGATGAAGTTTGTCCTCGAGCCAGCGCCCAAGATAAAAACCTAAGTGATCTGAGAGACAGGCACCGGCAAACGCCAGGGGCAAGATCTGTGTCAGGGTGAGTACCTGTTCGCTGTATAGAAACACTGCCACAGCCAACAGAACCGCGCCAGATATCATAAGGCCTATGCCCGGGCAGGCTTCAAGAAATGCCAACGGAAAAATAAGCATCCAAGCATTGTGCTTATTGGCGGCGAGTAAGTTTACTAATTGATCGTTGATAGGCTTCTTCCAAGTCTGTGTTCCCTGCTGTGAGCTATTAGAACAAATTAGTCCCCACGGAAGTAGTGTTAAAAAAAGAGCTACCTGAGTAGCCCTTTCGTTTTCAAAGATTTAAAGCCAACCCCCTAATAGCCAGTTGGCAATCAATAACTAATTAAGAAAAGTCTGGATCTTCTGGATTGTAAAAAAGCTTAGCATTGTGCACATCAGGCTTGTCACAGGCCATAACTGCTTCCAGCTGCGCTTTGGTTTCGCCGCCGTTAGCCATCCAAGTTGCATCAGCTAACGCCATGCGCTCGAGACTAGAATGGAAATTACCCCAATAAATATCGACCTCACTTGCATCTGAATTACTGGCATAAATGCCATAGGAGTAGAAACTATTCTCAGTGACTGGTATTGCATCGAGAAACTTATTGTAGGCAGCAATGGCTACATTTAAGTCATCCATTGTTTTACCCTCGTTTAACTGGCATGGCAAAAACGCAGAGACGAATCGTCCAGACTCATCGACATCACCAAAACTGTATGGATCGCGCGGGAAATTAAAATCCCAAGACACTCTGCTAGCGGCGTCGCAAACCATGACATTTTCATATTTGCTGGACCAAGCCTGAGCTACATCACTTTCTGCCCATTGCTGCCAGCCTCTATCTGCAGCTTCTTTAGATGTCCATTGCAATTCCCACCAACCATTGTCAAACCGGTTATCTTCACTGGCCGGCGCATAACCCCAAGCGCCGAGGATCTCTCCCGCAATACCAGAGACACGCCATTCGGCAACCATTTCATCAACTGTGGCCTCGCTGAAATCTGGGCCCGCAGTGCAGGGTATAAATTCATTGTAAAAGACCTGACCTACCATATCGAAGGTCACCGCTGGGGCTGCAACACTCGCTGCTGGGGCCTCCGGTGTTTGGTCACTGGAACAACCCGTCAGGGCCAAGACTGTAAAGCTTAATGCTAATAATTTATTCAATTTGATTCCCCTTATTGATTATAATTTTTGTATTATTTAGAGTTTTCTCAAATACTATACCTAAACGAATAAATTAATCATAATCAGCCCGCCTGTTATGGCTCGCTGGCCATTGCCATAAACTCTGCTATTAAAGGCTCGTTGAGCTTTTTCTTAAAGCAACAGAGACCCAGGTCAAAGGGCGCAATCCGAGTTCCCGGCAGCAGTTCAACTCGATCTTTCACCGGGCTATTCTCCACCACCACATTGGGTGCAATACCAATACCACAGCCCAGAGCGACCATACTGACCAGCGCTTCTTGTCCCGAAACCTGAGCATAGACATTGGGTCGCACCGAGGTCTTTTGTCGAAACCACTGCTCAAAACGTTTTCGCGCCACACCGTGTTCCGGCAAAATAATTGGCAGATTGGCCCAATCAATAACCTCTGCCTGCAGGGCTTTTTTTACCGCGCAGTTAATTGTTGGCGCTGTTATTGCCAGAGGTACGGTGGCAATGGTTTGAAAATGAATACGCGGTGACAGCTCATCAGGGCGCGCCGCAATGGCTAGATCCACTTTCTGATTTTTAATTTGATCAATGCCATCAGCGGCATCACCTGTATCCAGATTAATATCAATATTTGGATGAGCCTGACGAAATTTTTCTAGCAGGGGCGGCAGATAGGAATAGGATGCGGTAACCGAACAGTAGAGCTTTAACGAGCCAGAGAGCTCCTTTTGTGACTGATTAAGCGACTGTTTTAAACTCACGAACTGGCTGATCTGCTGATCCGCATAGGCGAGCAACTTCTTGCCTTCGCTGGTCAATAGCACCGAGCGATTGTCACGGATCAGTAGCTCCACGCCCAACTGTTCCTCTAACCGCTGAATCGAACGGCTTAGGGTCGAAGGGCTGACATGATAGACGGCGGCAGTTTTGCCAAAATGCAGACTGCTTGCCAGATGCTGAAACAAACTCAGTGATCGAATATCCATTGGCGCAGCTTAACCCCATCTACTTATTATTGCAAAATACGCAACACAGTGATGAATATATATCGTTTTAAGCAATACAGTAAATCGAGTACACTTGCCGACCTTTTTGAAATTTAATAATCCACCGATCCCCGGTGGCCGGAGACTGAAAATGGCTAATTACTTTAATACCCTGAGCTTGCGCGACAAACTTACGCAGCTGGGCAAATGCAGATTTATGGACCGCAGCGAATTTACCGATGGCTGTGACTTTATCAAAGACTGGAACATTGTCATTATCGGCTGTGGCGCCCAGGGCCTTAACCAGGGCCTCAATATGCGCGACTCTGGTCTGAATATCTCCTATGCTCTGCGCGCTCAGGCAATTGCCGAGAAGCGTCAGTCCTTTGTTTGGGCATCAGAGAATGGCTTTACTGTTGGCACCGCTGAAGAGCTCGTTCCAGCTGCCGATCTGGTTCTTAACCTGACTCCCGATAAGCAACACACTGCTGCTGTAACTGCCGTGATGCCATTAATGAAGCAAGGCGCAACTCTGGCCTATTCACATGGCTTTAACATTGTTGAAGAAGGCATGCAGATTCGCCCTGACCTGACCGTTGTTATGGTCGCTCCCAAGTGCCCAGGCACTGAAGTACGTGAAGAGTACAAGCGTGGCTTTGGTGTTCCAACACTGATCGCAGTTCACCCTGAGAACGACCCACAGGGCAATGGTCACGCAATTGCCAAAGCCTATGCCTCGGCTACTGGCGGCGATCGCGCTGGTGTCTTGGAGTCGTCTTTTATCGCTGAAGTTAAGTCTGATCTGATGGGCGAGCAAACTATTCTCTGTGGTATGTTGCAGTCCGGTGCAGTTCTGGGTCACCAGCAGCTGATTAACCTTGGTGTCGATGCGGCCTATGCCCGCAAGCTGATCCAGTACGGTTGGGAAACTGTGACTGAGGGCCTCAAGCATGGCGGCATCACTAATATGATGGACCGTTTGAGCAACCCAGCGAAGATCAAAGCCTTTGATATGTCAGAGGAACTCAAAGTCACTCTGCGCCCGCTGTTTGAAAAGCATATGGACGATATTATCGAAGGTGAGTTCTCGCGCACTATGATGATTGACTGGGCCAATGATGATGCCAACTTGCTGAAGTGGCGCGCTGAGACTGCCGACTCTTCTTTTGAGCAGGCTGCAGATTGCGATATCGAAATCACTGAGCAAGAGTTCTATGACAAAGGTATCTACCTGGTCGCTATGATTAAAGCCGGTGTGGAGCTGGCCTTTGAGACTATGGTTGCTTCGGGCATTATCGAAGAGTCTGCTTATTACGAGTCACTTCATGAGACACCACTGATCGCCAACTGTATTGCTCGCAATAAGCTTTACGAAATGAATGTAGTGATCTCTGATACAGCGGAATACGGTAACTATCTGTTTACCCATGCTGCTGTGCCACTGCTGCAAGCCCATGCTAGCTCACTGACTCTGGAAGAGTTGGGTGGTGGTTTGGCTGATAGCTCTAACGCCGTCGACAACCTTCGTTTGATCGAAGTGAACGATGCGATTCGTGACCATGATGTTGAAATCATTGGCCACGAACTGCGCGGCTATATGACGGATATGAAGCGTATTGTAGAAGCGGGCTAACGCCTTAGTTCCCAGTGACAAGTTCGCCGGATCAAGCCTGTCTCTCAGTGCTTGGTTCGGTGAATCACTAGACTTTCGTTGATAAGCCCTCTTTAATAAGACCCTCTGATAAGACTCTCTGATACCCCTCCCAAAGCCAATTGCTTCTTAAACGCTACTGTTTAATGGCTGCTGCTTAACGCTGCCCGCAGGAAAACCATAGAACCCTTTTAAGCTATCTGTTCAAAGAAGCTTCATAGGCGTTATCAGAGTATTTTAAATTGGGATAGAGAAGAGGTCGTGGAAGTACTTAAAGCATCATTGGGCGAGCCTAATGCTGGGCCCGCCCAATGATATTACTGCAGTCTTAAGCTTTTTGAGCACCGTTCAGTGCGTACCAACCGATATAGATATAGCACAGCATAGGAACGATAAAGCTCAGCTGAATACCCATGGTATCCGCCGCAACACCCTGAACCAATGGAATCAGTGCGCCACCAACAATTGCCTGACAGACAAAGCCAGAACCTTTACTGGTCATAGAACCCAGACCTTTAACCGCGAGGGTAAAGATAGTTGGGAACATAATCGAGTTAAAGAAACCAACTGCCAGAATCGACCACATAGCGACACTGCCGCTGGTGTTCATGCTGACCACGATCATAACAATCGCAATCACAGCATTAATCGCCAGATACTTGGTATCGGCAATATAGTTCATCAACACTGCACCGATCAGACGACCGATCATCGCAGCGCCCCAGTAGTAGGCAACCATCTCGCCAGCTTCGGCGGTGGTCAGACCACCAATAGAGCTCTCAGAGAAGTAGTTGACCAGGAAACTACCGATAGACACTTCACCGCCCACATAGAGGAAGATTGCCAATGCACCCAATACTAGGTGACGGTGCTCCCAGACGCTGCCGTCAGCTTTCTCTTCGTTTTCCATATGAGTCAGGACGGGCAGCTTAATATTGCGGAATACCAGTGCTGCAGCAATCAGCAGACCAGCAATCATCAGGTAAGGAATCTGAACCGCCGATGCATCTGCAGCCACAACACCCAGGATCAATGCCGCGCCAACGATTGGCCCTACAGTGGTACCAAAAGAGTTCGCTGCCTGAGCCAGATTGAGACGACTTGCCGCCGTAGTCTCAGGCCCCAGTGCCGCCACGTAGGGGTTAGCGGCAACCTGCAAAATGGTGATACCACTAGCCAGAACAAAGAAACCGAACAGGAATAGTGAATACATGTGCAAGCTCGCCGAGGGGTAGAACAAGCAGCAACCAGCAGCGGTAGTCAGCAGGCCAATCACGATACCCTGTTGATAGCCGACCTTATCAATTAATCTGCCAGCAAAGGGTGAAACGATAAAGTAAGCGCCAAAGAAGCAGAACTGCACCAACATCGCCTGAGTGTAGTTAAGATCAAATGACTCTTTTAGGAATGGAATTAAAATATCATTTAGAACCGTGATAAAGCCCCAAAAGAAAAACAGACATGTCATCGCGATAAACGCAAAGGTTTGCTTTCCCTGTGGTTGACCGCCTGCCACTTGTGCGGATGATGCTTCTGGTGTTGAACCTGCCATGAGACCCCCTTAATAAATAAGTACTAGTTAATTTTTTGTTTTAAAAACATGCTTGGACGGAGAGTAAATCGCAACACCGCTAGGCACAACAACTATTCGTTGAATGGGGCCATCTTTAGGCTTGAATGTCAGTTTATTTGGCTACAATTGGCCGGTGACAGGGAAATAGCTGAGGCCAACCTGTTTTAATCAGTTGAATCGAGAAATTGAGCCCAGTCTTGAGGACTGTCTATATCCATCGCCGCCGCGGGCAAATCGATTTCCACCAGCTCAATATCCGTTCGATGCAGAACAGCCTTAGCGCCGCTATCCCCTGATATTGCCATTAGGTCAGCATACAAATAGGACGGAAAAATTGCCGGCACACCGCGGCGGCTAGCATAAAAAGCAGAAACTGTATTGGTGCCATCAAAGGCGTCTAACAGCAGACGCAGATTATCTGTTGTCAGAGCTATTTGATCCGCCAGAAGGATCAATAGACCACTGGACTGAGGGTCAATATTCTCGACACCTAGGGCAATGGAGGCGCCCAAACCCTGATGCCACCGAGGGTTTGAAATAACCCTAGCAGCGGAAATTTGCCCCTCAATCAGCTCCTGATTGGCTCCCAAGACCACAGAAACCTGACCGGGACACAGGGCATTGGCCTTATCGATACAGTGTTGAAGTAGGGGTTTACCCTGATAGCTAATCAACTGTTTGGCAGAACCAAAACGGCTGGCAGCTCCGGCGGCAAGAATCAGCACTGCTATATTCTGGGTCATTATCGGCTTTCCGAAACAGCGGTAAGTACTCCACTCAAAGACTGGCCCGCGGCACCCTGCAACACAGCGTGGCATTCTGCCAAAATCGATAGCGCTATACCCTCAGGCAATTCAGCGCCAAGATTTAATCCGGCTGGCCCAGCAAGGGGAATGCATAACTCTTGTTCATCAAGCTCTGCTAGTATCAAGACCTGCTGTTTGCGAGAGACTGGCCCCAACAATGCCAAATACTCTACGGCGCTGTGTTGCAAGACTTTGATTGCCTCCGCATCCATCTGCAAATTGTGTGACATCACCACCGCAGCATTCCACTGTGCCGATGATTTCTGCTCCATCAATTGATCGAGAGGCTGACGAAGAATCTGATCCGCTGCTAAAAAGTATTCACGCCGACCATTGGCAGGGCGAGAATCCCACAATGTCACAGTCCAACCCAAGGTTTTGGCCAGCTGCACAACGGGCTGAGCATCGACTCCCGCACCAATCACTAAAAGATGGGGCGGCGGACTTAGCACCGTCAGTAGCCACGTTTGACTGCCTTTTTCGATTAATTCTGAGGAGCTCTTTTGAGCAACACAGCCATCGGCATCCCAATCACTCTGGACGGCCCCATCAGTGGCAATAAGCTGAGAATAGAGCCCCGTTCCACCGCTGCTTAAATGCTCATAAGCTTCAACTAGATTGAGATAGTTAAGCTCAGCCAAAATCGGTTGCAGCACAATATGTACTGTGCCGCCGCAGCCAATACCCATTTGAAATGTAATATCGTCTTCATCACTGCCATCATAGCTAACAGTAAGTGAACGCTTGCTATGCATAACGCGTGCTGCAAGCCGCTGAATATCGGCCTCTAAACAACCACCGCTAAGCAGACCGTAGTGCTGCCCAAGATCGTTAAACAGCATCATGGCACCGGCTCTGCGATAACAGGGTCCAACCGTTTTATACACCGTCGCCAGTACCCAGAGATGCTCGTCGCGACGTGGATGCCAGTAATTTAAAAGCTCGGTAAGATGATTGTTCATGGCGTTAGGCGCGGCAGCCGAAGCAACTAGCTAAGCCTCAGGGGAAGATCACGCAGGCGCTGCCCACTGGCCTTAAATACAGCATTTGCCACTGCAGGTGCCAGGGGCGGCAAGCCCGGTTCGCCAACACCCTCAGGATGTTCCTGACTCTCGACTATATGCACCTCAACCTTCGGAGCATCAGCCATACGCAACATTGGGTAGCTGTGAAAATTGCTCTGCTGAATCACGCCATCGACTAAGGTTATCTCTCCATGAAGGGCCGCGGTCAGACCAAAAATAATGCCTCCCTCCACCGCATCTCGAACAATTCCTGGATTGACCACCAGGCCGCAATGAATTGCCGCAGTGACTTTGTGCACAACAATTTTTGTCCCTTCAACAGAGACCTCAGCGATTTGCGCTACCGCAGAACCAAAGGAGCTGTGGGTCGCAAGACCATG
>JAQXEN010000004.1 GCA_029250825.1 Porticoccaceae bacterium
CAGCTGCAGAAGATGGAGAAGCAAGCGAAGAGTAATCTTCACACTTGCTGACCTGAGTAGGCCCTGACATTGGAAACGCCCGTAGAGTTAATCGTGGGGCTGGGAAATCCCGGCCCTAACTATGACCGGACGCGTCACAATGCCGGGGCCGACTTGGTTCTGGAGTTAGCTAAAAGTTATCAGGTCGCGCTGAAACACGAATCAAAGTTTTTTGGTGATACTGGCAAGATCAACATTGATGGTCGCGATGTCAGATTGCTTATCCCCACCACCTTTATGAATCGCAGCGGTCAGTCCGTTGCAGCTTTAGCACGCTTTTATCAAGTGCCCGTGGAAGCCATATTAGTGGTTCACGATGAACTCGACATTGCTCCCGGTGCGGCACGATTTAAAAAAGGTGGCGGTCATGGCGGACACAATGGTCTGCGTGATATTGTCCAGAGCCTCGCCAATAACAAAAGCTTCGCCCGCCTGAGAATTGGCATTGGCCATCCAGGGGACGCGCGCCAGGTGGCCGACTACGTGCTGAAAAAAGCCTCGCCGGCAGACCAACAACTAATTACTAACAGTATTGATGACGCATTGCGCACACTGCCCCTAGCCATAACTGGTCAGTGGGAACGCGCCATGACTGCACTCCATACTGTGCAACAATAACGCTAGACACTAGCACAAGGATTATAAAATGGGTTTTAACTGCGGAATTGTCGGCTTGCCAAATGTGGGGAAATCAACCCTGTTTAATGCACTGACTAAAGCCGGCATCAGCGCGGAAAATTTCCCCTTTTGCACGATTGAACCCAATACCGGCGTTGTGCCGATCCCGGACCCACGGCAAGATTTAATCTCCGCCATCGTTAAGCCCCAGCGCATAGTCCCCACCAGCATGGAGTTTGTCGATATCGCCGGTCTGGTTGCCGGCGCCTCCAAAGGTGAAGGTCTGGGCAATAAATTTCTCGGCACTATCCGCGAGACTCATGCTATCGCCCATGTGGTGCGATGCTTTGACGACGAGAACGTTATTCATGTGGAGGGCACTATTAGCCCAGCAGATGATATAGATGTCATTAATACCGAACTGGCGCTGGCCGATCTCGATACAGTTGAGAAAGCTATCTTGAGAGCCTCAAAAGCGGCCAAAGGCAAAGATCAGGACGCGGTTGCGATAAAAGCGGTAGCTGAGAAAATCCTGCCTCATCTCAATGAAGCAAAACCACTGCGCTCATTTGAGTTGACCGATGATGAACTCGCCATACTTAAGCCACTGAGCCTGCTGACCCTAAAGCCCACCATGTACATAGCCAATGTCGATGAAGAGGGTTTTGAAAACAACCCATACCTGGACGCAGTGGTTGCCATAGCTGAAGCAGAGGGGTCAATCGTAGTGCCAATCTGTAATAAGCTAGAAGCCGAAATCAGCGAACTAGAGGACGATGAGAAAGCCGAATTCCTCGAAGAGATGGGCATGCAAGAGCCGGGACTCAACCGCGTGATTCGCGCAGGTTACAACCTGCTCAATTTGCAGACTTACTTCACTGCCGGCGTACAAGAGGTTCGTGCCTGGACAATTCCTGTTGGTGCCACTGCACCCCAGAGTGCCGGCAAGATTCACACGGATTTTGAAAAGGGCTTTATTCGCGCCGAAATTATCGGTTATGACGACTATATTGCCGGCAATGGCGAGCAGGGAGCTAAGGATGCCGGCAAATGGCGTCTCGAAGGCAAGGACTACATCGTTAAAGATGGCGACGTTATTCACTTCCGCTTTAATGTCTAGCTCACTGTGAGCGGCGTGTCGGGGCGCTGGAAGTTTGGGTTATTTTTGGCCCTGACCACCGCGATTCTCTGGGGCTTACTGCCCATTGCACTAAAAAGTGTAATGGAGACCCTCGACCCGATCACCACCACATTTTTCCGCTTTGCACTGGCAGGACTCTTACTCACTCCCTATATCCTTGTGCGCGGACGACACCCCAGCGGACGATCGTTATTCAGCCGACTGCAATCCCCAAGACCGTTGCTCCAAATGCTAGTCGCAGGGCTGCTATTGGCGATTAATTATGGGCTGTATATCAGTGGTCTCGAGAGAACTACTGCAGAGGCTGCCCAACTGGTTATTCAGGCCGCCCCTATGTTGCTACTGCTCAGCGGAGTTTGGCTATTTGACGAGCGCCTATCCAAGCGCCAATGGCTGGGTTTTTTCGGTTTTGTCACCGGTCTCGGGCTGTTCTTTTATCCGCGTTTTTACGATGTCTTTATCGCCGTCAATGCCTACGGGGTAGGGATTATGCTGGTGTTTGGCGCAGCATTGATGTGGACCGGCTACGCCATCATGCAAAAGATCTTACTGCAACAATTTAGCTCCCAAGAAACCATGGTGGTATTTTATTGGCTCGGAACTCTCGCATTCCTGCCCTTTTCTGACTTCTCCGCGCTTTCCCAGTTGACCAATATGCAATGGCTGCTGATCGTTTTTTGTGGACTCAACACCTTGATTGGCTACGGCAGCTTTGCTGAGGCAATGGCCCATATCGAAGCATCGAAAGTCAGTGCAATATTAGCCCTGACACCCCTGGTAACAGTTGCCGCAGCACACTTAATCCCCTTGCCGGGACTTGTAGTAGAACCCATAACAATTTTAACGCTATGCGGCGCTGTCTTGGTGGTCGGTGGATCCATGCTCACAACTCTGAGCAAGCCTATGCCACGCTAATCTGCGGGTATCCGCCTTACTGAATACTTCTTGATCAGCGTACTGGCAATTATGCTCAGAGCCATGCACAGCCTTTCATCTCGTTAAAAACACAGTCGCCCTGCCAGAGCAGAGCAAACCCAGCACCTTAGCCGCTCTGAACAGCGCTTAGAACCGCTCCAGCACAGCTGCTGCCACAGCCATAGCTTTGTACTGGAACTAGCAGGGAGAGACCCACAATAGCCATCTGATGCACGGCTCGATAAGTCCCTAAGATCTTCTGAGCTTAGCGACCCAAAGTCCTCAATAGGCGGAGAGAAATCGGGGAGGAGAAATGGGCATTAAAAAAAGACCCCTGACCGAGACACATCGCAACTGCCGCCTGTATTTAAGACCAACATCTATTATAAAACACAGAGACTTCTGGACATCCTGGCTTAAGCAATAGCAAACCATGTTGGTCCAGACAGTTTTGACATGGCCCGGTCAGAGGCTGGGTTTATTATGCGAAACTTCGCCGCGGATTTAATGACACAACTAACAATACAGAGAATCGAGATCTAGATTTAACAAAAGTGTGATTCAGGTCACAGTCGATCCAGTTGCAGCTTTGTTGTCAAAGACGCCTGAAGCTATTGACAAACACCCCATCTGTAGCGAAAATGCGCGCCCCTTTCACAGGGTATGTCGTACTTTGTGGCTACGTAGCTCAGCTGGTTAGAGCACAGCATTCATAATGCTGGGGTCGGTGGTTCAAGTCCACCCGTAGCTACCATA
>JAQXEN010000051.1 GCA_029250825.1 Porticoccaceae bacterium
GGACGCTTCACCCACTCGCCCTGAGCCCAGATAGTCAGAATACATTCAATCCCGGACGCGCCCAGTTCGGTGACCAGCACATCGGGCATAATATTTTCGCGCTTTAACGTGATAGGCACTTCCTCCGCTGCCTTCAAGCCTGCTTCACGAACCTGTTCCAGATCACTGCCATAGGCCACACTAAAGCTGATCGAAAAGCGGCGGATGTCATCGTTCAACGTCCAGTTATTCACCTGACTGCTAATAAAATCCGCATTGGGCACGATGATATCGGCATTATCTAATGTGCGTAGTAAGGTACTGCGAATATTAATTTCCCGGACTTCCCCCAGCAGACCATCCGCCAGTTCGACAAAATCGCCAATGCGCAGAGACTTCTCAAACAGGATAATAATGCCGCAGACAAAGTTATTAACAATCGACTGCAGGCCAAATCCTATGCCCACACCCAACGCACCGGCCACCAACATTAGGTTGTTAAAGCTGACACCCAGAGCGGATAGGGCGAGGATTAAACCGATACCATAGACAATATATTTCAGTACCCGCTGAACGATATAGATATTTTGGTCGTGAGCGCCGCTGCGCTTAGCGGCTGCCGCGGAGGCCTTGGATAATCCTCGCTGCACAATCGCACTGACAAGCAAAATGCCGACCGCCGAGGCGACCCCAGCAATTCGCAGGGTATAGTCGCCCAATACCAGAATGGGTAGCGATAACCAGTTTTGTAATTGTTCTATCACAGCCATTTATTCCTTTTAAAAATTGCCACCAGTGAGGTCGCGATGATGACCATAAAGCCGACCAGAAAAAAGTAGCCATTGGGGTGGTGTAGCTCGGGTATATTGTCAAAATTCATCCCGTAGAGGCCAGCCAAAAATCCCAGTGGCACAAAAATCGCCGTGACCACAGTTAAGATGCGCATAGTCTCATTAAGGTTGTGCGATGTGAGAGAGATATGCCCGTCAATTAAGTCTCCTGCCAAATCATAATAGAGCGCCGAGAGTGAATTGAGTCGCTCAAATTTCTCATACACATCGGTTGCCGAGTGAATGGCGTCCCGCTCCTCGCCATGCTCCTGCTTAAGGTGCGTTAACAGCTCTGAATAAACCCGATCGTGATAGCTGTGCAGTCGCTTTAATTTCCGCAGCCAGGTTTTGCAGCCAATCAGGTCGCGCAATACGCTATCCCCCTGAGTCGATAACAGGGTATCTTCATATTCAGAGAGCGCCGGCTCAAAATCTAACAGCAGGTCGAGATAGGCTAAGCCCATAGAGTTGGTGATTGAGGCAAATAAAACCATCGGCCCGCGGGCCATCAGTGCGGATAGTGCAGATAGTTTAGTGCTAGCCAGCCAGCTGGTGATGGCCGGAGATGGATTGTCATGGCGGGTTATTAAAAAATTGCTACCAATAAAGCTAGCCACCTGAAGTGTATCGAAGGCAAGGCCCTGATGCTCTGTGTCGAGCTCGCGGACCAAGACAAATGATTGATCACTGAAATGTTCGGTTTTGGGCGGATGGCGCAGACGCCGCGCATCCTGAATGGTCAGTGGGTGGCAGCCAAACTGATCAAAAATACGCTGTTCAGCTTCGGCGGATTCCTGCTCAATATCGATCCACAGCATGGCGTTGTCCGCCAGTGGCAGCTGTATCAGTTCCGCACCGCCCCGGGTGTAAGTTGAACCATCATATAGATAGACATTAATCATTCTGTGCCCCTGCACATTTAAGGACTAAGTATATTGCACAATTAGGAAAATATAATAGATTAACTTTCACCTATAACCCTTAGTTGCTAGAGCCCTCTGATACAGTGATTTTCGGCCTGAGTGCAGATTATTATCAGGTTCTAATATTTTCCTCTGGCGAGTTGTTTACTCAGGGTGGCATATCACGCACACTCATGTTTCACAAAAACACCTTTTAGAGCTGATTTTATATGGCCTCAGAGAACAACAGTCGCCCACGATTCCATCTCGCTTTTCCGGTTACAGACTTGGAAGCGGCGCGAGGCTTTTACACTGATATTTTAGGCGCGCGCACTGGTCGTGAATCCGAGCGCTGGATCGATTTTGATTTCTTTGGTCACCAGTTGGTGGCACATTTGGTTGAACCCGAGGACCATCCTTCGGTGACCACCAATGCTGTGGATGGCCATGCGGTGCCGGCATCGCATTTTGGTGTGATTTTGGATTGGGTTCAGTATGAGCAATTTGTAGTTAAGCTTGAGCAGGCGGGCGTCGAGTTTGTTATCGACCCCTATGTGCGTTTTGAAGGTCGCCAGGGTGAGCAGGCAACACTTTTTGTGCGCGACCCGAGCAATAATTATCTAGAGTTTAAGGCTTTCCGAGATATAAATATGCTGTTCGATAAAGATTTGGAAACCTATTAGATCGTCTTTCCGCAGCTTATAGGTAGGCTATAAAGGCCTAGCCAGTCAGTTTCCGCACAATCGCCCGTCCCAGCATTCCCAACTTATTCGTGCTCGAAAATCTCGCCGCATTGGTTTTTTCCACACCCAGCGCGTAGTTGCTGTGGCGAGAATAGTCGATGCTGATATCGAGAAAGACCGGCTGGTTGTGTGCCGCGGTTTCCAGAGCATGGCGCAGGGCCACTTCAATATCGCTGTTATGTCTCACTGGAATATAGCCACATTCTATAGAGTCGGCGAAGGATCCCCAGTTGATATTGCCCAGTTGGGTGCAGTTGGTTTGGCTATTATTAAGCGGCTGGCTGTGGCTGGTGCGAGAGAGTTTTCCATCGTTAAAAATACAATAGATGGTACCGAGGTTTTCGCGCACCGCGGTAAGTGCTTCCATACCACTCATCAACATGGCTCCATCGCCAACAATACCGATAACCTGTTTTTCAGGATTGGCTAACTTGGCGGCATTAACCGCGGGTATGCAATAGCCCATAGCATTAAAGCTTGATGGCGAGATAAAGCTGCGCGGGCTATTTATGGGCATTAATTCCGCAGCTAAATAAGTGTGCAGGCCATCGTCAGTAATAATAATGGCATCGTTATTCACTGCAGCTTGGAGCCGGTCAAAAAATACGGCGGGGTTAACTCGGCCTCTGCTGTTGTGGTTCAGCCACTCTTGCCTAAATAATGCTTTGTGGCTGGCTATATCATCGATCAAGGCTTTTCTGCTGACTGCCGCTGGCTGCTGTTCCTGAATTTTGTAGAGCAGGTGGGTAGCGATCTGCTGAATATTTCCGTGAAGCAGCGTCGCGGTCTCTTGGTGGTCGAGATTCTGCTTTTCGCTGGTTATATAAATAATATTCTTGGGTAAGTCGACACTGCCGCTGGCAGTGTCTGCAGCATTTAAGTTGGTGCCTATGGCGAGCAGGCAATCGCAGTCTTTAAAGGCATTCTCTGCACTGGGAATCGCCGCTGGACCAAAGATCATACCGGCATGCAAAGGATGCTGGGCGGGAAAGCTGCTGACACCAGAGAGAGTTGTACAGACTGGCGCACCGATTTGTTGGGCGAGGGCCGTCACTTCGCTGTGGGCGTCTACTGCGCCCCAGCCGACAATAATACCCGGACTCTGGGCTTCAAGTAGCTGTCTGGCGGCGGTATTAAAATCCGTGTCACTAGTGAGTTCGTCCGCTTCGTCCCGACTCTCTGTATAGAGGGGCAGTGGCTCCTCTATATCGGCGCTGAGTATTTGGATATCTGCGGGGATTTCCACAAATACCGGGCCCGGGCGATCTTTGATAGCAATATTGTAGGCGGCAAAGAGTGTCTCAAGGATTTGCTGATGGTCGCTAACACTGAAGGTCGCTTTGGTGAGAGGCTTGAGGATTTCTTTGGAATCAATCGATGGCCGGCTGTTGGCACTTTGTGAGCTGCTGGCACTCGACAGACTGCTGGCGCCTGCAATAATCAAAAGCGGAACACCAGCCAAATAGGCTTCACCTATGCCACTGATAGCATGGGTTACGCCGGAGCCGGAAACAATCAGCATGGTGCCGACACTGCCCGCGCGGGTACGACTTACGGCGTCAGCCATAAAGGCGGCGTTCATTTCGTGGTTTACTAAAAGTGGAGTGATCTGCTTTGACTGGCTTAGCTGATTATAAATTTCAGCATTTTCTGCGCCGGGGATTCCAAAGGTATGACTTATGCCGAGTTGTTCCAGTGCATACTGGATTAACCATGCGCCGCTTTTATTTATCAACCTCAACCATCCTTTGTGAGAGTTTTAACTAGCTAATATGACCTGTAGTTCTGATGCGCTTTGCACCTTTAACTGGTGAGTCTTTGAGCTTATCTGTGCGGCGCTTGATACTGGCATCGATGGCGTTTTTGCCAGCGATTAAAAGGCCGGTAACCAGAAATGCACCTGGGGGCAAAACGGCAATCAAGAAACTGTAATTTTCGCCAAAGGGCTGCAGCATCCAAGTGCTGGCGATAGGACCAAAAAGCAGATGCATGCTGGCAAATAGTGTGCCCTGACCGAAGAGCTCACGAATCGCACCGAGAGCCACAAGCACCAGTAAAAAGCCCAGTCCCATCATTAAACCGTCGAGTGCCGCATAGCCCACATGGTGTTTGCTGGCAAAGGCTTCAGCGCGACCGAGGATGGCACAGTTGGTGACGATCAGGGGAATAAAGATCCCCAAAATTTGGTAGAGATCATAGGTGTAGGCTTTCATTAACAGTTCGGCGCAGGTGACGAAGGCGGCGATAATAATCACAAAGGCCGGTAGTCTGACGGCATCGCTAACGTGGTTGCGAATCAGTGAAACGATGGTGTTGGAGCCAATCAATACCATCATGGTGGCGAGACCTAAGCCCAAGGCGTTGACCACACTGCCAGTCACTGCCAGCAGCGGGCATAGTCCGAGCAGCTGCACCAGCGCAGGATTATTTGTCCAGAGGCCGTTTTTAGTTATTTCTGAAACGCTCACTTCGCTCATAGTGCTGCCTGTTCGATTTCTCGTGCGGCGTTTGCGGCGGCAATGGCTAGCAGACGCTCGCGGTCATCCTCAAAGTATTGCAGAGTTTTTAACACTTGGTTAATTACTGCGCGGGGTGTGATGGTTGCGCCGGTAAACGCATCATACTCACCGCCTTCTTTTTTTACTTTCCAGCCATCGGCCTGTGGGTTGACCAGTGACTTGCCATTAAAGCTGAGAATCCAGTCGCTCTTTTTTAGATCGACCTTATCGCCGAGGCCCGGTGTTTCGCGATGTTCCACTACACGGACACCGGCAATCGAGCCATTAAAGTTTATGCCGATAATCATCGAGATAGCACCGCTGTAACCATCTGGTGTCACTGCTGGAATAATCGCCGCCACCGGCTGGCCCTGATCTCGAGCAATATGAATACTGCCGCCCTTTTTTAGACCTAGTGTTGCCCAGTATTGTTCGGGGACCGGCTGCACATCCATCAGCATATCGTTGTCATGGCGCTCTAGTGGAATAATTTCCAGCAGTGCACGCTGAGCGGCTTCGCGCTCTGATTGTTCAATGCGCTCATAGGTGAGTTCATTGGTGGTGGCCAGTATCAGTGAGGTGACCAGAGCAAAGAGGGCGAGAACGATACTGTTAAAGCCCATTGACTTAATAATCATCAGTCTTCCTCCTTCTCTGTAGCTCTGCGGCGATCAGTGTGACCATAGGTGCGTGGCAAGGTGTAATTATCGATAAAGGGTGCAGCAAAGTTGGCTAGCAAAACGGCAAAGGCTACGGCATCTGGGTAGTTGCCCCAGGCGCGAATGATATATACCAGCACACCGATGAGAACGCCAAATAAAAGCCGACCACGATTGCTCACTGCCGAGGACACCGGGTCCGTAAGAATAAAGAATGCGCCCATCATCGATGCGCCGCTAAACAGATGCATCAGCGCTGAGCCGGGGCTAGAGGAACTGCCGGAATCCCAAAAAATAATCGACATCAGCGCCAGAGCACCGAGCATGCCCACCGGACCATGCCAGGTAAAGATACGCTGAGATAGCAGAATAATACCGCCGAGTAGGAATCCAAGATTGACCCACTCCCAGCCGGCACCGGCAAACATCGCCTGATTAAATAGCGGCTCGCGGTCATATACCTGATCCACTAGCAGTCCACTGCTGTGCTTAAAGACATCCAGTGGCGTGGCGCCAGTCACACCGTCCGCGGGGCTATAGCCAGCAAAGACAATTTGCAGAGACTCGATCAAACCCGGGTGAGCCGTGCCGACTGGGAGCAGCGCCAGAGGTGCAACCCAGGTGGTCATCTGAATGGGGAATGAGATCAGCAGAACTACATAGCCAACCATCGCCGGGTTAAACGGATTGTAGCCGAGGCCACCATAGAGCTGTTTGGCGACAACGATTGAAAAAACTGTACCCACCACAACAATCCACCAGGGTGCCAGAGGTGGCAGAGCCAGACCCAGTAACACAGCAGTGACAACGGCGCTGTAATCACCGAGATAAAAGCTTATTGAGCGCCCACGCATTTTTACAATTAGCGCTTCACAGCAAACTGCGGTCACTGAGGCCAGCACCACATTGATAAAGCTGCCCCAGCCAAATTGCCAGGTCAGTGCCAGGAGACCTGGGATCGTTGCCAGCACCACTAACTTCATCACCAGAGAAGTATTTTGCGCTGCATGGGCGTGGGGTGAGGAGACCTGTTTAAATGCCATTATTCTGCCAACTCCGCGAGCTTGGATTTGGTTTGCTCAAGTTTTTGTCGAGTATTTTCCACTGCGGCACTGAGTTGGTCCTGTTTGCCGCTATCGCTACTGATCGCTTCAGCGAGTTTCTCTTCGGCCATTTTAAGGCGCTGCTCGGCACTGGCAATAGTGCGCTCAAGTTTGGCTCGCTGATCTTCCGGGCTGGCCTGTTTGGCGGCAGCACGGGCCTGAGCTGCGGCGATAATATCCGCGGCGGAGGAGCTGGGTGTGGCACCAGTGGGAGTGGCCTTTGAGGGTGCAGCTGCACTGCCATTGGCTGTTGCCGCGGCATGATCGGCCTTGGCCTGTTGAGTCGCCTCGCGACGTGCGGCACGTTTAGCTTCTTTTTCCCGCTCGGCCTGTTCAATGCGCTCTTTATGAAACTCAAAGCGGTCGCGAGCATGATCCGATTTAACTTTTTCTTCCCGGGCCTGACGAATTTCGCCCTTGGCAGCGCGGTAGTATTGCACCAGAGGAATATTGCTCGGGCAGACATAGGAGCAGGCACCACATTCTATGCAGTCGAACAGGTTGTGGGCTTCGAGACGATCGTGTTCCTGTGCCTGGGCATACCAAAACAACTGTTGCGGCAGCAGGGAGGCCGGGCAGGCTTCAGCACACATGCCGCAGCGAATGCAGGGCTGAGCTGGTTCATCATCTGGAATTTCAGCATAACTGGGCGCCAGAATACAGTTGGTAGTTTTGACGATTGGCACATCGGCTGAAGGCAGGGTGAAGCCCATCATTGGCCCCCCCATTACAACGCGGCCACCGGCCTGTTCGTCGAACTGGCTGTGCTCCAGCAGATGGCTGACCGGCGTGCCGATCAGGGTGTCGTAATTGCGCGGTGTAGCCACTGCATCGCCGGTAACTGTGGTCACCCGTGAAATTAGCGGTTCGCCATCTATAACCGCGCGCTTGATCGCATAGGTGGTACCAATATTGATGCAGACCACACCCTCATCCGCAGGCAGCTTGCCGCTGGGTAACTCTTTGCCTGTGAGTATATAAATCAGCTGTTTCTCGCCGCCGGAGGGATATTTGGTGGGGAACACCACCACTGAAATTCCTGTGCCTTCCACGTGGGGGGCGAGGGCTTCAATGGCCTCGGGTTTATTATCTTCGATACCGATCAAAATATGGTGCGGGTGATCGAGAATGGCACTGAGAATTTTAATCCCTTCGACAATTTCGCCCGCGCGCTCGCGAATCGCTGAATCGTCCGCGGTGATATAGGGCTCACATTCGGTGGCGTTGACAATTAGGGTGTCGATGGGTCGCTGACGTCCGGGGTTGAGTTTCACTGCCGATGGGAAACCGGCGCCGCCCATACCCGAAATACCGGCATTGCCAACCATCTCAATAAGTTTTCTCGGTGAGATATGTTCGTAGTCGCTAATGCCCTGGTGCTCAATCCAGCTGTCGGCACCATCAGTGGTGATTTCGATACAGGGTGCGAGCATACCTGAGGAATGAGCTATGGGCCGATGCTCTATGGCGCTGACAATACCTGAAGAGGGGGCGTGCATAGGAATGCTGACCATCCCTGTTGCCTCAGCAATCACCTGACCTTTAAGCACCGACTGACCAATCTCCACACAGGGCGTGGCCGCTGCGCCTATATGTTGGCTCAGGGGAATAATCAGTTTTTCGGGAATTGGCAGTTGGCCAATGGGTTGCGTCACTGACTGATGTTTGTTTTCCGGAGGATGTACGCCACCCGGTGTAACCCAGGTTCTACTCATGCTGCATCCTCATTCTGAGCGGCGGGGCTCACTTCGCCGCGGCGATCAGTGGCAATCATTTGTCCCGGCTTGGCGGGTATTGACCATTTCCAGTCGGCAATGGTTTCTGCAACTGGCAGCATATCGATACAGTCTACGGGGCAGGGCTCAACGCAGAGATCACAGCCGGTGCACTCATCGGCAATCACCGTGTGCATTAATTTTGCGGCGCCCAATATGGCATCCACAGGGCAGGCTTGAATGCACTTGGTGCAGCCGATGCACTCATCTTCGCGGATATAGGCAACGGTTTTGACTTCGCTCTCTTCACCGTGCTCAGCATCCAGCTCCGGGGCTGGAACATCTAGTAGATTGGCGATCGCATTAATTGTCGACTGGCCACCAGGAGGACATTTATTGATGTCATCGCCACCGGCGATAGATTCTGCGTAGGGGCGGCAGCCGGGAAAACCGCACTGACCACATTGGGTTTGGGGTAATAGCTCGTCGATCTGCTCGACAATGGGATCACCCTCAACCTTAAATTTTTCAGCGGCGAAGCCGAGCAGCGCGCCGAATAAAATCGACAGGCCGACTAGGGCAATCAGAGCTGCAAGAATGGGGTTTTGCGCGATAAGCTCAATCATTTAAACGAGTCCACTGAATCCCATAAAGGCCAGTGACATGAGTCCGGCGGTAATCATGGCGATGGCGGCCCCTTTAAATGACTCGGGAACATCCGCTGCGGCAAGGCGTTCACGCATAGCTGAGAATAGAATCAGCACCAGAGAAAAACCGGCGCCGGCACCAAAGCCATAGAGTGAAGACTGCACAAAATTGAGATCTTTCGACGTGTTTTGCAGGGCCACACCGAGTACCGCACAGTTGGTGGTAATCAGGGGCAAAAATACACCTAGCACCCGATAGAGCAGCGGGCTGGTTTTTTCGATAAACATTTTGGTGAACTGCACCACGGCGGCAATTACCAGAATAAAGGCGATAGTGCGCAGATAGATCAGCCCCAGAGGCTCGAGCACCATAGCATTGACTATATAGCTAGCCATTGCTGTGAGGGTCAGAACAAAGGTAGTGGCCGCGGCCATGCCGATGGCTGATTCGAGTTTATTTGAGACACCCATAAACGGGCAGAGTCCGAGGAACTGCACCAGTACATAGTTGTTGATCAGGATCGAACTGACCAGAATGACTGCAAATTCTTGCATGCTAAAACGCCAAACCTTGTGAAGGCTGCCATTATCGTGGAATCAACTAGCGCGATTCAACCCATATGCAGCGGGTGGTTAGTTCTTTTATGAATAAGTAGTAACTGCAAATTCAGCTACTTCTCGGATTAGCTAAGCTGATAGCCAGACTGATGGCTCAATTATTGACTCGGCTGATAGCTCAAACCCTCGCCCATATATACGCAGGGATTGAGTTTGTTGATCAGCTAACCCGCTGTCCTGGCTGCGCTCCGCTGTCGGGTTCCAGCAGATAAATCCCTTTTTTATCGCCGGCGGCCAGCACCATGCCCTCGGACATACCAAAGCGCATCTTCCGCGGCGCCAGATTAGCGACCATTACTGTCAGGCGGCCTTCCAGATCCTCTGGTTTATAAGAGGATTTGATACCGGAGAATACCTGACGGGTCTCGCCGCCAAGATCGAGAATTAACTGCAGCAACTTATCGGCGCCCTCAACATGGGATGCGCTGACAATGCGTGCTATCCGAAGGTCTACCTTGGCAAATTCATCAAAGTTAATTTCTCCAGCGATGGGATCATCCGCCAGTGGCCCTTCGATCGGTTTTGCCACAGCTTGCGCAGTCTCTTCCTTACTGGCTTCAATCATTGCATCCACCTTGTCTTTCTCAATCCGCAGCATTAATGGCTTAAAGGGCTTGAGCTGATGGTCTAACAACGGCTGTGCGGCGCTTTCCCAACTCAATGTATCATTGAGAAATTCTTCAGCTGCAATGGTCATGGCTGGCACAACTGGCTTTAAATAGGTCATCAGCACTCGGAACATATTGATTCCCTGAGAACAGATATCCTGAACCTGCTGTTGCATGCCGTCCTGCTTGTTCAGTTTCCACGGCTCTTTAGCGGCAATATATTCATTGGCGGCATCGGCCTGAGCCATAATCTCGCGGATCGCCTTGCTGAAGTCGCGGTTCTCATAGTGCAGGGCAATACTTTCAGCCGCGCCACTGACCTGAGCCCAAAGCTCCGGATTATCAATATTGGTCGACAACACGCCATTGTTACCATTGGCAATAAACTTGGCGCAGCGACTGGCGATATTCACCACCTTGCCGACCAAATCGCTGTTGACCTTCTGCTGAAAGTCTTCCAGATTGAGATCAATATCTTCCACCGACCCAGACAGTTTCGAGGCGTAGTAATAGCGCAGATAATCCGGATCCAAATGGTCCAGATAGCAGCGCGCATTTATGAAGGTACCCCGTGATTTCGACATCTTCTTGCCATTTACGGTGACAAAGCCATGCACGCAGATCTTGGTGGGGGTGCGGAACTGGGCACTGCTCAACATGGCGGGCCAGAACAGCGCATGGAAGTTAACGATATCCTTGCCGATAAAATGGTACAGCTCAGTCGTGCTGTCAGCCTTCCAGTAATGATCGAAATCCATACCCTCGCGATCGCAGAGATTTTTAAAACTGGCCATATAGCCAATTGGCGCATCCAGCCAGACATAAAAGTATTTGCCCGGAGCGTCGGGAATCTCAAAGCCAAAGTAGGGTGCATCGCGGCTGATATCCCACTCCTGCAGACCGCTGTCGAGCCACTCCCCAAGCTTATTGGCCACTTCTTCCTGCACCGCGCCACTGCGCGTCCAGTCTTGCAGGAACTGGGTGAACTCAGGCAGCTTAAAGAAATAATGCGTTGATTCTTTTTCGATAGGCGTGGCACCGGAAATCGCCGACACCGGATTGATCAGGTCGATGGGCGAATAGGTTGCGCCGCAGGCCTCGCAGTTATCGCCGTACTGGTCTTCGGTTTTACACTTGGGGCAGGTACCCTTGATATAGCGGTCCGCCAAAAATAGATTTTTCTCTGGATCAAAAGCCTGAGTAATCTCGCGCTTGGCGATATGGCCATTGGCGTTTAGGCGGTTGTATATCAGCTCAGAGAACTCCCGGTTCTCCTCCGAGTGGGTGGTGTGATAGTTGTCCACACTGATCAGAAAGTCTTTAAAGTCCGCTTCGTGAATCGCCCGCATATCGGCAATGTGCTGTTCCGCACTGACACCCTTTTCCTCGGCCTTGAGCATAATCGCAGTTCCATGAGCATCATCGGCAGAAAGGTAGTAACATTCGTGCCCGCGCATTCGCTGGAAGCGCACCCAGACATCAGTTTGGGTATATTCCAAAACATGCCCGAGATGCAGTGCAGCATTGGCATAGGGAAGAGCGTTAGTGACCAGAATCTGACGTTTTGATGGCATGGTAAATTTTCTTGTTTAGGGACTATTGAGAATGCTGTTTAGGGCGTTGAATACAGCGCCGTGCTAAGCGCGTAACTATAGCGATTTTGCGCAGACTTTTCATGTGCTATCTCTGGTGTAATAGCCTCGATAACCCAATCCAGTTAAAAATCGGTAATAACGGAGTAATTCAGTGTTAGCTCAAGTAAAACAGATTGTTGCAGTGGCATCAGGCAAAGGCGGGGTGGGCAAATCCACCACTGCGGTTAATTTAGCTCTCGCCCTTCAGGCTGAGGGTAAAAAAGTCGGTCTGTTGGATGCCGATATTTACGGCCCCAGTATCGCCATGATGCTGGGAGTGGCTGAGGGAACGCGCCCCGCCTCAGCGGATGGAAAATCCTTTAGCCCAGTGATGGCCCATGGCCTTGAAACCATGTCTATGGCCTATCTGGTTAGCGACAAAACCCCTATGGCATGGCGCGGCCCTATGGCTGGCGGTGCGCTGCAGCAATTATTGGAACAGACTCACTGGTCTGACCTCGATATTCTAGTGGTGGATATGCCCCCTGGAACTGGCGATATTCAGCTGACACTGGCGCAAAAAGCCGCAGTTGCCGGCGCAGTGATTGTTACCACCCCTCAAAATATAGCGTTGCTCGATGCTCAAAAAGGCATCGAAATGTTTGCCAAGGTGAAGATCCCAGTGCTTGGAATTGTTGAAAATATGGCCGTCCACCTGTGCAGCAACTGCGGCCACGAAGACCATATCTTTGGTAGCGGTGGCGGCGAGAAAGTTGCTGCAGATTACAGCACTCAACTACTGGGCAGCATGCCTCTGGATAAAAGTATTCGTGAACGTGGTGATTCGGGTATGCCTTCAGTGGCGGCTGAGCCGGATAGTGATATTGCCCAGCGTTATGGCAATGTGGCACAGCAGGTGATCGAGCAGCTGGCAGCGCTGGATGATAACAGTGGGCCGGAGATTGTGTTTGAATAGGCGCTAGTGCCAATAACCTGAGATCTCTCGCCTCTCACCACTTTGTCATCCCGACAGAGCGCAGCGACGAGGGATCTCTCTTGAAACTCCTCTCTCTAACTCAAATGGCAGGCCCCTCAGATTTCGACGAAACAGTATCAGTAACAGACACCCGCAACAATGAGCGTCATTCCCCACATCCTCTTCTGCGACAAATTTCCTGGAACATATCTGCTCTATCTATCTTCGCTTATAGAGTCATCTAGTAATAATGTTTGCGCTAGATCACTTGCTAAATTTGCAATTTCTCTAAATGTCTCCTAGTTTAAAAAGAACAAGTAGTCTCGAACTTATAGAATCACGATTGATTTTATAGAGCTACAAAGGACTGTACTGCTAAGTTTACGAGGCGCACATGGACGTAAAATACCGCTATATCGCGATCTTTTCGATTGCGCTCAATATTTTCTTTGCTACCAATTATTTTGTTTCGCCATCTAATCAATCTGAGTCCATTGGATCTGATCCTCTGTCTGTAGGGGATGAACCTAATGGCCAAACTGCCCGAATAGCCCTCTCAGAAACAGATGACCTCATCGAGTTTTATTCCTCACTCTTAGCTCAGGGCTTTACTCAGGATCAAACCAAACCTTTGCTGTTTACAAAGCTGAAGCAGCTATATATCGACAGTATTAAAAAGCCTGACGACAAATTTTGGCTGCACCAGCCGCTTGCACAGGTTGAGTATATGGAAGCCCTTTTTCAGGGCTATCAGCAGATTCGAGAAGCTCTTCAGGCTATTTATGGCGATGGGGTCAAACATGACACCATTGTTAGTGATGTTTTTTATCCCGTTGCTAATCAATATCCTTTTTTGACTTCTCAGAAGCAGGTGGCTGTTCAGAAAATGCAGTTGGAAATGCAAAAGCAAGCTGTGCTCATGCAGAGCCAAGGCGGGAATCCTCGTGGGCTCACACCTGAACAGTCTCCTCAGAGAAGACTTTCAAGAGTTCTGGATGCGACGCAACTTACTGAATATCAGCTGAGAACATCGCCTCTGGCAAATAAGATGCGCCAAAGCGAGGTTGTATTTACCGAAGCCAAATTCCGCAAAGCTTATGACGTCTTATTAAGGCTTCAGCATAGTAGTGACTCCAAGACCCCTGTCGGTGTGCGCTTTGATCTCAATGACCTTTTGGGTGATGAGGATGGTTTATTACTCTGGGCTGCCATTGATCCGATTTACAGTGTTCTCAGGCAAGTGGCTACTCGACACAATGTCCCTGAAGGGCAGGCGCTATCAGCCTATGATTTGATCCTCTCCGCACGGGAAGACGTTAGCGAGGCAGTTGCTCAGCGCGACTTTGACCCTCAGCAGGCGGGATATCAAGTGCAAGAAATCATGTCGAGTCTCAAAAACCGATTAGCAGAAATGGTAGGCGAAGCCGCTGCCAATGATTTTATTAACTTAGTTAATGGCCGTCGATCCCCGAGTCCTGTTCGACGAAATGGAGGGTGATTAAGTCTAGTCCCCAAAAATAAGGAAGAAATAAAGCAGGAGCTCAATCATGCACATGGAGATAAGGACGCAAATTTGTAAGCATTTAAAAGCAGCACAGTTATTAGTCTTTATGTTTTTCTTTCCGGCGGCATATGCCCAGTTTCCTATGTTCCCGCCTGCACCCTATGAACTCTACTCGCCGACCACACCTGATTTTATTGTTGGTGGTTATACGGTCGAATGGCAGGATACAACTGGATCTATCTGCTGGCTATCTGAGCGGGTCAACAATGGCTCATGGGCAACAGTGCCAAATACCTATTCGCCTACAAGGACAGTTACTCTCAGCCGCTCAGTCGGCACCTACGACTATCAGGTTGTATGCATTGACGACTATGGCGGTGTTTTAGGTCCAGTGAGTACCGTTGGGGTGGTTACCTCGATGCCTACTCTTGATTCGTTAGCGGTTCAGCTGGGCTATCAATTTCAAATACGAACGGGCGACCTAAACAGCGATGGAAAGAAAGATATCTATTTAAAGCGCACCTCTGGTGGCAATGCCAATAATGGTGTCATTGATAAAACAATCCTCACTCAAAATACTGACGGCGATTTTGATGTAGTTGAAAATCCGACCTCGGGACAATTTTCAGCTGCGGAGGGCTGGCCAATAGCTAGCGCAGTCGAAGCTGTGGTCAACGACTTCAATGTGGATGGCAGAGTTGATGTACTGCTTAAAAATTTGGATTCGACAGTCAGCAATGTAGATGATCAAATCTTATTTTCTTCAGGTGAGTTCTTTAAAGGAGTTGCTCAGGCCGCAACGTCGATGGACTTTGAATTTGAGAAGTTCTTTCGTGACACCTATAACTGGATTCTCGATCCTAACTATTTTGCTCAGGCCATTTCAGCAAGCCTTCCCGCCTATAATTTTTCATTGGATATAGGGGTATATTTCTGCAGTTATTGGTTTGGCTTCCCTACTTGTTTTAATGTTGGGCATGCGTTGTTTGAGCAGACTGTAACACTTGCCATGCTTGGATTGTCAGGCTATGAAACTACAGCTGAAGCTGAGCAGGGACTTGCAAACGCACTTGGCTTCGCCAGCTATGACACGTTTGAATGCGTCCTTGTCTGTGGCTGGATTGAGTTCTATGGTTTTTACAGTAGCACGATTTTTACTTTCTATGATGTGTGGACGCCAACGACTGAGAGCCCAGGATTCGATGACATTAACTTTAGTCAGCCTGCGTCAGAAACCGAGCCTTCATTGTCTATAATAATTGGTGCTGATATTGTTAATGCGCCATATTCTGCATTAGAGGAATTTTCTGGATATCTATCGGATCGATTAGGTGTCGAGATTAATATAGGGACTGATGCTGCTAGCTGTGAGGATGCTCCAAAGTTTCAAAGCTTAGTTTTTGTTCCGGCAATACCAGCATGTGCAACAGTTTTGTCGGGAGTTATAAATACTATAGGAATTATCTTAATTGACGCGGCTTTTGATTCTGTTGGGCAACCATCGCCGATTTACCGAGTTTATGGTCCACCGGTTGATATGGTTGGACGTTCCTGGACTCCTGAACTCCCGTTTTTAATCTTTGACTATAGGGATGGTGCTGGATTACCTGCTGTTAATCCATGTACTAAAATTGTCTTTGGTGACTTATCGGATAGTTCGGGAATGATTGTTAGGCAGGCGCTTCCAATTATTAATCAGCCCCCAGGTTACTCTGTATCGGGTGGTCGTGTGACTGAATACTATTTCCCCAACATTAGTCATGTACAAATTATTGGCGGCCGGATTAAGTATGGACCCTCTCTTAATTTTACTCCGCCATGTTAAGGAGAAGAAATGACTCTTTGCGAGATCGGTCAATTTTTTAAAAGACTACCCTCTGCGAATCAAGGGGGTAGTCTTGCTTTTTTTGGCTGTTGGTTTGGTGGCCGGCCCGATGGAGTTGCCATGTTAAAGTCTGTTTCCCTTAATAAAGAAATATTGATTTTAGATTTCGTTGAAGGAGAGCGAGTGGAGATTTCTGGCCCGTCTGATGTCGAGGTACTGGAAGACGCATTAATTATTTGGCGCGCGTCCTCAGTAGTATGTTACTGGGATAATTTTGGCGAAATGTTATCTCCAGCAAGTCGAAAACACTATAGATTTAAGGTCGTGGATGACAACGTCCAAGTTTCTACAAATCACAAGCATTCGATAATCCCCCAAAAAGGAGCCCCTGCTTTCGAAATGGCATGGTATGTCCATCCTGATTTCAGTGGGCCGGAATATAATCGTGAGCGGGGCAAGATCCGCGGATAACAGGCTTTCATGTTTAATTTTACAGGATGTAAAAGTATGAATAACAAAGCGGTACTTAGTTTTAGTCTCCTTTTTGCCCTTGGCGGGTGTGGTGGAGGTGGAGAAAGCTCAAACCCTCTTTCAACAGGTGTCTTTGTCGATAGTCCAGTTATCAATATCGGCTATAGAACCGAGACGGAAAACGGTGTCACAAATTCCCGCGGCGAATTTAAGTATTACCCCGGCGAGACCATAACCTTTTTTATCGGTGATCTGGAGTTCCCGTCGGTACTCGCAGGTGAAAGGGTTACGCCACTGGATATGGCCGAGACTGATGATATTGCTCATCCGATGGTGATCAATATCGCCCGCTTGCTACAGACTCTGGATAAAGATGGCGACCCGACCAACGGCATCACCATCGCCGATGCGGCCAGTGCTGCCGCTGTTCAATTGGATTTTGATATTCCCTTAGCAACATTTGAGCTCTCAAACGCAGTGATAACAATGATATCTAATGGTGGTCAAGATGACCCTAGTTCAGAGCTTATTGATACTGTGGCAGCGCTTATTAACCTTGTGGCAGGTCTTGCTTCTTCTGGCTGGTCTTCTTCTGACCCTCAGCCCATAACAGTCGATTCGTTAATCGGGACTTGGAAAATTGCTAGCCCAACCCAGTTGGATTTTTTTCTCTTGAGTTTCCTGGCCGATGGCACCTATGTACATGCAGTGGTTGATGAAACTTCGGGCAACGCAATATCTGGAATGGAATGGGGAAATTTCGTCTATGTAGGGCTTGGAGATACCACTGCGACTCAATTTTTTGATAACAATGGTGACGCCGGATTGAGTGAGTTTACTGGTGGCAATGGCCCTTCGCTGAAAATTCTGCCTCAAGCTTCAGGCTCTCTTCTATTTGGCCCAGATGATAATAATGATGGCATCAGTGATGGCGCTTTTGGGCTAACCCAAATTGATTCTGAGGGCCTTTTGGGCACCTGGATTAGCGTCACCACTGACGCAGAGTTATTAATGCTTACGTTCTTTGATGATGACACTTACTTCCATGGGGAAATCGATCGCGATGATCCGGCGCTAATGTCAGGTATGGAGCTGGGGAGTTACACCCGCGATGGCAGCACGGGCCTGCTGACAGTCAATCAGACCTTTGATAACAACGCTGACGCCGGGTTAACAGATTTTACTGGAGTGGGTGCGCCGAATATCTTTATCAATGTGGAGGGGGATACTCTCACTGCCACTATCGACGAAAATGGAGATACGGTGATTGATGAGATGATCGAGTTTACGCGGCAATAGCAGTAGATCTCTCGCTGCGCCTCGAAATGACAAGCGATGTTTGGGTTAAGCGACACAGATTGTCATCCCGACAGGGCAGGACGATGAGGGATCTTCTTAAGATTTCTACTGCTGGTCGAAATGACAGGGGTTAGTCAGAAATGACAGTAGTTGGGCAATATATGACATCTGACTGCCTGCCATTATGAGACAATCGACCTGTCAGCCTTCATTCTTATGTCTCCCCAGCACCACAGAAGCCTTCTACTTGCCCAGCCCGCGTAAACCGGTATGATACCGGCCTTATAAAAAGCAATCCTTACCCCAAAAAGACCGGAGACACCGCAGATGAGCATTAAGTCAGATAACTGGATTCGCCGCATGGCTGAGCAACATCAAATGATCTCGCCCTTTGAGGCCGGTCAGGTGCGCTACTCCGGTGATGATCGCGTTATCTCTTACGGTACTTCAAGCTACGGCTACGATGTACGCTGCTCTAGCGAGTTTAAAGTCTTTACCAATGTTCACTCGAAGACAGTAGATCCAAAGAATTTCGACAGTGACTCCTTTGTGGATATGGATGGCGATTATTGCATTATCCCGCCAAACTCTTTTGCTTTGGCGAGAACGGTTGAATATTTTAAGATCCCCCGGTCAGTCCTGACCATCTGCTTGGGCAAGTCCACTTATGCGCGCTGCGGGATTATTGTGAATGTCACGCCGCTTGAGCCTGAGTGGGAAGGGCATGTGACTCTGGAATTTTCGAACACCACTAATCTGCCGGCTAAGATTTATGCCAATGAAGGTGTGGCGCAGATGTTGTTCTTTGAGTCCGATGAGGTTTGTGAGACATCTTATGCGGATCGCGGTGGCAAATATCAAGGCCAAACCGGCGTCACGCTCCCCAAAACCTGATTTAAAACGGTCTTTTTCCGCGGGTGCGGCGTTAGCTCCGTACTCGCAACTTCATGTATTTTTAATACACTCAGTCGCTGCTTGCGGTGCTGCCTTGCACTCACAAAAAAATCCTTGTTTTTAATTCAGGTTTTTCGAGAAATACACTATTTCTTTTGGGTTAAATGGGCTTTTTCGAAGTGACTAGGTTTCTCGAGTTACGGATTCAACAACGCATCCCGCAATGCTTTAGCTTGCTGCTGAATCCGCTTAGTATTCTCCGGTCCAGTGCGCAGAAGCTGTTTCTGCAATGGCAGCAGTGACTCAAGCGCCGGATCAGCAAACTTATACACCACAGAATCACGACTTAATCTAATCGGTTCGGCGACTATGGGGGTTGCTAGTATCATGTCGATGGCTTGCAAAATGATGCCGTCCATCTGTCTTGGGTTATAGCCCATCTCCGAGAAAGCGTTTTCCAATAGCGGTCTGGCGAAGTGAAACATTTTGGCCATGGAGTCCATGGGCAGGCTAATTAAAGTATTGATGGTGCGGTCATAGCGTTCGTAGTTCCCGGCATTTAGCCAGATGGTGCCGTCGCTGCTATGGGTGGCAAATCGGCCTTCCGGTGCTGACAAGGGGAATATCTTTGATAGCAGTACGCCATTAGATAGGCCGTCGGCATAGCTGGCGGTGCGACGCAGTAGGTCGTCGGTTTTTACCCATTTGGCGAATTCTGTCTTGTTACTGATAAGCAGCAGACGTTCACGGATAAAGTCGTCGCTGTTATCCAATTTAGGCAGTGGTGGCGGGGTGCTGACTGAGCTGGCTTGTGGCTCTGGTTCTGGCTCGGGTTCTACCGCTTCAGGAATAACCGCTTCTGGTGTCACTGGCGCCTGTATAACAACTTCTGCTGCTGGCTCTGGTATAGCGATCAGCTCGGGATCATATTCAGGTTCGCTCTGCGCTTTAAACAGGACGGCGATAATAATAACCGCGGCGATTAATGTGCCAGCAATAAAGACTAGATTGTTTGAGCCAGTTTTTGTAGGTTCGCGGTTCATTCTGTGCTGCCATCCGAATTTGTGTGGGTATCGTGAAGGGACTGTACGATCTGGTTGTTGATCACTGCACTGCGCAGTTCGAGTTGATGACTGTCGCCGTTCTTCTTCTGTTCGAGTTTTACTATTAGATGATCCCAGTCCTTGGCCAGCCAAGCGGTAAATTGGCCGCTGCTGTCTCCATCGACAATTCTTTCGACTTTGACGGTTGCCAATGGACCTATGGCTGTTTCCAATACTTCGTCTGCAACAACACGGTAAGAATATTGTTTCAGCTTTCCTCTGGAAATAACAGGGTAAGCAAATGCGCTTCGTCCAGCGTTTAAATCCCTACGCAATTGCAAGCGATGGGTGATCATATCCAGCTGCCCAACTGCCAGAGGTGCTTCTTTGTGGCTGTCATTTTTTTGGTAATGCAACGTTTTGTTCTGCCAGTCAAAGTGCTGCACTTCTGTTTTGGTGCGGCCAAACACTGAGCGAATATAGCTATATTCAGTGGGAAGCAGGCGCTGATCGTCGGTTAAATTAAAGGTGCTCTGCTCATCGATTTTGCCGAGAAAATTTTTCGCGGTCAGGCTTTCGCGATAGATGCCGGGCTTAATCTCTTCGAGGCGCTGGACGGCTTCAATGTCTAGGCCACTAAACTTGGCTGAATAGTTGGCGCTGTAGAGACTAATGGGCGCCTCAGGTGCGCTGTTTGTTGAAGTGGCGCTAAAGCCCATGGTTGTCTGTACAGAGAGTAAAACTAGTATCCCCACCCGCTTTAGCGCGCTGTTGAAAAACCTTTTAAGCTGCAAGGCCGGTTGCTGAACGTGAGTAGCCAATTGAGGAGCAGGCTGCATTCTTGTTAGTACTGACAATGGTTTGGCCTCGGCGATATCTCTTCTAAGTACTGTTAGAGTAACAAAAATTCAGTTGGTTCGCTGACCTCGAAAAATAGGCTATTTTTCAGGCCCGATTTTGCTCTATTAGTGACTCTGACAGCGTTCTTCTATCTCGACACAAACGCCGCCTTGGGGCAGCAATTCGTTGTCGAGAACCACTTGGCCTTCACGCAGTTCCAGACGACCCTCGCAGAACCATTGTGCGGCAAGGGGATAGATCTGATGTTCGTAAGCCAAGACCCTTGAGGCCAAGTCTTCCGCAGTGTCATTTTTCAGCAGTTCAACCTTGGCCTGAACTATACCCGGTCCGCCATCGAGCTCGGCGGTGACAAAATGTACGGTGGCTCCGCCTTCACTATCACCTGCATCTATAGCGCGCTGATGAGTATGCAGCCCCGGGTATTTGGGCAGCAATGAAGGGTGGATATTAATCAGTCGGCCGAGAAAGCGATTTACAAACTGTGGTGTCAGTATGCGCATAAAGCCGGCCAGTACAATCAGGTCTGGGGAGAAACTGTCAATTACATCGGCCAGGGCCAGATCGAACTCGGCGCGGGTATCAAAGCTGTTGTGATCCAAGGTGATATTGGGTATCGCAGCTTTTGCTGCGCGCTCAAGACCTTTGACGCCGGCCTTATTGCTGATGACTGCAACCACATCGCCGTTCAGTGACTCGTCCGCGCAACCATCAATAAAGGATTGCAGGTTTGAGCCACCGCCGGAAATCAGGACAACTATGCGTCGCTTGCCCTTGGATAGGTCAGTCATCAGGATAGTCCGAGCAGTTGAACCTGTTCTTCGCCGGCTTCTTGAGCAGAGATATTGCCCAGTTCGAAGGCAGTTTCGCCACTGGCAGCTAGCATATCCAGCGCTTCTTGCGCGCGGTCAGCGGGAACACAGATAACCATGCCGACGCCGCAATTTAGCGTGCGGTGCATTTCGTGCTCGTCGATATTACCGCCTTTTTGCAGCCAGTCGAACACTGCTGGACGAGTCCAGGCTTGGGTGTCGATCACGGCTTTGGTATTATCAGGCAGAACTCGTGGGATGTTTTCTAATAGTCCACCACCAGTAATATGGGCAAGTGCATTGACCTGAGACTCGGCGATCAACTTCAACAGTGGTTTCACATAGATTCGAGTAGGTTCCATCAGCAGGTCGATCAGCGGCTTGCCATCCAGTTGTGCGGTGGCGGGATCTGTTTCTGTGACTTCCAGTACTTT
>JAQXEN010000036.1 GCA_029250825.1 Porticoccaceae bacterium
GCTTTAGATGAGCAAGATAAAAGTTTAAAAAATTACAGAGACTTAGAAACAGTCAATACAAATTCGTTGTCGGCAAACAGTCCGCCCTTCTCAGATGAGTCAATCCAGCTCAGGTCAAAACCAAGACCAGCAGCTTCAGTGCTCAGAGAGATAGAGTAGTCATCAGCTTCGTTGGCAGCGTCGGCAGCAGTCATAGTGCCAACATGGAAACCCAGGCTAAACGCTTCGCTGAGAACCACGCCGTAATCAAAATAAACATATGTAGAATGTCCAGTTGAAGCGTAGTAATCATCAGAGTAAGCAAAACCTAGCGTTGCATCACCTGCTGAAATACTGGCGTAAACTTCTTCAAACTCTTCCGTTTTTGGCCCTTGTGGGTAGCCGTAGTACAGGTAACCAACGTCGTAGCTAACGTCTTCAGAAATGGAACCACCGTAACCAGCGTAGTAATCAAGCTCTAAGCCGCCACTGAAATCGACACTTGAAGCCCAAGTACCAACATAGAAGCCATTTTCAAAACCCACATCGAAACCACCAGACAGCGCTTCACCGCCAGCCTGATCGATACCACGGAAAAAGTAATCCGAACCAATTGCTACATTGCCAGAAACTTCAGCAGCCATTGCAGTGGCACCAGACATCATAGTTGCAGCGAAAATTGCAGTTTTTAAAGCTTTCATCGATATATCTCCCAAGATATAAAATTAAAAAATAAAATAATTAACGTTAAGTTTTTTGATGCTTCGAACATCCTAATGCATATTGCATGCCAACTTTTTTTCAACGGTTATTTCCGCTAATTTCCCATCAGATACTGTGCGAACGTACCAATATGGTGCACCGCTAAAAGTCATCCGGGGATCTCACGCACCAAACTGGACAGCCTATTAAGCGATTAGAGTGACAGGTCTCATCTGCTGTAAATGCATGGGGTAACCCGGTGCAATTTGCTAAACTGCAGATTATCCCGAGGGGCTAAAGCGGTTAAAAGAGGAACTACCCATTGAATCAAGACAATATTGTTAATCAATTTATCAAACAGTTTAATCAGGCATTTGTACCCGGCGCCCAGGCTCTGGGGGACGAGATGCAAATGCAGGTTCGCTCAGCTATGGCCAAGGCATTGCAAAAACTGGATCTGGTTACCCGTGAAGAGTTCGATATCCAACAGGCAGTCTTGGGGCGCTCTAGAGAAAAGCTCGATACTCTCGAGGCACAGATCAGTGACCTAGAGGAAAGTATTCGCCAACTGACCGCTAACGAGAGTCATAAAAAGCAATAATTAGCCTGCAGATTTAAAACCCCTCAGCGGATTGAGGGGTTGTTTTAGTGAGACACACAGGGAGCAATGCAATGTCACTTGCGGTGGTCAACACCCGAGCAAAACTGGGTATCAATGCACCGCTGGTCTCAGTTGAAGTGCATCTGTCCAATGGCCTGCCGAGCTTTCATATGGTGGGTCTGCCAAAGACCGCGGTTAAAGAGAGCAAAGACCGGGTTCGCAGCGCCATCCTCAACTCACAGTTTGATTTTCCCGCGCGACGTATCACCGTCAATCTAGCCCCCGCCGAACTGCCCAAAGAAGGCAGCCGTTTTGATCTTGCTATTGCAGTCGCCATTCTTGCAGCCTCGGGGCAGGTGCCGAGAGATCACCTGGATCGATATGAATTTATTGGCGAGCTGGCCCTCTCTGGCGATACCCGCGCCGTAGATGCAGTTCTGCCCGCAGCACTCAGCTGTCTGCATCAGGGTAAACAGCTTATTATTAGCTGCCAGAATGCTGAGGAAGCATCTCTGGTCGAGGGCTTGGAGATACTACCTTGCACACATCTATTAGATATCTCTGGACATCTGCTACTGCAAACTCCGCTGCAGTTTTGGAATAGTTCGAACGTCACAGATACAGACTCCCCGGACCATGCTGGCTCCAACGCACGCGAAAACGCCAGTACAAACACAAACAAGAGCCAGCTCAATCAGGTGATCGGCCAACACCATGCCAAGCGCGCGCTGGAGATCTCCGCCAGCGGTGGCCACAATCTTCTTTTCTATGGCCCACCGGGCACCGGCAAAACCATGCTCGCCAGTCGCCTGCCAGGTATTCTGCCACCATTGAATAACCAGCAAGCACTGGAAGTCGCCTCCATTTATTCAGTAGCAGGCAAAGGCTTGCGCCAACCGATCTGGGCGCGACCCTTTCGCGCCCCTCACCACACCGCCTCCTCCGCGGCCCTGGTGGGCGGAGGCAGTAGCCCCAGGCCGGGGGAGATCTCACTGGCCCATCAGGGCGTGCTGTTTCTCGATGAGCTGCCAGAGTTTTCACGCAGTGTGCTAGAAGTGCTTCGCGAGCCGATGGAATCCGGAGAGATCAATATCTCCCGGGTCGCCGCTCAGGTCTGCTATCCAGCCAACTTTCAATTAATTGCCGCCATGAATCCCTGCCCCTGCGGCTATCTTGGCGGCACCCGCTGTCGCTGCACCCCCGACCAAATTAATCGTTACCGCAGCAAAATTTCCGGGCCCCTGTTAGACCGCATCGATCTGCAGGTGCAGGTCACCCCCATTGAAAACAATCAGTTACTAAACCAGCAACAGTTGAATCCCGCACCGCCACCCAAGGGGGAAAGCGACAGGCAGATCCAGCAACGCATCTGTGTGGCTCGCCAGTTACAGCTAAAGCGACAGGGCAAAACCAATAGTCAATTAAGTGGTGAAGAACTGAAAAGTATCTGTCCGCTCAGTAGCGAACAGCGCAATTTAATGGACCATGCGATCACCCGCTTTGGTCTATCGACTAGAGGATTCTATCGGGTCTTGCGAGTGGCGCGGAGTATTGCGGATCTGGCAGGCCGCGAACAGGTTATCAGTGAAGACTATCAAGAGGCTCTGAGTTATCGCATCGTTTCAGAGCATCAATCGACAAACTAAAGCCCTCGACTAGGTTTTGGACAGTTCGATGCCGCAGTGATAACAGTACTCGGCATCCGGATGATGGCCGCTGCGATCACAGATATTGCAGCGCATATTGCTGCTGGCTTGATTGATCTCCCGGGCGATCTCGGCGGTAAAGATACCGGTTGGAATAGCAATAATAGAATATCCGGTTAGCATCGCCATAGTTGCAATAACCTGCCCAACCACGGTCTGGGGCGCAATATCGCCATAACCCACAGTGGTAATGGTGACGATGGTCCAGTAGACACTTCGGGGAATGCTGGTAAAGCCGTTTTCCGGCCCCTCAACCAAAAACATCAAACTGCCAAAAATCACACTCAAGACCATCACCACGGTGAAAAATACTAGCACCTTGCGCCGTGAAGCGTAGATAGAGCGCAGTAAAATATTGGCCTCCGAAAGATAGCGAACCAACTTGAGCACCCGGAATATCCGCAATACCCGCAGCAAGCGCAATATCAGCCAATAACTGGCACCGGGTATAAATAACGCCAGATAGGTCGGTACTATAGAGAGCAGATCCACAAGACCATAGAAGCTGAATATATAG
The DNA here is from genome assembly GCA_029250825.1 of Porticoccaceae bacterium. Taxonomy (GTDB): domain Bacteria; phylum Pseudomonadota; class Gammaproteobacteria; order Pseudomonadales; family Porticoccaceae; genus HTCC2207. The sequence continues at coordinate 3,506 of JAQXEN010000036.1, forward strand.
TTCAGTCGCTTGGGGGATGAATAGATACGCAGCAGGTACTCAATGGAGAATAGTCCGGTAAATATCCACTCGAGACGGAAGATCCAAACACCATACTGATCGTTAACCGTACTGATCGAATCAAAAATAACCGCAAGCACACTCAGCAGAATCATAGTGATCAGCAGAATATCGAAACGCTGACCGGCTGGCGTATCCGTGCCAAATATAACTTGGTAGATTTTTTCTCTGGCAGTGATTTCAATCATGCTAAGCGCCCTACTCTCTCTATTTTTAGCTGTCTAACTGCAGCTGTCTAATTTCTCAGATTTTATCTGACCATTGTAGGCAGTAACGGTTGCTAGGGTCTATTTTAAAAGAGGCCTATTTAAAAAGCGTCTCTTTTTAATTAGCGACAGACCAACCAGACGAGACAACTATGACCAAATTGATCACCTGCCTACTGTTTTGCTGCCTACCCTTTCACGTCTTAGCCCAGCCAGAACTCGAGGGCAGTCCCAATGAACTGCGACAATTCCTTCATCCCAGCGAAAAAATTATCACTCTTAGCGCTGAGGCTGAGAAAAAAGCCTACTCCGACAGAGCTATTATTAGCTTGGTAATCACTAGTGAAGATCAGCAGCTCTCGACATCGATCTCAAATAACATGGCCCTGCGGGAATCTATCCGCAAACAGTTAGTCACTGCGGGCATTAATCCCGAGCATATAAAAAGTTCTAAATTTTCCACATCGCCGCAGTATGGCTGGTTTGGTAGCAAGCCCGACAGCTTTAAAGTGGTGAACCGCATGGCCATCACCATCATGCAAGAGTCTCAACTCAAGACCGTCGCCAGCGTTGCCGACAGCAGAGAGGAGATAGAGCTATCTGATATAGCCTTTGAACATTCAAAGAAAGACGCCTACAAGAACCAGGTTAAACAGCTTGCCCTAGAAAAAATCATGAAACAAAAAGTCCTCTATGAAAAATCACTGGACGTGACACTAACGCCAGTAAGTTTCAGAGATAATCGCCTATGGATCAAAGCTACTCAGGGGGCACAGATGCTTGAAGAGATAGTGGTAACAGCCACCAAGCGAAACCACAGCTACAATGATAAATCCCTATCTGCTGTAAAAACCAAAGCGCCAAGAAGTGTCGAATCATCCTTTGATGAAATAGTTTACTCAGCTGAGCTCTTTGTTGACTTTAGTACTGTTACTGACAAAACCCAATAGGACGACTAATGGACCTCTACCAAGGTTTACTGCTAATTACATCTATACATTTGCTCGCGGCCGCAACACCAGGTCCAGATTTTGTCTTGGTATCTCAGCAAGCTCTAGCCAATGGCAAGCGTGCAGGATTACTTTGCAGCCTAGGCATTGCACTAGGCCTATCTATACATATTCTTTATTCGTCACTTGGGCTGGCCGCCATTATCGCCAACTCCGCATCTGCACTATGGGCTATTAAGCTTCTTGGGGGTGGCTACCTAGTTTATCTCGGGATCAACGGACTTCTAGCCAGAGCACATCAGGCAGGAGCTTTATCTATAGAGGGTACCGTGGAAACCTCCACGATAAAAACGATTGGTTTAGGCTTTCTTTGCAATGCTCTAAATCCAAAAGCCCCTATCTACTTTGTCTCACTATTTACCATCGTTCTATCTCAAGACACCCCTGCTCAACATCTTTTAATCTATGGCCTATGGATGATGGTGTTGCAGTTGGCTTGGTTCTGTTTTTTAACTTTGCTGTTATCAAGGCCA
>JAQXEN010000037.1 GCA_029250825.1 Porticoccaceae bacterium
ACACCACGCTTTTCGACACAGAGTGAGATTACATTGCCCACATAGTCTTTCGGCACCAGAATATTGGCTTCACAGATTGGCTCGCGCATTTCATCGATCTGAGCCGGATCTGGCAGCGCAGAGGGGTTAGACATCTGCAGGATATCGCCACTGTTGGTAAGAATTTCGTAGACTACTGTAGGGGCCGTGGTGATCAGATTGAGGTCGTACTCACGCTCCAGCCGCTCTTGGATAATCTCCATATGCAGCATACCTAGGAAGCCGCAGCGAAAACCAAAGCCCAGGGCATCAGAACTCTCAGGTTCATAAAATAGCGAGGCATCATTGACCGCTAACTTGGCCAGCGCCTCGCGGAAGTCTTCAAAGTCGTCTGAATCCACCGGGAACATACCGGCATAGACCTGGGGTTTAACACGCTGAAATCCTGGCAGTGCTTCCGTCTCAGCGGTACTCAAATTAGTGATGGTGTCGCCCACTGGCGCACCTAAAATATCTTTGATGCCGGCTACCATAAAGCCAACTTCACCGGCTCTCAGGATACCTGTCTCTTTACGCTTTGGGGTGAATACACCAACGCTATCCACCACATGACCCTTGCCTATGGTCTTGGCGATAATCTTGCTCTTGGTGGTCAATGTGCCCTGCATAACCCGCACCAGAGAAACTACACCCAGATAGTTATCGAACCAGGAGTCAATTATCAGTGCCTGCAGTGGCGCATCTACATCTCCCACTGGCGGCGGTACCTGGCGCACTAGTTCTTCGAGAATATCGTTGATGCCCTCACCGGTTTTGGCACTGCAGCGGACCGCTTCAGTAGCTTCAATACCAATAATATTTTCAATTTCATTGATCACTTTTTCCGGCTCGGCCTGGGGCAGATCCATTTTATTCAATACGGGGAGCACTTCTAGACCCTGGGCAATCGCCGTGTAGCAGTTTGCCACTGACTGAGCCTCGACTCCCTGCGCCGCATCAACGATCAGCAGCGCGCCTTCACAGGCGGCCAGGGAGCGCGATACTTCATAGGAAAAATCTACGTGCCCCGGGGTATCAATAAAGTTTAACTGGTAAGTGATACCATCCTTTGAGGTAAAGGGCAGAGTCACGCTCTGGGCCTTGATGGTGATACCGCGCTCGCGCTCAATGTCCATAGAATCGAGAACCTGAGCGGCCATTTCACGCTCGGTCAAGCCTCCACAGACCTGAATAAAGCGGTCTGCAATGGTCGATTTGCCGTGGTCAATATGGGCAATAATTGAAAAATTTCGGATATGACTTAAATCGGTCAAGGGTATCTGCTGCCAGTGGAAAATTTGCGAGCGCAGTTTAGCCTATTCACGGCCACTGCGCTATCGGCTGCGCGCCTTATTAATAAAGGCGCACAGATTGAAGAGAGCTTGGATAATAGGCTTATTCAGCCTTAACAAAGCGCAGTGTCATGCGGTCGCTTTCGCCGATAGCGCCATAGGCTTCTCTGTTGTGGTCTTTCTCACGAAAGCTGGGGGGCAGAGACCAGACCCCGCGAGGATAATCCTTGGTGTCTTTGGCATTGGCATTGACCTGGGATTCCGCGACTAATTCAAAGCCCATGCTCTCTGCCAATTTAACCAGATAGGCCTCTGCCACATAGCCCTGTTCAGCAGCTTGCTTAATATCTGTGCCCGGTTCGGCTCGATGCTGCACGACACCCAGCACGCCGCCTTTTTTCAACACTCGAAAAAATGAAGCATAGGCCTGTTCGATACCGCCAAAGCGTATCCAGTTATGGCTGTTTCTGAAGGTCAAAACCATATCCTGAGAACCGCTAGCAACCTCGGTGAGATAACCGTCATCTTCAAAGACTTGGGTTTTAACCTGGCCGTAGACCTGGGGATTGCTTTCCATCTTGGCGATATATCGTTTGTGCACATTACGCATATACTCGGAGGGATTCTCGGCTCCAAAGCTGGCCACGGTTAACTGACCCCGGTCTTGCAAGGCCGGGGCGAGTATTTCGGTGTACCAGCCACCGCCGGGAAGTATTTCAAGCACCTTCATGCCCGGCTTGATACCAAAAAACATCAGGGTCTCTTTGGGGTGGCGCTGATTGTCCCGTGCGCTGTTGGCTGCGCTGCGGTGCTCGCCGGCAATGGCTTTGTCAAGCAAGGGCGCCATTGCCAATCTTTCAGCACTGGAACTAGCATTGGCATTAGGCAGTAAGAGTGAAAAACACGTCATTATCAGTGCCGCTGCCATGCTCTTGAATCTACTTGCGTGCATTTTTTTATTTCCCTTCTCAGATTTAGGTTTCATTCTCTGGCGCGGATTATTTCGTTAACACAATAGTCCGAGAGATCGCTCTTCCCTGCCGATAAAAACGGATTAAGACTGGAGTGTCTACAGGCAGTTCGCGCACGACTTGATCGTACTCCTCAATATCATCAATCCGGCTATAACCCAGCTGTAAAATCACATCCCCCCGGCTTAGTCCAGACTCTGAGCCAGCGGAATCCGGAGACACCTGTTCGATAACAACTCCGCCACGAATACCCAGAGAACTCATTTCTCGGGCACTGAGATCCGCAATTGCTAGGCCCAGTCGGTCAGTGCCATCACCACGGCCGGCAACATTGGCGTCATCGCCTTTGAGGCTACCGACTTCAATTGTCATTTTCTTACGTTTTCCCTTGCGATAAAGCTCAACCGGCGCCTTTTTTCCCGGCACTAGCATGCCTACAACATGAGGCAGGTCTCCCGAGTCGACAATCGGCTGGCGGTTAAAACTGACGATAACATCTCCAGGTTTGATACCACCTTTGTCCGCTGGACTGTCCGGCTCTACCGCGTTAATCAATGCTCCCTGGGGTCGATCCAGATCCAGTGAGCGGGCTAGGTCTTTGTCCACATCTTGAATCACTACACCGAGCCAGCCACGCTGGACTTCACCATTCTCTTTTAGCTGCTCGATAACACCCACAGCAACGCTGGTGGGAATCGCAAAAGACAGGCCTATAGAGCCGCCTGAGCGTGAATAGATCTGTGAATTGATACCCACCACTTCCCCATCCAGATTGAACAGCGGTCCACCGGAATTGCCGGGATTTATCGCCACATCGGTCTGAATAAAGGGTACATAGTTTTCGCCTTTCTCGGTCGGAATGCTGCGCCCAATGGCACTGACAATACCCACACTGGCGGAGTAGTCGAGACCAAAAGGCGAGCCTATCGCCAGCACCCATTCACCGACCTTTAACTGATCCGGTGCAGCAAGTTTGAGGGTGGGTAAATCTGTGGCCTCGACCTTTAACAGTGCGAGATCCGAACGGCGATCTTTACCCACAACTTGGGCAGTGAATTCCCGGCGATCGGAAAAGCGCACAACAATTTCATCAGCACCATCGATAACATGGTGGTTAGTGATGATATAGCCATCATCAGAGATCACGAAACCGGACCCCATGGCTAGCACTGGGCGCTGTGTTTGTGGCCTCTGGCGCTGCTGAAATAGGTCGCGAAAAATTTCCGGAATCTGGCCCGGCTCCATCTGCGCTGATTTGCCTTTGCGAGCCTTTTGAACCGTATTGATTTTTACCACTGCGGCGGAAGTCTGTTCAACCAACTGAGTAAAGTCCGGAAGCTGGGCTGACCCAATAAGGGGATTAAAAATAAGGCATACGAAAGTCGTAACAACGAAAAATTTTCTAAGCACGGACTGTTCTCCAAAAGTTGAATTACTATTTCTCAGGTTGCACAGAGTAGTTTCTATTCACATATCATAGTCAACTCACAGCGCAGCGGCAGCCGTAATTGTGTTTTAACCATTGATAGTGCAATAGTTGCTATGCATTAGACGGCTAAATAGGCCTGAATAGATCAGACAACAGAGTTAAAAAATAGTTAGCCATTAATGACTTAATAGCAAGCTTAATGTTGGAAGTTGATAACAGCGGATTGATTCTGAGTATCGATCAAAACAGGATTAAAGCGCAGATCATCACGCTTTTTGACACTGTGCAAATGCACCAGCAGACCGCCCGATAACAGTCCACCCAGAGCACCGCCAACCGCCTGCAGATCACCACCGGCAGAAAATAGCGCGGCACCCCCTATGGCTGAAAAAATCGGCAGCAGATAGACCAGTAGTGAGGCCACTACAATGACATCTTCCGGAATACCAATGGTAACTGACTGTCCCACTGAGAAGCTCTGTGATGAGAGTTTGTCGCGCAGTACGCGGATACTGACGGTTTTGCCCGCCAGTTTGGATAAGAATTTTTGGCCGCAGCCTTTCTCGGCGACGCACACTTCACAGGCAGATTTTTGAATTGTCTCAACCCACAGGCTATCCGCTTCGACCGCAACAACAATGCCAGTTTCAAGGATCATTGAAGAGTTCCTCTATGGTAAAGGTGAGATTGAGGTAGAGGGCGCAGGAGAGGGCGCGAGGGAGATCGCACTGGCAATTTGACTTGCCGTGGCTCGGGGAATTTCACCCACAACACAGATCGCATACTCCTGATTATTGATATCCGCTTTGGTTAGGACCGCCACCGTGGCACCCAAATTGGCATCTATTGCCGGCAGTGAACGCCCTTGATCGGAGTCGATAAACACCGAGAAAACCGCTAGACCATCGGTATACATCATTGATTCCTGACCATTGCTGTCGGCGACCTGATGGGAGGCCATAACAAATCCAGGAGGCAGCCACTGGGCACTCCAATTGGATGCTGTGGTGGTAATTTGATACTTATCGTCAATGCAGTTGCTTTGATCTAGGGCGACGCTGGCAAAATCACTGGCGTCCAAATCAAATTCCAATTCAGCGAATGGCACACCAATAGTGATATCCACAAATTGAAAGCGCTCAAGGGGTTTGCCACTATGACTCATCAATACCGACTGCAGTAACAGACCCGATTCCTTATCGATGGCAACAACGTAGCCGTAGCGATATTTGTCTTTGGGCAGCACATGGACCATCACCACTTGGCGATTGGCGATACGCCCCTGTCCCTTGATATGAAACTCGTAAAAATCCTCTAGGCGAGCATAACTCTGATCATTTATTTTGTAGGCACTGCCACGCAGCAGTAAATCTCCAGTGCGCAGGCAGTCGACATTATCGGTGCGGCGCAAGTCATTGCGCTGAAGACCATCCATATGCTGAAGACGTTCAAAGGTCTGGCCACTATCGACACCATGGGCCACTTTCATGCTGGTTAGGTTGCCGCGGTACTCATAGGTAAACAGTCCCTGATAATTTAGCTCTCGGGATGCTTTAGCCATTTTCGACATCAGGTCATGGGCAGATTCCATAGGCGCCGCAAATAATGGCCCATGTAGCAAAAAGGCGGCTACTAGAGCCGCCACTTTGAATGGTGTAAGGAGTCTTGATAAAACCATTGTAGGCGTTTATTCCTTTTCGGCAGCTGCCTCGGCTTCATTTAAGCGCGCAAAGGGCAACATTCCCTGATTGCTGTTGAGTGCTGCATTATTGGAGTGCTTGGCCATAACATCGTTCATATAGGCACGCACCTCAGCTTCGGAGTACTTGCGGTTGACCTGTTGGCGAACCTCAATCACTGGCGTTACATATTGCGAGCTCTTGTTGTTGCCGCCGGCACTGACCGTACGCGCGTTAATAATTGGCTGAAAGCCTGAAGGAAACTGTATAGCTGGGCCGGTATTCTCTTCGGTGGCCTGTTCAACACCGGCAAACTCGGAGATTTCACCGACACTGTCCAGTGGGCTATTGAGCTGCTGAACACCAAATACGGCGACCAGAGCAACTGAGGCGGCAATAGCGAAACGTCCAGCAGATCCAGCAAATACCGCGGTTCTGCTCTGGCGGTGGGCTGGCTCTTGATCAATTGCCGCAGAAATGGCAGCTGAATAGTCAATTGTTCCAGTGGCCGCATCACCTTTCATGGCCGATGAAACCATGTGGTAACGCTTCCACTTATCGCGCAGCTCAGAGTCGTTGGAGACCTCTTTGAGCAGACGATGCATCTCAATATCGGTAGCCTCTCCATCCATCAGAGCGGAGAGTGACTGTTCTAAGCGTTCTTTGTGATCGCTCATTAATTTACCTCGTGAATACGGAAGTTAATTGCCTTAAATTTTGCCGTTACGCTGGCGTAGTTCTTTATCTGGTGAGGGTATGACCCACGTTTATATAAAAGGTTCATCATTGTTTCAACGACCTTCAATTATTTCTGCTACAAGGGCATCAATCGCCTCTCTGCCACGGAAAATACGCGATCTTATGGTGCCCACAGGACAGTCCATGACCGCAGCAATATCTTCATAGCTGAGGCCTTCATACTCACGCAGGGTCACTGCGGTACGTAAATCTTCCGGTAATTCAATAATAGCCTGATTGATAACAGCTTCAAGTTGATCGCGAAACAACTGATTCTCAGGTGAACTGTGATCTTTGAGTTGATCACTGCCAGAGTAATACTGTGCATCCTCGAGATCAACATCTGAGGACGGCGGCCTACGGCTGCGTGCGACCAAATAGTTTTTTGCGGTATTCACTGCGATTCGGTAGAGCCAAGTATAGAACTGGCTGTCACCACGAAACTTAGGCAGCGCCCGGTAGGCCTTGATAAAAGCCTCTTGCACCACATCTCTCACCTCATCGCTGTCGCGAATAAAGCGCGCCACGATGGCATGGACTTTATATTGGTATTTTAGAACCAGCAGATCAAACGCCCGTTTGTCGCCTTTTTGTACCCTGACGACTAACTGCTGATCAGTGGGTTCCGTTTTTTGTTCTGTCATCTAGCAATCCATTTGTCCTAAGAGGTTAGGCTACTACTTTTATCTGGAACTCTAATAACGCATAAAAGTTAACCGCAATCTTAGACAGACTACTGGGTGACAATTTAGTTCGCTTGCGTCTTGGGCTTATACTATCATGCCGCGTCAACCTAATGTGACCAGCGAATGAAACCAATTGATTTATATGATGTGCTGATTATTGGCAGCGGCGCGGCAGGCCTAACCGTCGCGCTGCAGCTCGACTCGAGTCTGCGCGTTGCGCTAATAAGCAAAGCCACTCTGCAGGGTGGAGCCTCTTGGCTCGCCCAGGGCGGTATTGCAGCAGTTATCGACAAAGACGATAGCGCCGAGGCGCATATTGCCGACACGCTGGCTGCAGGTGCCGGCCTCTGTCATGAAGACGCCGTGCGCTTTGTGGTCGAAAACGGCCCCGGTGCGGTGCACTGGCTGATCGAGAGTGGTGTCGACTTTACCCGCGATGAGGAAGACGCCAACTATCATCTCACTCAGGAAGGCGGTCACAGCCATCGGCGCATCCTGCATACCGCCGATGCAACCGGCAAAGAGATCACCGGCACTTTAGTCGAACGGGCCTTGGCCGCCGATAATATTCAAATCTTTGAGCACCACTGTGCTGTTGACCTAGTCACTCAGGCAGATAAAAGCTCACGCAAAATTCGCTGTACCGGTGCCTATATTCTCGATATCAATAGTGGCGACGTTGAACTGCTGCAAGCTAAGAGCACGGTACTGGCATCCGGTGGTGCCAGCAAAACCTACCTCTACACCAGCAATCCAGACGGTGCCAGCGGTGATGGTATCGCCATGGCCTGGCGCCGTGGCTGTCGAGTTGGCAATCTCGAGTTTAATCAGTTCCACCCCACTTGCCTCTACCATCCCAAGGCCAAGTCATTTTTAATCACCGAAGCACTGCGCGGTGAAGGGGCAATCCTCAAACTGCCTGACGGCACGCCGTTTATGCAAAACTTTCATGGGGATGCGGAGCTAGCACCACGAGATGTAGTGGCTCGCGCCATTGACCACGAGATGAAGCGCCTCGGCAGCGACTGCCTGTATTTGGATATCAGCCATAAGCCGGCTGAATTTATTATCGAGCACTTCCCAACTGTCTATCAGCGCTGCCTAGATTTTGGAATCGATATCACCACCACAGCGATTCCCATCGTTCCCGCTGCACACTACACCTGTGGTGGCATTGTGGTGAACACCAAAGGCCAAACTGATCTGCGCAACCTCTATGCCATTGGCGAGAGTGCCTTTACCGGACTCCACGGCGCTAATCGCATGGCCAGTAACTCGCTACTTGAATGCTTGGTCTATGCCCAGGCAGCGGCCAGTGAAATAAACCAACTGAATAACCAAATTCCCCAGCCAGACTTTGTTCGGCCCTGGGACGAATCCCGCGTCGAGTATTCAGACGAAAATGTGGTGATCTCTCACAACTGGGATGAGCTGCGGCGCTTTATGTGGGATTACGTGGGCATCGTGCGCACTGATAAACGCTTGCAGCGTGCCCAGCACCGGATTAATTTATTGCAGAAAGAAATTCAGGAATACTACAGCAACTATAGAGTAGGTCGTGATCTGCTGGAACTGCGCAACCTTGCCACTGTGGCTGAATTGATTATTAGCTGTGCCCTGCAGCGCAAAGAGAGCCGCGGCCTGCACTACACCCTCGACTATCCCAAGCTGGCACCGATCGCCAAAGACACGATTTTAGTGCCGATCAATTTTGCCGGTCAGGATGTGATTATCAATCTTGACTAAGTTCTCCACCAAGCTCTACATCAACCGATTCATCAAGTTCTCGATCGGTTAGCAACCCGCTGGATCAGCAGTTTGCGCAGCAGTCGATGCTGGGGTGTCGAGAGACTATCTCTGGGAAGTACCCGAACAATGGTTTGCCTCTGGGGCCGCTTAAAATAGGCGATCACTAAATATCCAGTGACAAACTGGGTCGCCGCCATCCTCAGTTCTTCTGCCTCGGATTGCTGACTCCCTCTTCCCCGCCCCTCTGATACTGGCAGCAGACGCCAGCGGTCCTCACTGGCATCCAGCAGAATCAAAAGCTCAGCGCACTGACCCCGGTAATCTACAAGCAACCATAGGACCGCCAAACCAAGACCCAACAGAGCAGCAACCTTGGCCCAGATTAATAGTGGCAGCAGAGCGATCAGTGCAGCGGCCGCGATCGCTAGACCAAGCCGTGCACAGAGGTAATTGAATGAAGGACGAAGCTGAAACTCAGCTGAGTTGGGAACGGGACTCATGAATGATCTGCACTATCCTTTGCATATCCGGGTTATCTGGCGCCTGACGCTTCATCAGCCACATAAACAGAGACTGATCCTCGCTCTCCAACAGCACCTCAAAGCGCAGCTGGTCAGATTCTTCCAGTGAATCGTAAAAGTTCTCAACAAAGGGTTCAAGAATCAAGTCGAGTTCCAACATGCCACGGCGACAAGCCCAGCGCAGACGATTTTTATTCATAGCTAATCAATCATTGTTTTAAAGCGGCATTATAAGAGACAATCATCCAATAACCTACAGAGTAGACAAAGGATTGGCCATGACTCAGCAAACCTCTTCCAGTGACGGGTCTGGGAACAGCGTTTCAGCGCGCAGCTACATTAAACTGTCCGGTCCCGACAGCAGTAAATTTCTGCAGGGTCAGGTGAGCTGCGATATGGACAGCCTCAGCCCATCAAACAGCATTGACGGCGCACACTGCACGCCCAAAGGGCGCATGCTGTTCTTGTTTACCGCCCACAGCGATACCGATGGCAGCATTATTTTGGAAGTCCACCCCTCAATTGGTGAAATCGCCATAGCTAGCCTGAAAAAGTACGCGGTATTTTTCAAAACTGAAATCACTGATATCAGTGAGAACTATTCAAATGACCACAGAGTCCTCTCCGACCTCGAGCGGCTCCGCGCAGGCCGCGCCGAAGTGGTTGCCGAGACCAGTGAGATGTTTATCCCACAGATGCTTAATCTCGATGCTCTGGGCTATATAAATTTTAAGAAAGGCTGTTACACCGGGCAAGAAATTATCGCCCGCGCTCACTATCGCGGAGCCGTCAAACGCCGCATGCACCATCTGGTTCTCGCCACTGACAGCCTGCCTAGCCCCGGAGACGAAATTAAAGACCATGAGGGCAAGGGCATTGGCAATATTGCCAGCGCTGTTAGAGTGGATAACGGCTCGGTTGAAATACTGGCGGTGCTCAACGACAAACAAAGCAATGCTCAAAAGATTCAAATTGGTGACCAAGCACTGACCGCGGTCACCCACCTGCCGCTGCCCTATGAGATTCCAGCCAGCCCGTGAATGTTTTATTGAACTGGGTTTCTGACCATCAGCAATTGCTGGTCTGGGCGGGCATTATTTCCCTCGCTGTGTTTATTCTCAGCCTCTTGTTACTGCCCTGGTTAGTGGCACAGATTCCTGAAGATTATTTTTTACCGAAAAAACGCCAGCCGACAGCGTGGAAAGATCAGCACCCAATTATTCGATTGCTGGCCTTAGCGGGGAAGAATTTGATTGGTTGCAGTCTAATAGTGGCGGGGTTATTGATGCTGTTTTTGCCGGGACAGGGAATTCTTACCCTAGTGATGGGATTGCTGTTGGTGGACTATCCCGGAAAGTTTAGATTAGAGCGCAAAGTGGTGAAGACACCCGCTATCTTGAATGGGCTTAACTGGCTGCGCAGAAAAGCGAAGAAGCCTCCACTGATATTGTAGGTGCAACAGCACCGAGATTTCTCTCTCAGGTCGAAATGATAGAATCATGTGACCCAGCCAAAACATTGCACCCTCATCCCGACAGAGCACAGCGACGAGGGACCTCAAACTCCCAGCCCACTCCCAAGCTCAACAACCGCAACAATCCCTACCTAGCCGCCTCAGGCAAATAATCCACCTTTCCAAAAACCACCTCATTACCCGCCCGGGGTGCCAATGGAATATTCCGCGCCAAGAGCAAACTAACCAACGCCATACCCGACCCCATCAAAAACACGATCATCGGCGACACCAGCCAGACCAACCCAAATAGCGCCGGAATAACCACCGCGGCAATATGGTTAATGGTAAAAGCGACACCAGCAGTGGACGCCATATCCGCCGGATCCGCGATCTTTTGAAAATAGGTTTTTATGGCAATGGCCAAAGAGAAAAACAGATGGTCTGCCACATAGAGTCCCGCCGCCCAGTTGGCATCGTCGACAAAGGCGTAGGCAGTAAATACACAGAACAGCCCACAGTACTCAAATGTCAGTGCCCGACGCTCGCCGATACGACCCACCAGTGCCCCGATACGACCGGCAAAGGCCCAGTTAAAAAGATGGTTAATAATAAACAGTGCAGCAATATTACTGACGCTATAACCAAATTTCTCAACCATTAAAAAACCGGCAAACACAGTAAATATTTGTCGCCGCGCACCCCCCATAAAGGTCAGGGCGTAATACAGCCAATAGCGCTTGCGCATCAGCAGCTCTTTGCGCTGAGGTGTTTTGCTTTTGAAACGGGGAAAGCCCAGCCACATAAATAGTGTCAGCAGCAAGCAACAGCCGCCACCAACCAAATAGATTGTTTGGTAGCTGAGCCCAAAATAAGTTTCGGCTAGCCATAAAAAACTATAGGTCAGCAGAGACGCAACTGAACTCACCGCAATCAGTCGGCCGAGCATTGCCGGAGCCTCATCAATAGTCAGCCACTGCAGGGACAGAGACTGTTTAATGGTCTCAAAATAGTGGAAGCCCACAGACATCAGAAAAGTCGACAGATACAGACCAATCACCGAGGGAAAATAACCAGTGATAGCCACGCCAATACCCAGCAGCGCCAGAGAGAGGTAGGCAAAGGTCTGCTCTTTAACGATCAACAAAACCAGTACAGCAGTAAAAGCTAAAAACCCGGGAATCTCACGGATACTTTGTAACATGCCGATCTCTGCACCGGTAAATGCTGCCCGCTCAATAACAAAATTATTTAACAGCGCCATCCAGGTGGCGAACGCCAGAGTCATGGCCACTGACATAACGATGAGTAAATTTATCGGCGTCTGCCAGGATCTTGTCGTGACTGTCACTTAGGGGATTCTCCGTATGCAAAGATTCAAACTCATTAAAGATCGAAATAAAGAACTATATAAAGCGCTATTTAAAGAGCTATATAAACAACTAAATATGCTCCACAGGCAACTGCCAATCAATCGGCGCACCACCCTGCCGCTGCAAAAATTCATTGGTCTTAGAGAAATGTTTGCAACCCAAAAAACCACGGTAGGCGGAAAGCGGTGATGGGTGCACAGACTTCAAAACCAGATGCCGAGACTGATCAATAAATGCGCCCTTCTTCTGAGCATAGCTGCCCCACAACAAAAAGACGATACCCTCACGTTGGTCATTCAAAGCCCTGATCGCCCGATCAGTGAACTGCTCCCAACCCTTGCCCTGATGGGCGCCGGCATCCGCCTGTTCAACCGTCAGTGTGGCATTTAACAGCAGCACTCCCTGCTCCGCCCAAGGGGTTAAACAGCCGTGGCCCGGAGGCACAATACCCAGATCAGCCTCCAACTCTTTATAGATGTTAGCCAGAGACGGTGGCACTTTGATACCGGGTAGCACCGAGAAGCAGAGGCCGTGGGCCTGATTCGGGCCATGATAGGGATCCTGCCCAAGAATGACCACGCGCACCCTGTCAAAGGGGGTGGTATCAAAGGCACCAAACCACTTGGAAGCCGGGGGATAAATTATTTTTCCTGCAGTTTTTTGAGCGATTAAAAACTCACGCAACTGCGCCATATAGGGCTTATCAAACTCTTCCCCAATTGCGCTACACCAGCTCGGGTGTAGCTTGATCTTTCCTTGATCAGCCATATCCATCTCATATTCTGTTTTCAGTTTAAAACTCCTAACCGCAAATTGCTGGCAAATGGTAACATGCCGGCCATGCAACCTGTCTCAACACTCAATATCTGGCGTCTTACCTGGCCAACCATGCTTAGCAATACGCTCTACATGCTGATGGGTGTCGCATTTTTGAAAATGGCAGGTACCTTTGGCACCGATGCAGTTGCGGCCGTGACCACTGGACAGCGTCTCTACTTTGTTCTGCACGCAATTATGATGGGACTCTGCAGCGGCACTACGGCGATGGTCGGGCGCTATTGGGGAGCCAAAGATAAAGTGATGGCCGGACGTTTTGCCGCACTCTCAGTGCTCGTATTTGTTATTGATGGCGCACTGCTGTCCTGGATCGCCCTGCCTTTTCTCGACCAACTTATCGGTATGTTTAGCCTTGCGGATAAAGCCCATATTCTGGCAATGGAATTTACCTTTTGGACCGCGGTCTATGCGCCAGCGGTGTTAGTGACACTGGTCTTTAATATGTGCTTTCGCGCCGTGGGCAATGCTACAACGCCACTGTGGACAGCCATTATTGGCGTTGCTCTGAGTGTCGCCCTAGGTGGTGCGCTGACATTTGGCTGGGCCGGCCTGCCCAATCTCGGCCTCGCCGGTATCGCCATTGGTGGCGGTATTGGCATAACCGTTACTATAGTCGCCTTTCTAATACTTTGGGTTTTCGGATGGCTCTCGTTTAAGCCCTCGAACCCACTGCCGGATATCGTCGAAAACGGCAAAACACTTATTGATATCGGCATGCCCGCCGCTTTTGAACAGGCCACTTTCCAAGCCGGCATGTTGCTGTTTATGATTTTTCTCGCCAGCTACGGCAACGCCGCCTTTGCCGCCTACGGCATCGGACTGTCAATTCTCGGCCTGATTATTGTTATCGCGTTTAGCTTTTCAATCTCTGCGGCGACTCTGGTCAGTCAACATCTCGGTGCCAATGACAAACAGGGTGCCTACAATGCTGGCTGGCGCACTATGCGCACCTGTGTCTATCTGATGATCGGCTGCAGTTTGTTGATGGGGCTATTTGCTGAAGAGATCGCCCGCTTTATGATCGATGATCCTGAAGTTATTAGGCATATGGTGGATCTGACCTATGTGCTCTGTTTAAGTCTGCCGTTTATGGGTGTCGAGTTCAGTATGGCTGGCTCCCTGCGCGGAGCGGGAGATACGCGCTTCCCGATGATGGTGACTATTTTCAGCATGCTTTTAACGCGATTTATCATGCCACTGTTACTGATTAAAATCGGCGCCGATGTAATCTGGCTCTACGGCATGTCTCTGGTAGATTTCTCCATAAAAGCAAGTCTAAATATGTGGCGGTTCCGTAAAAAAACGTGGTTGGGTGATTGATAGGCCTCCTTCAAATATTTGTAATAAATCAACTGGTTAAAATCATTAATGTCGCACGCAAATTCAACTCTGCAAATTAATAAGCAATATGATCTGCAAATAGCCTACTGGCTGCTTGCCTGCGCCGCTGTTATATTCGGCATGATCCTGCTCGGGGGCGTCACACGCCTGACTAACTCCGGCCTGTCTATGGTCGAGTGGAAACCGCTGATGGGTATTATCCCACCGCTAAATCACGCTGACTGGCAGGAATTGTTTTTCAAGTACAAGCAGTTTCCCGAGTACCAAAAGATCAATGCTGGCATGTCTTTAGAAGCCTTTAAGTCGATATTTATGTATGAATATCTGCACCGTGTACTGGGCAGATTTATTGGTGTTATTTTTGTTCTGCCATTCTTATATTTCTACTTTACCAAGCGCATAAAGGCCGGTCTGACGCCGAAACTTCTGCTGATGTTGCTGCTCGGCGGCGGTCAGGGCCTGCTCGGCTGGTATATGGTGAAAAGTGGCCTAGTGGACAACCCAGACGTCAGTCAATATCGCTTAACGGCTCATCTGGGCAATGCGGTTTTAATCTTCGGTTTTATCTGGTGGACGGCACTGGGATTGCTCTCAACGCCCAAACCGCAGCAGGCTGGGCTTAACAGTTTTGCGTATATCCTAAGTGGTCTAATTTTCTTAATGATTCTCTCCGGCGGACTGGTTGCCGGCACCAATGCAGGGCATGCCTACTCTACGTGGCCGCTGATGGGAGATAGCTTTATCCCCACCGGACTCTACAGCTTTCAACCCGCTTGGTTATCGGCCTTTGAAGATATCACCACAATTCAGTTTAACCACCGCATGTTTGCCTATTTGATTGTTGCTCTAGTGCTGACCTTTGCGGTTAAAGCGCTGCGCGCAGAGATCTCAAAGCCTGTCAAGATTGCAGTCTGGTGTCTGCTTGGGTTGCTGGTGATGCAGGTCACACTGGGCATCAGCACCTTGATATTTTATGTTCCTGTGCCAGTTGCAGCAGCCCATCAGGTGGGCGCCGTCGCCCTGTTAAGCGCATCCCTCTTTATTAGCCACAGCCTCTATCACCGCTCTGGCCAACCGAATTAACCATTGGAGAAGTAATATGAAGAAACTCACCACCACTCTTTTTGCAGCAGTAATGGCTATTGCCTCTTTTAGTGCCCTGGCAGGAGACCCTGTAGCAGGCAAGGCAAAAGCAATGTCCTGTGCCGGTTGCCACGGCGTCAACGGCATCAGCAACAACGGCATGTGGCCCAATCTAGCGGGTCAGAAAGAAGCCTACCTCGCTAGTCAGTTACAGATGTTTAAAGATGGCCGTCGCAACAATGCGATGATGTCGGCTATGTCTAAGGGTTTGTCGGATGCTGATATTGCTAACTTGGCGGCTTATTATGCTGGCTTAAAGTGATCGACAAAGCCGGTCATTTGGACAGAACATTGCCATGAGGGATCTCCGGGCAACTATTGAGATCTCTCACATGCGTTCGAGATGACAGCGGGGTGGTTCGAAGAACAGCTAAGTGGTTCGAGGAACAGCTAAGTGGTTCGAGGGACAGCTAAGTGTTTCGAGGGACAGCTAAGTGGTCGAGATGACAGCGGAGTGGTTCGAGGGACAATTAAGTGTTTCGAGACAACAGTATTTATTGTCATCCCGACTGAGCGAAGCGACTAGGGATCTTATGCCAACTGGCTGAGATCCTTTTTTTTGAGCTTAAAAAAACACTATAAGAAAAGCAATAAATAGCCGCAAATATTAAAGACAACCCTGTTTGTTTTATTTAAAGCCTGTATAGTTACGCGTAAATTACAAGAACACAAAGCTGGCCAACTCAGACCAGCTTTTTACAGGAGCTCTCTCGCCAATGGCAGCAAAGTCCAGATGCATTATTATCGGTGCCAGTCACGCAGCGGCTCAGCTCGCCCCAACTTTACGTCAGCAGGGATGGAGTGGCGCGATTTCTCTGATCTCCAATGAATACGCCCTGCCCTATCATCGTCCACCGCTATCAAAAGATTATCTCGCTGGAAGTAAAACCGCCGAGCAAATCCTGATCCGCCCCGCGGCCGTGTATAGCAAATGCAATATCGGCATCAACCTGGGCGTCACTGCAGCTGCCATCGATCGCCCTAATAAACAGCTACTACTCGAAGATGGTATGGCTCTCGACTACGACAAACTGGTACTGACCACCGGCGCTCGAGTGCGCAAAATTGATATTCCCGGAGTCGATTTAAAAGGCGTATTTTATTTGCGCGATCTCAGCGATGCCCAGCAGATCAAAATGTTTACCGGCATCGACAAGCGCGCAGTCATTATAGGTGGCGGTTATATCGGCCTTGAAACCGCCGCGGCACTGCGCAAGCTCGGCATGCAAGTCACCGTGCTCGAAGCAATGCCACGCATTCTGCAGCGAGTCACCGCTCCCGAAGTAGCAGCCTTTTATGCCCGCATACACGCCGAAGAAGATGTGGAGATTGTCCCCGACGTGCAAGCGGTCAGTATCCGCGGCGACAAACAGGTGCAATCAGTTGAATGTCATGATGGCACTGAATATAAAGCGGACTTAGTGATTATCGGTGTCGGCGTAATACCCAATACCGAATTAGCTGAACAGGCCGGCCTGAACATCGACAACGGTATAGTTGTCGATGAATATGCTCGCACCAGCGATGAAGACATTTTAGCTGCCGGTGACTGCACCTCACACTACAATCCGATCTATCAGCGTCACCTGCGTCTCGAGTCTGTACAAAATGCTCTGGATCAAGCCACAGTGGCAGCCAATACTATTTGTGGCAATCTCAAACCCTATTCAGCACTGCCTTGGTTCTGGTCCGATCAATATGATCTCAAGCTGCAGATCGCCGGCCTCTCCCAAGGCTATACCGATGTAGTGGTGCGCGGGGATATTGACGGTAGCCGAAGCTTTGCGGCCTTTTATATGCGCGAGAGTAAATTGCTCGCGGTGGATGCGGTCAATCGCCCCCAAGAGTTTATGTTTGGCAAGCGACTGATTATGCAGGGCACTGAGCTTGACCCAGCGAAACTGGCTGATGACAGCCTGCCGTTAAAAACATTATTAAATCAGTAGCCAGTTAGTGATTGCTGGTACCATCACCCCCTTATTCATCTTCAAATTATTTTTTAATGGAGTTTAGTTATGCCTAGAGTCACTTATATTGAAGCCGATGGCCAGAGCCACGAGGTCAATCTGGAAGCCGGCAGCAGCCTGATGCAAGGTGCCCTAGACAATATGATCGATGGCATTGTCGCCGAGTGCGGCGGCTCTTGCAGCTGTGCAACCTGCCACTGTTATATAGATGCGGACTGGGTGGATCAAGTTGAGCCAGCTGGGGAGATGGAAACGGATTTACTCGACTGCGTCAGTGAACCAAAAGACAATAGCCGTCTCTCCTGCCAGGTTAAGGTCGGCGATGAGCTAGATGGGCTGGTAGTGCATTTGCCGACTACGCAGTTTTAGGGCGCACGTAAAATCTAGAGATGGATCTCAGGCTCATTAATGAGATCTCTCACATGCGTTCGAGATGACAGGCGGGGGCGTTCGAGATGACAGGCTGTGGGCGTTCGAGATGATAGGTTGGGACATTTGAGATGATAGGTTGGGGCATTTGAGATGAAAGGTTGGGGCATTTGAGATGACAGGTGGCGGCGTTTGAGTTGACCGGTTGGGCCATTTGAGGCAACTGGCTGGAGGCGTTCAGAATGATATATAACTACAACAATGTCATCCCGACAGAGCGCAGCGACGAGGGATCTCAAACTTCCAGTTCCAACCATTGCGGATTTATACTCTCCACCAGCCTGTTCTTCTTTTCCCTGCGCCACTTCTTAACTTCTTTCTCTCTAGCAATCGCCGACAAAACATCATTGGTCAATTCATAATAAACCAGCC
>JAQXEN010000046.1 GCA_029250825.1 Porticoccaceae bacterium
CGCAATACCGTGTTTCTCTCAATCGCCCTAGGCTGGGCCGAAGTGCTTGGCGCCAACGATATCTTTCTCGGCGTTAACGCCGTCGACTACTCCGGCTACCCAGACTGTCGCCCCGAGTATATAAAAGCCTTTGAAACCATGGCCAACCTTGCCACCAAAGCTGCAGTAGAAGGGCAGAAGTTAACAATCCACGCGCCGTTAATAGACTTGACCAAAGGACAGATCGTTGAGGCTGGAATGGCCCTAAGCGTCGATTACAGCAATACCGTTTCCTGTTATCAAGCCAATTTAGAAGGCCAAGCTTGCGGCAAATGTGAAAGCTGCCGACTGCGTCGTCAGGGCTTCGCACAGGTCGGAATTAAAGACCCAACAAGATATCAAAATAACGCTTGAATTTTGACTGTTGGTCAGTATGATACGCACCTTCTCCAAGGGGCCGTTAGCTCAGCGGTAGAGCAGTTGGCTTTTAACCAATTGGTCGATGGTTCGAATCCATCACGGCCCACCATTATTTCTATAAAAAAAACAGCTAGTTAGAGCGATCTAACTGGTTATCTTTTTGTCTCAAGACAACCAATGCCGGAGTTTTGCCGGAGTTTTGCCGGAGTTTTGCCGGAGTTTCCTGCACAAACCCTATTTTCCGCCTCTATTAGCTCCTCCAATTCAGGGGCAAAGTAGTGGGATGTGGTGTCGCCATTACGATGTCCTAGTAATATCTTATGCGTCTCCAATGGCACACTCGCGGCTCTCAATTGTCGACCAAAGGTATGCTTAAGATCATGCACCCTGACCGGCAAATTCAGCTGTCGTCTGGCACGTTTCCAGCCATTGTTGTTGATACGTTCAATCGGCTTTGACTGATAGGTGAATACATAATCCTTGTGTTGGCCGCGAACACTGTCCACGACCGACTTGGCGATGCGGTTCAACACAATTAGTTTATCTTCCCGATTTTTAATCAACTCGCCAGAAATAAGAAAAACCGATGTATCCAGTTCTGGAACCGGTATCTCCCATTCCCACTTGAGCTGACAGACCTCTTGATCCCTGCATCTCGTATTTACCTTAAACAAGCACATACGACTAGGGTGGTCCGCTAATATCTGGAACAAGGCATGCTGTTCACTCCATGAAAGCGGATACGGCCTGCGAGCATCTGTTAATGGCAGTAGCTGAATAAGTGGTACGATATCCAGCCAAGTTAATCCATTTTCATCCCGCCATAAGCGTATGCTTAAATTCAAAATTCGGCGCAGCACTGATAATGCAAGCTTGACGCTCTTATTTTTCCTGCCCAACTGCTTTCTTGCTGTAATGAACGGTTGCAGTGTTCCCATATGGACTTGATGTAACTCTAAGTCACCAATATGAGGATCAAACTGTGTTGGGTGATGGACTCATTTATCAATAGTGGCCAAATGCATACTTTCTTCAAGATAGCGTGTTGCTGCTTCCCTGAATAATCGCTTTGGTCGCGCACCAAATACCTGTGCTTGCCTCACCTCCTCAATCCGGCAGGCCAACATCAGTTCCACCGCTTCGAGGTCGCTCGTGCCAGTGCTTTCGAAAAGTTTTCGGCCGAGCACTTGTTTCTCAATGTTCCAGATGCCGCCTCGTTTTCGTAATCCTGACGTTTGTTTTCCTCCCATATCTGTTCTCCTTTAGCAGAAGCGGGAACCCCGTTGCGAGACTTACAGTGCTCCACCCATACATCCATTTCAAGTCTATCGAAAGCGATACCCTGTTTGCCGATAGGTATTTTTATCAAGGTAGGCCTGACTTACCGATTAAACGGTTTTTATCCATACCCAGATAGTGGGGGGCGTCTTTCAGTCGGATTAATCGAGGTTCCATAATTATCAC
The DNA here is from genome assembly GCA_029250825.1 of Porticoccaceae bacterium. Lineage (GTDB taxonomy): Bacteria > Pseudomonadota > Gammaproteobacteria > Pseudomonadales > Porticoccaceae > HTCC2207. The sequence goes on from JAQXEN010000046.1 coordinate 1,864, forward strand.
TGCGGTTTTTATAAACTGCTGAAGATGGTTTTTACACAGGATACTCTTAGGCTAAATAAAAACCGCGATGATCTATCTATGGATTTAAGAAACTTATTGGTATTTGTTTACTGAGAGGGGAGGGTGGGATGGGGTAGATATTGCTTAATATTTTATCAAGGTAAATGAGCTTGGATATCGTGAATTTCGCCTACCTTTCAAACTTCTTAGTAAAGCACCGTTATTTTTACTTTAAGTGCTTGTACTAACAGCGTTACCTCATCGTCTGTAATTCTTCTAACCTGAGACTCCATTTTAGCTAAAGTTCCTCGACTAATGCGGAAAATGAACAATCTACTGGTCTATAACATTAAAGACCAACGCAGTACCAAAGTTAAAGAACACCTCGCCAGAGCCGCCTTGATAGCAGAAGTTTTCTACCGGCATTTTCAAATCGGCCCTTACCAGATTCGATTCAAGCACTTGCGGTGGTTTTTGGAGGTGGATATTGAGCCCTTATCTTCTGCGAGTGAGTGTCGCCATTGGCTAACTCTAGGGTTCATCGTAAAGGCTTTGAAAAAATGGGATCAATGGCCGTTATTACTTTATGGCTCTTGGGTAAAGCCTTTAGTTTAGCCTGAGTAATGGGAAAAATTAGTTTCATTCTAGAGGTGGGGATTTATGCCCTTTAAGTGTCTTAAAAGCATGAATATCAAGGGTATTACTAGCTACTTGGACATCAGGTGAGAACTACTCTCTCTAATGGACTGGGTATAGCTATGGTCAATAGATAATTATCAGGATTTAAATTATCAATATCTTCTTTAAGAATGGCTTTCATTTCGTCTTGGGGCCAGCATTTTTAATCATTTTTTTGGGGGTCCCAGAACTAGAAGGGCTTACATCAACTGCTTGGCGTGTATCTGGTGTCGCCTTATGGATGGCTAATTGGTGGGCTACAGAGGCAGTGCCAATAACGGTCACTACACTGTTACCTATTATCCTGTTCCCGCTGTTGGATATCACTTCAATCAAAGGTGCCAAAGCGCCTTACGCCAGCCCTATAGTTTATCTTTTTATGGCTGGCCTAATTATAGCTAAGGCTATTGAAAACTGTGGGCTGCATGTGAGAATAGCATTAACCATACTTCGCTTGGCAGGCAATCGTAGTCACGTGATCATAGGCGGGTTTATGATTGCTGCGGCAAGCCTAAGTATTTGGATCAGTAATACCTCTACAGCTATGATGCTATTGCCTATTGGCTTGTCCATCATTTCTGTTATGGGAACAGTCCTGCCAAAGCTTGATGAAAAGCAAAAATGTAATTTTCAAATGGCAATGCTGCTGGGTATCGCCTATGGTGCAAGCATTAATGGTGTAGGTACTTTGGTAGGCACTCCTCCTAACGCCTTTTTTGCCGGTTTTATGTTGTCCTCCTATGGCTTAGAGATAAGTTTTACACGCTGGCTAATGGTTGGCATTCCATTAATGGCTTAATCTTGTTGGTTTCTACTATCTCACTGATTCCGGTCCCCCTAATTTTTGATAGGTCTATTTGAGAAGCTCTGGATTATAAAAACATCCTTTAATTATTATTTTACAAAATTTTTATATCTGCCTCAGAAAGGATTATATAGCATGAAATATTATCTTAAATTATTATTGTTATTTTTGACTATCAGTATTTTTTCTACAGGTAGAACCATGGGAGAGGTTCCAGAGTCTATAACGACAGCGGGTCTGCAGGAATCGGTGGAGATTATTAAGGATAAATGGGGTGTCTCGCATATCTACGCGAAGAATCAACAGGATCTCTTCTATGCTCAAGGCTATGCTGCTGCCAGAGACCGCCTTTTTCAATTTGAGATATGGCGACGTAAAGCGCTAGGCACTTTGGCAGAAATCCAAGGTGAAAAAGCTCTTGCCCACGATAGAGGGGCTCGGTTATTGCGTTTTAGAGGGGATATTCAAAAGATGGCTCACTACCACACAGACGGTGTCGAAATTATCACATCTTTTGTTCTTGGTGTGAATGCTTATATCCAACAAACGGAATCGAACCCGGATCTGTTGCCCTTTGAGTTTGAATTGCTCGGTATAAGACCTGGCCTTTGGACTCCAGAAATTGTTGTTTCTAGGCATAATGCTTTGACTAGAGGTATGAGCTCGGAAGTGAGTTTAGCCAAAACCATTACCGCTCTTGGTGCCGATAAAGCTCGGGAAATATTGCCGTTACAATGAGAGGTGTTTCTAGAAGGGTTTGACGGTATAGATCTATCAAAGGTGAACGATCAGATCATGGCAGATTATATAGCTTCACGTGCAACACCGGCATTTGAAAATCCGGAGCTGAAATACTTGAACGATATAGAAGTCAGCACCTTGAAATCCCCGGATTTAGATCTTGAAATATTATTTAAAGACCCTTTTCAAAGTGTGAATACAAAAGGTAGCAACAATTGGGTGGTGGCGGGAAGTAAAACTAAAAGCGGTAAGCCAATATTAGCAAATGATCCACACCGCGCTATTCAAAGCCCTTCTCTGCGTTATTGGGTGCATCTAAATGCTCCGGGGTGGAATGTGATCGGAGGAGGGGAGCCGGTTTTACCTGGAGTTTCTATTGGTCGTAATGAATACGGCGCTTGGGGGTTAACAATATTCCCGATCGATCAAGAAGATATTTATGTTTATAAAACAAACCCTGATCAGCCCAACCAATACCGTTATCAAGGAAGTTGGAAGGATATGGAGGTTGAAACGACTGACATCCAAGTCCGTGGGGAAGGTATTGTCACTGAATTATTAAAATACTCCATCCATGGGCCTATCTTATTTGAAGACACCGAAAATCACTTGGCATACGGTCTGAAAGCGGCTTGGCTGGATGTTGGAGCCGCGCCCTACCTTGCTAGCTTGCGTATGGATCAGGCTAAAACTTGGGATGAATTTCGACACGCCTGCTCGTTTTCTGGTTTGCCCGGTGAAAATATGGTTTGGGCGGATAAAAAAGGTAATATTGGCTGGCAGGCTGTAGGCCTGACGCCGATTCGTTTTGGGTGGAGTGGCAGCTTGCCAGTGCCTGGTAATGGTGACTATGAATGGCAGGGTTATGTTCCTGTTCGTGCTATGCCCCATTTATCAAACCCTTCCGAGGGTTGGTATGGCTCTGCGAATAATAACAATATCCCTAAAGGCTACCCTAATATTTTTTCGGATACCTATTCTGATCCTGCTAGAATTTTTCGCCTAAATGAGGTTTTTCTGACTGCCCGTAATCATACCATCGAAGATTCAAAGGCATTACAGTACGATACAAAATCTATGACGGCGGAAAGGCTTGTACCGCTTATTACTCGATTGGCATTACCCACTGACTTAAAGTCGGCGGCAAGCCGCTTAGATCAATGGAATTTCTTTTTAGATAAAGATAGTGTAGCTGCTTCGATTTATGACCGTTGGGAAAGAGCTATGCTAGCGGATCTTAAGAAAAAATTAATTCCTTCTGACAATTTCGATGTTGTTTCTGCTATCGATAGAACCAAAATGCTTGCTTGGTTACTTGATCCACCTGAGTTTCTTTTTGGTCAGAAGGCACGCAAAGTAGTGGATAGTATGATCGAAAACAGCCTCATAACTGCGATTGAACAACTCGAAACAGAGTTCGGGCCAAATATGAATGACTGGTCCTATGGGAAGCTGTATTACGCACAAGTCATTCACCCTCTCAATACTCTTCTAGATAAAAATTTACAGGAAAAAGTGAATACAGTACGTCTTCCTAGAGGTGGCGGGGCTAATACTTTAAATATGAATTATGGTGATTCAAGGCAAATTGTAGGTGGGAGTTTTCGTATTATCATAGATACTGAGGATTGGGATTTAGCTGTTGGCACGTCAACACCGGGGCAATCCGGTGATCCGAGGAGTATTCATTATAAGAATCTATACAAGGACTGGAATGCAGGTAAGTATTTCCCTGTGTATTTCTCAAAAGATAAGATATTCAGCACTGCAGAGAGTGTAATGATTCTGAAACCAGATTAACTATTAGCTATTTTATTTTCTTCTTTTTCGGTTCCGCGGAGGCAGTGAATTAGGTCCCAATATTCGTTCTGTTATTTTGATAAGTACTGGGTGGGTTCTCATACGCTCAATTCAGCACAGGATGAACAGAGAAGCCACTACCTGCTTCCTTACTAGACATCACAAATCTCCTATAAATTTGGTATTCGTGGTGCTGTTTAAACAGCTTGTCATGATATTAACAGAGTTAAACGGGATTGCTATAAGTTTGACTATTTTTAGCTTGAGGTGAAAAGTGACTTTCGTATTTTGGATCTGCTAAAAATTGATGATATCTAGAATTGGTCTTTTGCATTGGTAATCATTATATCTGTCCGCTGTTTGAGAATAGAGGCGGGGAGGCTGGGTGTAAGCAGACAGTCAATTATTAAGGTGTGGCTTGCAGAGCGCCTTTAGCCGTCTGGCCTTAAGGCATAGGTTTTGTTGCCGGACTTTTGCCGGTCAGGGTTATGCTTAGTCGTGCCTTTTACTGATGATTGCAATGAGCGTCACCGCCAAAAAGGTAATAATATCAATAAGAAAAGTTTTAAAATGGGAGCTGTTAGCCGATTGGTCGATGGTTCCTCTGGAAAGAACCGTCGTTCGACAAACTAGGCCTAAAGCCGAGGTTGGACGCTAAAGGCGCCCGAAGGGCGAGCAACAGCCATTAGGCTGTTATTTATCAATCCATCACCCATTCTCCCACTTCAATACAATCTGCCACCCAATCGGGCGGCTTTTTTACAGCTCAGCAGAGACCCTTCGGTTACGCTCAGGGTGACAAGGTGAGTTTAGGTGACAAAGTGAGTTTTCCGGGCGGGGAGGCTTAATACTCAACCCACTCTAGATTTCACCACTACAAGTCGCTATTGTCCTTGCTATCAAGTGTCAATCACTCCCAGAGGCGGCTATGAAAATCCATCAGGTGTATACCGAAAGCGAACTGCGCAACTTTACTTATCTTATCGAGTTAGAGGATAACTCAGCGCTGGTTATCGACCCTTGGGATGCCGACGAGGTAAACACTCTGTTACAGCAAAAGCAGCTGCGTCTGCAGGCGATTATCAATACCCATGAGCACTGGGATCATATTCAAGGTAATAAGGCACTAGTGGCTGAACATGGCTGTGAGGTTTGGGCGCACAGTAATGGTCAGGGGAAGGTTCCTGGCTTGAGTCGTTTACTCACTGCCGGTGAACTGATCGATCTCGATGCTGGCGCACAGTTGCG
>JAQXEN010000055.1 GCA_029250825.1 Porticoccaceae bacterium
ATTAAACGATGTTGCTGAGAATGGCTTACCCTATGAGCAGGTCGCGGCAAGCCTGCATCAGCTTGAGCTTTCTCAGCGTGAAATCTCTGGCGGATCATACCCCTATGGTTTAAATCTAATTCTTACCGCACTGACTAGCGCTACCCACCGCGGCGATCCGGTTTCACTGCTAGATTTAGATCCGGTATTAGAAAAACTTAAGCAGCAGATACAGGATCCAAATTATATAAAGTCTCTAGCGCGCAAACTCCTGCTCGACAATAACCATCGCATACGTTTAGTACTCAAACCAGATACTGAGCTTGCTCAGGCTAAGGATGCGGCTGAAAAACAACAGTTAGCCAGCATTAAACAAGCACTAAGCGATGAACAGAAACAGGCCATTATTGCCTCTGCTGAAGCACTTAAACAACGCCAAGAAATGGAAGAAGATTTAAACATTCTGCCCAAGGTGGATATTTCAGATATCCCTAAAGAAAGTAGTTTTTCTGACCCCACAGGACGAGAATTTAAATCTATTCCTATCACTAGCTATGCCGCAGGTACTAATGGAATAGCCTACCAGCAAATGATTATGCCCTTGCCGGAACTTAGCGCTGAGCAAATGGATCTATTGCCACTGTACAGCACCTGCGTTACTGAAATGGGTGTGGGTAACCGCGACTATCAACAGACTCAACTCTGGCATTCTAGTGTTGTTGGCTCTTATTCAGCAGCCACGGCAGTGCGTACTCATCGAGAAGATCTTAATCAGTTACATGGCAACCTGACTTTTGCCTGTAAGGGTTTAGCCAGCAATCAGCAAGCCATGAGTGAATTAATGGAAGAGTCCTTTACACAGGCACGATTTGACGAACTTCCCAGGCTTGAGGAGTTAGTAGCACAGATTCTTACCCACAGAGAATCCTCGGTTGTTAGTAACGGTCATGTTTTAGCCATGATGGCATCCAGCAGCGGCATGTCGCCCTATGGACAGCTCAAGCAACGCTGGGGCGGAATGACTGGACTAGGTCTGCTCAAACAATTACGCGAGGCCATTAAATCACCGGCTGCACTTAAGGGTTTAGCAGAACAATTAAAAGCCATACATCAATTAGTATTACAGCAGCAAAGGCAGTACCTGTTAGTTGCTGAAAAAGACAACATTGATGGGTTCGCTGCGACTATGGGTTCAGTATTCCCAAGTCAGCAAGCGCCTTTGCAAACCAACAATATTTTTGACTATCAGCCACAGCTTGAATCCATCAATCACTGCTGGACTGCTGCCACACAGGTGAGTTTTTGCGCCAAAGCCTATCCAACCGTAACTGGCAGTCATGTTGATGCCCCTGCACTGACTCTGTTAGGCGGTATATTGCGCAATGGTTTCTTGCATCGCACCATCCGTGAACAGGGTGGCGCCTATGGTGGCGGTGCTTCACAGGATAGTCACACTGGCGCGTTTCGCTTTTTCTCTTATCGCGACCCTCGAATCGAAGGCACACTTAACGACTTCGATCAGTCTATCCAATGGGCCCTAGATAAGCCGATTAGTGGCGATAAAATTGAGGAAGCTGTTTTGGGTGTGATTGGCAGTATGGATAAACCAAGTTCACCTGCCGGTGAAGCCATTCAATCTTTTTACAGTGAGCTTAATGGCCGTAATCGACAGACTCAAACGGAATTTAGACAGCGTATTTTAAATGTCTCTGAAGCGGATATTAAACGAGTTGCTGCAGAGTATTTAACCCCTGAAAAGGCACAAACCGCCGTGATTACCAACAGCGAATTAGCGGATGATACTGGATTGGATGTTATCTCTTAGAATGACAAACAGTAATCGTGACAAGCTATTTTCAAAACCCCTCGGCAAGGTACCTAAGTTTGTCTTTGATAGCTCGGTGGTGGATGTTTTTCCCGACATGATTCAGCGCTCGGTGCCCGGCTATCAGACGATTATTAATCTCTGTGGTGAACTGGCGGCGCGCTATGTGCGTCCCGACAGCAACTGCTATGACCTAGGCTGTTCTCTGGGCGCCTCCTCTCTGGCTATTGCCCAGCAAATCCATCAACCCGGTGTCAGTATTTTGGCGGTGGATAACTCTGCGGCCATGCTCGCCCGCTGTGAGACGCTGTTGCATCAAGATAACACCAGTCAGCAGGGGCAAAGTCCAGCCACAATCCAGTTAGTGGAAGGGGATATCTGTGATATTGAAATCACCAATGCATCCCTAGTGGTGATGAATTTTACGCTGCAGTTTATTGCCATCGAAAAGCGTCAGGCACTGTTGGAAAAAATCTATGCCGGGTTAAACCCCGGGGGCTGTCTGGTGATTTCGGAGAAATTGCTGTTTGAGCCGGAATCCGTAAACCAACTGCTGTCGGAACTGCACCACCAGTTTAAAAGTGCGCAGGGTTACAGTGATTTGGAGATTAGTCAGAAGCGCGATTCTCTGGAAAATTTCCTCCTTCCAGAAACCCTTGAGACCCATATCAATAGAATAAAGGCCTGCGGATTTAACGCCGCAAGCCCTTGGTTTCAATGCTTTAACTTTGCTTCGCTGGTCGCCATTAAATAGCTGATATTAGCCCTCTAGCGACTGACAAATCCAGTAATGGTTTTGATCAGCTTGCGCACCTTAGGAGTGTAGGGAGGGTGCATCATATGACCACTGGCCCACTTGTCTTGCAACACACTGCGCTCGTGAGAAAATGCCTTGTAGCCCCACTCGCCACCGGACTTGCCAATTCCACTGTTGTTGACACCGCCAAAGGGTAAGTTGGGATGCACAAAGTGCATTACCACCTGATTGATACAGGTATCGCCGGCACTGGTTTCCTCTAGCACCTTATTGATCGCTGCTTTGTCGCGACCGAAAAAGTACAGCGCCAATGGCTTGGGCTTATCATTGATAAAACCGATCACCTCATCGAGATCAGTAAAGGTCATAATCGGCAGTACTGGGCCAAAAATTTCTTCATTCATAATCCGTGAATCCGTCGACATACCCTGAAGCAGTGTCGGCGCAATAAAGCGCTCCGCATCATCCACCTGACCACCGGCGATTAATTCAGCACCGCCGTCCAAAGCCTCAGATAAAAGCCCAGAGATACGACCGTGATGACCTGAGTTGACCACCTGACAGTAATCGCCATTGGCTTTAGCATCGCTGCCCTCACCATACTGACGGGCCATGCTGCTCTTCAGCTCAGCGATCAAATCGTCTTTAATGCTCTCGTGAACAAACAGGTAGTCCGGCGCAATACAGGTCTGACCATTGTTATTAAATTTGCCCCAGGAAACACTGCGTGCGGTTTTCATTAGGTCCGCGCTCTTGTCCACAATCACCGGGCTCTTGCCACCCAGCTCCAATGTCACTGAGGTGAGGTTTTTCGCCGCCGCAGCCATAACATGTTTGCCCACTGCAGGACTGCCGGTAAAGAAGATATGATCAAAAGGCAGGCTGGTTAGATAGCTGGAAACATCCGCCTCACCCTGAAACAGACTAACCTCTTCAGGGCGAAATGCCTCTTCCACAATCTCGGCAATCACCTTGGACATATGCGGTGTCATTTCCGAGGGCTTTATAATCACTGTACAGCCGGCGGCAATCGCCGAGATCATCGGGCCAAAGGTCAGATTAAATGGATAGTTCCAAGGCGAGATCACCAGACTGGTGCCCTTGGGTTCAGTAATGATTTTTGACGAGGTGCCGAGCATAGTCATCGAGGCACTCACGGATACCGGCTTCATCCACTTTTTCAGTTTTTTGCGGGTGTGCGCCAGTTCAGACAGCACAATCATAATTTCAGCTATATCTACTTCCGCTCCCGGCTTGCCAAAATCAGCCATAGCTGAGGCGTAAATCTTATCGTAAGAATTCTTAAAAACCTTCTCAAAGCGGGCCAGCACTTCGAGGCGCTGCTCACAGGTAGATTTGCGCAGCTTGAGGGCATAGGCCTTCTGCGCTGCAAGCGAAGCATCAATGGCAGATTTATTTTCCGCGCTTAGTTGTGAATTAGTCATGAAATTCCCCTATCAATTAGATTAGCTGTGTTTTTTATTATTATGGTCTTCTAATGAGTCGTTAATTTCTCTTACCTTTGTCTCAGACTACAGCATAACGCCGGTTAATTTTGACGAGTTGCGACTGACCGGTATTACGTACTTTTAATAATGGGGCGGCTTTTCATTCTGAGAACTATCACCCTCAGCCGCCACATCCTGCAGTGCCTCCAGTCGCTGAATCATTGATTGATGGGCCAGAGTCAGAGTGTCGATCTCTTTTTGCTGCCGAAATATCTCTTCACTTAACTCGGCATTGGTCATTTCTTGGTAAGCCAACTTCTCTTCAAGCTGCTCAAATCGCTGTTCTATTGTGTCGCTGTTCATCGGTTTAAAAACTCTAGTCACTAAGCGTCAAACCATAGCGGAAATACCTTATAATTTACCACTTAAATTTTAGGTATCCGCATGATCCCAACATCACTCGATTATGGCCCACTGTTTTCCTGGCTAGAAGAATCAGAACTCAGCCAATGGGGTCACGACCTGCCTGCACTGGTTGCCCAGCAACTGCGCCGCGAACGCTGGGGCGATATGCCCGAGTGGGAGGAGACTCTAAGGCGTCTGCCGGAGATTGACCCGCTCACCACTGACTTTAGCAATGCTGTGCAAATCGGCGATATCAGCCTGATGGACAAAGGCCGCCGTCTGGCTCTGCAAGCCACCCTGATGGGTCTGCACCCCTGGCGCAAAGGACCATACAATTTATTTGGCATGCATCTCGACACTGAGTGGCGCTCGGATTGGAAGTGGGATCGTGTACTGCCCCACCTGGCTCCGTTAAAGGGCCGAACAATTCTAGATGTGGGCTGCGGCAATGGCTATCACTGCTGGCGCATGCTTGGTGCTGATGCCGAGCGCGTGATTGGTATCGACCCCTCGGCAAAATTTGTCTTTCAGTTTTACGCCATAAAACGCTTTGCCGGCAATCATCTGCCCATCGATGTGCTACCACTGGGTATAGAACATATGCCTGAGAAAATGGCCGCCTTTGACACGGTGTTTTCCATGGGTATTCTCTATCACCGCCGCTCGCCAATGGACCACCTGAGAGAGCTGCGACAGCTATTAAAGCCCGGCGGCCAATTGGTACTCGAGACTCTCGTTATTGAAGGGGCCGAAGATCAGCTATTAGTGCCACAGGATCGCTATGCCAAAATGCCCAATGTCTGGTTTATTCCCTCCCCGGATATGCTGCTTAGCTGGATGAGCAAAAATGGCCTAAAGAACCCACGGATGGTGGATATCAGCACTACCAGTATCGAAGAGCAGCGCTCCACAGACTGGATGAAGTTTGAGTCACTGGAAGATTTCTTGGATCCCAATGACCCAAGCAAAACCGTGGAAGGCCATCCAGCGCCAGTGCGAGCTGTCTTTGTTGCTGAGGCACCCTACTAATTTGCTGCTACATTTAGTGAAGACTCTCACAGTCGAGGCTCTCAAGCTCTCCGACTCTTCCGTAGGGAAGCCACAGCAAAAGGAACTATCATGAATAAACTATTTTTCAGTCTCAGTATCGCCCTGCTAATGTCTCTTAGCGCCTGTAGCAACAGCCCCACCAAGAGCGCCGTCGAAAAGCGCCAGATCATTGTAGATATGCGCAATCAAGTGCTTCAGGACCTGTACAAAATTAAACCTGACGTCAAAGCACAGATCGGCAATGCCGAGGGCTACGCGGTGTTTAGCAATGCCAATATCAACCTTATTTTTGCCAGTGTCGGCGCCGGCCACGGTGTAGTACGCGACAACCAGAGTGGTAAAAACACCTTTATGAAAATGGGTGAAGCCGGGCTTGGCTTGGGAATTGGGCTAAAAGATTTCCGTGCCGTATTTGTCTTTCACAGCCGCGATGCACTGAGCCAATTTGTCGAAGATGGCTGGGCCTTTGGGGTCAATGCTGATGCCGCAGCCAAGGCCAGTGAGAAAGGCGCAGCTGTGGGTGGTGAAGCCACCTTTGACAATATCACCGTCTACCAGCTCACCGAATCTGGATTGGCTTTACAGGCGACTGTAAAAGGCACCAAATTCTGGCAGGATAGCGAGCTTAATTAATCCTAGCGACTATTTTACAGGGGCCGCCATGTTCACCACCTCGATTGCCAAGCGCTACTGTGGGCCACCACAATCCGGTAATGGCGGCTACAGCTGCGGTCTGCTGGGAAAGCAGATTAATGGACCGAGCAGAGTTCGACTGCATTTGCCCCCGCCTCTGGAAACCCCATTAACCATTGAGTCGCTTAAGGATAGCTGGCAGCTAAGGCGAGGTGATGAGCTTATCGGTACTGCCGTAGCAGCCAAATTAGAGATGGTTCCACCGCAGCCGCCGAGCCTCGAGCAGGCGCGACGCGCAAGGGACAACTATGAAGGCTTTGGCGAGCACAGCTTTCCCCAATGCTTTGTCTGCGGTACCGGCCGCCATCAGGGGGATGGTTTAAGGTTGTTTACAGGCGATATCAACGGTCAGAATATGGTGGCCTGTGACTGGGAGCCGACAGCCGATTTAGTCGATGGCAAGGGTCAGGTTAAAACAGAATTTATCTGGTCAGCCCTCGACTGTCCGAGCTATTTTGCACTGAATGTGCCAGTGGATCCCAAGGCTGTTTGTCTACTGGGTGAAATGACCGCCAGTATCGACAAGCCAGTGCCCGGTGATCAGCCACTGATTGTCTATGCATGGAAACGCTCGATAGAAGGCCGCAAACATTATTCTGCTGCGGCCCTCTGCACTGCTAAGGGCGAGGTGCTGGCCAGAGCCGAGCACCTGTGGATCAGACTTAACAAAGAGGCTCTCTAGGCTAAGTCTTAGGCTAAATCTAAAGCCCTGAAGCTCCTCAGCTCTAAAGAAACCAGGCTAGAACCTAAAGCCTTAAACCTTCAACGCCTCATCCGCAGGCAGATAGCGATAACCCAGAGCATCTGCCACTGCCTTGTAAGTCACATGGCCCTTATGAACATTTAGACCATTCTGCAAATGCTTATCCCTAAAAAGGGCATTAACCGGATCATCTGCCAGCGCCAGAGCATAGGGTAAGGTGGCATTATTTAGCGCAATAGACGCTGTGCGCGCCACACCACCGGGCATATTGGCAACACAATAATGCACTACATCATCGACCACATAGGTGGGCTGCTGATGGGTCGTAGCGCGAGACGTTTCAAAACAGCCACCCTGATCGATCGCCACATCCACCACCACCGCACCCTTCTTCATGGGATTGATAATTGCCCGACTCAATAGTTTAGGTGCCGCCGCACCCGGAATTAAAACTGCACCGATCACCAGATCCGCATCCAAGGCATACTCTTCAATGGTCGCCATCGTCGAGTAGACACAGTTGGCGCGACCCTCATACTTTGCATCCAGCTCCCGTAAGCGCGCAATAGAGCGATCCAGAATCGTCACATCAGCTCCCATACCCACCGCAATCGCCGCCGCATTGTCGCCGACCACACCACCGCCAATCACCAACACCTTTGCCGGTGCCACACCGGGTACACCGCCGAGTAACACGCCTCGGCCACCCTGAGCTTTCTCCAAATGGTAAGCCCCCGCCTGCACCGACATGCGCCCCGCCACCTCGGACATAGGGGCTAATAAAGGCAGCCCACCCTGATTGTCAGTCACGGTCTCATAGGCCACACAGGTGGCACCGGACTCGATCAATAATTTGGTCTGCTGCGGATCTGGGGCCAAATGCAGGTAGGCATAGAGAATCTGACCATCGCGCAACATTGCACATTCCGCTGGCTGCGGTTCCTTTACTTTGACAATCATATCCGCAGCGGCAAAAACCTCCGCTGCAGTGGACGCCATCTCAGCGCCCGCAGCACGGTATTCATCATCGCTAAAATCAATCCCGACACCGGCATTCATCTCCACCGCAACCCGATGACCGCGAGCCACCAGCTCAACCACTGAAGAGGGTGTCAGACCGACACGGTACTCGTGATTTTTAATTTCCTTTGGAACCCCTACCAACATATCAAACTCCTTATTTAACCGTTGCATAGCTATATCTAGCAGTAATTTTTATTGTTGCTACTTTAGATTTTTATAAAAATATTTATTACTTTTATAGGAATTAAAGTAGAATATTTTTCTAGTAAGAGACTTTAAACAGGAAAAAATGCTTTATGCCTAACGATGAGAATAGTGCGGCTAAGAAACTCAGCAAAATCGATCGCAACATTCTGCGCATCCTACAGCGAGACGGCCGCATCAGCTATACCGAATTGTCACGAGAAGTAGGCCTCTCCGTCACCCCCTGTATCGAGCGCGTGAAACGTCTGGAGCGCAGTGGTTATATCGAAGGCTACACCGCCAAACTCAACCCTGAATTGCTCAATGCCGGGTTGGTGGTATTTGTGCAGATACGTCTCAATCACACCTCGCAGAAGAACTTTGAGGAGTTTCACCGTTCAGTGATGGATCTAGAAGATGTACAGAGCTGTTATTTGGTTTCCGGCAACTATGACTACCTACTAAAAGCCCGAGTCGCGGATATGGGTGCCTACAGAGAGTTGCTCGGCAGCCGCATACTCAAGCTTCCGGCAGTCCAAGAATCCACCAGTTATGTGGTCATGGAAGAGCTTAAAGAAACCATGCAACTAGCAATTCCACAGGCTTAAAAAAGCCTGTAAAAAAACCCTCTGAAAGCACTCAAGGATTGTTGACACAACCGCCCCACACCCCTATAGTACGCGACCTCTGAAGGGACACAGTAAAGCACTCGTAGCTCAGCTGGATAGAGTACCCGGCTACGAACCGGGCGGTCGGAGGTTCGAATCCTCCCGAGTGCACCATATACGAAAAACCCCACTGCATGCAGTGGGGTTTTTTTGTATCTGGGGAACGACGGTGGGTGAGAACAACTAGGTTTGACAAGGTTGCTCCAGCAAGCTTGGACCGAATCGCAATGCGATGAGCCCAGCGGGCGGAAATACCCCATAGGGTATTTATGGTCAATCCTCCCGAGTGCACCCTATACGAAAAACCCCACTGCACGCAGTGGTTTTTTTTTGTATCTGGGGAACGACGGTGGGTGAGAACCTTCAGGTTCGACAAGGTTTCTCCAGCAAGCTTGAACTGAGTCGCACCGGGGTAGCGATTAAATCGGGCAATTAAACCGCAAGGTTTTCTTACTCCTGCGGTTTAACTGATCAATCTTAAAACTTGAAATTAATTCCTGCAGATTGGCTCGACAGATCCCCATCAGTGGATGCACCAAGATTCCAACCTAATCCACTGTCACCTAGTGGGCCTCTAAGAACCACACCAAGAGCTGATTCTCCGTCAACATGCGCGACACTAACGTTGAAGTCTAGCCCTTCGCCGCTTATCTTTGCGTACCCTATGGCTACACCGGCATCACTGCCAGCGTCTGAATCTTGGACCGAACCACCTATATAAAAAGATCCATCATTAAATGAACCAAATGCATAATCAGCATTCAATGCAGTCACATCAGCACTAACACCATTCTCTGAAACACGAATATAGGATAGTCCTACAGCTGTTTTTCCACTGAAAACATTCATGGCGCTGAGCCGATAGCCATCAACAGACTCCCCAAAACCACTAATACGGAAGTAATCCGCCCCTACAAAAGACAGGTTATCAGCGAAGCTAACCGGTGACAGTAGCATTAGGCCCAAAACAATTTTTTTCATGGTGTAACTCCCAAAATTTATACGATTAATAAAAAAACTCATGCGTTATCGCATGAAGTATTCATTATCGCATAGTTTTAGCTTATTTCCACCCTGACCTTTTGATTTCTCTGTTCTTGTACCGAAGAATAAACGAGGATCATAAAAGTAAGATCTATATAGTCATCCATTCGTGACTATACAAATTCGTTCTTTTACTAACCGCTTGAATTTAGATGAGATAAAGGTTCTCCAGTCATAGATTGGTTCAGCAAATCTACGTACTGTAACTTCGCCGAAAGAACGGCAACACATAAGGTATCCGGTTGGTAAAGAATACGGAGGGACGCAACATCAAGGATAAGATGCACTTTTCCCGCGAGTTCATGTTGAGCCTTATTAAAGCCGTGTCAAACAATTTTTGTAAGTTTCAACACCACTTCTGATTAACGAGAAGGCAATAAATAAATATTTTAATATCAGAGACAGGGATTTTGCTTTGAAGAGTGCCGATCCTAGCAATAGGTAAGGCGAAACCGGAACCGGAACTGTAATCCGTATTGGGCTGTTTAAAGATATAGGGTAAATCTGCATGCAAGAGTTATTATTATTTTTTACAATTTCACTACGGGTTATGGCTAGCACAGCTCGGGCTGAGTTATCCGCAATGCTGACAAATATGGCTTTGACCCTGACAGTATAGTGTTAAGTGGACTCTCTGCTGGAGGCCACCTTGCGCTTATTACCGGCATGTTAACGGCAGAAGCCGGATTAGATGGCCGCTGCACCGATCCCGCCTCACAAGGGAAGACGTTTAAAGCTGAATTTCCTGAATTAGAAGTGGCTGCGATTGTTAGCTGGTTTGGCATTTCAGATGTAAATGATCTGATCAAGGGCCCCAATGTGAAAGGCTTTGCAATCAAGTGGATGGGCGCTCAGAAAAACAGAGGATCCATTGCAAAGCGTATTTCTCCGATTTCCTATATCCACAAAAATTTACCTCCAATCCTTAGCATATATGGTGACAAGGACGAGGTTGCGCCCTACAGCCACGCTGTAAGCCTACATAAAATGTTGGATAATAACGGCACGCCGAACCAGCTGTACACAGTAAAAGGGGCCGGACATCGTCTGCTTTCGGTTGCGGAATCAAAGGCTGTTTTTAAAGTGATTGACACATTCCTAGCTAAGCATGTTCATGAATAAGCTTTTTTTGGTCAAGAGTGCTGTTAAGGCCCTAAATATGTCCATATATAATTGACCACTGGTGCAATTACCTTATGGCATAGGTTGCCATGCAATACATTAAGGGAATTAGCCGAGTCGATTCAGTTATGTAATGCATTTGACGGGACTGCGTTCAATACTCCTTAAGCGTAATACTTTGGAGCAGACAATTTAAAAGCTTACTATCTATAAGTTTGTAATCCGATCGCAATTCGATGACAAAACTAAAATAGCCAATGTTGCTTTCGTATCTTTTTTTATCTCTGGGCGGAATCATAGCGGCGCCTTCCATATGCTTCGGCGGTATTTAAAAGTTTGCCGCTTTCACAAATAGCCTATTAAGCAGGCCCAAATGTCTTACAGTGACAACCCGCCGACTCGGAATACCTGCGTTAGCGGGTCAAGACCGAACCTTAAAACGATTAGCCCAGCGAGCCGCTGATCACCAAAGGGTATGTACAGCCAGTCTACCCGCCTCCAATCACATCCAAAACCTCACTAAGTGCAGCAAAGCTTGTCGCAAAGGCCTATCACAATGCCTCCCTTAAGACTCACAAAATTCCTGACATACCTCCGCTAGTAAAAACATTACACCCCTAAAAACTGCTCCGCAGTCAGGTCATAACAAGTACTATCCAATTCCGCTACCAACGCCAGATTGGGTTTGATTTTTGGCAGCTCATAGCGGAAGAAAAATTGCATCGCCGCAACCTTGCCATCATAAAACGCGTCGTCTGCTGTATTGCCCTTTTGCTTACCTTCTACCGCTGCAACGGCCTGCTTTAGCCACATCCATGCAATCACTAAGTGACCCATTGCATCCAAGAAAATGGTGGCATTAGCGAGCGCCAAGGAGGGATCTTCGGCCTGCGCCACGATCGCGATGGTTTCCTCTATCAGGGTTAAGTATTCATTTAGCTGATCACAGTAACGTCCTAATTGAGCATGCCCTGCAGCTGAATCAATGGTTGCCTGCATCTCTTCACGAAGGATCGCTACCGCAGCGCCATCCTGCATGCGCACTTTGCGACCAAGAATATCAATACCCTGAATACCCCAGGTTCCCTCATGGATATGATTGAGTCGGTTATCGCGATAGAGGCGCTCAACCGGATACTCACGGGTGTAGCCGTAGCCGCCCAAGATCTGGATGGCGAGTTTATTTGCTTCAAGACAGAACTCTGAGGGCCAAGACTTACAGATCGGTGTCAACAGGTCGAGCAGCAGATCACGGCGCTGGTTAGCCTCTTGGTCATTCGATAGCTTCTTGGTATCGATTATCTCTGCACAGTAATACATCAGAGTTTGAGCGCCTTCGATAAAGGCTTTTTGGGTCATCAGCATACGCTTGATATCGGCGTGTTCACTGATCATAACCTGGGGCTCTTCTGGATTACGGTTCACCAGAGGGCGGCCTTGGGGACGATTGCGGGCATAGTCCAAAGAATATAAATAACCACCGAGCGCAGACATAACCGCCGACATGCCAACAGAAATACGCGCCTCATTCATCATATGGAACATATTTGCCAAGCCCTGATTAGGCTCGCCAACTAGGTAACCGATAGATTCACCAGACTCACCAAAGTTGAGTAGGCAGTTAGTGGCACCGCGACAGCCCATCTTATGGTTCAGACCCGCCAGAGCTATATTATTGGACTCGCCAATAGAACCATCGTCATTGACACGATTTTTCGGCACTAAAAATAGAGAGATACCTTTGACACCAGGAGGCGATCCGGGAATCTTCGCTAAGACCATATGGACGATATTTTCAGTGATATCTTGCTCACCGCCGGAGATCCACATCTTCGTGCCGCTAAGGGCATAAGAGCCATCGGCTTTTGGCTCGGCCTTGGTACGGATATCCGCCAGAGAAGAACCTGCTTGAGGTTCAGATAAACACATTGTGCCGAACCACTTGCCATCCACCAGATTGGGTAGATACTTGGCTTTAAGTTCGTCAGACCCACAGACATTGAGCATATTAGCCACGCCCTGAGTCAGAAAGAGGTAGATATGAGCCGGATTGTTAGCGCATACAAACATGCCATTGAGGGCCTGATCTGCCATCCACGGCAACTGCAGTCCACCCACATCAGCGTCATAGGCTGAGGCACATAAACCGGCTTCCTGATAGGCGGCAATTGCCTCTTTGAGTTCAGGAATGGTTTCCACTTTGCCATCGACAAACTGCGGTTCATTAGCATCCAATTTAGAGGCACAGGTCAAAAACTGATCTTCAGCAATCGTTTGGCAGAGATCCAACATCGCATCTAGGGACTCGCGATCATAGTCGCCATAGCGCTCCGAATTGAGAATCTCATTCAACCCTAGGGTTTCATAGAGTACGAAGTCGAGATCTCGACGATTTACAATCATTGACATGGTTATTCCTCTTTTGATTTTAGTAACGAGTGGCGTCCACTCACTAGCTAGTAATTTTTGCCGTCAACTGTGGGGGCACAGCTGCACAGACCAGCCTGATAATGCCAAGTACGGAAGGCTAACGGGTTTGGTCTTATATTAACAATATTTGATCGTGATACCGATAATCATATAAGCCTTATACTATGTACAAACAGCTATTTGACAGATCGCCGGCAAAGACCTTTGGAAAAGGAAATAGAGAACAATGTAGAGCGGAAAAAAACGAGAGAAATTGTGTAAAATCCTCTGCCTGATGTCGACTGTAAACCTCGTCTACGGTCGACTTTGTGCATCTTGTATTACCAGGCTGCTGTTTTACGGTAGCGCAGTTACCGCCACATCTCCGCTGCTGATAAGTTGGTCGATAGCCGACTGATCCCAACCTAGCTCGCCGAGTACTTCGCGACTATGCTCTCCCAACAGAGGGCTGGGTTTAGCCTGTGAAGTGGTAGCACCATCAAATTGCACTGGAGGCCGAGGCACGGTGAGAGTGCCCATCGCTTTTGTGACATAGGTTTCCAGTGCATCAATCGCCTGAATCTGTTCATTGGCTTCAAGTTCATCTTGATGTAAGCAGGGAGCACAGGGAACATCTGCAGCCTTTAGGGCGGCAACGGCTTTGGCTACACCAATATCGAAACGGGGATTTTTAAGTACCAAGCCCACCTCTTTCATATTCGACATACGCGAAGCGATACTGCCAAACAGCGGTGTATCCAGTAACTCCGGATAGCCAATCAATGGCAGAAGGGCCTGCCAGTGGCTGTCAGTGAGTGCCGCGACAGCGACTGCCCCATCGCTAAAATTCAGGGTTTGGAAATAATCTGCCCCGGGAGACATTTCAAATCGATCATCATCTTTTAGGGTTTTATGCATCATGCCGTCTGGCCACATAAAGGCCAGGCAGGAGTGGAGCATGGAGATATCAATATGCTGGCCCTCACCAGTGGTTGCTCGAGCAACCAGAGCCGCGGTTGCAGCTTGGCACACCGTGTAGCTGGTGACTTTGTCGCAGATAAAGGTGCGAATATGATCGTAGCCATTATCATCCGGAGACTGCAGATTGGTTAACCCAGACATTCCTTGAATAACATGATCAAAGGCCGGTTTGTCTGCCATAGGGCCTTGTTTGCCAAAACCGCTCACGGCGACATAGACTAACTTAGGATTAATTTGGCGCAGAACATCTGATCCCAACCCAAGACGGTCCATCACACCGGGGCGATAGTTATGCAGCAGCACATCAGCCCTTGCAGCCAGTTTTTTAACCGCCTCAAGTCCGTCCTCGGATTTTAGATCTATAGCCAGAGATCGCTTGCCACGATTGCAGTTATGGAAAAAGCCGGAAACACCATTCTTCTGGGTTCCCAGAGGGCGCATTTGATCGCCGCGCAGTGGCGGCTCGACTTTAATCACTGTTGCTCCTTGGGCGGCCATAGTCATAGCGGCCAGTGAACAGGTGATCATATTAGACAGCTCAATAACTTCTAAGCCAGCGAGAGGCTGACGTGCAGTTGGGGCGCTCATAGGGGTGCTCTTTTATTATTATTGGTCCTGAGCAATAAAGTATTACATAGCCGGAGGCTTAGGTCACCCTGAGGTAGAGATTCACTATCTGGCGCTTTAAAGTCACTGACTGGCGGTTGGACGATAGTGGGTGCAAGCGCTAATAGCAGCGACCCGTTACCTCTTTTAATCAACCAAGCCCCTGTCATCTCGACAGAGCGCAGCGACAAAAGATCTCTAAAACACCGTCAAGACAAGGGACTTAAGCCCCAAAACCAGGCCCAAAAGACGCCCCGCCGCCAACCTCAATCAGCCCTATAAAACCCCATCGCTTTATCCCGCACCGAACCCACCCTCAGATTCAAAATATCCAATAGGTAATTCTGATGTAGCTTCCAAGGGCTCTTATCCCCCTGCTTAGGAAACTGATCCATAGCACGATCCACATATCCCGATGCCAGATCTAAAAACTGCAGGCGCTTAACACTGGGGTCATTATTGGCCACACAGTATTGATAGTGATGCCTGTCCATATAAGTCAAAAGGCGACAGACATAGCTGCTAGTGAGATCGCATTTAAGCGTCCAAGAGGCATTGGTGTACCCCGCAGCCAAGGCCAGATTGGGTATACCGCTAAACATCATGCCCTTGTAGGTAAGGCTATCTGAGACCTTTGTCTCAACACCATCTACCTTGAGCTGCATGCCACCCAACAGCAACATCTCAAGACCCGTGGCAGTAACAACTATATCCGCTTCGAGAAGTTCTCCAGACTTAAGCTGAATACCCTTCTCGGTAAAGCTTTCAATGTGATCGGTGACAATACTCGAGGTGCCTTTGCGCAGGGAACGGAACAGATCGCCGTTGGGCACCAGACAGAGGCGCTGATCCCAGGGGTTATAGCTGGGATTAAAATGCGTATCTATATCAAAGTCATCGCCCATCCAAGCATGCACAACTTTACGGATCAGTTTTTTGACATAGTTGGGATAGCGCCGACTAGCCTGAAATAGCAAGGCCGTCATGGTGACATTTTTCCAGCGTGTTAAATCATAGGCAAACTGCTCAGAAAACCAGCGCCGAAATTTCATACTGGTGGCATCTACATCGGGACGCGACAACACATAGGTTGGCGAGCGCTGGAGCATAGTCACATGGCCCGCGGTCTCGGCCAGAGATGGCACCAGAGTAATCGCAGTGGCACCACTGCCGATAACCACGATCCGCTTGCCGCTGTAATCGAGACCCTCCGGCCATAATTGCGGATGCACAACCTGACCTTTAAATTGATCAACACCGGGAAAATCCGGTGTGTAACCCCGGTCATAACGATAGTAACCCGTGCAGCTATAAATAAAGTTACAGGTCAGTGTTTCTGGCTCAGACTCAAGCTGCTTATCAGCTACGGCTGTGTTCTCTAAGGTCAGGGTCCACTTTGCCGTGGCGCTATCCCAGCAGGCGGCAACAACTTTGCGCTGATATTGAATATGCTTATCGACACCATACTCAGCGGCACTCTCTTTAATGTAATCGCGAATTGCCGGACCATCGGCAATCGCCTTGGGGTTTAACCAAGGCTTAAAGTTATACCCCAGAGTGTGCATATCCGAATCTGAACGAATTCCCGGGTAGCGGAACAGATCCCAGGTACCGCCCATACGCTCGCGGCTCTCTATAATTCTGTAGCTTTTATTATGGTGTTTGAGCTGTAAGTGGCAAGCTGCGCCGATACCAGAGAGGCCGGCGCCAATAATAATCATGTCAAAGTGGTTCATAAGCGATCTTTTTTTATTATTTAAACAAAATTAGTCCACTGACCACCGACTAGTGTTTGAAACCCAAGTCAGAATGGCCACCAACCTTTTACCGCCTTATCCAGAGCTGGCTGACAACGGCTGAGTTGAGAACTGTACGCCGATGCCTGTTTTTTTACCTTGGCCGCAACGCCACTCAAAAACTTTTTCTTTTTATAGCTGCCGCTTTTAAAGCCACCCCAACCCTCGTGATAGGCAAGGTATTGCTGATAGGCATCCCACTTTGAAAGACCGAGATTTTTCTGGCTCTTGTCCGTGTACCAACCGACAAAATTAATCGCGTCGGAGAACTTATCGCGATCGTGACTCCAGTGCCCAGTGTCCCGGCGATAGTCGTCCCAGGCTGGATCCTGAGCCTGGGCGAAACCATAGGCAGAGGATCGTCGCGGCAGTGGAATAAAGAAAAACTTTGGACGGTCTGGACGCACATCGTGACGGAAGCTGGATTCCTGATTGATAATCGCCATCATCACCGAAATCGGTGTACCCCAGCGTTTGTTGGCGCTGCGCGCAGCTTTGTACCAGTCGGTTTCGCCGCGAAAAATCGCACAGACATCATTGGTGTCAGATGGCTTATAGGTAGCACAGCCAGACAGAGCCAATATCAGGCTCGCAAGAAGGATCTTGAACAGGGGAAATTCAGATAGTTTTAAGCGGTGTTTTTTAAGCATTAGTTAGGTATTGTGTAGCCTGAAATTAGTCACTTAGCACAGATAATTAGCCTATCTATAGATCAACAGTAGAGTTGCTAATTCCCTCCCAGATTGATTGACCATTCTACAGACTTCGCGGCATTATTCATGCGCTTTGTTAAACGCCTTCAAAGCGTGTTTAATTGCTGCTTGTGCAACCTTTAACCACAGCAAATTTACCAGCGGACTTTTATCATGACGACCATGCCACAAGAGGCAAATAACTATATTTTCACCGGCACCTGTCGCGCAGGCAGTGGCGTAGTTGCAGCAGTGACAACCTATCTAGCCGAGCGCGGCTGTTATATCTGCGCCCTTGAGCAGTTTGACGATGATTCCACAGACAAGTTTTTTATGCGCGCCGTATTTCGTCCGCAGCAGAATTCGCCATCAATTGACGATATCAGAGCATCCTTTAGTGAAGTATCTGACAGCTTCGAAATGGATTGGAATATTCACGATCCCAAGGTGCCAGTTAAAACCCTGATTATGGTTTCAAAATATGATCACTGCCTGGACGATATTTTATATCGCCGCCGCAAAGGGGAATTCAATATGGAGGTCACCGCAGTGGTGTCCAATCATACTGACCTGCGAGCCATGGTTGAGCGCGAGGGCATTTCCTTTATCCACCTGCCGATAACCAAAGATACCAAAGCTCAGCAGGAACAGCGGCTGCTGGAAATTGTCAATGAAACCGGTACCGAGTTGGTGGTGTTAGCGCGCTATATGCAGATTCTCTCCAATCAGCTGTCAGCCCAACTATCCGGTCGCTGCATCAATATTCACCACTCTTTTCTGCCCGGATTTAAAGGTGCCAAACCCTATCATCAGGCCTATGAACGGGGCGTAAAAGTGATCGGTGCGACCGCTCACTATGTTACTTCAGATCTCGATGAAGGTCCCATTATCGAGCAGATTTTGACCCGCGTGAACCACAACTACAAACCGGAACATCTGGTCAGAGTCGGCCGCGACAACGAGAGCATGGCCCTGACTAAAGCTATTACTTATCACATCGAACGGCGAGTGTTTCTCGACGGTAACAAGACAGTGGTGTTTTTAGGCGGCTAAACACCGCTGACATCATTATGGAGGCTCCATGCCATTTGGACTTTTAAAGTACGGACTCAATAGCGAATACCCAGCGCAACACCACTTTAGTCCTGCCACTGAGCTTAAAAAGCACTATGACGTGGTGATTATTGGCGCCGGCGGTCACGGCACCGGCATCGCCTACCATCTGGCAAAATACCACGGCATAACCAATGTCGCGGTACTGGAAAAAAGTTATCTCGGCAGTGGCAATACCGCTCGTAATACCGCGGTTATTCGCTCTAACTACCTAACCGAAGAAGGCGTCACCTTCTATCGCGAGTCAGTGAAACTCTGGCAAGATCTGAGCAACGAATTTAACTACAACGTAATGATGGAAAACCGTGGCCAGCTGACCCTGGCCCACAGCGATGCCGCGATCCGTAGCTTTCGCTGGCGCGCCGAAGTCAATCAGCATATGGGCGTGCGCTCGGAGCTGATCGACCGCCAGCAGATCGCCGAAATGGTGCCCAATCTCAATATGTCAGAAGACTCACGCTTTCCCATTATGGCCGGCCTCTGGCACGCCGATGGCGCCACCGCCCGCCACGATGCAGTGGCATGGGGCTATGCCAAAGGCGCCTGTGAGCGCGGCGTGGAACTGCACCAACTTACCGAAGTAGAAGATATAGAAGTGACTGGCGGTCGAGTCACCGCCGTTAAGACCAATCGTGGACGCATTGAATGCGGCTGTGTGGTTCAGGCCGTCGCCGGTGCCAGCTCTGTAGTTGCCAAAATGGCCGGCATTCCACTGCCGATTCACTCCTACCCACTACAAGCTATGGTCACCCAACCCTACAAACCGATTTTGACTCCTCATGTCAGCTCGCCCCACCTGCATGTCTACACCCACCAGACATCCCGCGGCGAATTTGTTATCGGCGGCGGCTCCGACCCCTACCCGCTTTACAACACCCGCGCCACGCTAGATCAGCGCGAGTCACTCACCGCAGCGGCACTGGAATTATTTCCGTTTTTGGCTCAGGCGCGCATGCTGCGTCAGTGGGCTGGCACCACGGATATGACACCGGACTACAGCCCGATTATGGGACTCAGCCCGGTGGAAAATTATTACCTAGATGCGGGCTGGGGCACCTGGGGCTTTAAAGCGACACCGATCTGCGGCAAAACCATGGCCGAGCTGGTGGCGACTAAAAAAGTCCCAGAGATTATCAAGCCCTTTGAACTCGAGCGCTTCTATAAATTCGAGCAGATCAACGAAGCCGGCGCCACTGCCGCCAGCCACTAATAAGAGAGGGGAGAGAGCAATGAAACTATTAACCTGCCCTTTAAATGGCCCGCGCAATATTAGCGAGTTCACCTACGGTGGTGAGTATCATCCTATGCCGGACCACCAACAGGTCGCGGCACGGGAGTGGGCGGAGCATGTATTCTTCCATGACAATGCCGCCGGTGTGGTTATCGAATGGTGGTGTCACAGCGCCAGTTCTTACTGGTTTTTAGCCGAGCGCAATACCATCAGCGATCAGATATTGCGGACTTTCCCCGCTGATGAAATCTTTACCCAGCGCATCGACTTCGAGCCAGCGCCCGAGCCAACTATCAACGCAACTCCCACTGCGGGAGAGAGCCAATAATGTCCCATACAAGTCGTTTATCGCCACCCTTTGGCTCACTGATTGACCGCCAGCAACCGATTCATTTTCGCTTTGAAAAACGCAACTATGAGGGTTTCGCCGGGGACAATATTGCCAGTGCGCTGGCCGCCAATCAGCAGTGGTTGCTGAGTCGATCCTTTAAATATCACCGTCCACGGGGTGTATTGACCATGGCTGGGCAGGATGCCAACAGCATGATTCAACTGCCCTCGGATCCCAATGCCCTGGCCGACCGCGTCGCCATCAGTGATGGACTTGAGGTCATGGGACAGAACTACAGCGGCAGCCTCAATCGCGATAGCGGCGCCCTGCTCGGGTTATTCTCCCGATTTTTACCCGTCGGCTTTTATTACAAAGCCTTCTTTAAGCCCCGCGGCATTTGGGAAAAGTGGGCACCACTGATTCGCAAAAAAGCAGGCCTTGGGGTCATTAATCAAGACTACCAGTCCGAGTATTACGACAAGCAGTATCAGTTTTATGATGTCGCCGTGATCGGCGCCGGCCCTGCAGGTCTCTCTGCCGCACTGCAAGCGGCAAAAACAGGTGCCGAAGTGCTGTTGGTTGATGAGAACGCCAGTCTCGGTGGATCCCTCAACTACAGCCGTCTCGATGCCGAGGGAATAGCCGCTCGAGAATTGCGCCAACAACTGGTTGCTGAGGTTGAAGCCAGTGCCAATATTACCGCCATGACCAGTGCCACCTGCAATGGTTGGTTCGCCGATAACTGGCTGCCGATTATTTGTGGCAAGCGACTCTACAAAGTCCGCGCCAAACAAACCATTCTCTGTGTTGGCTCACTCGAACAGCAGGCGGTTTTCCACAATAACGACCTGCCCGGTGTAATTATGAGCAGCGCCGCCCAGCGACTGATGCATCTCTATGGCGTGCGCCCGGGCAAAACCGCAGTCGTGGTTACTGGGAATAACGAAGGCTACGCCACCGCGTTGGATCTTCTCGACGCCGGTGTTCAGGTGAAAGCAATTGTTGATCTGCGCCAGCAGCCTGAATATAACGAGATTGCGCAATATGCCCTGAGTAAAGGTCTAGAGGTAAAAACAGGATATGCGGTTTACGCGGCCAATAAAGATCGCAGCGGCCTCCATCTGGGTTCGGTGGAAGTCCGTGAAATTATCAGTCAGGGTGTCTGCGCTGCCTCCGGGGAAACAATCGCCTGCGACACGCTGTGTATGTCCGTGGGTTACACCCCCACCTATCAACTGATCTGTCAGGGTGGCGGCCAGCTGAGTTATGACGATGATAGCTCCATGTTTACCCTCACCAATTGCCCCGACAACTGCCAGATTGCAGGATCGGTCAACAGTCACTGGCAGCTGGGCGATGTGATCGCCGATGCCCAACGAGCGGCTATTATTGCCACCAACGAATTAGGACTCAGCACGCAAGCCCTGCCGGACGCTATTACCCTATCCCAGCATCAGGGTCCCAACTTTGGCTGGCCGATATTTGCCCATCCCAAAGGCAAGGAATTTGTCGACTTTGATGAAGATTTGCAGATTGCCGATATTATCAATGCCACCCGCGATGGCTACGAACATGTTCAGCTTGTTAAGCGCTACTCCACCTGCGGCATGGGTCCCTCACAGGGCCGCCATTCGGCATTGGCAACGGCTCGTCTAGTTGCCGCGGCCACCAACAAAACCGTGGCTCAAACCGGTGTCACCACCGCACGACCGCCTTTTTCCGCCGAGCATCTGGCCCACAGTGCCGGGCGCAGCTTCTATCCCGCTCAGCGCAGCAATATGCACTATCGTCACCTTGAAGCTGGTGCCCAGATGCTGCAGGCCGGTGCCTGGTATAGACCCGCCTATTACGGCACTACCAATCAGCGCGAAAGCAGCATTAATAATGAAGTTAAAAATGTGCGCAACAATGTTGGTCTAGTGGATGTGTCGACTCTGGGTGGACTCGAAGTGCGCGGGCCGGATGCCGCAGAATTTTTAAACCGCTTTTACACCTTTGCTTTTTTAAAGCAGCCCGTGGGCAAAGCCCGTTATGCCCTGCTCACCAATGAAGCTGGAGTGGTGATTGATGATGGCGTCGCCTGCCGCTTTAGTGAACAGCATTACTATGTGACCGCCACCACCGGCGGTGTCGGCAATGTCTACCAGAGTATGCTCAAGTGGAATGCCCAGTGGCGTCTCGATGTGGATATAGCCAATGTCACCTCGGCCTATTCCGCGGTGAATATCGCTGGCCCCAATGCTCGCAAAGTGCTAGCCAAGCTGTGCTCGGATATTGATCTCGGCAGCGAAGCCTTCCCCTATATGGGGGTCCGTGAAGGCACTGTTGCAGGCATTGCCGCCCGAGTTATTCGCGTTGGCTTTGTCGGTGAGCTAGGCTATGAAGTGCATATACCGCAACATTGTGGCGAAGCCCTCTGGGACGCTTTAATCGATGCTGGCGCCGAATTCTCGATCAAGCCATTTGGCATTGAAGCGCAGCGTATTTTACGTCTCGAGAAAGGCCATATTATTATCGGCCAAGATACCGATGCCATGTCCAATCCGACTGAGGTCAATATGGCCTGGGCTATCGCCAAGAAGAAGCCCTTTTTTGTCGGCGGCCGCAGTATTCAAGAGCTTAATAAAGCGCCGCTCAAGCGTTGTCAGGTGGGCTTTGTGGTCAACGACCTGAATGCGCCGATTCCCCTGGAGAGCCATCTGGTGCTGGACGGTGATCGCATGACTGGGCGAGTGACCTCCTGCAATTATTCTCCGACTCTCAACAAGCCTTTGGGCCTAGCCTTTGTCGAACCAGACCAGGCTGAGGCTGGCAGTCACTTCAAGATCAAATCCAGCGGCGGTGTTATGGTCGATGCAATGGTAGTGGAACTGCCTTTCTATGACCCCGAAACCCAGCGTCAGGAGCTTTAATAATGTCATCGACTACCCCTAACCAAATAGCCACCAACGCTCTGCGTCGCAGCCAACTGTATCGCCGTCATATGGCCATGAGTGCGGCTTTTGAAGCACTTACGGACAGCACAGTGGTGTCTTGTTACGGCACCGGTGAAGGGGAACTGAAGCAGGCACAGCACCTTGGTCTGGCGGATCTCTCAACCCTGCCACGCGCGGGTTTTAAAGGTCTGGGCACCCCGGACTGGGCCGCGGGTCAGGGACTCCAACTGCCTGTACAGCCCAATCGAGCCAATCTGCAAGATGACGGCACATTGGTTGCCCGTCTGTCTCAGACTGAGCTGTTATTGGCCAGTAACTTGGATGGACTGTCTGAGAGCATTGCCAATATTTCTCTGGGTTCGCAGCTGCCGGAGCGGGTCTATAGTTTGCCCCGCAGTGACAGTCACAGCTGGCTAGTACTCTGTGGTAGCCAAGCAGCAGCCACCCTATCCAAAGTCTGCGGTGTCGATTTGCGCCCCCACAAGTTTGCCAATGGCGAAGTGGCACAGACCTCCATTGCAAAAATCAACGGGGTATTGGTGCGCAATGATCTGGGCGAAACCCTCAGCTACAGTATTTTTAGCGACAGCAGCTCGATTGAGTTTTTATGGGATAGCCTGCTCGATGCTATGGCGGAATTTGAAGGTACCGCGGTGGGTATTCAGGCACTGCGAGACTGTTGAAAATCTTCGGCTGTCACGCCGCTAACGGCTCTAACACCTGAGGGCGGCTCTGAGCCACTTTTTTTAGGCTCACTGCAGCACTATCCGGTTGCCTGCGCCCCGGCTCCCACTCCCGCAGAGTGCCAGTGGCAATTCCCCATTAGTTTGGCAAAAGCGAGCTGAGATTTCAGCAGTTCCTTTGGAACAGTAATCACCAACAACTGCTCTGGGATTGGTGGCGATATAAATTATAAACTGCTCGTAATCTGCAGCACTCCAGACCTTACTCGCCTTGGACATGAACAGCCCTGTCTCTATTGCTGTATGCAAAGAGCTTATGAGGCTAAGCCGGTACCTCATCTAAAGTATCAGCACTAAGTGATGGAGGTCATTTCGGCCGCACAGAGGCACCAATAGTGGAATCCAATGCACAGTTACTCAGAGTAAAATTGAATTAATACTAGTTCAGCAAATCAGCAAAAGTGCTTTGAGAAAAAAACAGCAAACTTAGCTACCACCGATTGCAAACCAAGTAGCGCCATAAGATACTGACCCTATGAAAAAAAATAAAAATATCGAAATCGGCGCATTAAAAATCTTCGCCGCGGTATCCAACTCAGAGACACTGACTCAGGCTGGCGAAAAGCTCGGCATTACTCAGTCGGCGGTTTCACAGGCAATCAAGCAGCTGGAAATACAAACCGATACTCAGCTCGTAATCACCCGCTCGCGACCGATTAAACTAACCCCCAGCGGCCAAGTCCTAAAAGACTATGCCATGCAAGTTATCGAAAAAACTCAGCGTATGTTCTCCGATGTGAGCATGGCCTCCAAGGGCGGTTTGGTGCCCCTCAATGTGGGAATGGTTGACTCCTTTTGCGATGTCGCCGGCCTGCAATTGATGCAGCAACTCAAACCCTATACCTCACGACTGGCGCTGCGCACCGGTTTGGTTTCACCCCTGACTCAGGCCCTGCTCAACCGGGATTTGGATATATTGATTACCGGTGATCCTCTGGACGAACACCCGCACCTGCAGCGCTACCCCTTGCTGCGCGATCCCTTTGTGGTATTGGTATCAAAGAAATGTAGCCTGCCCTCTGAACTGAATATTCAGTGGTTGGCAGATAACCTGCCATTTATTCAGTACAACCGTCAGTCGCGGCTCGGCACTTTGACCGACCTGATTGCCCGGCGCATAAATATAAAGTTGATGACCAACTACGAGCTGGACAGCACCCAGACATTGCTGCGCTTTGTGCAGTCGGGCCACGGTTGGGCCATTGTTACCGGGCTCTGTATGGTGCGCTATCCACAGCTGCTTGAAGATGTAGAAATTATGCCATTAGCCAATGGCAATCACGCTCGCTATCTATCACTGCTCTGTCGACCCGATGAGCTGGGCAAGTTGCCGCAGATGAGCGCCGAGATCTGCCGCAACCTTTACAGCGATGAGATTGTTCCCCAGCTGGAAAAAATTGCCCCCTGGCTCAAACAACAGGCCTATGCCATCGACAAGATGCCGGCTATTTAAACCTCGCATCAAGAGATCGATTTAATCCTCTAGTGCCGCCAGAATATCGGCAGAGAACCTCGCGATATCAAAGCGCTGGCCGTCTTTGTGATCATAGCCCCTGCGCACAATCACCAGATTTCGTGAGGGGATAATCATCATACTTTGGCCCCGCTGACCCTCCGCGTTAAACGCATCATCAGGCATGCCCTCAAAGCGACTTGGGTAGAGCCAAAACTGCGCGCCATAACCGGGAATTTTGGCGCCCTCAATTTCCAGAGGTGGTTGGGCAGGTCCCGGAGCGCTGACATAGTCGCGCCAGCCGCTGGGCAAGATCCGCTCAGCGCCCCACAGCCCATCGTTGAGATATAAAATACCCAGGCGACCAAGATCTCTCGAAGTAGTCCAAATCTGGCTGGATAAGACAAAATTTCCCTGCCAGTCAGTTTCCGCAACACTGTTGTGCATACCGATTTTGTGGAATAGATTTTCACTGGGAAAGCGCAGCATTGCCTGATCATTATTTAGCGATGCCCTAAGACTGCGAACCGCCAGCATGGTGTCATTATTGGCGTATTTGAAGGTCGTGCCTGGCGTCGCCTCGAGCTTGGTGGCTGTTGCATACTCAGTGACCGAACCACCGCCAAAATAAATATCCGGTGTATTGGCGCCATTTATCGTGCTATCCAATCCACTGGACATTTGCAGCAAATGCTCCAGCGTTATTTGCTGACGTTTATCCCCAGGTGTTGACCATTCGGGAATGTTGGCAGGCGCTTTGATATCCACCAGACCCTGTTCCACTGCGATACCCATTATGGTGGCAGTAATAGCCTTGCCCACGGACCAAGTGCGCTGTGAGGTATAGGGCGTGTAACCGGCCCTGTACTGTTCTATGAGTAATTTATCAGCCGTTGTTACCAATACCGCGCTGGTACTGTTGAGATCGCCATAGGTTGCACTGTTAAGTGCCTTATCGACGATACTACTGAGAGCTAGATTAGATTTGTGATTCTGCCCTAAGTTATCTCCAAAGGGCCAAAGCGCATCTACCCTAGAGCTAACCTCTTTGATGGGTGCACTGGGCAACAGTTTGCGGCTATCTAGGCTGGCGCCGACTGGCAACTGTGCACAGCCAAATCCCCTGCGCCAGACCGCATAGCGCGGCGGCAAATGATCGGCAAACTCAGCGGCGACATATTTTTCTTGAAGATTAATTTGCGCGTCCGGCAACTGGGCAAAGGTATCGCGAAAGTCCACACGGATACCTGTGAGTTCATCAGCAGCAATCATTGCAGCAGACTTGCCCCCGTTAAATGTCGCGCCACAGGTGAGCACCACTTTGTAGCCCGCCACCTGAGCGGCCAGTGGGATCGGCGGCGGCTCTGAGGCATAGGCGCAGAGCGCGGCCATGCAGAGTAATGGGGCATAAAGGTAGCGGCACATAATCTAAACCATTATTAGGTGCGCCAGCGTATCGCTAATTAGCTGTTAATAAAAGCTAAGCAGGGGACTAATAACTCTGGGTATACAGTGTCTTTGATAAAAAGCCCGTCATCCGTATTCAGTCGGTTATGCCCCCTGTTAGATTATCAAGCCAGGATCCTCATCCATATCCCCTGACAGATCCGCAGTCTGAGCCAGTGAAACAGTGGCCGTGGAAATGGCAAAAGATTGACTGCCATAATCTGACGGCAGGTGCTCATCAGTCCAGCCCAGAGAAGCCACTTTACTCTCAATCATCTGCTCAACCTCTGCCGCGGAATAATCTACCGAGAGAAGAATTTCACGGGTGGACTGGCCATGTCGCTCAGTGGCAGACACCGACCGAATCAAACTGTTTGTTGGTCGAATGGCATAGTGGTCGATCTGGGTCAGACAGTGTCCACTGGGGTGATTGGCATCAATTGAAAAAGCAAAGCTGCCCAGATCAATACCGACAAACCCATCCGCCTCGCGACTGTACATAGCACGCAGGGTCTCAATAGACTGAGGCTGTGCCGCAGCGATATCAGCGGCGACAAAACGCTTAACCCACTCCTCCGAAGAAGCCTGTTGAAAGGCCACGGTCAAAAAGGTTTGAATATCGCCGGCTATGGCGATGCCCTGAAGACCGGGTACATCGGTTTCCAGACGGGCAAGATCTCCATCACTGGCATCGATAAAAATCCAGTCATCCCAGGTTTTATAAAAATGAGACAGAGCATGGTTGCCCATAGCTGCGCGACCAGAAGGCTCGTTAAACGGCTCCAGCCCGGCATAATCAAAACAAAATGGCAGCTGCGCCAGATTGGTTACAGCAGACAGGGATGTGCGCGCCCGGCAGGCAACGCCGGTTTTTAAGTGATGGTAGAGGGCAACCGCCATACCGACACCGCCGGCAAAACCGCAGTTAACATCCAGAGTTCCCAAGTGGGCGTGCTCTTCTGGTGTCTCGAGCCCACCAAAGCGCGACATGATGCCGCTATTGGCCTGAATAATATCGTCATAACCGATGTAGTTGGTTTTGGAGCCAGTGCTGGGGCCGCCAAAACAATCGAGGCGACAAAACAGCACACCGGGATTAATTTTCTGCAAACTATCATGATCCAACCCGAGGCTGACCATCTGTCGCTCGGGGGCATTGATCACCACCATATCGACACTGCGCACCAAGCGTTCAAAGGCCTCACGCCCCTGAGTCTGATTGATATCAATCAGACCGCTGCGCTTACCCATGTCCGACTGAAACGCAAACAGCGTACCGATCAGTGGGTCATAAGTGGGCACCACCGACTGCAGCTTAATAATATCGGCGCCAAAGCGCGCCAGAAAAGCGGAGGAATGTGGTCCGGCAATAACATTGGTCAGATCGAGAATACGCACGCCATCGAGCCAACCCGTCTTGTCCATCCAATTGGTTTGCCCATCGCCCTTAGAGATCTTAGGGCGGGTGACGGTCTCAGCCGCAGCCACCGCTTTTAACAGCTCCAGAGCCACATCAAAACTCACCATTGTGCGGGGTTTTGGCGCTAGCATCAGATGCGCAGAATCCTCCAGCCAGGTTATGGGACCCGGCTGCTTCATCAAACCATATTCCGCATCATTGACCTCAACAATCAGACCTGCGCTATTGCAGTGATCGCTGTTAACCCACTCGTTGGTGGTGCGATGAGGGGCACCGGGTATTTTACCCTGACCAAAAATAACGCCCCATTCGTCAGAGCTCTTGGTGAGAAACACCAGCTTCATTTTTTCAGCAATAATATCCGCCCATTTTTTCGGCAACGGATAGACACCAATAGAGGTTTCTCCGTCCCACTGGCTAACCGGCGCATGCAGGTCTGTGGTATCCGGAAGCCCTTCGGCAACCAATTCCTCATAGAGACCCAGCACTTCTAAACAGCGTCGCGCGTGGGTCCGGTGAGATGGACAGACACAGTAAAACTTGCGGCCATCGGCACAATCATAGCTGCGGTAAAAGGGATCCAGATATTCCTGTAGCGCGTCATAGCTCAGGTCAAAGGGAATATTGGCCTGATTGCGGCGCTCGATCTCAAGCTCACGCATGGTCTTGTAGCGCTCGGGCAGTCCATCGACAACATAGGAGTTGTAGGACAGCCCTTCCATCATCGCCGCAACCACAGGTACTTCAATACTGTCGCCGCTACCGGTTTTTTCCCGACCAAAGAGCGCCAGAGCCAATGCGCTAGCACCGAGACAGGTGGCGTAAGAGGAACCCAGTGGCAGTGGCGAAAAGCAGGGATTGAGGCCCATCAAAACACGGTTAAAGCCCATATCGGTGAAGGCGCCGGCGGTGGCAGCCACCACTGCTTCAGTGGCTTTCCAATCGCGGCGCAGTTGGTCATTGCTGGCAAAACCAGGCATCGACAGAGTGATCAATTCGGGACGCTGCTCGCGCAGCTGTTGAAAGTCGACACCGAGCTTTTCCAGCACACCGGGGCGGAAGGATTCAATCACAATATCAGCCTGACCGATTAGGCTCAGAGCCTGAGAGAGACCCTGTTGGCTTTTTAAATCCAGGCGCAGGCAGCTCTTGTTGCGGTTTAAAATAGCATTGGCAGCGTGATCCCACTGGGGACCCTGGGGTGGATCTATATGGATCACCGTGGCGCCCAGATCCGCCAAGACCATAGCCACTGCAGGTGCCGCTATTTGCTGACCGAAATCGATAACCCGAACGCCAACAAGTGGCAACTGAGCTTGTTTTTCCATGACCCCTAACCTTCTATATCACTCTACTTATGTGCTTAGTCAGACTCATTTAAAAACTGATCTGGCTGCTTATGGGCGGCATATTAAGAGTGAATTATTCACCGCACCATCAATTAAAAATTGGCCTCAGGCATGGTTTTTTTTATGCCTCGAAAAGCATCCTCACTGAAATTCGAAAACCCTATAAACACTGGCCTAGAGCGCTATTAGCCGAGATACCTAGGGCGCTTTACAGGGTTAAATTTAGACCTGTTTTAGACCCACTGACACAATGATTTTGGGGGCTTTGGGTGGGGTTTTTAAATACTCACTAACATTTTCACCTAAAAACAATACAAAACGTATCGTTATGCTATTTAAACTCTAAAAATGGGTGTAATATCGCCGGCATAAATATAATTAATAACTGGGGGAGCAACAAAATGTCCGTGCAAATTATCCTGCCACGCATCCTGCAAGTGGGTGCTGGCGCCAGTCAGCAGGCTGGCACCATCGTCAAAGCCCTAGAATGTCAGCGTCCCTTGATTGTCACCGACAAAATGATGGTGCAACTGGGTTATGTGGCGGCTATTCAAGAGCGCCTTTCAGCTCTGGGTATTGATTCCGATGTATTCGATGACACGGTGCCCGAACCCACGGTGAGCTCAATTCAGGCTGGGGTCGAAATGGTGCGCAATGGCAGCTACGACTCGATTATCGCAATTGGCGGTGGCAGCCCTATCGACAGTGCCAAGGCCATCAGTATTCTAGGAAAATATGGTGGCGTGATGCGGGACTATAAGTTTCCCCGTGTGGTAAGCGAACCCGGCCTGCCGATTATCGCCATCCCCACCACTGCTGGTACTGGCTCTGAAGCCACCCGGGTGACAATTATTACCGATGAAACCAACGATGAGAAAATGCTCTGCGTGGGTATTGGCTTTATGCCTACGGCGGCACTGGTGGACTACGAATTAACGCTTAGCCTGCCGGCCCGCACCACTGCCGATACAGGTATCGATGCCCTGACCCACGCGATGGAAGCCTATGTGAGCAAAAAGGCTAGCCTCTATAGCGACACCCAGGCGATTGCAGCAATGAAACTACTGGCGCCAAATCTGCGTCGGGCTTTTCACAATGGCAGTGATCGGGATGCACGAGAGGCAATGATGCTCGGTTCCACTCTGGCGGGAGTCGCTTTCTCCAATGCCTCGGTAGCATTGGTTCACGGCATGAGCCGCCCGATTGGCGCTTTCTACCATGTGCCTCACGGACTCTCCAATGCCATGCTGCTGCCGGCGGTCACTGAATACTCTATTCCAGCAGCCCCGCAGCGCTATGCCGACTGCGCCAGGGCAATGGGTGTTGCCGAAGTCAGCGACAGCGATGCACAGGCCAATGCAAAATTGATGACGGAACTGTATGCCATCAATGAAGAATTACAGGTGCCGACTCCGGAACAGTTTGGCATTTCCAGAGAGCACTTTTTTGACAATCTCGAGACTATGGCGGAGCAGGCGATTGGCTCTGGCTCTCCCGGCAATAATCCCCGGGTGCCCAGTGCAGAGGACATTATTCAGATCTATAAAAAACTTTGGTAAGTCTTTTTATAACAGGTCTTTTTATAACAGGTCTTTTTAATTACAAGAGTCTCAATTAACAGAGCCTTAATTAAATAAAATATTTTTAACACTTTCTTAAAGGAAACAAATCATGGCCACAGTCGGACATTTTATTAACGGTCAGATCATCACTGATGAAGTACGCACTCAGGATGTCTACAACCCATCCACTGGCGCTGTCAGCAAGCAGGTTTCACTGGCATCAAAAGCGACCGTTGAAGAGGCTATTGCCGCCGCTCAGGCTGCTTATCCAGCATGGCGTGATACGCCAGCCATCAAACGCGCCCGGGTAATGTTTAAGTTTAAAGACCTGCTCGAGCAAAACGCGGCTAAAATTTGCCAGATGATCGGTGAGGAGCATGGCAAGATTTCTCATGATGCCGCCGGTGAACTGCAGCGCGGTATCGAAAATGTCGAGTTCGCCTGCGGAGCGCCAGAACTGTTAAAAGGCGAGCACAGTAAAAATGTCGCCCCGGGCATCGATTCCTGGAGTGAGTTTCAACCTCTGGGTGTAGTGGCCGGTATTACACCGTTTAATTTTCCCGCTATGGTGCCCCTGTGGATGTATCCTATGGCCATCGTCTGCGGCAACTGTTTTATCCTCAAGCCCTCAGAGCGGGATCCCAGCTCAACCCTGTATATCGCTTCACTGCTAAAAGAAGCAGGCCTCCCCGATGGCGTCATGAATGTGGTCAATGGCGACAAGGAAGCAGTGGATACCTTGTTGCACGATGAGCATATCAAGGCGGTAAGCTTTGTCGGCTCAACGCCAATTGCCGAGTATATCTACAGCACCGCCAGTGCCAATGGCAAACGCTGCCAAGCCCTCGGCGGCGCAAAAAACCACGCCATAGTGATGCCCGATGCGGATATGGAAAATGCCGTCAATCAACTGCTGGGTGCCGCCTTCGGTAGCTCCGGCGAACGCTGCATGGCGCTCTCCGTTGCAGTAGCCGTTGGTGATGCCGCCGGCGACGCCCTGGTGAGCAAAATGACTGCCGCGATGGAAGCCCTAAAAGTTGGACCATTTAATGACAGCAACAATGACTTTGGCCCGGTGATTACCCAGCAGCACAAGGACAAAGTGGTTGGCTATATCGACAGTGCTGAACAGCAGGGTGCGACCATTGTGGTGGATGGGCGCAATCCTGAGATCGCCGATCATAAGCAGGGGTTCTTCGTCGGTGGCACACTTATCGATGGCGTCACCGCTACTATGGAAAGCTATAAAGCGGAGATTTTTGGCCCTGTATTACAGGTTATTCGTGTCGACAGCATGCAGGCAGCGATGGATCTTATCGATGCCCATGAATACGGCAATGGCACCTGTATATTCACTCGTGACGGTGAAGCGGCGCGCTACTTCTCAGATAATATTCAAGTGGGCATGGTAGGAATTAATATTCCCTTGCCGGTGCCAGTCGCCTATCACAGCTTTGGTGGCTGGAAGCGCTCACTGTTTGGTGACCTCCATGCCTACGGCCCAGATGCAGTGCGGTTTTATACCAAGCGCAAAACCATCACGCAGCGTTGGCCATCGGCGGGTGTCCGCGAGGCGGTGTTGTTCTCAATGCCAACCATGAGCTAATGACCGCTAAAGGAGTTGTAACCGTGGAAACCAGCGGCAGAGAAAAAGGCTCTAGCATTAGCCGGGTCATGGATATTATTGAGGCGGTATCCAAAGCTGAGCGGCCTCTGTCGCCAGCGGATCTCGCCTGTATGTTGGCGATTCCCAAGCCCAGTATTCACCGCCTGCTAAATCAATTGGAAGGCGATGGTTTTGTCCAGACCACCATGCGTGGACTGATTGTTCCGGGCCTGCGTTTGCACGGTGTCGCCTGGGGTGTCTTGCACAGCCAGCGTTTTAGCGCAGCCCGCCGTGCGATTTTAGAGCAGCTTACGGAACAGATTGGTGAGACCTGTGGCATTGCCATCGCCAATGGCAGCGAAATGATCTATTACGATCGCGTGCAGTCGGACTGGCCATTGCAACTCAATCTGCCGGTGGGCAGCCACACTCCAGCCTGGTGCACAGCCAGTGGCAAACTCTATCTCAGCTCACTGCCCAAGCAGCGGCGTCAAAAGATTATTAGTCACCTGCCGCTGCGTCAATATGCGCGCAATACCATTGTCGATGCCAAGCTCTTGGAGATCGATTTGGGAACCATTAAGCAGCATAAGATCGGTACCGATAATGAGGAGTTTGTCGATGGTATGGTGGGCTGCGCGGTACCCATTTTGGACAGTGAGGGAAGACTCTGCGCCTGCCTGTTTATTCATGCGCCAATACTGCGTAAAAGTCTTGATCAATTACTTAGTTACAGTGATATTCTGCATACAGCGGCCAGGCAATTGGGTTCGCTAATCGATGGCCCAGACAGCACCAATGGCTAACCACGAGAGATAATAATGAAAAAGAGACTGCCCCCACTCAACTGGTTGCGCTCCTTCGAAGCCGCTGCCCGCCACCTTAATTTCACTCTGGCTGCCGCCGAATTGAATATGACTCAGGCAACTATTAGTCAGCAGATTAAAGGTCTCGAGTCACAGCTTGGCTGTGCATTGTTTATCCGTTTACCTCGGGGTTTAGAGCTGACCGATGCCGCCCGTGCCTATATTCCCGGTGTTCGCGAATCCATTGAAAAACTCGCGGTAGTCACTGACGAGGTGTTTGGCAAAGAGCGCAGCCACACTCTTACCGTGCGCGTTAATCTGGTGTTTTTCAACACTTGGCTGGCTCCGCGTCTGGCGGATTTTCGGCGCAACTATCCGGATATTGATCTGCGCTTTACCAGCAATATCTGGTTGGATTCAGTCAACAAAGAGGCGGATATCGAAATCCGTTATGGCAAAGGCATGTGGCCGGATTTAATCAGTGATCGGCTGACCTGGGATCAGTTGATTCCGGTCTGTAGTCCGAAGCTATTGAGCGGCGACCACAGCAGTCGCGAGACACTGCCGCCAACCACCGCAGAACAGCTGACAGAGCACACGCTGCTGCATGTTATCGGCTATGAAGAGGGTTGGGGCTACTGGCTAAAGAAACTCGGCCATCACAGTATCGATGCCTCTCAGGGCATTCACTTCGACTCATTGATCACGGCTATGGAAATGGCGGTGCAGGGACATGGTATCGCTCTTGGCCGCACCTCTCTGGCAGCAACTCTACTGGAGTCTGGACGGTTGATTAAGCCCTTTGATGAAGGAGTCTCCACCGAGGAAGCATTCTTTATCGCGATCCCCTCCAACAAACCTATTCAAAGCCATGTGCAGGCATTTCGCAGCTGGGTGATTCATCAGGGCCAGAGTGCGCGTTACTAGACTGGGAACAAAAACAGCCGTTTAGCCAGCGCCGGCCCGGGAGCTATCCGTGGATTCAACAAGGATTCTGGCGACCAGGTCATCGAGGGTATGCCAAAGCGCTTCATCGATCTCTATGCCCTGCTCTAACGAGTCTCTGTAGCTGTCCATCATTTCTTCCCCGGTAAAGGTTTCGAGCAGTGTGCCAAACTGCAGCTGGGCTGCATACTGTTCTTCAATCAGCGCCAAATCTGCCCCGCAAAACAGCCTGAGAGATTGGGGATCAAGGGTCTCAGTGATAGTGAAAGTCTGATATTCCGGCAGCTCGGCCCCCGCTTCGATAGACACCTTGACGCAGTAATCTAGCTGCCGCCAATAGGCAATAAAGGCGTAATTCCGCTGCGCCGCTTTAACCAATCGCTGTAAAATAAAGCTTCGGTTATAACAGTTAACCAGCTCCAGCCCGGCGCTAAAGCCCGGCACCACCTGAGATCTGATCAGATCAACCGCTTCAGCTCCACAGAGCAAAATTGAGGTGCCTTTGCCATCGAGCACTGAATCATGGGCATCTTCCTGAATCAGGTCCGCATGAATCGGCGCCGTGGTATTCAAATAGTTTAGAGCCGCCTGCAGTCGATCGAAGCCATCAAAACCATGGGTCTCTAACCAGATCACCATATCCGCGGCATCACTGTAGTCGCCGGGCTGGAACCCCAAGCCCTCAAACGCCTTCCTCAGGGAAGCCATCAATTCATTTTTAGATACTTTCATGGTGCTCAGCGCGCAGTTAACACAGGTTTGATTGGAAACTGCCAGTCATCGACAAAGGGTTTGCCAAAATCACTGATCAGCGGAGCGCCCTGAAACATAGTATTGCGTACCCAGAGGCGTGAACGGGGGTCAAACTTGCTGACGCCAAAAAACGACAGCTTGCAGCGCAGCAAATGAATGGGCAGCACATCCGCATCAATCAGATTTCCGCGAATTTCACCGTACTGACTCTCGGCCATAGTTTGAATACGGGCGACAATGCCACTGTAATGGGGGTTGTTCAGAATAAAGTGCGCAACATTTTGCCGCGGGTGGGCCTGATGGTAGTCATGCAACAGGTTGTAGCATTCCCGTACCCGGCGACCGATGGCCAGCGGCATTTCTTTTTCCATGCCCATATCAAAATTGGTTTGACCGAGGCGCGGTTCCATTTTCTCTTGGGAGCGATACCAAAACACGCCCATTGACTCAAAACGCTCAAAGTCGATGGCGAGAGCCCAGTCGTATTTATCTTCGGTAATCTCCAATAACTGGGCGACAGACATTTCTGGGGTAACCTGATGGGACTCCTCTACCCCCATCTGCTCCTCAAGGCCATCAACCAGCTCTGGATAGAGTTCGATCAGCAGTGTATTAATCACTTCCTGAGTCTCTATACCCCATTGCTGTTCGGCGTACTGGACTAGATCCGCCCAGACAAAATGTGCCTTAGCCAGGGCAGCGCCCTGCTCTTGTAGCCATCGATGAAGCAGCTGTAATTCGCCTCGCACCACCACATTGGAGTTACTCTGACGCTCGTCAGCGGTGATAATTTCACCGAGGTGTTGAATAACCCGCAGTGTCGCTTTATCCAGTCGTTCGAGGGTCGCCTTATCAACACCGGTCTCACTGGCGGCAACTACGGTAGCCAACGCCGTTTCACGCATTTCAATCCACTGATTGATTAACAGCGGATGGTTAATTAAAAACGGCGCCATTCCAAGACCCGTGGAATTGCCAATACCAATATAGCGTTTGATATCTTGATGCAGTGGCACCGCAGTATCTGGCGCCCGTTGGGCAGCCAAATAATCCGCCTGCTGCATACTAAAGTGACGCAACATATAACAGGTGAACATCTCAGCGGCAAAGGGCCGGGCAAAGTCGCGATGCTTGGTGCGAACCTTTTCCCAGTCCGCCATACCCAGCTTGCCACTGCCATAGGCTGCAGTGGTGCGATAGAGGTAACCCACTTCGGCAATAACATCCACATCAGGTTGACGGCCAAGGGTCAGTTCATCCACCACATAGTCAAAGGTACGGGCGCTGCGATTGGCGCGGGATAGCACCAGCACTCTGGAGTCCACACGCCCGGCTTCCTGTTTCGGAACATTGGCACGCAAGAATTCAAGCTGTTCAGCATCCACTGTGCCTTCACAGAGGGCCATAGTCAGATCCCACTGATTGGCGATAACCCGATCATTGCGATTATCTGGATCCAGATAATGGGAGAAAAGCACATAGCTAAAGATGCCGAAGGTAGCATCGATCTGATAGACCACGGTGCCATAACCCTGCTCATCGAGATCAAATACCGAGCTGGTTATCTGCCAGTTCTCCGCCACCATGCGCCGAATTAGGGTACGCATAAAGCTGAGACGTGATTGATGTAAGCTACCCAGACGTTCCAACTGCATAACCTGACTGGCAGGACGCAGCGGCAAAATCTGTGGATTGCTATGGGTTTGTTGCCCTAATGACTGCGGATCTTTCTGCACAGCGCTACCTAACTATCAAGTGATTAAATCAGGCCCTGTTCGGAGGCCATCGTTTTTGCCAACCTTGGAGCATTCCAAAGCGACGGTAATAAAATCAGTGATACGGGGACTGCAGTCACCACGATAAATGACTGTAACGCAGTTACGCCGCCAGACCCAATTGAGATCAATATAGCGGCCAGCACACCCATCATAATGCCCCAGAACACACGCAGTGCTGTGGGCGGATTATCGGTACCGGTCATGACCATAGAAACGGTGTAGGTCATGGAGTCGCCAGTGGTGGCAACAAAGATCGTTGTCAGCACCAAAAACAGTACTGAGACTAAAAAGCCCCAGGGCAACTGCTGGGTTATGGCCAACAGGGCTGCCGGCATACCAGAGGCGGCATAGGGAGCAGAGATCACTCCGGGGTTAGCAAGCTCAAAAGCAATGCCAGTGCCGCCGACAATAGTAAACCAGAAATAAGTTACCAGCGGTGCAATTAATGACAGGGTAATAATCAATTGGCGAATCGTACGGCCGCGAGAAATGCGCGCAATAAACATTGCCATAAGTGGGCCATAGCCAATAAACCAGCCCCAGAAAAATACCGTCCAGCCATTCACCCAACCGCTATCTGCGCGGTAACTGGCCATGGGAATAAACTCAGTAATCAACACACCCACGGACTGAATAAAGCTATCAAAAATAAACGCCGTTGGCCCTACCAATAAAATAAAGCCCATCAACAGAATCGATAAACCAATATTAAACGAGCTCAGTATTTGAATACCCCGAGTCACACCTGACACTGCGGAGACCGTGTAGATTGCGATCAGACCCAGAATAATAATCAACTGTGTACTGTAACTGTCGCTGACACCAAACAGTTCCGAGAGGCCAAAGCTGGCCTGCAGCCCTAAAAAGCCAATCGGCCCTACCGTGCCTGAAACCACAGCCACAACTGAGGCAGCATCGATAAAGGCACCCATCCAGCCATGCAAAACTCGCTCACCAAACACCGGATAGAGCAAAATACGGGGTTTTAGGGGCAGACCTTTATCGTAGTGCAAATACATAAAAATAATTGCAGTGAGACTGCCGAGAATAGACCAGGATAAAAAGCCCCAGTGCATGTAACTCTGAGCCAGAGCCGGGTATACCGCCTCGGGACTGGCAGACTCCACATCGAATAGTGGCGGCGAAGAAATAAAGTGCGCCATAGGCTCTGCCGCAGCCCAAAATACACCGCCGCCAGCCAGCAGCGTACACATAATAATCGCCACCCACTTAAAGGTGCTGATATCCGGTGCACTGAGATTGCCCAATCGCGCCTTACCGGAATCGCTTATCGCCACAGCCAGAGCAATCAAAAAGGTTAATAGCATTAAGACTTGCCAGTAAGCGCCAAACAATGTGGTGGCACTGCCAAAAGCACTGTTCACCAGCGCCGACAACAGATCAATATCCAGCAGCGCAATGGCGACAAACAACAGCAAGAAGCCGCCGCTCAAAATAAACACCGGCCAGTCGATGGCCGGTGATTTTTCGCTATGCTGCTGAGTCATGCTCGCGCCTTGCCGACAAAAGACTTATCAAAAAATGATAGCCAATTCTGACCCATTATTTTGCCGATATCGGTGTCGCTAAAGCCCACATCTTCAAGACCCTGAGCAACAGTGTGCATATCCTTTGACCCAACAAACCAGCTTGGCTGACGCGGCCATGCGGGACTAGCAGCAGTGCCCTCCCCATGGTCGATGCCCATAGTCCAACGGCCACTGCGCATCCATTCGAGCACCGAGTAATCCCAGTTTTCGCAGAGATCTGAACCAATACCTAGTCGGTCGATACCAATCATTTCCGCGGTTTGCATAATCATCTGGCAAAACTCGGGCAGGGTGCAGTCCGAGCCATTTTTTAGGTGAAACGGATACATGCTAAAACCCAACATGCCCTCAGATTCGCCAATTGCCCGCAGCACTCTGTCGGATTTGTTGCGCAGTGCCCCGTGAAAGAAACCCGGGTTTGCGTGGGTGATAGCAATTGGTCGTTCAGAGATTTCAATCGCCTCGAGGGTCGACTTTTCAGCACTGTGGGACATATCAATAACCATGCCCACGCGGTTCATCTCTTGGATAACCTGTTTGCCAAAGCGGGTAATACCGCCGTCTTGTTCTTCATAGCAGCCGGTGGCCAACAGACTCTGATTATTATAGCTGAGCTGCATTATCCGCACCCCCAGCTGGTGCAATATCTGCACCATCTTCACATCATCTTCAATGGGCGAGCAGTTTTGAAAACCAAAGATAATACCCACTTTTCCAAGGCGCTTGGCTTCAAGGATATCTGCCGCGCTGTGCACGGGCATAATCAGATCCCCGTGATCGAGAAAGTGACGATTCCAGTGACCAATATTTTCCAGTGTCTCGCGACTATTTTCCCAATAGGCGATGGTCACATGAATAGTATGCATTCCGGCCCGCTGAGCCTGTTCAAATAGTTCTCGATTCCAATTGACGTATTGCAGGCCGTCAATCAGGAGCATATCTTTGTGCATGGCTGGCTCCCTCTTAGTAGGGCTTGCTGTAGTTGGTTTTTATAATGGTGTAAAACTCGCGAGCATACTGACCCTGTTCCCGCGGGCCGTAACTTGAATTTTTGCGGC
The DNA here is from genome assembly GCA_029250825.1 of Porticoccaceae bacterium. GTDB lineage: Bacteria > Pseudomonadota > Gammaproteobacteria > Pseudomonadales > Porticoccaceae > HTCC2207. The sequence continues at coordinate 39,465 of JAQXEN010000055.1, forward strand.
CGCCAAAGGGCACGTGATAGTCGGTACCTGCGGTGGGCAGATTGACCATCACACAGCCTGACTGTGAGTGACGCTTAAAATGGCCGGCATGCTGTAATGAGTTAGTGATAATCCCCGAGGTAAGACCAAACTCGGAGTCGTTCGACACCTCAAGGGCCTCTTCATAACTGGCAACTTTGATCACACAGGCGATGGGGCCAAACACTTCTTCACGATTGATACGCATCTTGTTATGAGTATTTACAAACAGTGTCGGCGACATAAAGTAGCCTTCAGTGTCTAGCTGCAGTCGCTCACCACCCACTGCTAACTCGGCACCTTCATCTTTGGCAATCTGGATATACTCGAGATTCTGTTCAAGCTGACGGGCATCGACCACCGGGCCAATCTGGGCGCCTTCGGTCAAGGCATGACCCACAACCAGCTGGCTCACTGCTGCGCTGAGCTTTTCCACAAAGGCATCATGGATACCCGCTTGGACGATAATTCTTGAGGAAGCAGTGCATTTTTGACCGGTACCGAAATAGCCACCGGCAACCGCACAGCTAACCGCGGTATCCATATCCGCGTCATCTAATACCACCAGCGCATTTTTGCTGCCCATCTCCAACTGTACTCGAGCCATATTGTCGATGGCATTGCGGGCAATATGACGACCAACACCCACGGAACCAGTGAAGGTTACCGCTTGAATATCAGCGGAGGTACAGAGAGTCTCACCGACATCGCGGCCAGAACCCATAACCAGATTAAACACACCAGCGGGCAGACCGCTGCGGCTAATAATATCCGCTAGGATCCAGGCGCTGGCAGGAACCAGCTCAGCGGGCTTCAGGACTACAGCATTGCCATAGGCCAGAGCCGGCGCCACTTTCCATGCCGCCACTGCCATAGGGAAATTCCAAGGGGTGACTATGCCGATAACACCGAGAGCTTCGCGGTGCACTTCTACATCCACACCGGGACGCACTGACTGGGTATTTTCCCCCATCAGACGCAGAGATTCGGCGCCATAGTATTGAAAGAATTGACCTGAGCGATAGACCTCGCCAACGCCTTCGGCGCGAGTTTTGCCCTCTTCCCGAGCGAGAATCTCACCGATTTCACCGCTGCGAGCAATCAGCTCTGCACCAATAAAGTCGAGTACCTGCTTGCGCTGCTCCAAGCCGCTCTGAGACCAGCCAGCAAAGGCGGCATTGGCTGCCGATATAGCTGCAAGGCAGTCTTCCGGGGACGCTTTGGCGTAATGCCCGACTACATCGCTGGTGTCTGAAGGGTTAATATTTTCTATTACTGCTGAGCTACCAACCCACTGGCCATTAATATAGTTCTGGAACACTTCGTGACTCATACTGACTCCCCTGTTTTAATCGATTAGCGCCTTGCGGCTGTGTAATCTTATGCTTATTCAGCTATAAATCTAATTAAAAATTAATATAGATATATAAGCTAAATTAATTTATTGTTATTGATCTTAAAAATTCTTTTGAAAACCATAAAGGTCTTCTTATCAACCACTTAAATGTCAGTCTCCGACACTTGCGCAGCTTTATTGCGGTGGCCAATGAGGGCAGCTTTAACCGTGCGGCGGAAAAACTCTCCCGCACCCAACCGGCTATTACCTTAGCAGTAAAACAACTCGAAGAGTTTATTGGCTTAAAGCTTCTGCAACGCACCACACGGAATGTCAGCACTACTGTGGAGGGGGAAAACTTTTTGCCTATTGCGGAACGTCTGGTACGGGATTTTGACAGTGCAATCTATGATCTGAGAGCCACCGCAGAGGGTCGCAGTGGCCATGTGAGCATGGCCGCAGTGCCCTCGGTAGCCACCAACCTGCTTCCCGATATTATCAAAACCTTCGCCACTGAATTTCCCGGTATTAACCTGCATCTGGACGATGATAGCTCTCGGGGTGTGCAGGGGCGTGTGGAGCGCAATGAGGTGGACTTTGGCATAGGCAGTATGTGGAATCCCAATAAGCTACTGGAATTCACACCGTTGTTTGCCGACAAGCTTGAATTGATCTGTCACCGAGATCATCCCCTGGCTCAAAGCACTGACATGATTGGCTGGGAGCAACTGAATAAGGTGACCTTTCTTGACACTGGTGTCACCAAGGCCCTGAGAGCGCGCCAAGACTTGGGGGAATCGAAGTTTGATTTCCCCAATATCACCACATTGATAGCCATGCTCAGATCTAATCTGGGTGTTTCGGTGCTGCCCTCTCTGGCGATACCGAAATCATCAGACGATCTAGTATCGAGGCCACTCACACCCACTGAGTCCAGTGAAATCTATCTGATTACCCGCAACGACTGGGCCCTTTCTCCAGCCGCTGAGGCAATGATTGAGACGATTATCCGCGAGACGCCTCAACAGGTGGCGAAGTACGGTTTAACGATTCTTTAATCAGCTGGCACTATTGATAAACTCAACACAGCTAGCATGAGTCTTGGCACTTACAGTAACCCCTTCCGCAGCGCTTTTGGCGCGATTGGCATAGCGGCGATTGCCTGGAATACGCGCGCCCTCCATCCCTGCCAAGCGCTCTAAGAATTCCTCGGAGTGGTTTAACCATCCCTCGGCGTCACCAAAAGCACTAGGATCTATGGCGAGCATAAATTCACCGCCATTCGGTGGACCGCCATCGTTATTGTCATTCTTCTGAGCTTCGTAACTGAAGTCCATACCGGTAAGACCGGCGACGAGCAGCTCAATCATCATGGCGATGGTAGAGCCCTTATGGCCGCCAAAGGGCAGCAGCGCGCCGCCATCAATAATCTTTTGCGCGTCTGTGGTCTGATTGCCATCCCCATCGACACCGGTTCCCATTGGCACAGGATGGCCATCTCGGGCGGCGATCATCACCTCTCCCCGCGCCATAGACGCAGAGGCCTGATCAAATACCATCGGCGGTTTGTCACCGCGGGGCCAACCAAAGCACATCGGGTTAGTGCCAAAGAGAGGCTCTTTGGCGCCAGCGGGCACCACAGCGGGCTTGTAGGTAGTAAAGGCCATCGCCACTAATCCAGCTTCGGCAATGGGTTCAACCTCAACCCAGAGCGCGGCGAAGTGATGCACATTGACCAGTGCCATAGCCGCAATACCATTCTCCCGAGCCGCTTCAATTAGGGCTTCACGACCCTTTTCTAGGGCCAGTGGGGCGTAGCCATGATCACCGTCAACCTTGACCACTGCTGGGGAGATACGAGTAACGCTTGGGTTGGCATTGCCATTGACCTTACCACTGCGCAGGGAGGCAATATAGCCAGGCATGCGGAATAAACCGTGGGAGGCACTGCCGTCGCGCTCGGCTGAGGCAATGGTGCGCCCCAGCGCTTCAGCGTTATCGCTGTTACAACCATTGGCTACCAAACATTGCTCTACCAACTGCTGAATTTCTCTTTCAGTCATTACTATTTCAGTCACACTGCACCCCCACTAATCGATGTTGTTTTTTTATTTAGGTTTTACTCACTCTCTATTCAAGAGGGATATCGATCTAACACTGGACCCAAGGCTTCTTTTAACGGATCTAAGTAAGGCTCAAAATTCTTCCACTGATCAATACCGCCACGATAGATAGGCTGACGTACCTGCTCAGAAGAGGGTGTTCGCACCGCGCGCTCGGTTTTATAAAAACTTAAGCAGGCCTCTTCAAAGGGCAGTCCACAGTAGTTCAAAATTCGACGTACCTGGGTCTCAAAGTCGTTGACCACATCCTCGTACTGCACATGCAATATTTGCTCGGGAAAGGCCGTCTGCCAGAAGTCCATCAGCGACTCGTAGTCGCGGAAATAGGTTCCAGCATCAGCAAGGTCATAACTAAAGGCCTGACCTTCAGCAAACAGCTGTTTGTAACCACTAAAGCAACAGCCCAGAGGATGACGGCGGGCGTCGATAATCTTGGCGTTGGGCAGCATCAGTTTAATCAAGCCAATATGCCTAAAATTGTTCGGCATCTTGTCAATAAAGAATGGCGCACTCTGACGGTGAACCTGAGTATCAGCAATATACGCTTCGCCAAACTCACGATATTTGTTGCTATCTAGGGTTTCTAAAATGCCCGGGTATAAATTATCCCCAGTCATATTGCCGCCTCTACGCAGCTCGTTTACCAACGAGAGAACATTGGGCAATTCAAGGGTGCCGTCCACCTGACTGTGAGAGGACAGTATTTGCTCTAGTAGGGTCGAACCCGCACGAGGTAAACCGACCACAAAGATTGGATCAGCTGCACTGTGCCCAGAGTCCTTGGCAGCGCCAATAAACTCGGGGCTAAAGACCTGTTTTTGCTGATTAAATTCATCGGTCATCTGCTCTGCAGAATAGCGACTCTGAGCTTTTTTCGCTTTATTGCCTGCGGCGTAATGACTAAATGCCTGATCAAATTTTTCCGCATCTTCAAAGGCTTTGCCCAGAGAAAAGTTGATATAGACCCGATCCATAAACTTTAAGTCATCGCCCTTTAACTGCGCGAGCATTTTGCCAATATCGTCATCATTGAACTTGACCGTTTTTAGGTTCGCCAGAGAATGCCAAGCTTCACCATAGGCGACACTGCTCTGAGTGGCCTTTTTGTAGGACGCAATAGCCTCGGGAGTATTGCCGCGAGTCTTTAGGGCGTGCCCTTTTGATGTGAGTGTTACCGGATCCCCAGGGATCTTGGCAAGAACACTATCAAACAGCTCTAAAGCCCTGTCATAGTCGCCCATCTGCATACATAAAACCGCATATAGCGATTCAAAATGGACATTGCTAGGGTTGTCTTTGTAGAGCGTTAGAACCTCTGCATGAGCAGCTTCAATCTTTTGTCGCTTGCGCAGGGCTTCAATATAGTCAACCCGCAAGAGGTCATTTTCAGGTTCCAGCTTAAGCGCACTTTCGAGTAAAAACTCGGCATCATGGAGTATATTTAACTTCATACCCACATCTGCGAGAAGCCTCATGGCCTCTACATGGTGTGGACGCTGCTTTAAAAATTCCCGACACAGGTCCTCTGCATTGGACAGCTTGCCTTGGGCAATATGGTCCATTGCCGCAATCAATGACGGCGGCATTTTCAAAACCCGTTCCAAATGAGGCTTTAATCGAAGCGCCTCTGGTTCTCGATTTTGCTTGAGCAATATCTCAATCTGTCCGCGCCAACTTCCCTGCAATGAGGGATTAGCATGGGTAGCTCGGGTGTACAGGTGCAGTGCCTGCTTTAAATTGCCCTTGGCACGATGAATATGGCCCTCTTCCTGAAGACCTCGTCCATAACTCGGGGCAATTTTTCGCAATGCCTTTAACTGCTCCAAAGCCTCATCTAATCGGTTGAGGTATCTCAGACAAACTGCGCTGTAATAAAAAGCATCAACACTGCTAGTCTGGGTTTCAAAGATAGACGCTAAGGCTACAAGGGCATCATCAAACCGCTTATCACGCATCAATTGTTCAATCTGAATCTTGTCTTGTTGGTTCAAAGTACGTTTCCTTCAGGCAAAAATATGCCCCTAGACGGGGCATATAGATTTAACATTTGACTACTTTCAATTAGAAATTGTAAGTCAAACGCATTCCCATAGTACGGGGTCTTGCGTATGAAACACGCTCTCTATCATTTACGAAGTTACGCGATAGTTCCGCACGCTCATCGGTTAGGTTGTCGACAAACAGCTCAGCACCCCAAGTGTCACCGGTTATACCAGCAGTAATACCCATCATAGTCCAGCTTTGGATTTCATCGCGGTTCATGCGAATAATATCACTATAAGACTCATCAGAGTGGGCAACATGCGGCATCACGTGAGCAACAAAACCAGAGGCCAAAGTCCATTCGTAACGCGCCTGTAAGTTGGCTTGAAATTCAGGAGCAAAGGCCAGCGAATCGCCTTTAACAACGTCATCTGTCGGCGTTAGTACCTTGGTGATCTCAGTGTCGAGGATCGATACACCACCACTAACTGTCAAACCCTGGAACGAATCAAGCGCTAGGATAAAGTCAGCTTCTACACCAGTAACCTCAGCATTTGCTGCGTTATCAGAGAAGAACAGGTTAGCAATCGACGGATCGAAGATTGTAGTCTGTAGGTTTTCGATTTCAACAAAGAAGGCGCTACCATTGAAGCGTAACTGGCCGTCCATCAGGTCAGTTTTCCAACCAAATTCATAGTTGGTTACTTCATCGGTCATCAGCTCAAACGGAACTGTATAGCCAGCAGCGTTTGATGCGCCACCAGGACGGTTCAGCAGTCCGGGACGGAAACCCTCGGAATAAGTACCGTAGAACAGCACGTCTTCACTGGGAGTCCAGTTCAATGTCGCCTTGACAATAGTACCGCTAGTCTTGGCTTCATCAGGTGCTTTTAGTGCATTGAGGATACCAGTGATTTCTACATCACTGATCGCGTTGGGCGCATTGGCTACAGAGCCACGTCCAACACTGAAGCTATCAGCAGCAGTTAAAGCTGCTTTAACTTCATCAAAGGTAACACCGTCTTCAAATGTGATTCGAGTCGCTAGCTTACTGTCACCAATAAAGGTCAGCTTGCCATCGCCATCATACAGGTCGGTGATATTAGTACCGAATGCGTTAACGTCTGTACCTTGGAAGAAGTTACCGAACGAAGAGTTGGCGCCGCCTTCCATATCAACACGGACGTCATACCAACGAGCACCTGCAGTAAAGGAGAACTCATCATTGAGATCAAAGGTGACTTCACCAAAAATGCCGACCTGTTCATCGGTACGTTTAATGTCATTCCTGAAAATGGTATCGCGCTCAAAAGGACCAGTTTGGGACAGGAAGCCATCATCAAAAGGCAAGTTCAACGGTGAATCTGCGCCGTCATACAAGTTCCAGAAGTTAGCTTGAGTCATACCAGGGTAGCGGAAGTTTACGCGTTCCTGAAGCTCTAGATCGCTGTAGAAAGCGCCACCAGTTGCTCGTATTGACTTACTCTGATCTGTGGTAAAACGCAGTTCATGAGTGCTGACGGTCGTTTCACTGTAGCTTTCAACATAAGTATCTGGTGCGTAGCAAGTGCCAGCAGGGATGTTGGAGGCATATCCAGGGTTGTAATAGTTATACTCAGGATAGGTCACTGTGGTGTCACAGATGTAGTAAGGGAGATACTGACCGACAAATAAGTAATCGGTGTAATCCACTACCTGATCCGTTTCACGCTTGGTATAAGCTCCAGCATAGACAATATCTAGCTCGCCAAT